>CANGIF010000036.1 GCA_947453885.1 Flavobacteriaceae bacterium
TGATAGTAAAAATTGGAATTTCGTATTGAAATTCGCTTAAACGTAGTATTTTTGGCATAGCATTTAAAGAAAAACCCCGTTTTTGACTCTTTTTGGGTAATTTCGGGGTTTGTTTCTTCTAAAATAACAATTATTTTATTGATATACAAATAATTGAGTAATTATGAATGCGCCGCCCTAAACAACACCAAAACCAAAAAACCCGACACCCCACAAACACCCTAAAAAAAACAACCCGCTACCAATAAAAAGTAGCGGGTTGCTTATTTAAACTACCATTTTACAAAAACCACAAAAAAACTACAATCAAAAAAAACTTTAGAAATTCAATTCCTCCCTTTAGATACTCCAGTCAGCCCTTTAGCAGTTCAATTCCAGCCTTTAGAAACTCCAGTCAACCCTTTAAAAATTCCAGTCGTTGCATTAGCAATTCAAGTCAGCCCTTTAGCAACTCATTTCGTCCCTTTAAAAAAGCTAGTCTGCCCTTTAGCAGTTCAATTCATGCCTTTAGTTACCCTAGTCAGCCCTTTAGTTGAAAAAAAACCTTTAGTTGAACAAAACCCTTTAGTTGAACAAAACCCTTTAGCTGGAAAAACTACAAAATGGGGTTAGTACTTAAAAACTGCTTGGCGCGTTCCAAATCTTCCGGAGTATCAATTCCAATACTTACATGGTCAGTTGTTACCATACAAATTCGTTTTCCAAATTCCAAATACCGCAATTGTTCCAGCTTTTCGCAAGCCTCTAATTCCTTCATTGGAAGACTATAAAAATCAAGCAACGCTTGTTTTCTAAAAGCATACACACCAATGTGCTGCAGGTATTTTGCCCCCGAATTCAAATCTCTAGGATAAGGAATTACCGACCTTGAAAAATACAAAGCAAAATTAAATTGATCCACAACCACCTTTACAGTATTAGGATTTTCAATTTCAGCAGTAGCGGTAATCTCCCGCATTAACGAAGCTAAATCTATTTTCGAATCAAAATCATTTTTAAAAACCGCAATAAGCTGCTCTAAAGGCGCTTTTTTAATAAAAGGCTCATCGCCCTGAACATTTACAACAAGATCAACCTCCATGTCAAAAACAGCTTCTGCTATCCTGTCACTGCCCGATTCATGCTCTTTAGTACTCATAATGGCTTTTCCTCCAATTGAAAGAATCTCGTGCTGAATCAATGCGCTGTCAGTAACCACAAAAACATCGTCAAATAAATGAGTGGCCACAGCAGCTTCGTACGTTCTGGCAATAACAGTTTTTCCTGCTAAATCTTGCATCAGCTTGGCAGGAAAACGAGTAGAATTATAGCGTGCAGGAATAACGGCAATTGTTTTCATAAATCCTTTTTTTTTTACAAATTAAAACACAAATATACTTTTATAAAAAACAAAAACCACTCCGAAGAGTGGCTTTTGAAGCACAATAACATATAAAAATTATTCTTTAATAACTTTAATTGTTTTAGTCTGATTATCCGATGTAACTTTAACCATATAAGTTCCACTAGGAAGGTTAGACAAATCTATTTCCGATTGAGTAGCATTAACCGATTTAACAGCTACTTCTTGTCCTATAATAGTGTAAATTCTTACTTCAGAAATGGCTTTAGTATAGGAAATTGACAATACATCCTTAACTGGATTTGGATAGTAAGTAAATGCTTTGGAATCAAATCCATCAGTAGCTAAAGTTACAATTACTGTAACCGCAAGAGAAGTCATACTGGTACAATTACCAACTGTCTGTGTAGCATAATAAGTTGTTCCATCAACTAAAGCAGTAGTAAAAGGAATTGGATTAGTACCCACAGCAGCATCATTAGCCGAAGTATACCAAACAATAGCTGTACCAACAGCAACTAGATCACCAACAGTTTGACCGTTAATAAATGTTTGAGTAGAAGCACCTGAAGGAGCAGATGTACTAGTTACTATAATTGTTTGAGTTGCAGGAGCCGCACATTGACCTGCATTAGGAGTAAATAAATAAGTACCAGTAGTCATAGTATCAACCATAGCAGGACTCCAAGTTCCAGCTATTTGATTAACTGAAAAAGGAGGTAACATTACCGGTGCTGAACCAGCACAAATTGGAGCTACTGGTGTAAAAATAGGAACAACAGGAGTTGTAAGTGTTACTACAACTGGTGTTATTGGACTTTGACAATTTGTAAGTGTTTGACCAACATAATAAGTTCCTGAAGACAATAGTGTTGTAGAAGCCAATGCAGTTGTAGCAGCAGCATCAGCATACCAAGTAATAGTTCCAGTTCCAGTAGCAACTAAATTAGCTACAGAGGCTCCAGTATTTACACAAAAAGATTGTGCATTAGCTGTAGGAGCCGCAGGAGGTGTACAAGGAGGCGTAACTTTTAATTGAAAGTCATCCACTCCTAAATACCATGGAGCAGAAGTAGAACTCACATTAACATCAAAATAATAGGTACCACTAGTTGCAGGTACAAATGTTACAGTGTATAATGTATAAGTAGCTGTACCTTGTGTACTAGTAATAAAAGTACCTAAGTTTGTAGCACCTGTTAACGATGCATTGTTGTTTACAAAAACATTTCCTGTAAAACCAATGTAGCTCGATGTAGTTCCATTTGTATTATAATTGAAAGAAAAATCATACGATTGACCAGCAGTTAAAGCAAAACCTGGAGTCCACAAATCACTTGCTACTGTTCCTCCATAAGCAACCTGCATATAATTTGGAGCGGACATTGGCATATTATAAGTTGTAGTTGTTGTTGAAGCAGAAGTCCATGGTTTTGTTCCTGCCACTGTAGTCCAACAACTTGGAAGTACATTAGCCCCAATTGTTGACATAGTATCAAAATTTTCAGTCCAAGGTAGTGTTGCTATTGCATTACAAGGTGTAGTGAAGCTAGTTGAAATAGACCAACCACTACTATCTGTACTACTACATACGCTTCGTACCCAAACATAATAAGTTGTTGCAGCAGTTAAAGCAGTTAAATTTGCAGTAGTTATTCCTGCACCAACTGATCCTGTAGCTGTAGTTGAAGTTGATGGAGCAGTAGTTGTTGTCGCAACATAATATTCATAGCCATTTGCAGGTGTAGAAGTTGAAGCTGTCCAAGAAATTGTTGCTGTAGTTGTTGTTATATTTGAAGAAACAACTAGAGTAGGTTCTAAACAAGAAGGCGTAACTTCCAATTTAAAATCATCAAAGTTAATTCCATTGGGAGCAACTGGTGCAACTACATGAATTCCAAAAGAGTAATCTCCTGAAGTCGTTGGCGTAAACTGATAAGTGAACTTAGTCCAAGTTGGCCCTTGATATCCTGTAACTGTTGAAAGTGTAGTAGTCATACTAGTAGCTGTTTGACCATTTCCAACTCCAATTGTTAAATCGTATCCAACTGTTGTATCATTTGTAGTTAAATAATAACTAAAAGAATAAGAAACACCAGCTGTTAAAGTAGCCATAGGAGTAAATGCCCAACCGTCTGTACTCCATGTTCTTCTTAATGAATTTGCACCACTATGTGCAACAGGAGTTGTAGAAATTGACCATGTACTTAATGTATTGGTATATGCCCAACAACTTGGGAAAATATTCGTTCCTGCTGTTAATGCATCAAAATTTTCTGTCCAAGGCAGTGTTGTCATTGCTATACATGGAGTAGCAAAAGAAGATACAATAGACCAACTACTACTATCTGTACTACTGCATACACTTCGTACCCAAACATAATAAGTTGTAGCTGGAGTTAAAGCAGTTAAATTTGCAGTGGTTATTCCTACACCAACTGATCCTGTAGCTGTAGTTGTTAAAGACGGAGCAGTAGTTGTTGTCGCTAAATAATATTCATAGCCATTTGCAGGTGCAGCAGATGTTGGAGCTGTCCAAGAAATTGTTGCAGATGTTGTAGTAATAGCACTAGCTACTATTTGAGTAGGTTCTATACAACTTGGAATTGCCTCCCAAACTACATCATCAATTAATATACTGTAGGCTGGTGTTCCAGTATGTCTAAAAGCTAGAACTTGGTTAGTTCCAGGAGCAGTTCCTAAAGTTGCTGTAAACAAATCGTAAACTGTAGTTGAAGTAGTTGTAAATGTTTGTAATCCAACAAAAGTTGTTGGATCAGAAGGATTAGTTACATATCCTACTTCTATATTCCCTCCTAAAGTAAAATTCCCTCTAGCTTTAAAACGAAGTCTATGTGTACCATCGCCAGCATTAGAAACTGGTTTCATTGCCACTAACCCTTGACTTGTAGCACTTGATCCATATATGTACAATACATTAGGTTGAGAAGGACCACTTGCTGAAGACTGTACATTTGTACTTCCACCGGTTCCTACTCTAGCCCAACATGCTGGAAAGGTAAGAGCTGCATCGAAATTTTCAGTAAAATCAGTAACAGTTGTACATAAAGTTGAAAAAGTTCCAACGCTACTCCAAGAAGAAGAGTCTGTACTGCTACAAACCGATCTAACCCAAACATAATAAGTTGTACCAGATGTTAAATTTGATAAATCAACTGTAGTAACGCCAGCAGCTACATTTCCAGTTGGAGCACTTGTTGCTATAGGTGCAGTATTTGTTGTCGATACAATATATTCGTAGCCATTTGCTGGAACTGTAGTAGAGGCTGTCCATGAAACAGTAGCTGAAGTAGTTGTAATATTAGAAAAAGTTAATGCAGTCGGACTAATACAAGTTGGTGGTGTTCCACAAACAATCGATCTAGTTCTACAGGCTATTTCTTCTCCACAATTGGCTATATGAGTATAAAACCAAATATCACCAGAAATTGTAGAAACCCACGTTACACTTCCAACTCCAAATGCAGCAGCGGTTGCGCCAGAATCTGCACTAATTGTAATGGTATCTGTTGCTACAGAACTTGAAAAAGTGTAAGTTTCACCAGCAATTACAGTAACTGCTGAATATTCACTTCCGTATCCACAAGTGGTAATTGAGTTAACAGTTAATCCATTACATACCTGAGAAGAATAGGTAGTGGCAGGATATTGTCCCTGTGTAGAAGTTAAACATTGCGCTGAAATAAAATTGCCCAGTAACAATGTAAAAAATAATAAAATAATTTTTTTCATTTTTATAAAATTTATAATTAGAGCATAAAGATAAAAAAAAAACTCGAAATTTATAATTTCGAGTTTTTTTTTATCTTAAGTTCTTCTAAATACTTGCAATTTTCACCATTTCATCTTCATCAGCTTGGTAATTAACACCTTCTAAACCAAATCCAAATAGATTTAAAAAATCTTGTTTATAACCATACAAGTCGCCAATTTCAACCAAAGTCTCAGTTGTTGCTATTTTCCATAAATCACTTACTTCGTCTTGAACATCTGTTCTCATTTCCCAATCATCAATTCTAATTCTCCCTTTATCGTCCGTTGCAATTGGATATGAAGTATATAATCTTTCATTGTAAAGTCGTTGAATTTGTTCGATGCAACCTTCATGTAGCTTTTTTTCTTTCATTACTTTATATAATAATGATATATACAAAGGAATTACTGGAATTGCAGAACTTGCTTGAGTTACTAATGCTTTATTTACTGACACATAGGCTTTGCCATTAATTTTTTTTAAACTTTCTGTTATTGAAAATGCTGTTGCTTCTAAATGATCTTTGGCTCTACCAATTGTTCCTTTTCTATAAACAGCTTCCGTTAAAGATGGTCCAATATATGAATAAGCCACAGTCATGGCTCCATTAGACAAAACATCTGCCTTTTTTAAGGCATCTATCCACATTGACCAATCTTCGCCACCCATTACTGCGACAGTATTTTGAATATCTTCTTCATTGCATGGATCAATCGAAATATTTGATACATTACCTGTATGAAAATCTACTGTTTTATTTGAATAAACGGCACCAATTGGCTTCAAAACCGAACGATGCACTACTCCTGAAGTTGGATGTAGTCTTACTGGAGATGCTAAACTATAAATTACCAAATCAATTTGACCAAGATCCGCTTTAATCATTTCAATTACTTGCTCTTTAATTTCATTTGAAAAAGCATCACCATTTACACTTTTGGCATACAAGCCAGCTTTGTGAGCTTCTTGCTCAAATGCTGCAGAATTATACCATCCTGGAGAAGCCGTCTTGCCTTCAGTTGGTGGTTTTTCAAAAAACACACCTATTGTTGATGCGCCAGAACCAAATGCACTTGTTATTCTTGATGCCAAACCAAAACCTGTGGATGCTCCTATTACTAACACTTTTTTAGCACCAGCAATTGTTCCTTTAGATTTTATATAATCAATTTGATTTTTCACATTTTGCTGACAACCTTTTGGATGTGCTGTTAAGCAAATAAATCCTCTCATTCTTGGTTCTATAATCATACTTTGAGTTTATAGTTTATTTTTACTATTATTTTTTATTATAATTTATTACTATTAAACAAATATAAATTAAAATATTAGTTTAACAACGATTTTGCTAGATTTAGAGCTGAATCAGAACTATTTTTACCAGACAAAATTTCAGCTATTTCTAGAATTCTTTCATCATCATTTAAAAGTTTTATTTCTGAAATGGTTTTTTCACCTTGATTTATTTTATAAACCTTATAATGTTGATTCCCTTTAGCAGCTATTTGAGGTAAGTGAGTAATTGCAAAAACTTGCATGGAAACACTCATTCCTTTCATAATTTCAGCCATTTTATTTGCAATATCCCCAGAAACACCAGTGTCTATTTCATCAAATAAAATAGTTGGTAATTTAGAATAGTGAGCTAAAGTTGCTTTTACCGCCAGCATTATTCTGGATAACTCACCTCCAGATGCAACTTTCTTCAATATTCCAAAATTAGATCCTTTATTTCCCGAAAACAAAAATGATATGGTATCTTTACCATTACTATAAAAATGTTCCGATTGCTCAATTTCTATTTGAAATTGAGCATCAGGCATTCCCAATTGTTTTATGACTGTAGTTAGTCTATCTATTAAAACAGGTATTGCAGTTCTTCTTTTTTTAGAAATTTGTTGGGCTAAATCATTTAATTTTTCTTGATTTTTATTAATTAAAGATTTATGTTTTAAAATATCGAATTCGATTTCATCAACTTTAATGACTTTATTTTCTAAGTCGCCTTGAATTAATAATAACTCATCAACCGAAGAAACTTGATGTTTTTTTTGTAAAGAATAGATAACCTGAAGTTTGTTCGTTATCAATTCAAGTTTTTCAGGGTCCCCAATCAAAATTTCCGTTTCTTCTCGAACTTCGTCAATTACATCATTAAAATCTATCAAAATACTCGAAATACGTTCATGAAATTGGTTGTATTTTGGTGAAAAAACAACTGTTTTTTGAAGTAAACTTTTAATTTCCTTTAAATTTTGTTGAACTCCAATTTGATCATCATTTGCAATTGCAAAAGTTTTATCTAGTTGTTCTTTTATTAGTTCAACATTATTCAAAGTTTCAAATAATGCCTCGAATTCTTCTTGTTGACCTAATACTAATTTTGATGCTAAAAGTTCTTCTAAAAGAAAAGAATTGTAGGATTGCTCTTTACTTAAACTATTCTTCTGTTCTAATAATGCAGTTAAAAATATTGTATTCCTTTTATATTCAGCGAGTACCAAGCCATAAGCATTAATATCTTCATGATTTTCAGCAATAGCATCTAAAATTAAAAACTGATAATTTTCATCGCTCAATTCGCTAGTTTGATGTTGTGAATGAATATCAATTAAGTATGTACTTAAATCTTGTAATAGTTGAAGGTTCACAGGACTATCATTGACAAATGCACGTGACTTTCCATTTGGCAATATTTCTCGTCTAATAATAGTTTGCTCTTGGAAATCTAAATCATTCAACTCGAAAAACTGATTCAAATTGTACCTCGATATTTCAAAATGAGCTTCAACAACACACTTTTCATCTTTGTTTTTTAACGAAGTTAAATCTGCTCTCTTCCCTAAAACTAATCCCAACGCTCCTAATAAAATAGATTTTCCCGCACCTGTCTCTCCAGTAATAACTGTAAATTTATCAGAAAAATTAATTGCTAATTTTTCAATTAAAGCGTAATTTTTTATAGTTATTGAAGTAAGCATTTATTATTAAGATAAAAAAATAATATTAATTTTTTATTGAACTCCATTTTGTAGAATTCAAAGGATTTATTCTATTTAAAACATCTAAAACAGGTTCAAGAGCCATTTTTGGTCCTCCTGAAAAAATGGAAACAATTTCATCTGATTTAGCATCAAAAAACACTCTTGTCAAAAAAGCATTTGGTCTAGCATTATGAACTTTATTCATGTCATTTAATGCTAAAAGAATATTCTCTTTGGCTGCTTTAGGATCTTTGTACATTAAATCAATGCCTAGAAAATGATAATCATATAAAGCATCTCTAAATGAGCTATATGTACCAGATAAAATATCGCTAATTAAATAAAATCTACTGTTATTGCCATCATTTTGTGACCATCCTTTATAAGAAGTTGATTGTCCTTGACTAGCAATATTTTGTGCCACTTCAAAAGAACTTGAACCTCCTAATTTAGAAAATGTATCTTTATCTAACGCAACAATTAAATTACAATAAAATGAAATTACCCCTATTAAATTTGAATCAAAACTGTTTGGGTTGTACAATAGACTTTCGAATTCTATATACTTAAAATTGAAATTTTTATCGTTAAAATTAAAAATAGGAGATGCATACGTAGAATTATACCCAGGTCTTGAAGATTGAATTTGAATACTAGCATTAAATTGATCTGCTTCATACGAATCAACAACAATAGTAAAGGAACAATTAATTCGTTCGCTTGACTTATAATCATCGGTGGTCCATATTGTTTTATTTACAAATTCATTTAAAGCTGTTTCTAAAGTTTTAAAAACATTTAAATTTGTGCTGCCTATTTTTTCACTATTCACCTTTACCGTACAGTTTAGTTCTTGACTTTGAACAAAAAAAGTAAAAAAGAGGAAAAGAAATCCTATTAACTTATTCATTATAATGATGTATTACTTTATTTATTATATCTCTGGCAACTTCTTTTTTTGATTTTAACTCTAATGACTCTACCGTTCCTTTTGTATCAATAAATGTAATTTTATTTGTTGACACTCCAAAACCAGCACCTTCATCATTAAGTGAATTTAAAACAATTAAATCTAAGTTTTTTTTATGAATTTTTTGTAATGCATGTTCAATTTCATTTTCTGTTTCCAATGCAAAACCAACTAAAAATTGATTTTTCTTTATTTGTCCTAGCGAAAATAATATATCTTTTGTCTTTTCCATTTCTATACTGAAACTTCTATCGTTTTTTTTAATTTTTTGTTCAGCAACTACTTTAGGTTTGTAATCTGCTACTGCTGCTGCTGCTATTACAACATCAACAAAATCATAATATTTATGACAAGCATTGTACATTTCTTGAGCAGAAACAATCGAAATAACTCGTATGGAACTGTTTTGACAATTTAATGACGTAGGACCTGTAATTAATATTACTTGTGCACCTAATTCAGCTGCACAAGTAGCAATTTCAAAACCCATTTTTCCTGAAGAATGATTCCCTATATAACGTACGGGATCAATAGCTTCATAAGTGGGACCTGCAGTTACTAAAATTTTTTTATTACGTAAAGGAAGTTTAGCACCTAGGTCAGCTTCAATAAAATTAACTATATTTTCTGGTTCAGCTAATCTTCCTTCTCCATTAAGTCCACTGGCTAGTTCTCCACTTTCTGCCGGAATTAAAATGTTTCCAAATTTTTGGAGAATAGTAAAATTTTCTAGTGTTGATCCATGTTTATACATATCTAAATCCATAGCTGGGGCAAAATAGACGGGACATTTTGCTGATAAATACACTCCCATAAGTAAATTATCGCAGGTGCCATTTGCCATTTTGGAAAGTGTATTTGCTGTTGCCGGAGCTATCAAAATAAAATCAGCCCAAAGCGCTAATTCAACATGATTATTCCATAAGTTATTTTCATCTTCTTCGTTAAAAAAAGTCGAATAAACTGGATTTTTTGAAAGTGTAGAAAGTGTAAGAGGTGTTACGAAGTTTTTAGAAGCAGGTGTCATAATTACTTGAACATTGGCACCTGCTTTTACTAATAACCGAACTAATAATGCTGTTTTATATGCGGCAATCCCACCAGAAATGCCTAGTACTATTTTCTTACCGCTTAAAACTGACATCAGTATTAGTTTTTAGTTCCCTCTTTATGATAAATCTTATCATCAAGCCATTCTTGAACTGCTAATGCATGTGGCTTTGGCAATTTTTCATAGAATTTAGAAACTTCTATTTGTTCTTTGTTTTCAAAAACTTCTTCCAAACTATCATTGTATGTTGCAAACTCTTCCAATTTTTCAGTTAATTCTTTTTTAATTTCAGAATTAATTTGATTAGCTCTTTTAGCCATAATTGTAATTGCTTCATAAACATTTCCAGTAGGTTCTTCTATTACACTTTTGTTATAGGTAATTGTATTAACTGGTGCTTTCGTCTTTTTTAAATCCATGACTTTTTTATTTTGAAAATTGTTGTAAATCTTTATTTATTCTTACCAACATTAAATCGGCGTCTGTTTTAAATTTTGTATTTGGATTAAATTTTAGCAAATTGTTATAACAAACAATTGACGTTTTTAATCGTTCTTGCATCTTAGAAGGAATACTGTTTATAGCTAGTTTGTAAGCTGAATCAAATTTTAAAAATAAGGCTTCCTCTTTATAAGGTGTTCCAGGATAATCTGCTATAAAATTATCAAAAACAACAAGAGCAGATTTAAAATCAGAAATTTTATTATACTGTTTTGCTATTTCAAAAGCTTTCTTTTCAAGTTTCTCTCTTAACAATTTTACAATTCCATTTGCCTCAGCCATGTATTCTGAATTTGGATAAGTATCAATAAATGTTTGTAATTTATCTATGGCTTTATTGGTATCTACTTGATCTAAACTGTAAACTGGAGAAAGCTTTGAATAACATTTTGCACCTAAAAATGCCGCTTCTTGAGCTTTTTCACTTTTTGGATAACTCGAAGCAAATTTTTCAAATTGATATCCTGCTAAATAATATTGTTTGGTTTTGTAATACGACTGGGCAAACATATAAAACATTTTTTCAGATTGGGATTTCCCTCTAAAATTTGGTGCAATTTGCTCAAAAAGCCTGATTGCTTTTTCGTACTTACCTTTTTCGTATTTTTTAGTAGCAATTTCAAGTTTAAAATTCTCATCTTCTGATTTCAAAGCTTTTTGAAAAGGACTACATGAAAATAGTAGAAAGGAAAATAACACTGTAACAAATAGTTTCTTCATTTTTTTATGGATTTACTACTATTTTCAATTAAATCTGTATTAGATTGTAAAAATAGAAGCCTGCAAATTTAGTTATTAATTAGTTACTACAAAATATTTTTTTTATACAGAAATAAGCAAGGTTTTAAAACTATTCTTTAATTGAATTAATGAATTTGTGAATTCTATTTGATAAATCTTCGTTTACATTAACTAATGGCAAACGAACTGTATTTTCAGACAATCCCAAAATTTTGAATACCTCTTTAATTCCAGCTGGATTTCCTTGTTCAAAAATAAGGTCAATACAAGCTGCCATTTTGTAATGTATGTGATATGCTTCATCGACTTTTCGTTCCAAACCTAAATGTACCATTTTAGAAAATTCTTTTGGAAAACCTTCGCCAATTACTGAAATCACGCCACTTCCACCAGCTAAAATGATTGGAAGCGTTACCATATCATCGCCTGAAATTACTAAAAACCCCTTAGGCTTTGCTTGAATTAATTTCATCGCCTGAACTAGATCGCCTGCTGCTTCTTTAATAGCTACAATATTTTTAAAATCATTTGCTAATCTAATTACTGTAGCAGGTTCCATATTACTAGCCGTTCTTCCTGGTACGTTGTACAAAATTATTGGTAACGGCGATACCTCCGAAATGGCTTTAAAATGTTGGTATATCCCTTCTTGTGTTGGCTTATTATAGTACGGTGAAACGGACAAAACAGCTGTAAAATCTGCTAAATCTCTATTTTTCAACTCTTCAACCACTTCAGCAGTATTATTACCACCAATACCTAAAACCAAAGGTAATCTTCCTTTGTTTGCAGTAATAACGGTTTGAATGACCGTATTTTTTTCAGTAGCATTTAAAGTTGCATTTTCAGCAGTTGTTCCTAAAACTACTAAATAATCAATTCCATTTTCTATTTGAAATTCGACAATTTTTGATAAGGCATTTATATCTATTGAAAAATCTTTTTTGAAAGGTGTTACAAGTGCAACGCCAGTACCAATAAGTGATTGCATATTATATTTTGTTTAAAATTTTTAAATAACGTATCAATTCATGAGCAAAAACTTTAAAGTTTTCTACTTGAGTTGTAATCATTAAATGATTCAATCGTTTATCTATAACTGAAAAACCAGCTTTAAATTGTGCTTTCGATTGACTTGTAATCAATAGTAACGGTATTTTTTCCGTTTCGTAATAACTTATTAATAAATCAAATTTTGTTTGCACAAAGTCTTGAACAATTGTTGTTGTAAAATCGCCTTTCCAATTTAATTGATTGAAACTAAACGTTGGATAATTGAAAACTTCATTTTTTTTTACTTTATCGAGATAAATTAAAACTGAAACTTTTTGTTCATTAATGCCATTTGCTACTAATTCTGAAAGTAATTGTTCTTTGAATTCAAAATTAGAAGCATCAATTAAAAGCCCGACCGATTGAATTGTTGTATTAAGCGTACTGGGTTTAGATTGGTAAAGTTTGTTAATTAACAATTTATTTAACCAAAAATTCTTTATATGATTTAAAAACATAGTACTTTTACTTGAATTACAAATTTACTTAAATAAGTCACATTTCAAATGGTAAAACTAAAAAACTATGCGCTCGGATGGAAACATTTTGTTTTATTCTTAACATTTATTGCTTTTTTATCTTGTCATGAACAAAAAAATTATCTAACCAAAATTGAAGGTAAAAAAGTTGCGATTTCAAGTCAAACAAACACAAATCCCGACATTGAAAATTACATCAAACCCTACAAAGATCATTTGGATCAAGAACTGAATCAGATGTTGGCTTACAATCCTGAAACATTAGATAAAAAAGGTGAATGGCAAACCAATATAGGCAATCTTTTAGCTGACATTACCTTTCAATATGGCAACAATGTATTTTTAAAGCGAGAAAACAAGTTAATGGATATTTGTTTACTCAATCATGGAGGTATTAGAACTATTTTGCCAAAAGGAACCGTAAATATGAGAAATGCTTACCAAATCATGCCTTTTGAAAATAGCTTGTATATTATTGAACTTAAAGGTGAACAAGTTTTAGAAATGGTAAACTACATCATTGCAGAAAAAAAACCACATCCAGTTTCTGGATTAACTTTTACAATTGACGCAAATAACACTCCAAAAAATATTTTAATACAAAACAAACCCCTCGATTTGACTAAAATATATTTTGTAGGCACCTCAGATTATCTTTCAAATGGCGGTGACAACATGCTGTTTTTTAAAAAAAGAATCGGAAGTCATGATATGAACTACAAATTACGAAACATTATGATAGATTATTTTACTGCTGTTGATACAGTTAAAGTAAATAAATCAATTAGAATTACTAAAGAATAATTAAGACATGAAAAGAAGAGATTTTATACAAAAAACAGCTGCAACATCCGCATTATTAACTCTCGGAGGTTTATCTTTAAGTAGTTTTAAAAAAAATACAATAAAACATATAACAATTTTACACACTAACGACGTACACAGCTACATAGATCCAATGCCTGCTGACGATCCAAAAAATCCTAATATGGGTGGTGTAGTTAACAGAGCAGCACTTATTCAAGCTGTTAGAAAAGAAAATCCAAATGTTTTGCTTCTCGATGCAGGAGATATTTTTCAAGGAACTCCTTATTTTAATTATTACGGTGGAGAATTAGAGTTTAAACTGATGAGTATGATGCAATACGACGTAGCGGCAATTGGTAATCACGATTTCGATAATGGAATTGAAGGCTTGCATTCTCAGTTGCCCAATGCTAAATTTGATTTTCTTTGTGCTAATTACGATTTTAGAAACACGCTTATGGATGGGTTTGTTCGTCCTTACAAAATTTATACTATTGATGGAATCAAAATTGGTGTATTTGGACTAGGCGTAGAACTTGCTGGGTTAGTTGACCCTAAAAATTACAAAGAAACAAAATGCCTTGATCCTATTGAGATTTCAAAAGATATGGCACAAATTTTAAAAATCGAAAAAAAATGTGATTTAGTTATTTGCCTTTCACATATTGGATACCAATATAAAAACGAACCCGAAAAGCCATCCGATCTAAAATTAGCTGCAGTAACAAAAAACATTGATTTGATTATTGGAGGACATACACACACGTTTTTAGACAAACCAACAATAGTGAAAAATGTCGAAAATCAAGATGTTTTGGTAAACCAAGTAGGTTGTTATGGGTTAAATCTAGGTAGAATTGATTTCTATTTTGATTCTGACAAGAAATACGCACACCAAGGTAAAAGTATTGTAGTATAGTTAATAAATAAAATGAATCTAAACCATTTTATTATTTTTTGGCTCATAAAAATAGCTGACCAATTGAATTATTAACGGTAATTTTCAAATAAGTTTTTGAAAATTATACTTAAAACACTAAAAGTATAAATTTCAAACGCTTTTTGAGACATCATAGAATTATTAAAAACAAAAAACCCCGCTAATTGCGGGGTTTTTTAAGTGAAGGCAGAAGGATTCGAACCTTCGACCGCCTGCTTAGAAGGCAGGTGCTCTATCCAGCTGAGCTATGCCTCCATTTTCAAAAAAAGTCGGGGTGGCAGGATTCGAACCTGCGGCCTCCTGCTCCCAAAGCAGGCGCGATAACCGGGCTACGCTACACCCCGAAAAGAGCGGAGAGTAAGGGATTCGAACCCTTGGTACAGTTTCCCATACGCTTGTTTAGCAAACAAGTCCTTTCGGCCTCTCAGGCAACTCTCCTTCTCAAAGAACGTGTCTTATTTTGAGGTTGCAAATTTAACCTATCATTATGTTATATCCAACTATTTACTACCTTTTTTTAAATGTTTTTTAAATAAAAAATTAAAATGACTAGCAATCAAAGAAATAGATTGCTTTTTAAAAAAAAATATATTAATTCAATTAGAATATGTATTTTATATAAAAAGATTAATTTTGCAACATATTTATCAATAAAAACACCTTTTCAATTTGTGCTTTTATTAATTTTATCTGTTTTTATTAAATCATTTTATTAACATAGTTTTAAATCAATACTTATGAATAAAAAAGTTGTTATTGTTTCAGCGGTTAGAACTCCTATTGGTAGTTTTATGGGGGCTTTATCTACCGTTAGTGCACCTCAATTAGGTGCCTTTGCGATAAAAGGTGCTTTAAATAAAATTAACTTAAATGCTTCCCTAATTGATGAGGTATTTATGGGAAATGTTGTTCAGGCAGGGGTTGGACAAGCACCTGCTAGGCAAGCTGCTCTATATGCAGGACTTTCCAATTCAGTTGCTTGTACAACGGTAAACAAAGTATGTGCTTCTGGAATGAAAGCAATAATGTTGGGAACTCAGGCAATTTTATCAGGTGATGCAGAAATTGTAGTGGCAGGCGGAATGGAAAATATGAGTCAAATTCCTCACTACCTACATTTGAGAAATGGGTATAAATTTGGTCCTGCTTCAATGGTAGACGGAATGCAAAAAGATGGTCTTACAGATGCTTATGACAATAATGCCATGGGAGTATCTGCCGATTTATGTGCAAAAGAATATGGTATATCGAGAGAAGCTCAGGATGATTTTGCTATACAATCATACGAAAGGGCTGCAAAAGCATGGAGCGAAGGAAAATTTGACGAAGAAATTGTTCCTGTAAGCGTACCTCAACGTCGCGGAGAACCTGTAATTGTTTCAAAAGACGAAGAATTTACAAATGTTAAACTTGACAAAATCCCTTCTTTAAATCCGGTTTTTACTAAAGATGGTACAGTTACTGCAGCAAATGCTTCAACAATAAACGATGGTGCTGCGGCAGTAATTTTAATGACTGAAGAAAAAGCAATAGCTCTAGGTTTGACTCCACTTGCCTATATTAAAGGATATGCAGATGCTGCTCAAGAACCACAATGGTTTACTACAGCTCCTGCAAAAGCTTTACCAAAAGCATTAGAAAAAGCAGGCTTAACTACGAAAGATGTTGACTTTTTTGAATTTAACGAGGCTTTTGCTGTAGTCGGTTTGGCCAACGCTCAAATTTTAGATTTGGATGCTAATAAAATAAATGTAAACGGCGGAGCAGTTGCTTTGGGTCATCCACTTGGATGCTCAGGTGTTCGAATTGTTGTAACGTTATTGCAAGTATTAAATCAAAACAATGCAAAAATTGGTGCAGCTGCAATTTGTAACGGCGGCGGTGGTGCTTCTGCAATAGTTATCGAAAAAATATAAGAACACTTTAGAGGAATCTTACTGATTCAAAATTCTGATGTAAGATTCCTCTTTTTAAAAGAATGTCAATGTTTGGAATATGTAAACTAGCTTCAATTCCTTTACGATTTGAACCAAATGACCGAAGCGAAATTGTTTCGCAAGTACTTTTTGGTGAACATTTTTATGTTGTGGAACAACAAAAACAATGGACTAAAATTAAGCTCCAATATGATGGTTACGACGGTTGGATTGACTCCAAACAGTTTGAAAACATTTCGGAAAACGACTTTAATTTCCTTTCTACAAACCCAATTATTCTTAATGGTGACTTGGTAGAATACATTACAAATGAAAATGGTTTTTTAATGCCCATTACCCTAGGGGCATCGCTTGTTTTTTTAAAAAAACCTAGCTTAAACTTTGAAAATTACCAATTTGATGGCTATGAAACTAGTGGGGTTAAAGCAAAAAACAACATTATAAAAAGTGCATATCAGTTTTTGAATGCTCCCTATTTATGGGGTGGTAAAACACCTTTTGGCATTGACTGTTCGGGATTTACTCAAATGGTTTACAAATTAAATGGCTACAAACTTTTTAGAGACGCATCGCAACAAGCCAAACAAGGTGAAGCTTTGAGCTTCATTGAAGAAAGCGAACCTGGAGATTTGGCGTTTTTTGACAATGACGAGGGAAACATTATTCATGTTGGAATAATTATGGAAGAAAACTACATCATTCATGCAAGTGGAAAAGTACGCATTGACCGAATCGACCATCTTGGAATTTACAATAGGGAGAGCAATAGGCACACTCATAAATTAAGGGTAATTAAAAAAATAGTGTAGTTTAACCCTTTTTTGATTAAAGAACTAATAGTATACAGCTTTTAGCTGCGCATACTACTTTTGTTTTCTCCTTTTTAAATTTTAACTATAAATTCGTACTACGTTTATACTATTCCTGAAAAAATAAGGGATTGAATGATTAAATTTAGTAAAGCAATATATATTTGAAGAAATAAAATTGGATACAGCGCATTTTTATTCAAAAACAATAAACTCAATACCATCAAAACCAGCAAAAACCATACTTGGATGTGAATCTAGATGGAAAATGGTTCCTTTGCTATCAATTCCTATTGCTCCTGCAAAACCATCATAAGGTGCTAATTCTTGAAAAGTTTTTGTAAAAGCAGCTTCTATTGAAAAGCCATCAGTTACTCTTGTAACAATTTTTGCAGCAGTAGCATTGCTTACTATATCCTCTCCTACCCCTGTTAAACTTACACCACAATGTCGGTTTACATAGTTACCTGCTACGGTTGCTGAATCTGAAATTCTACCAGGTAGCTCAAATCCTTTCCCACCTGTTGAAGTGGCAACAGCCAGTTTTCCATTTGCATCTAAAACAACAGCACCAACTGTTCCAACGCCAAGTGATTTTAATTTTTCTTCAAATTCTGCTTTTCGTTGAGGAATTTCGGTAGAAAAAAAATCGAAACCATTCTTTCTTGCAAAATCAGTTGCTCCTTCACCACCTAAAACACGGTCTTCAAAAGCCATAAGCTTTGCTGCTACTTGAATTGGGTTTTTAACTGCCTCAATATTTATTACTCCACTAAACTTTTGTGTAGTTCCGTCCATTAATGAGGCACTCATTCTAATTTTGCCATCGCTTTGAATTTGAGATCCTGTACCAGCATTAAAAAGCGAATCGTCTTCTAAAAGTGAAACTGCAAAAACGGCTGTTTCAAGAGCGGTATGTTCGTTTAAGTAAAAATATGCCTCTTTTACAATTCTAAGTAAAGCATTTTGTTTGGCTATTTTTGTTTCCTGATTTGTGGTTGATTCCGAAAAAAAACCGCCGTGAATGATAATTTTCATACTGCTTTTTGCTAAAAAAGTGAATTGATTTTTTTAAATGTACTGAGATTCTTTAATAGTCATTTTGAAAGTATCTAAGTCAAAAGTATCGTTTTTACTTAATACATGCGTCACTAAATGATTAATTGAAATAGGTTGACCTAATTCTATTTGAGTTAAATTAGTATCTTTTACTTCTCTTCCATCCACTAAAATTACTAAACCTGAACCTATTGCTTCCATTTGTTTTCCATTTGTAATCAAAAGACCAGTATCTTCTCCAAGTCCAATTCCTAGTACTTTGGGATTACCAACAACAGCCTGAAAAAGCCTTCCTATTCTTCCTCTTTGAACAAAATGAGTGTCTATTATTACGTCGTCAATTAATCCAAGTCCACTTGTAATTTTAACTTCACCTTTAAGTAAGGCTTCCGAACTACTGCCCTGATAAATCATATTATTTGAAGCTGCCGCAGCTCCTGCAGAAGTTCCTGCATAAATAAAATCTTCGGTTTTGTATTTATTCAATAAAATTTCATGAAAAGGCGTTCCTCCTAAAATTGATGTTAAACGTAATTGATCTCCACCTGTAAACATTACAACGTCAGATGATTTTAGTTTTTCTAAAATTTCAGGATCCGAAGCTTGTTCTCTTCTTTCAATATTGAGTACATCAACATTTTTAGCACCTAAATAATTCAAAGCTTTAACGTATTCTGAACCAATTTCTTTTGGAATTTTTGACGCTGTTGTTATTACCTCTATCCGTGAATTTTCTTTAAATTTTGATTCTTTAATGATTCTTTTCAGAATGCCTTCTTCAAAAAAATTCAAGTTTTTCGATGCGTCTTTATCCAAATTAGTTTCAGTAAAACTTCCTTTGTCCACTGCACCACCTATAATAATTAGTTTTCCATATATCTTCATTTGGTAAAAATAAATAAAAACTTAAAACTCACAATAAATTGGCACTTTTTTTCTTCAAAATAAATAGTAGGAAAAAGAATTTTGTTTAAATTATAAAATATATTTAATTTGTATGTAAAAAAAAACTATTTTAGTTGACTTACAACTAAGTCTTTTAACATAAAGCTTATACAATCAATAGTTATATTTTTATAATTAAACATTATAAAATTTACTATTTTAATTATCAATACTATAAACCAATTTAATTTTGCTTATTTTATGAAAATCTTAAAAGTACAAGCACTTCGAGGTCCTAACATTTGGAGTGTTCAAAGAAAGAAATTAATCCAAATGCGTCTTGATTTGGAAGAAATGGAACAATTTCCAACCAATAAAATTGATGGTTTTAGAGAACGAATTGAAAATATGTTCCCAACAATGATTGAACACAGGTGTTCCGAAGGCACAAGAGGTGGTTTTTTCTCAAGAATCGACAAAGGTACTTGGATGGGACATGTTATTGAACACATAGCACTTGAAATACAAACTCTTGCTGGTATGGAAACCGGTTTTGGACGTACTAGAGAAACTAAAACACCAGGGATTTATAATGTTGTTTTTAGTTATACTGAAGAAAATGTGGGAATGTTTGCTGCTGAAAGTGCGGTTGCAATTGCAGAAGCGTTAATTTCAGGAGCTACTTATGATGTGGAAGCGGATATTAAACGAATGCGAGAAATCAGAGAGCGTGTACGACTTGGACCAAGTACAGGTAGTATTGTTGAAGAAGCTGTTTCTAGAGATATTCCTTGGATTCGTTTGGGAACAAATTCCTTAGTTCAATTAGGATATGGTGTAAACCAAATGCGCTTTCAAGCAACCATCACATGCAAAACGAGTAATATTGCCGTTGATATAGCTTGTAATAAAGAAGAAACAAAAAGAATGTTAGACATGGCATCTATTCCTGTTGCTAATGGTGGCATTTGTGTTGACGAAGAAGATTTAGAAGTAACTATAAAAAAAATTGGGTATCCAATAGTATTAAAACCACTTGATGGAAATCACGGAAAAGGTGCTTCTATTAATGTTAAAAACTGGGAAGATGCTGTAGCTGGATTAGCTTTTGCCAAAAATTACAGCAGAAGAGTTATTGTTGAAAAATTCATTACAGGTTTTGATTTTAGAGTTTTAATTATTGATAATCGATTAGTTGCAGCAGCCAAAAGAGAGCCTGCACATGTAAAAGGAAATGGCAAAAACTCGATTCAACAATTAATAGACGAAACCAATAAAGATCCCAAAAGAGGTTATGGACATGAAAATGTATTAACCCAAATAGATGTAGATAGAGATACAGAAGATTTACTTGAAAAATTAAATTATACGTTAGAAACAGTACCTGCTAAAGACGAAATTGTATATTTAAAATCGACAGCAAATTTGAGCACTGGAGGCACATCAGTTGATGTTACAGATCTTATGCATCCTGAAAACATATTTCTATGTGAAAGAATTTCTAGAGTAATTGGTTTGGATATTTGTGGAGTTGACATCATGGCGGAAAATTTAACACAGCCTTTAAAAGAAACTGGAGGTTGTATTTTGGAAGTTAATGCAGCACCAGGTTTCAGAATGCACTTAGCGCCTTCTGAAGGATTGCCAAGAAACGTTGCTGCACCGGTAATTGACATGTTGTATCCTCCAGGAAAACCTAGTAGAATTCCAATAATTGCAGTAACTGGTACAAATGGTAAAACAACTACCACTCGATTATTGGCACATATTGTAAAAAACAATGGATTTAAAGTAGGTTTTACTACTTCTGATGGAATATATATCCAAAATCATATGTTGGAAAAAGGAGACACTACTGGCCCTCTTTCCGCAGAATACATTCTTAAAGACCCAACAGTTGAATTTGCTGTTCTTGAAACTGCAAGAGGTGGGATATTAAGAGCTGGTTTAGGATACAGCAAATGTGACATTGCTATTATAACAAACATTCAAGAAGATCATTTAGGTTTAAACGACATTGATACTTTAGACGATTTGGCAAGGGTAAAAAGTACTGTTGTAAAAAGTGTAAAAAAAGACGGTTGGGCTATCTTAAATGCTGAAGATGATCATTGTTTAAAAATAGCAAATGACTTAAATTGTAATATTGCATATTTCAGTTTAAACGAAGAAAATCCATTTGTGAAAAAATTATGCAAAGAAGGAAAAATTGTTGCTGTTTATGAAAATGGTTTCATTACAATAAAAAAAGGGGAATGGAAAATTAGAGTTGAAAAAGCTAGTCATGTACCTTTAACGTTGGGAGGAAAAGCTAAATTCATGATTGCAAATGCACTTGCAGCAACTTTAGCTAGTTATCTTTGGGGTTTTAAAACTGAAGATATTAGCTTATCACTTCAAACTTTTATTCCAAGTGTCGCTCAAACGCCTGGTAGAATGAATATTTTTGAATTCAAAAATTTTAAAGTATTAATTGATTTTGCACACAATCCAGCTGGTTATAGAGGGGTTGAAGGTTATTTAGAAAGTGTAACTGCAACCAAAAAAATAGGAATTATTGCAGGTGTTGGTGATAGAAGAGATGAAGACATAAAAGAATGTGGCTTAATTGCTGCAAGAATGTTTGATCACATAATTATTCGTCAAGAAAAACATTTGCGTGGTCGAACTGAACAAGAAATTATTGATTTAATTTTAGAAGGTATTCATTCTTCGGGAAAAGCAGTGACTCATGAAATTATTACAAAAGAAGTTGAAGCTATAAAACACGCTATTCAAAGCGCTGAAGAAGGTAGTTTTATAACTGCTTTAAGCGATGTGGTTACCAATGCTATTGAAATAGTTCAAGAATATTTAGACAAAGAAAACGAAGATGTAAGCTAAAATCAAAAAATGCTTCTGTTTTGGAATTATAACTCCAATAGCTCTATTGTTTTAGAACTATTGGAGTTTTTGTTTTAGAAAATTAGTATAATCTAATACTTTTTAAGTTAAAGAAACGGAAAGTTTTTTACTGCTACTCAACTGGTTTTGAGCAAAGCCATTAAAAGATACAATTATTAAAATATACAAATAAAATTGTTTCATTAAGTTTGGATTTAGATTTGTAGTTACAAAAAGAGTACACTGACTAGTTTGGTTGGTTTCAACTTTTCAAAAAATACGAAATAAGTCCCATTTTCAATTCTCGGTAGTTTAATAGCCGTTTTTATTTTTACTGGTTATTACCGTTTAAAAAAAAATACTATTCTTTACAATCTCTTCATTTATTTACTATTATAAAAAAATATTTTTTTCAATATGGTTTTTAAAACAAATTCTTAATAAGCCAAAAGTTCTTTTAAGGCAATTTCAAAACGGGATTTAGGCAAATATTGGTCTTCTAGTGCTTTTGTAAACGGAATTGGAGTTTCAAGGCTGGCAACACGTTTTACTGGTGCATCCAAATATTCAAAACAGTGTTCCATTATTAGGGCAACGATGTCGCTAGCAATACCTCCAAATAAAGAATCTTCTTGAAGTAAGATAGCACGTCCTGTTTTTTTAACGGAAGTAAAAATAGCTTCAGTATCCAATGGCTGAAGAGTTCTTAAATCAAGTAAATCGGCTTTAACGGTTGGGTTTTCTTGTAACGTGTGTAATGCCCAATGTATTGCTGCTCCAAACGAAATAATGGTTACTTGATTACCTTCTTTTAAAAGTGCCGCTTTTCCCAAAGGCAATGTGTAATAGTCCTTAGGCACGTCTTGATACACACTTCGGTACAATTGTTTGTGCTCAAAAAACAAAACAGGGTTTGGGTCGTTTAGTGCTGTGTTTAACAATCCTTTGGCGTCGTATGGAAAAGCAGGATACACAACTTTAAGCCCAGGTGTTTTAGTAAACCAAGCTTCATTGGTTTGCGAATGGAAAGGACCAGCTTGTGTCCCACCTCCACAAGGCATCCTAACAACAACATCTGCGTGTTCTAGCCAACGGTAATGCGATTTGGCAAGCAAGTTGACAATAGGATTAAAACCAGTAGATACAAAATCGGCAAACTGCATTTCTACAATGGCTTTGTACCCGTTTATGGACAATCCCATTCCAGCAGCAACTACTGCACTTTCACAAATTGGGGTATTTCGCACACGGTCTTTGCCAAATTGAGCCACAAAACCATCTGTAATTTTAAAAGCACCACCATATTCGGCAATGTCTTGACCCATTAGTACCAAATTATCATGTCTTTCCATTGATTGACGCAAACTACTAGAAATTGCATCTATCAAACGAATGTTTTCAGTTGCTGACGAAGGATTAACTTCTTCAAAAGTATAAGGTTTGTACACGTCATTAAGCTCCTCTTCAAACGATGCTATTATTTCGGGCTCTAACTGAACTTGTGTCCAATGCTCGTCAATTTCTTTTTTCAATTCAGCTTTAAAACCAGTGTCTAAGTCATCGTTTAAAACAGCAATTCCTTCTAAATATTTTTTATAATTTTCTACAGGATCCTTAATTGCCCATAAGTCCATTAATTCTTGAGGTACATATTTTGTGCCACTTGCCTCTTCGTGCCCCCGCATTCTGAATGTTTTAAATTCGAGTAAAATTGGACGGGGATTAACTAGCATGGATGCTTTAAGTTCAGAAAGTTTGGTAACTACTTCTAAAATATTGTTCCCATCCAAAATATGACTTTCCATTCCATAACCTATTCCTTTGTCTGCAATATTCTCACAACGGTATTGTTCGTTTGTAGGTGTTGAAAGACCGTATCCGTTGTTTTCTACCACAAAAAGAACCGGTAGTTCCCAAACAGCAGCAATGTTCAATGCTTCATGAAAATCGCCTTCAGATGTAGCGCCTTCACCCGTAAAAACTGCTGTAATTTTACCATTTTTTTTTAATTTATTAGCTAAAGCAATTCCATCAGCTACGCCTAATTGTGGTCCTAAATGGGAAATCATCCCAATAATATTGAATTCTTGAGTTCCAAAATGAAAACTTCTATCTCTACCTTTAGTAAAACCATTTGCTTTCCCTTGCCATTGTGAGAAAAGTCGGTACAAGGGAATGTTTCGTCCTGTAAACACTCCTAAGTTACGGTGCATGGGTAAAATGTATTCATCCTGATCCAATACAGCAGTAACCCCAACAGCAATTGCTTCCTGCCCAATGCCTGAAAACCATTTGGAAACTTTTCCTTGTCGGATTAGAATTAGCATTTTCTCCTCTATCATTCTAGGTTTAAGGATTTTTTTATATAAATCCAACAACTGAACATCACTTAGGTTTTTACGATCAAATTTCATCATCTCTTTTTATTTAAAGCCACGCAAAAGTACAAAAACAGGCTTGTAAAACGCATTAATTTTAAGGATTTTTAGGTAAATTTCACGATTAAACTATAATTCTGCAATAATAATAGCCACTTTGGAATCTAAAAATACAAAACAGATAGTTCAGAATTGGATAGATAAAAAAGAAAAAAAATACGTTTTTTTTTATATTTTTCATTTTTTTGGCGAGTCATTTTATTAGAAATAAGAAACAAAAAAAAATACAACTATTTCAATATTAGAGCATAAAAAAAAATATTTAATAAGCAATTTATTAAAAGAAAACTGGAATGAAAATTACATATAGAAAGTTCAAAGTCAAAATGCGTGCTTTTTCTATGAATATTTATTATTTTTCTTGTTTAATTCAAAAAAAAAAGTATCTTTGCACTCGCTTTCGGGGTGTAGCGTAGCCCGGTTATCGCGCCTGCTTTGGGAGCAGGAGGCCGCAGGTTCGAATCCTGCCACCCCGACAAAAAAAACCGTCTTAAATTGATAAGACGGTTTTTTTTATTGCACTAAATTATATATTCAGTCAATCCTTGCGCCACTTTTTAGTTTCTTCAAAAACATGTTCTAATATGTTTTTGTCTTGTTCTGAAAACTCAACATGTCTTCTACTCATGACTACTTTTGCTACTTCAAAAGCTTTTTTTGTTAAATAGGTTTCAAAACCAGATGCACCACCCCAAGAAAAGCTAGGGACAAAATTCCTAGGAAATCCACTTCCAAAAATATTTGTGCTAACACCGACTACTGTACCGGTATTAAACATGGTATTAATTCCACATTTGCTGTGGTCACCCATCATTAATCCACAAAACTGTAAACCTGTTTTTGTAAATCCACCTTTTTCATAATTCCATAACTTAACTTCTTCATAATTATTTTTCAAATTAGAATTGTTACTGTCAGCACCAATATTACACCATTCGCCCAATACTGAATTTCCTAAAAAGCCATCATGTCCTTTATTGGAATATCCAAAAAGCACTGAATTATTTACTTCGCCTCCAATTCTACAATGTGGACCAACTGTTGTTGCGCCATATACTTTTGTAGCCAATTTAACTACAGCTTCTTCACCTAATGCAAATGGGCCTCGTATAACAGAACCTTCCATAATTTCCGCATTTTTACCAATATATATTGGACCAGTAGCCGCATTTAATGTGACAAATTCAAGTTTTGCTCCTTCTTCAATAAAAATTTGATTGGAACAAATTACATTAACACTTTCAGGAATAGGTTCTGAAGTTCTATCTTTTGTGAGTAATTCAAAATCTTGACGTAATGCAGCATCATTTTTAGAAAAAATATCCCAAGTATGTTCTATAAACAACACCTTTTCATCATTGTACTCTATTACTTCGTATGTGTCAAAATCTACTTCATCTTGTGTATCAAGAGTATAAAAAGCAATAACAGAATCGTCTTTAAAAATAGCTTGATTGGGTTTCAAATTAACAATTAGATCTACTAAAGTTGCATTGGGTAAAAAAGAGGCATTAAGCATTACATTTGTCTCTAATTCAACCATAGGAAATTTATCAGATAAATATTCTTCTGTTAAAGTAGTAATAGTAGATCCTAAATAAAGTTCCCATTTTTCACGAATTGTTAAAATTCCAATTCTAATGTCAGCAACTGGCCTAGTAAAAGTGAAAGGTAACAAATTAGTTCGTGCTGGCCCGTCAAAAAGTATGTAGTTCATATATAATTAATTCTATGTTGGAAAAGATTTTAAATCTCCCCAAAATTACAAAGTTTATTTTAATAAAATAAAAAAACCTTCCGATTAGGGAAGGTCTTTTTAAAATTTGAAACACTACTATAAAACTATTTAATATGTTTTGCGTATTTGTTTTTAAATTTATCGATACGTCCTGCTGTATCAATAAGTTTAGATTTACCTGTGTAAAAAGGATGAGACGTTCTAGAAATCTCCATTTTTACTACTGGATATTCAACACCTTCGTGTACAATTGTTTCTCTTGTTTCCGCTGTTGATTTTGTAATAAAAACATCTTCATTTGACATGTCTTTAAAAGCAACTAATCTGTAATTTTCTGGGTGAATTCCTTTTTTCATTGTGTAAATCTTTTTTATTAATTTTACTATAATTTGTTTTGCTGCTTATTAATACAATAAGGTATAAACGGATTATAGTTTTTGTTTTTAAATTTATTATTTTCAGTCTGCAAAAATACATTTATTTTTTAATTTACAAATCATTAATTCGCTTTTTTTAAGTTTTTGTAAAAAACATTTTTTTACTTAGATTTTATTGGGAATTACTATATTTGTAGATTAATAAATTTAATTTTTATGGAAAAAAGTATATCACCAGCTAAATCTGGATTAACACTGGGTGTATTGTTTGGTATTATAATGATTTTGGAATTTGTAGTAATGTACACAATTGGCATGAAATCACTTGTAAATACTGCGTTTGGTACAATTATAAATGTTTCAAATTATTTATTATTACCTTTACTTTTTATTTATTTAGGATGTACTAATTACAAAATCAAAATAAACAATGGCTTTATCACTTTTTCCGAATGTTTGAAAGTTGGAGTTTCAATCACTTTTATCGCAGCTTTCATATATGCTGTGTTTAATTTGATTTTCAATTTGATTTTTCCGGACTTTATCAACGAAATGATTGCTATTTCAAAGGAGGCTATGTTAACTAAAAAACCTGACATGACTAGTGAAGAACTTGAAATTTCCATTTCAATGATTAAAAAATTCATGAATCCTTTTATTGTATTCCCTTTTACTTTAGTCATGTACTCTTTTTTCGGGTTAATATATTCCCTGATTATTGGTGCTTTTCTAAAAAAAGAAAATCCTCAAAGTTTTTAATTTAATGAATTTATCCCTAATAATTCCGCTTCTAAATGAAGAAGAATCGTTACAAGAACTCCATGATTGGATTGTTGCTGTTGTAAATAAAAATAATTACTCCTACGAAATTATTTTTATTGATGATGGAAGTACTGACCAATCTTGGGATTTAATTGAGAAACTTTCTTCCGAAAATCCATCAGTAAAAGGAATTCGGTTTTTAAGAAATTATGGAAAATCTCAAGCTTTACATGCTGGTTTTAATAAAGCAAATGGCGATGTTGTTATTACAATGGATGCTGACTTGCAAGACAATCCTGAGGAAATTCCAGAACTTTACGACCTTATCATTAAAGGAAATTTTGATTTAGTATCCGGTTGGAAAAAGAAACGGTATGATTCGGTTTTTGCTAAAAATTTACCTTCCAAACTATTTAATTGGGCGGCTCGAAAAACTTCGGGTGTTCAATTAAATGATTTCAACTGTGGATTAAAAGCGTACAAAAACAGTGTTATAAAAAACATAGAGGTTTCTGGCGAAATGCACCGCTACATTCCTGTTTTGGCGAAAAATGCGGGTTTTACTAAAATTGGTGAAAAAATAGTAAAACACCAAGCTCGGAAATACGGCGAAACCAAGTTTGGAATGAATCGTTTCACTAATGGTTTTTTAGATTTAATTACCATTTGGTTTTTATCCCGTTTTGGAAAAAGACCCATGCATTTATTTGGTGCTATGGGGTCCATAATGTTTATTATTGGTTTTTTGTCAGCAGGTTTAATTGGCTCTATGAAATTATACAAACTGTATCATAATTTACCTTACGACTTGGTCACAAACAATCCTTGGTTTTATATTTCTTTAACAACAATGATTATTGGAACACAACTTTTTCTTGCCGGTTTTCTTGGGGAAATTATCCTTAGAACAAAAAACAATGAAGATCGATATAAAATAAGCAAAACAACAAACTAAAAATTGACTTTAAATTTATCTAAATAATATTTACCTAAAAAATTCCATTATAAAATTAAAGTCATTCAAAATTTAAGTACTAAAAAAATAAAACTAAATTAAAGCAGCATGCATATCGAACAAAACATTTTAAACAAAGTAAATGAATGGTTAACCCCAACATTTGATAGCAACACACACGAATCTATAAAAACAATGATGACCCAATCTCCAAAAGAATTGGAAGAAAGTTTTTATAAAAATTTAGAATTTGGAACTGGCGGAATGAGAGGCGTTATGGGTGTTGGCACCAACCGAATTAACAAATATACTTTAGGTAAAAACACGCAAGGATTGTCTAATTACATGTACACTGTTTTTCCGGGTAAAGAATTAAAAGTTGCCATTGCTTTTGACTGTCGCCATAATAGTGCTAGTTTAGCAAAAGTGGTAGCTGATGTTTTTTCTGCAAACGGCATTAAAGTTTACTTATTTTCAGACTTGCGTCCTACACCAGAATTGAGTTTTGCTTTAAAATATTTAGGCTGTCAAGCTGGAATTGTTTTAACAGCTTCTCATAACCCTCCGGAATATAATGGATACAAAGTATATTGGGAAGATGGAGGTCAATTAGTACCGCCTCAAGACGCTGCCATAATTAAAGAAATTGAAAATCTGAGTTATACTGAAATAAAATTTGACGCTAATAATTCTTTAATTGAATACATTGACACTGCTATTGACACTGCCTTTATTGATTCTTCAATTAAAAATGCAAGTTTTACTACCGCTATAGCCGCAAAAGAAAATTTAAACATTGTTTTTACTTCTCTTCATGGTACCTCAATAAAAGTCGTTCCTCAAACACTAGAAAAAGCCGGTTACACAAATGTAAACATCGTTGCGGAACAAGCTGTTCCGAATGGGGATTTTCCAACTGTAAAATCTCCGAATCCAGAGGAACCGGAAGCACTAACAATGGCATTAGCTCTTGCTGAAAAATTAGATGCTGACATTGTTGTAGGTACCGATCCTGATTGCGATCGATTGGGTGTTGCTGTTAGAAATAACGATGGAAAAATGATTTTGTTAAATGGTAATCAAACCATGATTTTAATGACTGCCTTTTTACTAGAACAATGGAAAAAAGCAGCTAAAATTACCGGAAATCAATTTATTGGTTCTACAATTGTTTCAACACCAATGATGCTAGAATTGGCTTCCGGCTACGATGTAGAATGTAAAGTTGGTTTGACAGGATTTAAATGGATTGCTAAAATGATTAAAGATTTTCCAGACCAAGAATTCATTGGTGGTGGAGAAGAAAGTTTTGGTTTTATGGTTGGCGACGCTGTTCGTGACAAAGATGCTGTTGCTTCTACTTTGTTAATGTGTGAATTTGCAGCTCAAGCTAAAGCAAATGGCAGTTCTGTTTATAAAGAGCTTTTAAAACTTTATGTAGATTACGGATTTTACAAAGAACATTTGGTTTCGTTAACCAAAAAAGGAATTGAAGGATTGGCAGAAATCAACCAAATGATGGTTGACATGCGCGAAAATCCAGTGAAAGAAATAAATGGTCAACGAGTTGTAATGCTAGAAGATTATAAAAAATCAATTGCTAAAAACTTACTAACTGGCGAAGAAGAAACAATGACTATTCCAAAATCAGATGTGTTAATTTACTACACCGAAGATGGCGCAAAAATTGCTGCAAGACCAAGTGGAACTGAGCCAAAAATTAAGTTTTACGTAAGTGTAAATGCACCGCTAGACACCGTTGAAAATGCTTCAAAAGTGGAAGCTATTTTGGATTTAAAAATCAAAAACATACTTGTTGATTTAAAAATAATTTAATGAATAACTTCAAGAAAATTTTTCATTTTATAGTTCCTTATAAAAAATATGCTTACCTAAATATATTTTTTAATGTTTTGTATGCCTTGTTCAGCACACTGTCCTTCATGGCTTTAATCCCAATGATGCAGGTACTTTTTGATCAAGCCAAACAAAATACAGTACAACCAAAATGGGAAGGAATAGTACATGCTAAAACTTTTTTGGAAAACTATCTCAGTTATTTTATTACACATTCAACAGCAACTTTCGGAGTGGGTTACACCCTATCCGTTATGGTAACGGTAATTATTTCCATTTTTTTATTGAAAAATTTGTCTGATTACTTTGCCATGTTTTTCATCACTTTTCTAAGAAACGGTATTTTACGCGACATGCGAAATGCCATGTACAAAAAAACCATTGACTTGCCGCTTGCTTTTTTTTCCGAAAAAAGAAAAGGAGATACCATTTCCCGAATTGCAGGTGATGTAAACGAAGTGCAAGCTTCCATGCTTTCCATTTTAGAATTAATTGTAAAAGAACCGTTAACCATCATTTTTACTATCATAATGATGTTTACAATTAGTACGAAATTGACCATTTTTGTATTTATTTTCATACCACTTTCTGGCTACGTCATTTCGTTAATTGGCAAACGATTAAAAAAACAATCTACAAAAGCGCAGGAAGAACAAGGTGTCTTTTTGTCAACTATTGAAGAAACACTTGGCGGTTTAAAAGTCGTAAAAGGCTACAATGCCGAAAAATATTTTAACACTGTTTTTCAACAATCAACTGGTAGGTTTTTCAATTTGTCCAATTTAATTGCCAACCGACAAAACCTGGCTTCACCCGTGAGTGAATTTATGGGAATTATGGTTATTGCTATTTTACTTTGGTACGGTGGTCACATGGTATTAATTGAAAAAACACTCAATGGCGCTTCTTTTATTGCCTATATGGGATTAGCCTATAATATTTTAACACCCGCAAAGTCCATTTCAAAAGCTTCTTATAGTATCAAAAGAGGAAATGCTGCAGCGGAACGCGTTTTGGAAATTTTAGAACAAGAAAATCCAATTACAAGTAGAGAAAACGCCATTCAAAAACACGATTTTGAAACTGAAATTGCGCTAAAAAACATCGATTTTAAATACGAAGACGAATTGGTTTTAAGCAATTTTTCGCTAACCGTTACCAAAGGACAAACGGTTGCTTTAGTAGGGCAATCTGGAAGTGGAAAGAGTACTATTGCCAATTTATTGACTCGTTTTTATGATGTAACCGATGGCGAAATTGCAATTGATTCCAAAAACATTAAAGACCTCGATTTGCATTCTTTGCGAGGGTTGATGGGATTAGTTACCCAAGACAGCATTTTATTTAACGACACCATTAAAGCCAATATTGCTTTAGGAAAACTAGATGCCACTGACGATGAAATTATAGATGCACTAAAAATTGCTAATGCTTTTGAGTTTGTAACCGCTCTTCCAAAAGGGATTTACACCAACATTGGCGACAGCGGCAACAAACTTTCTGGCGGTCAAAAACAACGTTTATCCATAGCACGAGCCGTGTTGAAAAATCCTCCAATTATGATTTTAGACGAGGCTACCTCAGCGTTGGACACTGAAAGCGAAAAATTTGTACAAGTGGCGTTGGAAAACATGATGCAAAACCGAACGTCTATAGTCATTGCTCATAGACTGTCCACCATCCAAAAAGCAGACGTAATTGTAGTTATGCAAAAAGGTAAAATTGTGGAACAAGGCACACACGATGCGCTTTTAGCCTTAAACGGTACGTACACCAAATTGGTAAATATGCAAAGTTTTGAATAAGAAACGGCATTGCTATGTAGCAAACTATTGCTTTGTAACTTAGATTATTTCAAAAAATACGCTTTTAAAAAGAAGGTCATTACGGCTTTCTTTTTTTGTTTTACAAATAGTTATTTTTTTCCTTCAAAAACTCATTTTTCAATAAAAACAAACCTTCCCAAGGTAGGAAAGGTCATCGTAATGAAAAAATAAGTCATCGTAATGAAAAGAAAAAGCTTTGTAATACAATTTCGACTCGTTGTAATTAAAAAGTAAGGCGTTGTAATAAAATTTTGAGGCTTTGTAATCAAAAAACACCCCTTTATTCAAAAAAAGTTTTTATTGAAACTTTTGCCATCTCAAAATGGTTATATTTGAATGTATTTTGTAAATCAAGTCCAAAATGAAAAAAATAATTTTTCTTCTCTATACAATCGCTTTACTTTTGATTTTCTCTACTAAAGTTATTGCTCAAACAGCAGGCACACTCACTTTTACCTACACTCCAATAGCACAAGGAACAGGAAATTATGCTTTAGCTATTTGGATCGATTCAGGTCTTCCAGTTGGAATTCAAAAAACTTTAGTTCGGTTTTGCGATACTAGTACCCTTAATTACTTACAGTCATGGGCAGCTATAGCAGGTTGCGCAGGTACAAATACAGGTTATAACCCCACAAGTGGCGGATGTAATGTGATTGATGCAATTACTGGTAGTTCGCTATCAGGCTATGCTACTAGAACAGTAGTTTGGGATGGTACTAGGCGTCCTGGTGGCTATCTTGCATCTGATAGCACATATCGTGTAGCTATAGAAGAAACATGGGGAACAGGTACTAATCAAACAACACTACGGTACTTTACTTTTACCAAAGGTCCTAATGTAGATAATCAAACTACGGGTATTCCAAGTGATGCTAATTTTACAGGTATTTCGTTACTATGGCAACCTACATTGTCAACAGAAAGCTTTGCTGCCGCAACGGCAACGGTGTTTCCTAATCCGTCCAACACGGGTGTTTTTAATTTAGCGGTTAAGGACAGTGTTACAGCTGTAAAAGTATATTCTATTTTAGGCGAAATCCTTTCTAATGAAACCGTTTCACTATCCAACGGAGACACTAAAATACTGGATTTGTCAAGCTACAACAACGGTTTGTATATAGTTTCAGTTACCAACAACAAAGGCACAGCCAACTACAAAGTGGTTTTAGATAAGTAAAATAATTATACCAATTAAGGTTGCGTTACAGTATTTTTGTTTGGTTGTAACGCAACCTTTTTAGTTTAACGACATCTATAA
>CANGIF010000037.1 GCA_947453885.1 Flavobacteriaceae bacterium
CCGGATGGATTTTAATAAACAAATAATTTGGAGCTCAAATAGTTTTTAAGATAACATTATACAATTTAGAAATCAATAAAAAATGAGAAGAATATATTTAGTAGTACTACTGGGGATTTTAACTGCAACAGGCGTTCACGGTCAGCAAGATCCCCATTATACGCAGTACATGTATAATATGAACGTAATTAATCCGGCCTATGCGGGATCAAAGGAGAATTTGTCTATAGGATTGTTGTATAGAAAACAGTGGGTTGATATAGAAGATGCTCCAACAACATTTACAGCCTCCGGATCTTCACCAGTAGGAAAGAATGTAGGATTAGGTTTATCGGTATTATCGGACAGAATTGGTCCAGTAGAGGAGAATAACATTTACGGAGACTTTTCATACACTTTAAACTTAGGAGGTGAACATCGATTAGCCTTTGGAGTAAAGGCAGGAGTAACGATGCATAAAATAGATTTTTCACGAATACTACCAACTTTACCAATGGCAAATGACGATGCTTTTTCTGGAGGAAATCCAAGCTCAACCCATATGAATTTCGGGTCTGGATTGTTCTATTACACCAATAAATATTACATCGCTTTTTCAGTTCCTAACATGTTAAAAACAGCTTATTTAGACTATAATGGAAAGAAATATGGAAGTGAAGTGGCCCATTATTTTTTAACAGGAGGATACGTATTTGATTTGTCACCGACATTAAAGTTCAAGCCATTTGCTATGGTAAAATCAGCATTTCATGCACCAGTATCAGTTGATGTATCTACCAATTTTTTATTTAGCGAAGTCTTCGAAGTCGGCGCTACATACAGACTACAAGACAGTTATGGACTTATGGCAAATTATGCAATCACACCAACTTTACGAATTGGTTATGCCTACGATCACATAGTGTCAGATTTAAAGGTATCTACACCTTCCTCGCACGAAATCATCATGTTATTTGATTTGAATTTCCCTAAAAAGGTATCCCGTTCATCTCGTTATTTCTAATATCAAACGCCCAAGCACTCATGAAAAAACTATATATATCCTTAATTATTATAATGTTAGGTTCAAGCCTACTGGCCCAGAATCAAGACACCAAAAAAGCAGACAAATTGTATGGACAGTTTAAATACGTAGCAGCAGCAGAAGCGTATTTAAAATTAGTTACAGCCAACAAAGCAGATCAATACGTTTACAAACAATTAGCAGACAGTTATTACAATACCTTCAATACAACAGAAGCAGTAAAGTGGTATTCAAAAGCAGTAGTACAAAGTAAAGACGCCGAAACGTATTACCGTTACGCACAAATGCTAAAAGCAAATGGAAAATACGAGGAAGCAAACAAGCAAATGCAACAATTTGCGGCAAAAGCGCCAAACGATCAACGAGCAAAAGCATTTAAATCCAACCCAGACTATTTGCCAAAACTTTTAAGCAAACAAAAAGGCTATACCATAAAAGCCTTGGATATAAACAGTGATAAATCCGATTTTGGAGCAGTATTAAGCAATAACGCACTCTATTTTGCAAGTGCAAGAAACAAAGCTAAAAAAGTGTACGGTTGGACAAACGAACCCTACTTAGACATCTATCAAGCTAATTACAATTTAGACGGAACTGTTACCAATGCAGTACCAGTAACTGAATTGAACACAAAATACAATGATGGACCAGTAACAGTAAGTAAAGATGGCAACACCATGTATTTTGCAAGCGAAAGTTTTGTAGAGCACAGCTATGAAAAAGACAAAGTATCTAAAAATAAAATGGGACAAGTAAATTTGTTCAAAGCTACAAAGTCAGGATCGACATGGGGTAACATAACCCCTTTGCCATTCAACAGCGGTAGTTATTCAACCTCAAATCCAGCATTGAGTAGAGACGGTAAAACACTTTATTTTTCTTCCGATATGCCAGGGGGATTAGGAGGGAATGATATTTGGAAAATAGCGGTAAAACCAGATGGAAGTTTTGATAAACCAGTGAATGCGGGTAATAAAATTAATACAGAAGGAAACGAAAGTTTTCCATATCTATCAGAAGACGGTAAAACACTGTTTTTTGCATCAAGCGGACTACCAGGATTGGGAGGATATGATGTTTTTCAAATCGATTTGTCAAAAGATGCAGAAGCCGTAAATTTAGGCCAACCAATTAATAGCGAGAAAGACGATTTTGCCTTTACTTTTTATCAAGAAAAAAACATAGGTTTTTTCTCAACAAATAGAGATAATAAAGACGATCAAATTTACCAAGCAAAACCAATTTGTGCACTTGATTTATTAGCAACAGTTACCAATGGGAAAACAGGATTGGTATTAACACAAGCAAAAGTGGCGTTACTAGATGAAAAGAAAAATATTGTTGCCACAGAAATGAGTAACGAAAAAGGAGAAGTTAACTTTAGAGTAGCATGTGAGCAAAGCTACACGCTACAAGTATCAAAAGATGGTTTTGAAGGAAATACTTTTGCAGTAGCCAAGGTAATCAAGCCAACGCAAACCAAAATAGACACACCTTTACAACCAATAGATGTAATAGTTACGGAAAAAGAAGTAGTGTTAAATTCTATATTTTTTGAATACAAAAAAAGCAATATTACACAAGAAGGAGCATTTGAATTGGATAAGTTAGTACAAGTGATGCAAAATAATGCCAACATGGTCATTATGGTAAAAGCACACACAGATAGTAGAGGTAGCGATAAATATAATTTAAACCTATCAGAACAACGAGCCAATGCAACTGTTCAATATGTAATCTCAAAAGGAATAGCTGCAACTAGAATTACAGGAAAAGGTTATGGTGAAAGCGAACCAAAAGTGGACTGTAAAGACCAATGCACAGAAGAGGAATATGCACAAAACAGAAGATCTGAGTTTTTAATTGTAAAGAAATAAAAAAAGCAGTTTTTTAAATCAATAATAAAAAAAATACCCCAAAAAGTTAACCTTTTTTGGGGTATTTTTTTTGTTAAATTAAGTATTTTATATAGCTAAATTTCATTTTTTAATGATGCGCTTAAATCTTTTAACCTTAATTGTATAGAATATAAACCATTGTATTCGCTTTCATCAATACAATATACAATGTCAATATTTTTTTTATGAGTTGTTAATGCTATTTTTTTTCCTACTCCAAATCCAATAGCAGGTATTCCTTCGGAATCATTTTGTTTTATAAATAGTTTCAAATGTTCTTCTTCTTTTCCAAGTAATCTACCATGTCCTGTATCACATACACTATTTGATTTAAAAACAGGAGTCATATTTCCTGGGCCAAATGGTTCAAATTGATTCAAAAGACGGATCAATTTTGGCGAAATATCGGTAAAATTTATTTCTAAATCAATCGTTATTTCTGGAATTAAAAGGTCTGGATTAATCGTAGTTTTTACTACTTTCTCAAAAGCTATTTTAAATGCTTCGTAATTTTCTTCTTTTAATGTCATACCAGCAGCGTATTTGTGTCCTCCAAATTGATCCAAATAAGAAGCGCACTCTTCTATTGCCTTGTATACATCAAATTCTTTAACAGACCTTGCTGATCCTGCAAGCTTATCACCACTTTTGGTAAATACTAAAGTTGGTCGATAATAGGTTTCTGTTAAACGAGAAGCAACTATACCAATAACCCCTTTGTGCCATTTTTCATTGTAAACTACGGTTGTAAAATTGTTTTGTTCCTTTTTTAGTTCTATTTCAAGTAGTGCTTCAATTGTAATTTGTTTGTCTAAATCTTTTCTATTGGTGTTGTGATTTTCAATTTCTGAAGCATAAATTTCTGCTTGATTTATATTGTATTCTGTTAATAATGCAACTGCTTCATTGCCATGTTTTATTCGTCCAGCAGCATTTATACGTGGAGCAATATAAAAAACTACATCTGTTATAGTAAATTTATTTTTCTTACTGTTTTGAATTAGCGCTTTAATTCCAGCTCTCGGATTTGAATTAATTACTTCCAAACCAATTTTGGTTAGCACTCTGTTTTCACCTGTAATTGGAACAATATCTGCTGCAATTGCTGTTGCAACTAAATCAAGATAGGGAATATAACTATCAACACTATAATTTAAATTTGAACCTAAAGCTTGAATCAGCTTGAAGCCTATTCCACATCCACAAAGTTCATCATAAGGATACTTGCAATCGGATCTTTTTGGGTCTAAAACTGCAACTGCTTTCGGTACTTCTTCTCCAGGCAAGTGATGGTCACAAATAATAAAATCAATTGATTTAGTGTTTGCATACGTTACATGATCTATAGATTTGATACCGCAATCTAAGGCAATTATCAACGAAATTGCATTGTCTTCTGCATAATCAATTCCTTTGTATGAAATTCCATAGCCCTCATCGTACCTATCAGGAATATATGTTGCAACATTTGGATAATAACTTTTAAGGAATGATGCTACTAAAGCAACCGCTGTTGTACCATCAACATCATAGTCACCAAAAACTAAAATATTTTCGTTATTAAAAATTGCTTTTTCAATCCTAGTTACCGCTTTTTCCATGTCTTTCATTAAAAAAGGGTCATGTAAGTCTGCTAATGTTGGTCTAAAAAAGGATTTTGCTGCTTCAAAAGTTTCAATACCTCTTTGGACTAGTAGCGTAGCAATAATGGGCTCTACGTTAAGTTCCTGTTGAAGATGTTGCACTTTTGTACTATCGGGTGTTTTTTTAAGAGTCCATCTCATATTAAAAAAAATGAAAAAGTATTATGACCTATAAAAGTAAATAAAAAAAATAGTTTATTAAATTAATTGAAAAATAAAAATTAAAGCGTAAGTAACAATTTAAAACACACCATTTTTAATTAATTTGAAATTCTATCATAGAATATAAGATATTCTTTTAAAACAATAGCTCAAAAACAAAAAGTGCCCCACTTTTGTGAGGCACTTTTAAAATAAACTAATTTTAAAAACTATTTTAAAGCTTCCACTTTCGCTTTTACTTCTTCTAAAGAACCTTCAAAAGTTTGTGTAGTTGCTTTTCCTTTTTCAGTTGTTGTAACCGTAGCTTTTGCTTTCCCATTTTCGTTGGTCATTTCTACTTTTACATTTTTATCTCCTTTTGCACAACATGATTTTCCTTCTCCTTCTTTACAAGCTGGAGCAACGAATTTTCCGTTAGCATCATAATGAGACAAACATTTTTCTTTTTGCTCTGGTGTACATTTTAGACTGTCGCACATTTTAGCGCATTCGTCTTTAGTCATTGTAGCACATTTGGACATGTCGCATTTACCCATATCTTCTGAGCAAGCTGTTTTCATTTCCACTGTACATTTCATTTCTTTTTTCTCTGGAGCAACACCATTTCCTAAGATAGGAGCGATTACTAATCCAATTAAACAAGTTAATTTGATTAAGATGTTCATCGATGGCCCTGAAGTGTCTTTAAATGGATCACCAACAGTATCTCCAGTAACGGCAGCTTTGTGAGCATCAGAACCTTTGAAAGTCATTTCTCCATTGATTTCAACACCCGCTTCGAAAGATTTTTTAGCATTATCCCAAGCACCCCCAGCGTTGTTTTGGAACACAGCCCATAGTACACCTGATACTGTTACACCTGCCATATACCCACCTAACATTTCAGCAATTAATTGGTTGTTATCTCCGTACACTAATTTACCTAACAATACAATTGCGATTGGGAAACCAATAGTTAAAATTCCTGGCAACATCATTTCACGTAATGCTGCTTTGGTAGAAATCTCCACACATTTACCGTATTCTGGTTTACCAGTTCCTTCCATAATTCCTGGAATTTCTTTGAACTGACGACGCACTTCATATACCATATCCATAGCCGCTTTACCTACAGAGTTCATTGCTAATGCAGAGAACACTACAGGAATCATACCTCCAACAAATAACATGGCTAATACTGGCGCTTTGAAGATGTTGATACCATCAATTCCTGTAAACGTTACATAAGCAGCAAATAAAGCTAACGAAGTTAAAGCCGCAGAAGCTATTGCGAAACCTTTTCCAGTTGCAGCAGTTGTGTTTCCAACTGAATCCAAGATGTCTGTACGAGTACGAACTTCTTTAGGTAATTCACTCATTTCAGCAATACCACCTGCATTATCAGAAATTGGTCCGAAAGCGTCGATTGCTAATTGCATAGCCGTTGTAGCCATCATTGCAGAAGCTGCCAAAGCCACACCGTAGAAACCTGCTAAAGCATATGTTGACCAGATTGCTCCAGCAAATAATAATACGGTTGGGAAAGTAGAAATCATACCAGTAGCTAAACCAGCGATTACGTTAGTTCCTGCACCCGTTGACGATTTTTGTACAATTGCCAAAACTGGTTTTGTACCTAAACCTGTATAATATTCCGTTACTGATGATATTGCACCACCAACAAATAATCCAATTAAAGTTGCGTAGAAAACACGCATTGAAGAGATATCTTGTAATCCTTCACCAAAGAAAGTCATTTTCATTGTTTCTGGCAACATCATTCTTACAAGAACAAAACATGCCGCAGCAGTTAATGCAATAGAAATCCAGTTTCCAATGTTTAATGCTTTTTGAACTTGAGCTTCTTTTGCATCATCACTAGAGATTTTTACCACCATAGTTCCTATAATAGAAAATAAGATTCCGAAACCAGCGATAGCCATTGGTAATAAAATTGGTCCGATTCCGCCAAATTTATCAACAATCATTCCACCCATATCTTTAATCACATAGTTACCTAATACCATTGCAGCTAAAACTGTCGCAACATAAGAACCAAATAAATCGGCACCCATACCAGCAACGTCACCTACGTTATCTCCAACGTTATCTGCAATAGTTGCAGGATTTCTTGGATCATCTTCTGGAATTCCAGCTTCCACTTTACCTACTAAGTCAGCACCTACGTCAGCAGCTTTAGTATAAATACCACCACCTACACGAGCAAACAATGCAATAGATTCTGCTCCTAATGAAAATCCAGCAAGAGTTTCAAGAACCACTGTCATGTCTTCAGTTGAAGTCCAAACACCATTCATGAAATATCTAAAAAAGAAAATGAAGAATCCTGTTAACCCTAAAACTGCTAAACCAGCTACACCTAATCCCATTACGGTACCACCTCCAAAAGACACTTTTAACGCTTGAGGCAAACTAGTACGAGCTGCTTGTGTAGTTCTTACGTTAGTTTTAGTTGCGATTTTCATCCCCATATTTCCAGCTAAAGCTGAAAAGAATGCTCCGAAAATAAATGCAATAACAATTAATAAATGCGTTTTAACTCCTGGTAAAAAAGTAATACCAGCCAAAACCAAACTCGCTATTAAAACAAAAATTGCTAATAATCTGTATTCTGCTTTTAAGAAAGCTAAGGCACCCTCGTAGATGTAATCTGAAATTTCTTTCATTTTTCCATCACCAGCGTCTTGTTTTAAAACCCAAGATCTTTTGATTGCCATAAAAGCCAATCCTATTAATGCCATTACTATAGGCACATAAATCATCATTGATTCCATATTGTATTTATTGGTTATTAATTAATTCGGTTGCAAATATAAGTAAAGTTAACAAATAAAAAAGCACTATTAAATTACTAATAGTGCTCAATTTAAGTAACCGATATTTATTATTTTATACTGAATAATCCAGCGGGCTTGTTTTCTATTTGCTCAAAACGTTCAATGCATTCAGCAAGAATTTCTTTTGCTTTTGCAACATTTCCCCAGCCTTCTACGTCAACTTGTTTGTTTTCTAAATCTTTGTATACTTGAAAAAAGTGCTCAATCTCCTTAAGTAAATGGGGATTCATATCGGACAGGTCTTCTAATTTATTCCAAATTGGATCTGAGACAGGAACACAAAGTACTTTATCATCTGGACCTTTATCGTCTGCCATGTGAAAAACGCCTATTGGTTTTACTTCCATAACACAACCTGGAAATGTTGGCTCTGTAACCAACACCAAAACATCTAAGGGATCTCCGTCTAAAGCTAAAGTTTCAGGAATAAAGCCATAATCTGCTGGATACATCATTGAAGAAAACAACATTCTGTCATAACGTATTTTCTTTAATTCAAAATCATATTCATACTTGTTGCGGCTTCCTTTTGGGATTTCAATTAACACATCAAAAGATGTTCCTTTTTTTGGGCTCATGTTTGTTTTTGTTTTACGTTCTTACTTATAAATAACGGTATGCAAAAATAAGCATTAGACAAAGAGTAGCAAATGTATAAATGCAATTTTTATATACACAAGAGGATGAATATTATTAACTAAAAATAAAACCCAAACGATCCTTTTACGGCAAATTTTGTAGCTTCTGGCATATTCATATAGCTGCCTCTCCATGAAAAATCTATTCTAAAAACTTTAAAAATATTTCCAATTCCAGTGCTGTATTCCCAATACCCATTTTGAGGAGCTGTATAAACTAAACCAGAAGCGTTTATCGCTTTATTAGCGTCGGAAATGGAACCATACACTGTTTTAACTCCTACATATTCTCTCCAATTTAATTTTCTTAATAATGGAATTCTCGAAAAAAACCTTCCTCCAAAATCATGCGTCCATTGAAAAGTAGCATATTGATCTGTTACAAACTCATAGTAACTAAGATTGTTGAATGTGTTTTTTATTGCAAACAAAGATTGATTACCTGGTACTACACTTATTAATCCTAACGGAATTGTACCAAAAGTTTTACCTAACTCCATAATTACATTACTTCGTCCTAATGCACCAATAACTATTGGTTGATTATAATATAATTGCAACTTTTGATAACTAAAATCACTATTCATTAAACCTTTTAAACCTTGACTATAATTAACAAAAACCCTGCTATAAGGACTACTGACAACATCTCTTTCTACTGCAAATCCGATAGTTTTACGTTTTGGAGTAAAATCTACTTGAAAATAAAATTCAGATTGTTTGACTTTTTGTTTTATTTCAGTATGCGATTCGTTGGAATAATAATTTAAACTAAACAAATCGGGAGCGGCTGATTCTAAGGTTTTATAAGAAAATCCAGTTGATAAATTCAGGTTTTTAACGGGTTCTATTTCAATTTCTGCATTAGTTAAATTAATATTGGTAAGCTTACCATTACTTCGAGTTGAAAAAACAGAAGATGAGGCTACGCTTCTTCCTAAAACATCTGTTGTGCTAGTAAGTGAAGCTCCAATTTGTTCAACATCTCTCCTGTTTCCACCTGAAATAATAATTCTGTTTTTTTTCTCAATCATCCATTTTGCAGACAAGCCATATTTGAATTTATCGTCTTTAAATCCATAAGCCGTATATCCTTGAAGACGCCAAGTGTCGTTTGGACCAAAATAGGTTCTACCCCCAACTCTTAAACGGGCACCTTCTACCTCATTGTATCCAATTACTGAAAAAATCGGGCCGTAATCAAAATGTCCTTTTTGAATGTAGCCACTTGCTAAAATAGTAGCCAAATCATACAATTGTCGAAATCGTTTAACGGTTTGTAGCGTGTCAAGCATTTTATAAACACCTGATTCGTCTTTGCTTAATTTTTCAAAACGATGTTCCATCCAATAATCTTCCGATTTGGTATAAACGGTGTTGTCAATAAAATTAACATCGTCTTTATAAAACTTTTTAGGCTTTTCTTGATTAAAGACATGGTTTTTATAAAGTGTAGTTCTTTTGCCATAAACACCTTTTGCTTGTTCTTTTTTGTTTAAAGCAAAATCCGACATCATGTAATCTTTGGTAAGTAGAAAAACGGAATCGTTTAAAACATCAAATTCTTGCTCTATGTAAATATCTTTTACCCAGTTTATATTGGCACTTTTGGTAACAGCCATGTTTACTTTTTTTATGGCCCAAGTTGAATCGTTTACCCAAAAATCGCCTTTAAAAGTCAACTCATTTTTTCGTCTTGGATAGAAAATAATATTGTAACACCATTTTTTATCTATAAAAGCACTGTCAGTTAAAACATAATTGTAAACATCTATTCCAGTTCTTGATAATGGGCTTGTGAAACTTTTGTCAAAAAAATTCATGTAGTTATCATAAATATCATAATCTGAATACAAATCTTTTACAAAAGATATTATTTGTTGATTGGTATTAAAACCGGAATTTTTATTAGCTTTTAAAATCTCTTTTACTTTTCCTGTTTTGTTATCTCCATAAACTTCCGAAAGAGATTCGTTTATAAAAATGGGTAAATACGTTTTTCCAGTAACTTTTGAAGTGTCAACTTGTTTGAAAACAAATTCCATTCCTTTAAAAATTTTATTTTTCATGAATGCACTGTCAATTGTATTCATGTCAAACTCCACTTTTTCATACTTGTCCATTTGGTATTGATTGAATTTACGCAATCCATTTTGTCGTTTTCGAGCCCAAATTTTCCTTAAAATATCTAATGCTGGATTGTTTTTTTTAGAAGTTTTACCGCTGTAAATTACAACTTCTTTTAATGTTTCTCGTTCTTTTAAAACTATTTTAAATTCATAACTTACTGCTTTTGTCAAAGGTATTTCTTTGTCAGAATAGCCTTCAAAAGTTACTATCAAAGCGGTATAATTGTTTTTAGAATCTAAATAAAACCTTCCGTCTTCATTGGCAAGTACGCCTTCATTGGAGTTTTTAAAAACAACATTAGCAAAAGGTACTGGTTGGTTTTTTTTGTCCACAACAATTCCACTAACTTTTGTTTGAGCTAAAACAATTGACGAAACCACACATAAAACTAAACTAAAAAAATGCTTCACTTTTACCATGTTATAAAACTAAAAAAGCTTCATCATATTTTATATGTGATGAAGCTTCAAATATACTGTTTTTTTGACTTTTAACTTATGCTAGCTAACTGTTTCTCTGTTAAATTAAAACTAAATAAACGTTAAAAACCTATCGGTAAAGTACTTTTTTTACTGCTTTAATTACGTCATTTGAATTTGGAATCCATTCTTTTAATAATGTTGGTGAATACGGGGCAGGAGTATCTGCAGTTGTAATTCTTTGAATTGGAGCATCTAAAAAGTCAAAAGCACGTTCTTGAACGATGTATGTAATTTCAGAAGCAACACTTGAAAATGGCCAAGCTTCTTCAAGAACTACCAAGCGATTTGTTTTTTTAACAGAAGTTAAAATAGTTTCGTGATCCATAGGACGAACTGTTCTTAAATCAATAATTTCACATGAAATACCTTCTTTTTCAAGTGCTTCGGCAGCTATATGCGCTTCTTTAATAATTTTACCAAAAGAAACTATTGTAACATCAGTACCTACACGCTTAACATCAGCAACACCAAGTGGAATAGTATAATCTCCTTCTGGAACTTCTCCTTTGTCTCCATACATTTGTTCTGATTCCATGAAAATAACAGGATCATTATCACGAATAGCTGCTTTTAATAAACCTTTAGCATCATAAACAGTTGATGGAACTACAACTTTCAAACCTGGAGTATTAGCAAACCAATTCTCGAATGCTTGTGAGTGCGTTGCTCCTAATTGACCAGCAGAAGCTGTTGGCCCACGAAAAACCATTGGCATTGGAAACTGACCTGCACTCATTTGACGCATTTTTGCGGCGTTATTGATAATTTGATCTATTCCTACTAACGAAAAGTTAAAGGTCATGTATTCTACAATTGGTCGGCAACCGTTCATTGCCGATCCAACTGCTATTCCAGCAAATCCAAGTTCGGCAATTGGAGTATCAATCACTCGTTTTGGACCAAATTCATCCAACATTCCTTTAGAAGCTTTGTAAGCTCCGTTGTATTCGGCAACTTCTTCACCCATTAAATAAATGGACTCATCGCGACGCATTTCTTCACTCATCGCTTCAGCTATTGCTTCTCTAAATTGTATCGTTCTCATATCTTATTATCTAGGTATCTATTTTGAAAAGCAAAAGTAAAAATTTAAACTTATAAACTCATTTTTTTAGCACAATTTGTAATTTAGAAACGAAAAATTTAAAAAAAAGTTGCTACGAAAACGTTATAACCGCTTCTTTTCTATTTTAAAATTATCATTTTAAAATATCAATAAGTCTAAATTTTTAAAAATTTTTAAAAATTTAATATTATAGATGACAATTAAGTGAATAAAATTAAAAAAAAGTTTACATCAACTTTACATCTAACGATTTACTATTTTGATTGCAATGGATTAATCTTCTTCAATTTCAAATTCGGCGTCTTTTTCCCAAATTTCCATTTCACATGGTTTGCAATTGAATTTGAGTTTGTACTCCAATTCGCCTTGTTTCAAAACTAAGGGTTCTTTTAATTTGGTTTCCATAGTGTTGCGATGGTATTTCGGACATTTTTCCAATTCGTATTTGATGCAATATTTGGTAGTCATTACACGAGATTTCCCTGGATCCCATTGCAATTCAAAGGCTTTTTCAATTTCGGTAACGCCATGACGTTCGTAGAATTTACGCGCCAATTTATTGGAAACATTGTACATAAAATCCAATTTCTCTTCTGGATAAGGATGTGATGTTCTTACTATTTGGTGTTCTTCTCTATGGTAATTAGCCAAACGAATTTCGGTTAATTGATCGTAAACCGTTCTTCTCATTTCGTTGATTTTTGAAATCGGAAGGAACCAATTTTGAGAAAAAACGATATCAATTTCAACAGCAGTATACGGTGTAAAACCAGTTTTAGCCAATTGTGTTTTGATATTTTCTTCGATAGATTCGTTGTTTTTGGTCGTTTCTTTTGGATGTTCTAATGTAACTTTACTCACGTTTCCATCTTCATCAGTAGCTGTTAATTCGAAACCATTTTCGTTTTCAAACAACAACAAAGAAGTACTTATTTTTCGAACAGCACTGTCTTCACGCTCTACAATTTTGATGAAAGCCGCATCGTTGTTACGATAGATGAATGTGCCATTTTTAATTTCTTTCAAAACATTTGGGTACACCAATCCGTTTTCGGCACGGTTCACATAAATACCATCTGCTTCGTTATTGTCGTTAATGAAACACAGTCCGTCACCATTATTTAATAAATGACCGTTTTCAATTTCATACGAATTTCTGGTAGTTTGAATTAGTTTTCCGATAAATTGTCCTTTTGATTTCGGACTTTCCCAAGAACCAATCGATTGATGTCTTTCGTTTACAAAATAATCGGTATACCCACGATTGAAGGTTCTGTTTAATGCCGAATCGAAGGTATAGGTGCATTTTCCTGATGACGCTTTGGTATATTTATCAGAGTTTTGTTCTAAAAATGCATCCAATTTTTGACGAAGAAAAGAAACGTTATTTTTTACATAAACAATGTCCTTTAAACGTCCTTCAATTTTAAAGGAACAAATTCCAGCTTCAATTAAATTTGGAATTTGATCAGAAACATCAAAATCTTTAATAGAAAGTAAATGACTGTTTTTGATTAACGTATCGCCATGACCATCAATTAAGTTGTACGGCAAACGGCAATTTTGAGCACACGAACCGCGGTTGGCAGAACGTTCGCCATTGGCCACACTCATATAGCAGTTTCCGCTGAAAGAAACACATAGCGCACCAGTTACAAAGAACTCTAATTCAACATCTGAAGCTTCACTAATTTCTTTAATTTGATGCAAATTCAACTCACGTGCTAAAACTACACGTTTCATTCCGGCATCTTTCAAGAATTTGATTTTATTAGCATCACGATTATTGGCTTGTGTACTGGCGTGTAACACAATTGGTGGTAATTCCATTTCCATAATCGCCATGTCTTGAACGATAAGCGCATCAACACCAATATGGTACAATTCCCAAATTAGTTGACGGCACGTTTCCAATTCGTTATCGTATAAAATGGTATTGATTACCACAAAAACTTGTGCGTTAAACAAATGGGCATATTTCACCAATTCTGCAATATCTTCAATAGAATTGGTGGCGTTAGAACGTGCTCCAAATTGTGGTGCACCAATATAAACCGCATCAGCACCGCTATTGATGGCGGCGATTCCATGAATCAAATCTTTAGCAGGAGCTAATATTTCTATTTTCTTCTTCATCTTGTTTTTCTTGGTGTTTTAAGAATATTGTTGTTCTTAAATTTAAATATAAAAAGTTTGCAAATTTCATCTTTTTTAAAAACATTTCTATAGTAAAATACAATTATGTGTTCAAATTAGACTACAATTCAATAAAAACTTGAGTTAGAAAGTACATTTATTTTTAAATTATACTATATTTGAAAGGTAATTGTATTAAAATGTTAATCTCTTTTTATTGAATTTTTAAATGACAGTATTAGAAATAATGGCAGAATTAGAAGCTAAAGGAAGTGAAAGTGTAAAAAAAATATTTTTAAACCATGGAATAAAAGAACCTCTTTTTGGTGTAAAAATTGCCGATTTAAAAATAATTCAAAAAAAAGTAAAAAAAAACCATTCAATTGCTCTTGAATTATTTGCGACTGAAAATGCTGACGCTATGTATTTGGCCGGATTGTTAGCAGATGAAAAAAAAATGACCTTAATTGATTTACAAAATTGGGCAAATGCAGCAAAATCTACCAATATAATTGAATATATAGTACCTTGGATTACAGCCGAAAGCAACTTTGGAGTAGAACTTGCAACAATTTGGCTGAACGATACTGATCCTAAAAAAAACACTATGGGTTGGCTAACATGGTGCAGTATAGTAGCAATTACTAAAGACGAGAATTTAGACCTTAGCCATTTAGAAAAACTACTTCAAACAGTCAAAATTACACTTCCTAAATCAGAAAATAATGTAAAAGCAGCTATGAATATGTTTGTTATTTCGGTAGGATCATATGTAATTTCATTAACCGATTTAGCGCTTGAAACGGCTACAATTATAGGAAAAGTAACCGTTACTAAAGCAGGGATTTCTTGTAAAATACCAGAAGCAATTCCTTATATTATGAAAATAAAAGCCAAAGGGAGTCTTGGGAAAAAGAAAAAAAAGGCGCGATGTTGAGTTTGAACAGTTTAATTTTGAAATACCATCTTTTAATAAATGTTTAAAAAAATGTAGTTATTTATAAAAATTTCACTAAAATTGACATCGAATTCAAAAAATAATATTTGACCATGAATTATAATAAAATTTTACTTTGTGTCTTTTTGATTTGTAACATAGCCTTAAGTCAACAAAAAATTACGGTTGAAGAGATTTATACCGGTGCTTTTCGTGCCAAAGGAATGGACGAATTACAAGCTATGAAAAGCTCCAATCAATACACCGTTCTAAATTCAGATAGAGCAACTAAAAGTCAACAAATAGACCTTTATGATTATGCTACTTTGAAAAAAGTTACCACTTTGGTCGACTCTAAAAATTTAAAAGAATTGGCTGACGGTATCGATAGTTATACTTTTAGTACAGATGAAAAACAAATTTTAATTGCAACTAACAATAATCCAATTTTTCGTCATTCGTTTACAGCTGATTATTATCTTTTTGATATAGCAACAAAAAAGATAGCTAAATTATTCACGCAAGTTCAAGAGCCTACATTTTCTCCTGATGGGACAAAGATTGCTTATGCCATGGCTAATAATCTGTTTGTTTACGAAATTGCAACTAGTACTACAACTCAAATTACATCAGATGGTAAGAAAAATGCTATAATTAATGGAATAACAGATTGGGTTTATGAAGAAGAATTTGCCTTTGTAAGAGCTTTTGATTGGAGTGCTGATAGCAAAAAATTGGCTTACATTCGTTTTGACGAAAGTGCTGTTCCAGAATTTTCTATGAATATTTACAAGAAAGAGTTGTATCCAACAGTGGAAACTTTTAAATATCCTAAAGCCGGCGAGAAGAATGCTACGGCTTCTTTGTTTGTTTATGATATAGCTCTTAAATCTTCAAAAGCAATCAATTTAGGCAATTATTCAGATTTTTACATTGCTAGAATGAAATGGACGAATGATGCCAACGTACTTTGTGCGCAAGTATTGAATAGACATCAAGACAATTTAGATTTAATTTTTGTAGATGGAACTACTGCTGTTGCCAAAGTAGTTTTAAACGAAAAAGATACCGCGTATGTTGATATAACAGATAATTTAACGTTCTTAAAGGACAATAGTTTTATTTGGACGTCTGAAAAAGATGGTTTCAATCATATTTATTTATATGATAAAACAGGGAAGTTAAAAAACCAAATTACGAGAGGAAATTGGGAAATTACGGCTTTCTATGGTTTTGACGAAAAAAACAAAACCATTTACTTTCAATCGACAGAAAATGGTTCGACTTTTAGAGATGTATATAAAATAAGTTTGGATGGTAAAAAGAAAGTGAGATTATCGCAACAAATGGGTACTAATTCGGCTACTTTTAGTCCGAATTATGATTATTTTATCAATTCGTTTTCTAATGCTACAGTTGCGCCAACTTATACTTTGAATAGTTCTGTTGATGGCAAGCAGGTTCAGTCTATAGTTGATAATAAATTACTAGTTGAAAAACTAAAAAATTACAATTTACCCACAAAAGAGTTTTTTGAATTGACTACTGAAAAAGGTTTTAAGTTAAACGCATGGATGATTAAACCTAAAGATTTTGATGCCACTAAAAAATATCCGGTTTTTATGTATCAATATTCAGGACCAGGTTCGCAGCAAGTAGCTAACGATTGGTTAGATACTAACGATTTTTGGTTTATGATGTTGTCGCAACAAGGGTATATTACGGTTTGTGTAGATGGAAGAGGAACAGGTTTTAAAGGAGCTGCTTTTAAAAAATGTACTCAAAAAGATTTAGGTAAATACGAAGTAGAAGATCAAATAGATGCTGCTAAAGTAATTGGTAATTATTCCTATGTAGACAAAACAAGAATTGGTATATTTGGCTGGTCCTATGGTGGTTTTATGTCAAGTAATTGTATTTTAAAAGGAGCAGATGTGTTTAAAATGGCTATTGCAGTAGCACCGGTTACCAATTGGAGATTTTATGACAGTATTTATACCGAACGCTACTTACAAACCCCACAAGAAAATGCAAGTGGCTACGATACAAATTCACCAATTAATTTTGCGAGTAAATTAAAAGGTAATTTCCTTTTAATTCATGGAACAGCGGACGATAATGTACATTTTCAGAATTCGATGCAGTTTATAGAGGCCTTAGTTCAAGCAAACAAACAATTTGACTGGGCGGTATATCCTGACAAAAACCACGGAATTTATGGTGGCAAAACCAGAATTCAATTGTTTAACAAAATGACAAATTTTATTAAAGAGAAACTATAACAAACTAAATAAAAATTAAAACAATAATTATGAGTGAAACAAAAGTAAAAACAGCACATCCAAAAGGACTTTGGGTATTATTTGGAACCGAAATGTGGGAGCGTTTCAATTTCTACGGAATGCGAGCCATTCTTACCTTATTCTTAGTAAATTCTTTAATGATGAAAGAAGAGGACGCTTCATTAATATATGGAGGATTTCTTGGACTTTGTTATTTAACACCTATGTTGGGTGGATTTATTTCCGACCGTTTTTTTGGAAATAGAAATTGTATTTTACTTGGCGGATTAATGATGGCTTTAGGGCAGTTTTTATTGTTTTTTAGTGCCAGTGTTTTTGGTTCAAATATCGGACTAGCTACTTCTTTAATGTGGACTGCACTTGGTATTATTATTTTTGGAAATGGTTTCTTTAAACCTAATATCTCTTCTATGGTAGGAAGTTTGTATCCAAAACAAGAGAAATCTAAATTAGATACTGCTTTTACCATTTTTTATATGGGAATTAACTTAGGCGCTTTTCTAGGTCAATTGATTTGTCCGATAGTTGGGGATGTAAAAGATGCTGGTGGAGTAAGGGATATTCATGCTTTCAAATTTGGTTTTCTTGCGGCTTCAATAGCTATGTTAATAGGTACAGCAGTTTTCTATTTCTTAAAAAATAAATATGTAATCACTCCAGAAGGTCGTCCTTTGGGAGGTTTGCCAAAACATAACGTAAACGATGATTATGAAGAAGGGGAATCACAAAAAGCGGTTTTCTCACAAAAAGCTTTACTTGGAGCTGTCATTGCCTTTTTTGTTTTAGGTGCCTTTTTCCATTTTATAGTAAGTCAAAACTGGATATATACCGTAATTTATTCAAGTGGTATCACTTTAGCAGGATTAATTATTTCTGATACTTCTTTAACAAAAGTAGAAAGAGACAGAATTTTAGTAATTTATATCGTAGCTTTTTTCGTAATATTTTTCTGGGCAGCATTTGAACAGGCTGGTTCTTCATTAACATTTATCGCTGACAACCAATGCGATAGAAATTTCTTTGGATACAACATGCCACCGTCAATGGTGCAAATTTTCAACGGATTATTCGTTGTAGCTTTTGCAGTTCCTTTTAGTATGTTATGGGATTATTTAAGAAGTAAAGATAGAGAGCCAATTTCTCCCGTTAAACAAGCTGTTGGATTAGGATTGGTTGCATTGAGTTACTTTATAATTGCTCACAATGTGAAAGATCTAGGAAATAATGGTTTATTAGCTATTAAATGGTTAATTCTTTTATATTTAATTCAAACTTGTGCCGAACTTTGTTTGTCTCCAATTGGGTTATCATTAGTAGGTAAATTATCTCCAAAACGTTTCTCGTCATTATTGTATGGCGTTTTCTTTTTATCAAATGCATCAGGTTACGCATTGGCAGGAACACTAGGTTCTATTTTACCTGCAACTGGTGATAAATTCAATAAGGCCAAAGAATTTGGAATCGACCTACAAGCTGTATTGGATAAAAAAATCACGTTAACCGCCGATCAATTAGCTATTTTAGAAAAAAATCAAATTAGTCCAAATAACCCCGTTTTTGCTGGTTTTGAGATCCACAACTTATTTGAATTTTTCATGGTTTTTGTTATTCTTTGCGGATTAGCAGCTGTAATTTTAATGGCGCTTACTCCAAAATTGAAGAAAATGATGCACGGAGTTCGTTAATCAATTTAAAATATTTTATAACTTTTAAACCTACAAGAATTTCTTGTAGGTTTGTTTTTTAAATTTAATACTATGAGTGAAAAGTTGACATTAGAACAAATTCAATCCTTCAATGGAAAGTATCCGAGACAACTTTGGTATCTATTCTTTAGCGAAATGTGGGAACGGTTTAGCTTTTATGGAATGCGAGGCATGTTGTATGTTTTCATGACAAGCCAGCTACTAATGAAAGATACAGATGCCAATTTGCAATATGGTGCCACCCAAGCTTGGGTTTATGCTTTTACTTTTATAGGAGGTTTATTTGCTGATAAAATTTTTGGTTTTAGAAAATCACTTTTTTGGGGTGGTCTATTAATGATTGTAGGAAGTATAATTCTTGCTATTAGTCCAAAAGAGTTGTTTTTTATTGGAGTTAGTTTTACGATTGTTGGTACCGGTTTTTTTAAGCCCAACATATCTTCTATGGTTGGAAAACTATACAAAGAGGATGATAATAGAAGAGATGCTGGTTTTTCTTTATTTTACGCAGGGGTTAATTTAGGAGCATTAATAGGTGGATACATTTGTATAGCTGTTGCTAATGGGAATCTTTGGACTTCATTCGTACCAGTAAATTTAAGATGGAATTATGCTTTTGGATTTGCATCAGTTGTGATGATAATTAGTTTAGTAACATTTATTCAAACTCAAAAAAGTTTAGGACAAATTGGATTGTCTCCTTTGACGCATTTAACCGCTTCAAAAAGAAAGTTATATGAATATGTTACTTATTTTGGGTCGTTATTGATTATACCTATAATAATGGTAATGGTTTCAAATACGGATTACACCGATTATTTCATGTACATTATTGGACCAATTTCTATTTTGTATTTAGTTTATGAAATGAAAGGGTTTAGTGTTGCTCAAAACAAAAAATTAATTGCCGCTGTAATTTTTATGTTGTTTTCTGTGGTTTTTTGGGCCTTTTTTGAACAAAGTGGCGGTTCCTTAAGTGCTTTTGCAGTTAGCAATTTAAACAATACAGTTTTAGGAGTTACATTTGATCCAAATGGTGTAAATAATGCAGCCAATTCTTTGTTTGTCATTGTTTTTGCAGCCTTGGTTGGGTTAGTTTGGTTGTGGATGAATAAACGGAAAATAGAACCGAATACAGTTGTAAAATTTGGTATAGCTTTTTTGTTTTTAGCTGCTGGATTTTATGTGTTTTATTATACTAAATTTTTTGCTGATGCTTTTGGCAAAACGTCTTTAGGATTATTTAGTTTTGGGTGGTTTGTTATTACCTTTGGAGAATTATGTTTATCCCCAATCGGAATGTCAGCAATGACGAAACTTTCGCCACCTAAAACACAAGCTGTTATTATGGGAATGTGGTTTTTAGCAAGCTCCTATGGTCAATATTTTGCAGGCATACTCGGGGCTAATATTGCAGAAGCTTCCGAAAACACATCCAATTCGGCTAAACTTATCGTATATGCTGATGGTTATAGACAATTGGCAATTTACGCCTTAATCGCAGGTGTGCTTCTAATTATAATTTCACCTTTACTAAAAAAATTAATGCAGGAAGTGAAATAATTTGTACTTTTCGGCACTATTTTTGTACAAAACAATAAAAAATTACTAAAATGAAGAAAATAATTATCGCGTTATTGCTAATTTCAAGCACTTTAACTACTGTAACGGCTCAAGAATTAACTTGGGAAACAAATATTAAAAAAGCGGCTGATTTGTCCAACAAAACTCATAAACCGATGTTTCTATTTTTCACAGGAAGCGATTGGTGTGGATGGTGTATGCGTTTGCAAAAAGAAGTATTTAATACTCCTGAATTTGTGTCATGGGCAAAACAAAATGTTGTTTTAGTAGAATTAGATTACCCAAGAAGAACCCCACAAAGTCCAGAAATAGTACAGCAAAATGCTGAATTACAACAAGCTTTCAACGTTCAAGGATATCCAACAGTTTGGTTTGCTAATGCTACAAACAAAGACGGAAAAGTTAATTTTTCTCAATTAGGAAGTTCAGGATATGTAGCTGGAGGGCCTGGTGTTTGGATAGCGGGAGCCAATAAAATTCTAGGAATTGTAGCTAAAACAGAAGCTGCACCTGAACAAAAAAATTCTTCAAATAATAAAGAAACTAAAAAAACTACAACTTCTAAAAAAGCGACTTTAAAGTAGAATAGTTTTTTAAAATTATAATTTAATAAATCCCTTTTCGGCTGTTGCATGAAAAGGGATTTCATTTTGCAAACATGTTGCTTTCCAATTTGCAACAAATGATTTAAAGTTAGAGCCGTCTGCAATTATTAATTTTGGATGACATGTCAAAAGAAATCGCTGTAAATTTAATTTTGGAGAATGAGTAATAAGGACAACATCTGGTGAAATAGAAGTTGGATAAAGCGCTAAACTATCCAAAAGCAAGATTTTCTTTTTGTTAAAATACAACAATCTTGGTAACGGCTTGACAGTCGTAACAGTACTAAAATTTCCAACTGTATAGTTAAGAAGTAATGAATTTTTTTTCTTTTGATTCAATGTATCAGAGGTATAAACTGTAGTCTTTTGCCCCTGTCTTGCTGCTACTAAAGATTGTTTTTTTACATGAAACACAATCAGTTCATTTTGTTTTTGACAGTAATATTTCGTTTCTAGACAAGCCAATTGAAAAGATAAAACACCAAGTAATGCTAGGATTAGTTTGTAAAATTTTGGTTTTTGAATCCAAACAAAAAAAGTGATAATCATAAAATAGGAAGTCCATAACATCATACTATTAAAAGAAATGTTTTGTACTATGAACGATTGAAACGAAGCAATCCAATTGATTATTTTATTTAAAATAAAAATTCCCCATTCTAATAATTTCATAGGTAAATGCGGAACATAACCAAAAGATGCAAGTAACAAAACAAAAACACCAACAGCTAAAAGTATTCCCATAAAAGGAAGAATGACTAAATTAGTAATAAAAAACAAGCCGGGAAATTGATGAAAATAGTAAATGCTTAATGGTAATGCTCCAATTTGAGCAGCAAATGAAACGGTTAACAAATTCCAGATATACGACAGGACTTTATTTGACGGAGCATAAACAACAGACAACAATGGTTGTAGCCAAACTATAAAAAATAGAGAAATATAACTTAATTGAAAGCCTACATCAAATAAAAACGCAGGTTGAACAAGTAGAATCAAAAGTAAAGAAACCAACAGAGTATGGTAAATGTTAATACTCCTTTTTAAAAACAGTCCAACAGCTACAAACGAAAACATAGTTACTGATCGCAAAACCGATGGTGCCAAACCTGCCACAAATCCAAAACTCCACAAAGAAAGAAGTGTTATAATTAATTTTAAAAGTAATCCTTTGGAACTATTAGGAATTGGTTTCATTAAAAAAGTGACAAACAGTAAAATAAAGCCCACGTGCAAACCAGATACCGAGAGTACATGAACGGCACCCGCATATTGATAATCTTTAATTATGTCCGAATCAATATCTTGTTGTTGTCCTAATAGCAAAGCCATTATGACACTAAGTTCATTTTTACCAAATTTTTCTTTATTTAAATTTTGAATAATTTTAGTCCGAAATTCAGAAGCGTAATACCAAAGGTCTTTATAAACCAATTGACTGACTTTTAAAGTTCCGGGTTTACAAAACAGTTGTGCATAAATCTGTTGGTTCTCCAAGTACAAGCCATAATCAAATTGGAAAGGATTTTTCGACTTTTGATTAGTCACAATCGAACCATTAACTCGTACTATTGATCCAATTTTCAACGCATCAAAAACACCAGCATCAGGGATATTCAACAACACTTTTCCGCTACTTGTAATTAAATTTACTCGCGTAACCTTTGCAATAAATCGTCTACTAAAACTAGTGGTTTTAAGTTTCTCTGTAACGACCATTTCAAAAGTAGCTTGCTTTTTTGATTTTGAAACTATATTTACATAATGATTTTTTTGCAATTTAGCGGTATGAACTACTTGGTTAGAAGCCCCAATTCCAATAGCAAGTACAAATAAAGATGCGCCAAAATAGACGCTTTGAAAGTCTTGCTTAACACTTAAAAAACCAAGTAGAACCGTAACGAAACAAGTGAAAAACAAAAACAGAAAAGTCCAAAAAGGATCGGGCTTTAAATAATAAGCCAAAAGGATACCTAGTACAAAGAAAAAGGTAAGTCGCGCCAAGGGGAATTGCAACACTTTCATCCCCACGAAAATACTAATTTTTTCTTATTCTAATAAAAATTAATCAATAACTCTGTTAATTTGAACTAAATTTTGGTTGTAATACGCTTCGGCAGTTGAGGAAATAATGACACCACCACGCGATGCAGCATGAATAAATTGAATTTCATCCGAATGTATTGCTACAATCATTCCAACATGGTTAATTTGCTTATTTGAGTTTTTAAAAAAAACCAAATCCCCACGTCTAGCATCTTTTAATTTCAGCTTTACGCCATATTTTGCCTGTTCAACAGAACTTCTAGGAAGCGCAATATCAAAGAGAGAAAACGTCGCAAAAATCAATCCTGAACAATCATAACCTTCATTGGTTGTACCGCCAGATTTATAGCTCGAACCCATTTTTCCCATAGCTTTATTAACAATCTGTTCAGATAAACGACTATTGTACCTAGGATTTACAGCAAAATCAGTTTCGCTTTTTTCAAAATCCAACAGTTGAGGTAATTTCTTTTGTGGTTCAGCACTTTTAGTGGAATACGTCTTAGTTCTAGTAGATGCAGCATAGTTGTTTTTTCTATTTGCCGCTTTCTTCGACGTAACAATACTTGATTTCGATTTACATGCCGAAAACGAAAGCAATAGTATAAAAAAATAAAGTACTTTTTTCAACTGTTTTTTTGCAAACGTAAGAAATTTTTAAACAAACCCATTATTTCTTTCAACGCAGTTTGTTTACAGCATTCGTTTTGCGATATTCGTCGGGTGTTTTTCCAGTAAGTTTTTTAAAAACGACACAAAAGTTCCCATGACTCGTAAAACCAATTTCATAGCTAATATGACGCGTTGCTATGTTCGTTTCAATCAATAAAGCTTTGGCTTTTTCAATTTTCCGATAAGTTATATATTTCAGTGGTGTCAATCCTACATATTTCGAAAACATCCGTAGAAAATGTTGCGACGACCATGAGGTTTGCAAAGCCAGCTCCTCAATTGAAATGTGATTATTGACGTTTTCGTTAATGTAATCAATGGTTTTTTTTAAAATAAACGGAATTGTATCAGAAGTGGCTTCATCTGCTCGTGTTGTGTCTATTTTCCGTAAGCTAAAATTATTCAAAACAATTGCAACTGTTGTTTTCAAGTCAACAGCTCTATACGGTTTAATCAAATACCCTTGAGGCCTAGTTTCAGACGCTCTGTCTATTGTAATCTTATCTGTATTTGAAGTAAGGTAAATAAATGGCAGCGTAGCTTTGGCTAACAAATAGTGTCCTAAGTCAATACCGTCTTTGTCTTTTTTCAAATTAATGTCTAAAAGTACCAAATGAACGGGTTGACTTTCTATTACTCCAATAGCATCTTCAACACTTTCTATCTCGCTAATCACGTTATAGCCTTCTTCAATTAAAATGGTTTTGATACTCCAAGATATCAAATATTCGTCTTCTACTATTAAAATGGTAAATTTCATCGTTTAAATTGCTACTATCGTTATTTCAAGGCAAACAAGCTATGTAATGCTACTTATTGGATTAAAAGTGATATGGTATTTTGTGCCTTCAAATGGTATTTTACGTACGGTTCCTTTCAATTGTTTCACTAACATTTTTATTAAATCCATACCAAACGATTGGTTTTCATCTTGCGATGTATCAAAACCAATCCCGTTGTCGCTATATACTAAGGTAAACTCGTTTTCTGTTACTTGTTCAATACTAATGCGCACCATACCAGACTCCTGATTTGGAAAAGCATATTTAATGGTGTTGGTCAACAATTCGTTAACAACAAGTCCCAACGGAATAGCAGTTTCAATTTCAAAATGTATCTTCTCAGCCGCTACTTCAAAAACAATACGATCACTCAAATCCATAGCCATCTTCAAATAAGCAATCAGTTGCATCAAATACTTCTGAAACGCAATCCTGTCAACTGCTTTACTTTCATACAAATTCTGATGAATCAACGACATTGTTTGTATCCTACTTTCCGATATTTCAAGAAACGCACCAATGTCTTTAATCTTTCCTTCCTTAGCTTGAATGTGCAACAAACTCATAATAATTTGAAGATTGTTTTTAGAGCGATGGTGTATCTCTCGCAACAAAAGTTCAATTTTGGAATTCTTTAGTTTAATAGTGTCATTTTTTTCCTGAATCTTTTTAATCTTACTTTTACTTTTCAAATAAGCAAAGTAATAAACAAACAGCAACAGAAAACAAAACAGTATAGCAATCAGTAAAACATATTTTTCCTTCTGAAACGCAATGTCTTTTTTTAGTTCTTCATTCTCTCTTTTCAATTCTATTGCTCTCGCTTTCGTCTCAAATTGAATTTGCAACTCGCTAATTTTATTGCTCTTTTGCTTTTTAAAGTCTTCTTGTTCTAAATGATGAAAAAGCTCGTGGTACCGCAAAGCTTCCTTAAATAAATTCAAACGTTTGTAAGTCATAGACAAAGCCTCATACACCCCTCTGTTTTTCCGCTGAGCACACTCGTCCATTAAAGTAAAGGCTTGCATCAAAAACAACTTCGACTTCAGATACTCCTTTTTATTATAAAACGCCAAACCTTTAAAATAGTTGGCTTCTATCAAGTTCGATTTTATTTGAGACAATTCCAAAACGTCATCTGCTTTAGACACAACAGCATCCCATCGTTGGAAAGCAATATCAATTTTAATACTGGTCAACAAATAAAGCGACATAAAATAGGAGTTCCCATTAACTTTAAAAGCCGCTAAAGCGGCAGTACTATAGTCTTGAGCAGTGGTATAATCGCGTTTTTCCAAATAAAGTCCCGCCAAAACATTGTGCAAAGCACCAACCAAATTCTTAGGCGGATTTTCCAACTTTTCTAAACCATGCAATGCGGTAAAAGCAGCGCTTTCTGCTTCTTTAAAACTTCCCGTACTCGAATAAATAGTAGATAAATTATAATAAACCTTTAAAATGCCCATTCGATCATTGATCGCCTGAAAACGATTCAAAGCGTTCAAATTAAACCGAATTGCTTTATCCAATTCTTCGTCAACAGTAAAATAATAAAAAGCAAGAAAGTAATACAGTTGTCCAATTTGCTTCTTAAATCGCAAGTTTGTTGCGTCACGCAAGGCTGCAGTAACCATAGCCAAACTTACTTTTTCATCACCTGTAATAATCATTGAAAAAGCGGAAACATAAACAGCGTCTAAATAAAACGCTCGTTCTTTTTGTGCTTTAAAAACTGCCGCAGCTTCTGTCGCTTCTGCAACAGCTTCCTTAAAATGCCCTCTGCTATTTTCATTCTCCGAACAAACCAAATGGTACAACCCCAAACCCGTTGCAAACTTATTTTTTAACGACAATTGCAATACCTTTGTGTTTATACTATCCGATTTTCGTAAGTCTTTTGTCTGAAACTGTTTTGAAAGGGCAAACAACGACCTGATTTCCTGCTCAGGTAATGGCAGGGTAGTAGGGCTTTTTTTAACAGCAACTGTTGTAGTGCCAAAAGCTGCTGTTATTTCTTGAGCGCTACTTATGGTTACACCTAAAAACAAAAAAGTAACAATAAGTATTAAAAATCTTTTAATAAAGACCATAAGGTAAATGCAATTGTTTTTTAATAAAAAAACAACTAAAAAAATAAGTTAAGTAATTCATACCGCTTCTACTGTGCCATTCTAAAATAAAACCAGCCTAAAAAATAGCATTCGTTCAATTGTGCCTTCCAACATTGTCCTAAAAAGCACTTCCGTTACTTTCCTTGTCCCCCCGTTCCCCAATTAGTGTATTCCTCAATCCAAAAGCAGCAAAAGTGCCTATTCTATTGAGTTGCGCACAAATTTATTGGATTCCAAAAAACCAAGTGTTCCAATTAAGGTACAACTGTTCCAATTAACGATTTTTTTTAATGTTTTATCTAAAAAGCCTTTAAAACCGTACATATTCTAAAGCAAATGACATTAAAAGCACACTTTTGTTGCTTAATTTTTCATAAATAATTAAACAAAACAACAAAAGCAATCCACGTTTCAAAAACCGTTAGGCTTCCATCATCATCAAAAAAAACAGGTGTTAAAACACGCCTATTTTTTATAAAACAGAAAAATAGTTTGGCTTCAAACCTAAAATAAAATCACCATAAAATTAACTTGTTGCTGTCAAACTACCTTTTGCTTTAGACCAACGGCAAAAATGTATCGACCAACACAACAACCTGCTTCAACTTATTTTCAAAATAATAGCAATAATCGGAACAGTTGTACTTTATTTGGAACACTTTTTAAATTTTAGCAGCTTAAATTTGTTAAAAAAACAAGCGATCAGTAAAAAACAACCACAATAAATAGGTATACCACGTAAAACAAGCAAAAGAAACAATCAACAACACATAGCTACCATTCATCGACACAACAACGCAGTTTGTCGAAAAGAGCAAAGGCGGAAACAATAATAATTTAGTTTTGAAAGCGTATTGAAAAATACAACCAAATAGGAAGGCGGCACAAAGGTAGTGCTAGTAAACAAGGAATAAGGAAATAAATTAGTAAAGTTACTATATACCAAAAAAAAACCAATGCAGCACCAAAATAACTATAGGTAATAGTAATCCCTACCAGTAAAAGTAACAGGATTACGAATAGTTTTTCATGTTGCTAGTTACCTATAGTATTTTAAAAATAAAGAAGAATAAAAAATGGAAACAATGGAAAACAATAGGACCAAAATAGTAAACAAACTAAATTACATACTATCAATCGATAATACACTTATCGTAACAGACGCTTCCTATCGTTTTGAAGTCAATCTAAACGAAATCCAATCCATAGCAATGAACAGAAAAACAAGCAGCCCTAGCAATCTGCTTGCAACAACTGCTGGAATTGCCTTGCTAATCGCAAATTATTGGATACACACCTCCCTGTATTTTCATTTTGCCACAGTAGCACTAGGCATACTACTGCTAGTAAAAAACACAGTACTTGCTAAAAGCAGACAAACAGTACAAATCAAATTAAAAAAAGAACGTATTGACCTGCCCATTTCAAAAGCAAATGTCAAACAGGCAAAAGAACTAGTTCAAAAAGTAAGTAGTAGAAAAATGTACCAATCATTATAAAACCACAAATTAAGTAAGTTTGGCAGCACTATTTTTTGTATAAGAAATAATAACTGGGGGGTTACACGCTGCCAAATCTACTTTAACCAAAAACAAAGCAATAAAACAAAACACACAACCACCATGAAATTCATATCAATCGTATCGCCAGAAAAAATCGACATCATTCAATTGGACAACCTCTTGTATTGCAAATCAGATAGAAAACTAACCCATTTTTTCGATGTAAACCAACAACAATACACAGCAACCAAATACATGGGCGAATTCGAAACTGAATTGCTCACAAACGGATTCTACAGAATCCACCATTCCTACATAGTCAACCTAAAATACCTAAAACGCATTGTAAGCAAAAACGCACCCTTTGTAGAACTATTTACAGACATAATACTGCCCATTTCCAAAAGAAAATACCTAGGATTCCGGCAACATTTAGGCATAAAAAAAACAAAACCAGCAGCAGCCTAAACCTACTATTCACCCCCTAATGCAAAAGCAGTAAAAAAAACATGACTAAAAATACCATTTACTACATAGACCCCTGCGACTGTTGTAAAAAAATAATAAAAACAATACCCAACAAAGTTACAGTCCATTTTCACGACATCAGAACAAGCCCACTAAACGAAGACCAAATAGACCAATTAGCCACACTGGCAGGAAGTTACGAAGCACTTTTCAACAAAAGAGCCCATTTGTACAACACCATAGGGTTAAAACACAGAACCCTGTCAGAACCCGACTACAAGCATTACCTGTCCTACCATTACACCTTCCTCAAACACCCAATAATTGTTGCCAACAACAAAATCCACGTCAAAGACACCACAGAAAACACCATTCAAGTAGTAAAAACCTTGAAATAACCCACCAAAAAAACCAAAATTCAAAAATAATAGCAATAATTGGAACACCTGTACCTAAATTGGAACAGGTGTTATATTATGTTAAATTATATTTGCTACGGTTACTAAAAAAAATAGAGGTAATAGTAAGTTCCTAGAAGGGTAGGAATCAAATTACGAATAGCGATCATCATGCTAGTTACCTTTATTTTTAACAAACAAAACAAATAGTTTAAAAACAATATAGGTAACAACAACTTTTTATAAAGGTAGTAATAGTTACTAATAGAAGCAATTTTCTAGTTACCTATATTTTTTTAAAAACAAACAACAACAAAAATAAAAGCACCTAAACAATGGACAATACATTCTATTACATAGTATCCTGCGATTGTTGTCGAAAAATAATAAAAACCCTCCCAGAAAAAGCCATACTGCTTTTCCACGACATTCAAATAAGCCCATTAAAAGACTCCGAAATAGACCAACTAGCCACTATGGCAGGAAGCTACGAAGCACTTTTTAACAAAAAAGCAGTACTGTACAGAACACTAAACCTAAAAGACGCAACCCTATCAGAAGCCGACTACAAACACTACCTAAACAGTTACTACACCTTACTCAAACACCCAATAATAGTAATCAACAACAAAATCTATATCAAAAACAGCCCAAAAAACACCCTCGAAGTACTAAGTATCTTAAAATAAACCAGTACCAAAAACACCAGTAAATAGTGCTGCTTTTACAATCAAACATAAACAATTGTTAAATCTTAAGAATAATTATTGGCATTTGTTCAACAAAAGAAATACTTTTGTATCAGGTTACTATAAAAATAACTATAGGTAATAGTGATTTCCTGCAATAAAAAGCAGTCAAATCACAAATAGTAAGTGTCATATTGCTAGTTACCTATAGTTATAATAACAAATAAAGCACGCATAAAAATACAAAAACAATATAGGTAACAATAACTTTTTCATAGGGAGTGTTAATAGTTACAAACAGAAACTTTTTTTCTAGTTACCTATATTTTTTAAAAACAGTAAGTTGGACAGCAACATTTTTTTTAAAAATGTGTAAAATAAGGGGTTATTCGCTGCCAACTTACTTACCTTCCTCAAATTCCCAAAACAAACCTTCCTCTCTTTACCCAAACAAGTCAATTCACTAAAGCAGTTCCGCAGTACCCATTCCCTAAAAAGCACAAAAAACAAAATAGCTGGCTCTATAGCAAGAAAGACTTGCTCTTCACCCCGCGAGTCCTGCTCTATACCTCGCGAGTCCTGCTCTATACCCCGCGAGTCCTGCTCTATACCTCGCGAGTCCTTCTCTATACCTCGCGAGTCCTTCTCTATACCTCGCGAGTCCTTCTCTATACCCCGCGAGTCCTGCTCTATACCTCGCGAGTCCTTCTCTATACCTCGCGAGTCCCGCTCTATACCTCGCGAGCAATGTCATTAAGTTAAGGAATTCCTATATCGCATCTTTCTGATTTTTAAGCACTTGTGGCTTTATTCTGGCTCTGTATTTACCAACATTCCTTTTATTATTGCGATTTGGTCTAATTGGTATTGTGTTTTGAATAAACAGGTCTTGTAATTCCTTAAAAATATTTTCCAAAGAAGCTTCTTTAATAAGTAATTCCAAAACGCGGTTTTTTAAAAAACCATAGGACAAATTGCCATTTATTTTATAATTTAGTTTTGTTTTATGATTTTTAAGGTTCAATTCATCTTGTAAATCATTTACAATTATTGACTGTAAATTACTTATAAATATAGCGCAGAAGAAGTCTTGAAGAATACTTATTTTTGAATATCCTGTAAAACATCCTACTTTTAGTTTGTTTTTTAATTCATCATAAAAAGTCTCAATTCCCCATCTCATAAAATATAATTCCTTGAATATTTTAGTTGGATATTTTTCGCTATCTAATAATGATGTCATTAAAACTTCAACTTCCCCACTTGGTAAATCAATCCTTACTAGTCTGACTTTTAGTGGGCTATTTTTGTTGTAATCCTTACCTGTAAACGAATGCTTTTCTTGAGGAAATATTTCTGTTACTATTGACTTTTCTTCACTATCAACAAAACATTGTACTATTTTGCTATGAGAGGTTTTAACTCGAATTAAATAATCTATTTCTGCCTTAATGTGCTCATATTTAAAATCATAGGACGGATACCCTCTGTCATAAATTATTAAGTCATTTTTTTTCCATTGAATGGAATGTCTTAGTGCCAAAGTTCTTTCGCATCTTTTTAAATTATCCATTTCCGAATCTAACACAAGTAAATTTAAAACGTCATATAAAACAGAAATTCTTGCTTGAACAACTCCTGTATTTGTTTGATTTTTTGATTCCCCAAATTCGTTTTTTAGTTCTTCGGTATTTGGCAATGTTAATTTTGAACCATCAACGCTGAGTATTCTAAAACCATAAAATCGCTTAATTGTTGTGTTGCTTTCTATGTAAGTATTTTCAATAATAACTTGGGAAAGATATTTGAAAACTGCTGGATTTATTTTCATTCTTTTTTGAACAAAAGCACTTTTGGTAAATTTTTTAACCGAAATTAAATTTGATTTAGAATTTAAAAAATTTACAAATGAATCAATTTCTATAACCAAACTTTTTTTTAGAAAATTAACCATAAAAAGCAACATACCACCAAAAGGTTGTTTCCGTCTTCGACTAAAATCTGTTTTATTCATTCTGTATTCCAAAATTATTTGATCACTAAATATTGCCTCTCTTAATGTCTCCAAAACAAAAAAAGAGTTTTTTTTATACACATAAAACTATAAATTATACAGTATAAATATACGAAAATTACTACTTATTAAAAAATTTAAAGTAAGTTATTTACTTGATTTTAAACAATATAACTTCTTGACTTAATGACATTGA
>CANGIF010000038.1 GCA_947453885.1 Flavobacteriaceae bacterium
TATTAGGGAACGTGCGCCTCGTCACGATCAAAAAAACATTTTTCACACAAAAGAATCTTTTGAAAAACAAAAATGACCAAAAATGAAAATCAAAATTGGTCATTTTTATATTTTTTGCCAAAAAGTAAGGTTACTTCTGAATTTGCCTAGGGCATTTGCCACTTTTTTGAAGCTGAATTGGTCTTGTACTGCTTTATTGCCTTTGTAGAAATTTGTGGCAATTTTAGCAATGCCGATTACTTGTTTATAAATGGCATTAAAGGCTAGTATGTCTTCCTCTGTTATTACTTTTCGGCTGCCTTTGTTGCCTTCTTGGGCTACGTTGGCGTCTTTTAGTGTGTCGGCATAGGAAAGTAGGGTGTCTAGGGTTGCGGTGGCTGTGCCTTTGGCAACTATTTCGGCTTTTAGGGCTGGGGTTAGGTTGGTTTTGTATTGGAACAGGAGGTTGATTAGGGCTTCTTGGTCTTTGGTTTGTGCGGTGGCATAGTAGGTTGTAAAACCCAATTGGTTTAGAATTTCTGTTTTTTTGATTGGTTGGTCTTCAAAATCGACTAGGATTTGGACTTTTAGTTCTGCTAAATCGTTTAGTGCATTACTTTGAATGGCTTTTACAATTTGGGTTGATTGCCGTAGGGATTGGGCACTGTCTATACCCAAATGTTCTTGAACAACTAAGTTAATGTTTTCTCTGATGTTGTCAAAAAAGGGGTCTGCCCATGTGGAACGTTTGGTTTGCAAATAGGCTTTGTTGGCAATGGCTGTTCTAATGATGGTGTCAATGGTTATTATCATATCGACATCTTTGGTGTTGTAACTTCTTACTGTAGTCATGATATATTGATTTTGAGATTACACTTTGATTAATTGACTTTTTGAGGGTTGTGTGGTTATTTACTCTTTTATAAATTTTGTTGTAAATTTCTCTGTTCCTGAAACCGCTTCGATGATGTACATTCCGCTAGCTAAAAGTTCTACATTTACTTGGTTGGTGTTAGTAGTTTGTGTTAGGATTACTTTTCCTGTTAGGTCGTTGATGGTGATTTTGTCTAGGTTACTATTAGTAGCGGTTTGTAGATGCAGGGTGTTTGTTGCAGGGTTGGGGTAGAGTTTTACTTGTAACTTCATGGCATGGTCTTCTGTTTTTAACAGCTGATTACTGAGGCAGCGCACAGAGTAACCGAATGTCAAATTGTAGTAATTACGAATCGCATTGCTGGTGTTACTATACAGGAAGCGATTCCATGCAGTCGTGGTTGAGTTTTCTGATGAACTCCAAAAGGAGCCTGCATAGTTAATGCCTGTAAATGTGCCATCGTTGAGAATAATACCGCCAGGAAGACCTGTAAATCCATTGCTGTTGGTAGCGCCTGTATTTGGACTTAGCCAATGCGATGTACCTGTTTCTTTCATTTTGCCACCTGCTAGGTTATTATTATTTCCCCCATCTGCATTAGCGTCTAAAAAATTAATCATTGTACTCCACTCTGCATCAGTCGGCACATGCCAGCCTGTTGGAGCTAGTTTTTTACGTAAAGAAGGGTTCGCTAGTGATGCCGCATCATATATTCCTGCTACTGCATACCAGTTGTACAATTTGCCATAAATAGCGCCGTTTGCGGGGTCATTGTTGTAATAGCACCATGCACCAGTTGTTAAGGCTGCCCATGCTGTTGGGTCAGTTACTTGGGGTATCGATGTGCCATCGCTATAAGTATCTACATTGAGGTTGGTGCTTGTCCATATTTGTGTGCCAATGGTTACGGTTTGCGATTGTAGCGTAGCCTGAAATGTTGCAATTAGTACTAGTAGTATTAGGTAATTTTTTTTCATTGTTGTTGTTTTTACTTTTTTTAATAACTTGTTTCAATCATCGGTTTTTTTGTATTAAAAAAACATTATGACTAGTAATAAGCTCATTACAAACTTACTTTTGTAAAGTAAAATAAAAAAATGTTTTTTAACAAACTATTTTTTAAGCAAACCACAAAAAGTTATTAACAAATAGATAGTCTAAAAAGTACGAATTCAAACATATACAGGAGTATTTTTAAGATGTTCTTGACGTTTTTTAATCCGGAATGTTACTTTGAGGCAACGAAAGCTACGATTGGGACTTATTGTTTTTTGCCGCTAATAATTTCGGCTAGTAATTTTTTGGCACGTAAAAGTTTAATTTTAACGTTATTGAGGGGTTCGTTTAAATGATGGGCAATTTCTTGATAGCTCATTTCTTGAAAATAACGAAGTTGGATTACTTCTTGATAATGTGGTTTGAGTTCCTTGATGAATTGCAGCAACCGTGACAAATTTTGTTCGGTAATTAAATCATCTTCTGCAGTAGGGGAGGTGTCGGCAACGGAATAGGCTTGGTACTCGTTGTTTTCGGAAATTTCAATTGAATGGGTTGCTTTTTGTTTGCGCAACATGTCGATGTGTACATTTTTAGCAATTGCTATAAGCCAAGTGTTGAATTGAAATTCAGGATTGTATCGGGCTATTTTATCAAATGCTTTAGCAAAAGTTTCAATGGTTATGTCTTCTGCATCGGTTTCGTTTTCTGTGCGGTTGAGCATAAAACCGTACACTTCGTTCCAATACTGATTTAAAAGAAATGTGAAACTGGCTTGATCGCCTTTTTTGGCTAGTTCAATGTAGTGATTTACTTCCACTGGACTGGTTTTGTAAACAGGTTGACCAAATAGCAATAGAATTGACAAACTAAAAGTGTGATTTCGAGTAGAGGAAACCAAAACACTACGTCTTTTTCTTTTAGTTTTCCTGCTCCAAAGCCTAAGATGATCCAAGTGAATATGTATCGGAAAGCAATTGTACTGACTACTGCAATCCAATTAAATTGGAAGGCTAGCAACAAAATGGCAAGAATGAAAAAACTAATTTGAGAAAAATAAAATACACTTAGTTGCACTTTGTCAAACAGTTTGTAGTATTCTGAAGTTGCAATATGTCTTCTTTTTTGGATTAGCCATTCTTTTACATTTTTTTTAGGTATTGAAACTGTAAAACTTTCTGGATTTAAACAAATGGTGGTATTTTTTGCATTTGCTGCTTGATTTATGAAAAGATCATCGTCGCCAGAACGAATTTTCATGTGATCCATAAAACCTCTAACTCTAAAAAATTCTTCTCTTTTGTAGGCTAAATTTCTGCCAACGCCCATGTAAGGTCTTCCCATTTTTGACCATGAAAAATATTGAACGGCAGTTAGTAGGGTTTCAAATCGGATGATTTTATTTAAAAACGTTCCCGATTTTTCGTAACCTGAGTATCCTAAAACTATGGATTTTTGTAAGGTAAAATTGGCACTCATTTCTGAAATCCAATTTTTAGAAACGGGATAACAATCGGCATCTGTAAAAAGCAAATATTCGTTTTTAGCTGCTTTAATTCCTAGTGTTAAAGCAAATTTTTTGTTGCCCCAAAAGGCTTCGTTATTTGCTACCTTTACTAATTTGATGTTCGCATACCGTTGTTCAAACTCTTCAAAAATATCTAAAGTAGCATCGCTTGAAGCGTCGTCAATTAATACAATTTCAAAATTAGGATAGTCTTGTTGGGCTAAAATTGGGATAAACTTGCTTACTGTTTCTTCTTCATTTTTAGCACAAACAATTACAGAAATTGGAATGTTTTTTGGTGTACTGGAGTGTGTTTTTGCAAATGAAAATTTTCCAAAAACCACTACATAATACAAAAATTGTACGACTACAACAGCAATGAATAAACAGAAGATAGCTAGTAACATAATGACTTTTTGTCTTTTTTAAACCGTTTGCAAAAGTATGGAATTCAATTTTGAATAACGAATTTGAATTGCGATTTTTATATTACATTGACTTCCGCTTCAATGACTATACCAAATTGCTTTAAAACAGTTGCTTGGATGTTTTTAGAAACATTCAAAATTTCTTGTCCTGTAGCGTTTCCATAATTTACTAAAACTAAGGCTTGGTTTTTATGAATTCCTGCATCGCCAAAACGTTTGCCTTTAAATCCGGCTTGTTCAATTAGCCATCCTGCAGGCACTTTGACTTCGGTTTCAGAAATTACATAATGCGGCATATCGGGATGCGCTAAGTGAATTTGTTCAAATGCTGCTTTAGAAATAATTGGATTTTTAAAGAAACTGCCGCTGTTTCCAAGCTCTTTTGGATCGGGCAATTTGCTTTGCCGAATGGCAATTACCGCATTGGAAACCTCTTTTAATGTAGGTGTTGTAATGTTTTGTTTTTCCAATTCTTTAGTAATATCACCATACGATGTATTGATAGCATGGTTGTGTTTGGATAATTTGAAAACCACCGATGTAATTATATATTGCTCTTTTGCTTCGTGCTTGAAAATACTATCGCGGTATCCAAAACGACATTCGTCTTTGGTAAATGTTTTTAGTTCTTGAGTATTGATATTCATAGCATCACAGGAAATGAAAGTATCTTTGATTTCTGTTCCATAAGCGCCAATATTCTGTACTGGAGTAGTTCCTACATTTCCAGGAATTAAGGACATGTTCTCTAAGCCGCCATAATTTTGCTCAATTGTCCATAGTACAAATTCGTGCCAAACTTCGCCAGCTTGACTTTCAACCCAAGTGAAATCAGCGTCTTGTTTTAGTATTTTTTTTCCTTTTAAATCAACGTGAATTACCAAAGCATCGATGTCTTGAGTCAGCAACATATTGCTTCCACCACCAAGAATGAATTTTGTTGTTGTTTTATGATGTTCTAAAATCGATTTTAATTCGTCAATTGAGTGAACGGCTACAAATTGTTTGGCTTTGGCATCAATTCCGAAAGTATTGTATTTTTTTAAGGAAAAGTTATGTTGGATGTGCATTTTATAAAATAATTGATGTTGCTTTTGTAATTTATTCTTCGGTAGTTAAAGCTCGGTATAAAAAGTCGTTTAATGGTTTTAAAGTCGCTAACTGTTTTGCTATTTTTTCACTAAAATCGGGTGCTGTAAATGCTTTTTCGTCAATTTTACGAGATGCCGTAAAGCTTTTTAATTTTAAAAACGCTATGGCTGGATGATTTGGGTCGAAATCTTTAGGTGCTTTTTTTAGAACATTTGCATCTTCACGCGATAATTCTTTAAACTCTTTTTTGAAGTTTTTGTTAGAAACAATGTCTTCCAAATCGTTGTGGAAAAATTCAATTTCTTTTCTAATTAATTTTAATTCACTTGGTTCTGGACACCAAACACCACCTGCAATAAAGCAATTGTCTTTTTCAAAATGAATGTAATATCCGGGTGCATTTTTACGGTTTTTGTCTTGACTCATCCATACACCCATATTGGTTTTGTAGGGCGATTTGTCTTTAGAAAATCGAATGTCACGATTGATTCGGAATGTACAGTTTTTAACTTCTAAGGGTTCTAACGATTTATCTAAAGGTTTCATGGCTTCTAAAATTGATGCAATGAAACTGTGATACTCCTTTTTATAGCTATCATATCGCTTTTTGTTAGCGTGCATCCATTCCGTATTGTTATTTGCAATTAAATCGGATAAAAAATGTAAAGCTTCTTTGGTAATCATGCTATAAATGTTTTTTTAAGTCTTCTTCTGTTGTAAAACCTATTGTTTGCCAAATGATTTTTTTGTTTTCATAAAGAATTAAAGTTGGTAAACTTTCAATTTTTAATGCAGCAGCTAGCGATTCGTTTTCATCGACATCAATAGCTACTACACTCACTTTTCCGTTGTAATCTTTTTTTATTTTCTCTAAAATTGGTGCCATTTTTTTACAAGGACCACACCATTTGGCATTAAAATCTATTAAAACTTTTTTGTCTGTTTGTAGTATTTTATCAAAATCCGATTTAGACATTCCTTTGGTTTGTTTTATTTCTGTTCCCAATCCAAGTGCATTCCATTTCATCATGCCACCTTCCATATTATACAGTTCTTTAAATCCTAAATCATGCATTTTAGAAACAGCAGAACTGCTTCTACCTCCACTTAAACAGTACACAAATGTTGGTTTTGTTTTGTCTAATTTCCCAATACTATTTTCAAAAGTAGTGCTGTTATAATCTATATTTAAAGCATTTTCAATATGTTTTGAATTAAATTCTTCTGGAGATCTAACATCTATGAGCTGAGCGTTTTTGGACGTTTGTAGTTTCTCAGAAAAAGTTTTAGGATCAATACTTTGAACTGTTGTATTTGCGCTTTTTGTGTCTTTGGTTGCTGTTTTTTCTTTGCAATTTGTAATAAATAAAAGTGTAAAGCTTAAAAAAACAATAAAAAATCTTTTTTTGGGACTTAATGTGTTTGCTTTCATAATTAATGATTTTTAAATTTTAAGTAAAAATAGGTAAACATTTGTAATTGTTATAAATTAAACAGGGTATAACTCTGTTGTGTTGATTTTACAATATTTTCAGTACGTTCAGGATGTGTATCTGAAATAAAAATTTGACCAAAATCGTTGTTATTAACCATAGATACAATTTTAGAAACTCTTGTTTCGTCCAATTTATCAAAAATATCATCTAAAAGCAAAATAGGTTTTTCGCCACTTTGAGCCTGAACAAATTCAAATTGAGCTAGTTTTAAAGCTATTAAAAAAGATTTTTGTTGTCCTTGTGAACCGAATTTTTTAATAGGATAGTTGTCAATTTCAAAGAGCAAATCATCTTTATGCACTCCAACTGAAGTGTAATGTAACGCCCTATCTTTTGCTAAATTTTCAGTTAATAAATGTGTTAAACTCTGTTTGGAAAGTTGACTTTCATATACCAATTGAACTTTTTCGTTTGAATTTGTGATTGTTTGGTGATGCTTATTGAAAACAGGAATAAATTCTTTTATGAAATTAGCTCTTTTTTCAAAAATAGGCTGACCAATTGCTTCAAGTTGCTCGTTGTATATAGCTAAAGTATCGTTTTCAAAAACATGATTAAGTGCAAAATATTTTAAAAGCGCATTACGTTGACTTAAAATTTTTTGATAGTCTATAATTGATTTCAAATATTTTTTGTCAAGTTGTGATAAAATACTGTCCAAAAAACGCCTTCTTGTTTCGCTTCCTTCAACAATTAAATCAATATCTGATGGCGAAATAATTACCAGAGGTATAAATCCAATATGATCTGAAAATTTTTCATAAATTTTATTATTTCGTTTCAGCATTTTTTTTTGCCCTTTTTTTAAACTGCAAATAATGTTTTCAGTTTGTTCTGATTTTTCAAATGTGCCTTCAATCATAAAAAAATCTTCTCCATGTTTGATGTTTTGAACAGCTAAAGGGTTAAAATAACTTTTGCTATACGATAAATGATAAATTGCGTCAAGCACATTTGTCTTTCCAACACCATTTTTACCTACAAAACAATTTATTTTGGTGTTAAATTCAAAATTTGCTTCTGAAAAGCTTTTATAATTTAGTAAAGAAATTTTTTTTAAATACATTGAAAGGCTTACTGATAGTGAAAACTTTGAAAAATTTGAACAAACTTTTTTAAGCGAGTGCAAAATATTGAAAAATATCGATACAATGGCTTTTAGATTTGAATAAAAATTTTATTTTTGCACCTCACTAATTTAACATAGATGGCAACATATAATAAAAGAGGTTATAAAACTCCAAAAGAAAAAGAAGAAAAAGTTGAAGATAATAACTTTATTGAAGAGGTAACTGTTGATGAAAAAGACAGTACTACTGCTGAAGTTTTTTCAAAATTAGACGAAGGCTCTTCAAAAATTGAAAAATGGGTTGAAAATAACCAAAAAGTGATTTTTGGATTAGTTGCAGGTATCGCTATTGTTACCGTTGGTTATTTATTGTATAACAAATATATAGTTGAGCCTAAACAAGATAAAGCTTCAAACGAAATGTTTCAAGCACAGCAATATTTCAAAAAGGCAGTTGATGAGACAGTTGCTAAGAAAGCAGATTCTTTATACAAATTAGCTCTAAATGGTGGTGAGGGTAAGCCAGGTTTTGTTCGTTTAGCAAGTGATTATTCAGGAACAGAGGCTGGAAACTTGTCTAATTATTTTGCGGGAATTGCAATGTTAAATACTGGTAAATATGCAGAAGCTATTTCGTATTTAGAGAAGTTTGATTCTAAAGATATGATGTTAAAAGTATTAGCAATCGGTGCAATCGGTGATGCCTATTCAGAACAAAACAAAATGAAAGAAGCTTTAGAATTTTATTTGAAAGCATCTGAAACTAATAAAAATGATTTAACAACACCACGTTTTTTATTAAAAGCGGGTCAAACAGCTATGCTTTTAGGTAAAAAAGCGGATGCATTGAAATACTTTACATCTATTAAAGAACAATACGAAGCCTCACAAGAAGCTTCAACTGTTGATGGATTAATTGGAATGGTGCAATAAATAGTAATCTCTTTGCATTTGAAGCAGAATACTAAAAAAATTAAAAATGGCTACAGCTAACAAAAATTTATCAAATTACGATAAAAACACAATCCCAAACGCAATTAATTTTAGGTTTGGGATTGTTGTTTCTGAATGGAACGATAACATTACAGAAGGTCTTTATAAAGGCGTAATTGAAGCCTTAACAGATTGTGGAGCACTACACAAAAACATAATTCGCTGGAATGTACCAGGAAGTTTTGAATTGGTATATGGAGCAAAAAAAATGATTGAAACGCAAAAGCCAGATGTAATTATTTCAATCGGAAGCGTAATTAAAGGTGAAACAAAACATTTTGATTTTGTATGCGAGGGTGTAACTCAAGGAATAAAAGATTTGAATGTAAAATATGATGTACCAGTTATATTTTGTGTTTTAACGGATAACAACGAACAGCAATCTATTGATAGAAGCGGTGGAATTCATGGAAATAAAGGTACTGAAGCTGCAATAGCTGCCATAAAGATGGCTTATTTAAAAAATCAGGCCAATTTAGGCTACCAGTTTTTAAAAGACCCTTTATTAAATACAAGTCAACTTCAAATTGATGAAGGTATTTTGAAAATTGAAGAATAACTTTTTAATAAAAAGAAAAACCTACTCAAACTGAATAGGTTTTTCTTTTTTATTTAAATAACAATTTCTATTTTTATTACTTTCTTAACTACAATACCTCTTAGAAATTATATAAATTTGTAAGCAATAGTTATTTTGCTTACTTATTGCTTTTAACCAAAAGAATTTTAATTTAATGTCAAGTATAATTCAATTACTTCCGGATCATGTTGCCAATCAAATTGCTGCTGGTGAAGTTGTACAAAGACCTGCTTCAGTTGTAAAGGAACTATTGGAAAATGCTGTTGATGCCAAAGCAACAGATATAAAACTAATAATAAAAGATGCTGGAAAATCATTAGTTCAAGTAATTGACAATGGAATTGGAATGAATGTAACGGATGCAAGAATGTGTTTTGAACGACATGCAACATCCAAAATACGATTAGCAGAAGATTTGTTTTCAATAAACACCAAAGGATTTAGAGGAGAAGCTTTGGCATCAATTGCTGCAATAGCACATGTTGAAATGAAAACCAAGCAATCTGACGAAGAATTAGGGACTCATATTGTAATCGAGGGTAGTAAATTTATTTCTCAAGATGTAGCAGTACTTCCAAAAGGAACTTCTTTTGCGGTTAAAAATCTTTTTTTTAATATTCCTGCACGACGCAATTTTTTAAAATCTGAAATAGTCGAATACAGACATATAGTAGATGAATTTCAACGTGTTGCAATGGCGCATCCTAACATACACTTTACCTTTTATCATAATGGGAGTGATATGTTTAACCTTCCTATTTCAAATTTGAGACAAAGGATTGTAGGCGTCTTTGCCGGAAAAACTAATGAGAAATTAGTTCCTATTGGAGAAGAAACAGAGATAGTTTCTATTTCTGGATTTGTAAGTAAATCAGAATTTGCAAAGAAAAACCGAGGAGAGCAGTTTTTTTTTGTTAATGATCGTTACATAAAAAGCGGGTATTTACACCACGCCGTTATGGCTGCATACGAGGGATTGCTGCCTGTTGGAACGCAACCGAGTTATTTTATTTATTTGAAAGTACCTCCCAATTCAATTGACATAAATATTCACCCTACTAAAACCGAAATTAAATTTGATGACGAACATGCTTTATATGCTATTTTGCGTTCAAGTATTAAACATAGTCTAGGTCAATTTAGTGTTGCTCCTGTTTTGGATTTTGATAGAGATTCAAATTTAGACACTCCATATAATTTTTTAAAAAAAGAAGCCCAAACTCCCAAAGTTGAATTCAATAACGAATACAATCCATTTTCTAATGAGGTTTCTACTAAACAATTTTCTTCGTATAATAACACAGAATCAAAATCAAATTGGGAGAGTTTGTATTTGGGTTTGCAACAAGATGTTTTTGGAGTTACTCCCGGATTTGAAAACGAAGAAGTAACAGCATCTTTGTTCAATGATCAAGAAGTGGAACAAGCCGTTCGGAAGACATATCAAATTCATAAAAAATATATTGTAAGCCCAATTAAGTCTGGAATGATAATTTTAGATCAACAGCGCGCACACCAACGTATTTTATACGAAGAGTTTTTGATAAGTATGACAATTCAACAAATTGCTAGCCAACAATTGTTGTTTCCTGTAATTTTATATTTCTCAAACAATGAAATGCAATTAATAGAGGAATTAATACCTTCATTACAAACTACAGGTTTTGTATTTGAAGAAATAAATAATGACCATATTATCATTTCAGGAATTCCAGTTAATGTTTCTGAAAGCGAAATTGGAATTGTTTTGGAACAATTAGTTTTTGATTTGCAAGACGGAATTCCCGAAAGTAGTTTTAGTCAGAATGATACAATAGCAAAATCAATGGCTAAAAGTTTAGCGGTAAAAACAGGTAGCTATTTAACCGAAAAGGAACAAGAAAATATTGTAAATGGGCTTTTTGCCTGTAAAGAACCAAATATTTCGCCTTTTCAAAAACCAACTTTCATAACAATGCGTGTGGAAGACATAGATAAAAAATTTGCTTTATGATGAATATGACAGAAACCGTTAAACATTTAATCATTATTAATGTTTTACTATTCCTTTGTGCCAATTTTGGACTTTTGCCACATGCAAACGAACAGTTTGCATTGTATTATTTTGAAAGTCAGAATTTCCATTGGTACCAAGTTATTACACACATGTTTATGCACGCTCCTTTTCCAAATGTAATGCATATTGCATTTAATATGTTTGCTTTGTATTCTTTTGGTAGTACATTAGAACATTTTTGGGGTGGAAAAAAATTCCTTTTTTTCTACATTTCTTGTGGAATGGGGGCCGCTTTGATTCATACTGCAATGAATTTTTATCAAATACATTCTATTCTTGATAGTGTTGCTAATTTAAATTTTTCAAAATCTGAAATCAATACGCTATTAAATATGGATTTTAAAACTACTTTCGATGAAAATGGAAAATTAGTTGCAGAAAACATAAAAGTTATTTTAAGTAAAGTACATTGTAATCAAACCCAATTTAATTTGATTATGGAAGCAGCTGCCAACTCTCAAACACCTGCAGTCGGAGCATCAGGAGCAATTTATGGTTTGTTAGTTGCTTTCGGATTTATGTTTCCAGATGCTCAATTAGGATTAATGTTTATTCCAATTCCAATTAAAGCCAAATATTTTATTCCTGGATTAATCGGAATTGATTTGTTCTTGGGTTTTAAAGGACAATCTATTTTTGGTGGAAATGGAACAGGTGTCGCACATTTTGCTCATGTTGGTGGTGCCATTTTTGGATTTATTATTATGTGGATTTGGAAACAAAATCAGTTTAACAAAAATCGTTGGAATTAAAGATAGAATATGACTATTATAGATGATCTAAAAGCGCATTACAAAATGAGTAATTGTGCTCAGAAAATGATATTTTTAAACATAGCATTGTTTATAATCACTCTGCTATTGGATCAGTTTTCATTAACTGTTTTCTATCAAAATTGGTTTGCCTTATCTTCAAGTCCACAAGTAGTTTTTTCCAGACCTTGGACACTTTTGACCTATGCTTTTTTACATGATGGTATCATGCATTTATTTTTTAATATGCTACTTCTTCAATTTTCTGGCCAATTATTCTTAACCTATTTTTCAGAAAAACAATGGTTAGGATTGTATGTTTTAAGTGCCATTTTTTCGGGTATTCTTTTTAGTTTCATTTTTTATTTTTCAGGGTATACCACTAGTATTGTGGGTGCTTCAGCTGCTATAATGGCAATATTGGTAGCTAGTACAACGTTCAATCCGTATAGAAATATTCAACTTTTATTAATTGGGAATGTTCGGTTGTGGCACATTACTTTTGTAATCATTATTATTGATGTTTTACAATTTAAAACGGATAATACAGGTGGACATATTGCTCATTTGGCAGGAGCTATTTTTGGATTTATTTATGTTTTTGCACTTAAAAAAGGTTTGGATTTCAGTAAAATTGTTACGAGTTTAATTGCTTTTGTGACAAACGGAATGCAACCTTCTAATACAACACCTTTCAAAAAAGTACACAGAAATTACAACAATACAATTAAAAGTAATGTTCAATCAAAAATTGTAACCAAAAATAAAAAACAGCAACAGATCGATGAAATTTTAGATAAAATAAGCAAATCTGGCTATGACAGTCTTTCAGACAATGAAAAAGATTTTTTGTTTAAAGCAGGAAGAGACTAATTTTTAATTCAAACATAAAGAAAATTTATGAAAAAACTTTCTTGGTTAAATCAAGTTGTATTTTTTTTAAATATAGTATTAACTGTATTGACTTTTCTTGCTTATGTTTTGCCATTTTTAGCTCCAAAACTGTTTCCAATTTTATCCGTTTTAACACTTTTAATGCCATTGTTTTTTATATTAAACGGACTTTTTTTTATTTATTGGGCCTTTCAATTAAAAAAGCAAGTTTTGCTTTCTGGCTTTGTATTGTTGTTAGGGATAACATTCATAACAAAATTTTATAAATATTCTAAAGTTGAACTGCCAGAAACAGAAGGTGATTTTACTGTAATGAGCTACAATGTTAGACTTTTTAACTTATTCAACTGGATTCCAAACCCAAAAGTAACGCATAACATAAGAACGTTTATTAACGATAAAAACCCAGATATTTTATGTATTCAAGAATATTCAAAATCAGCAAAAGTTGATTTAAGAGTTTACAAATACAAATTTATTTTAATGTTAGGCAAGCAGATTAAAACTGGACAAGCCATTTTTTCAAAATTTCCAATAGTAGATAGCGGGAATATAGAATTCCCAAATTCCAATAATAATGCTGTATATGCAGATATTAAAAAAGGAAAAGATACTATCAGAGTGTACAATATTCATTTACAATCTATTAAAATCACACCCGATGTAGATGAAATTAATCAAGATTTAAATGAAATTAATCAACAAAAATCAACTCAAATATTTCATAGGATTAGTAGGGCTTTTAAAGCACAACAAGTTCAAGCAGCATTGATTAAAAATCATAAAAAGCAATGCCATTTTCCTATTTTAATTTGTGGAGATATGAATAACAGTGCGTTTTCATTTGTTTACAGAAATATAAAAGGAACATTAAACGATACTTTTGAGGAAGCAGGCGAAGGTTTTGGCACCACTTATAATTTCAAATATTATCCAGCAAGAATTGACTACATTTTTTCAGATAAAAACATTAAAGTTAAAAGTTTTTCTACTTTCCCTGAATTTAAAAACTCAGACCATTTTCCAATTATGACTCGATTGGAATTGGAGTACTAAATTATTCTAATTACATTATTTCTTCTTTAACAAGAAAAGTAATGGAATAGCAATTCTTTCGTGCCACGATTTTTCAGAGTGGTCTTTTCCAGGGAAAAATTGTGTCATCCAATTTGCTGTTGTAAATCCTTTTTCTTCCATTACTTTATCAACATTTTGTTGTAGTGGAGCATAAAGCGCATCTAATGTTTGATCCCCATAATCGAAGTATATTTTGTGTGATTCAGGGTTTGGTAAATGTGAACGTAAATACTTTATAAAAGCTTCTGGAATCGGATTGTTAGCAGTTGCAAAAATACCTGGCCAATGTGTAGAAAGACAGGCAGCTCCACCAAATACAGTTGGATATTCGCAAATAGCATACATAGAAATTAAACCACCCATGCTTGATCCAGCAATAAATGTATGTTGGACATCTGAATAAGTTGCATATTTCGAATCAATATAAGGCTTTAATTCGGTTACTAAAAATTTTAGATACAAATCAGAAATGGGTTGAAAAGTAGCTTTAGTTCTACCAGCTTTTTGTAGTTCATTACTAACAAATTCTCTTTCAATTGGAGTTAAACTTTCAAAGGGTTGTTGAGGGAAATATTCAGAATGCCTTTTGGAGCTGTTGTTCCAAATACCAACAATTATAAATTTTTGAGTCAATCCTTTTTGTTGTATTTCACCTGCAATATCATCAACATCCCACGCTTGCTTGTTCCATGTAATGCTCGAATCAAAAAGCATTTGTCCGTCGTGCATGTACAAAACTGCATATTTTTCTTTTTCCGAATAGCCTTCTGGAAGCCAAATCGTGACAGTACGCGTATCAATAAATTTTGATTTAAAAGCGGTTACTTCCTCAAGTGAACCCGAACTAGCTTTTGCAACTTGCCCATTAGCAAAAAGAAAACTAAAAAATAACATGCAGTAAAAAATAGATTTCATAATGTTAAAATTTTATGTAAAAATAACCAAATATTTTAATTCATGAACTATAACACAAATTGAAGTAGTTGTAATAAATTTATTAGTCATTTTTATATTCATGCTCATAAATAAAGTTAAAGACCATTGTATCATAAGTCTTTATGACAATTTAATATAAAACTTTCCATTGTAAATAGTCTTCTCAAAAAAAAGCTTAAATAGCAACTTTTTAAATTTATATATTTTAAGAGTAAATGTTAACTATTCCAAATCAAATGTTTGTAATTTAAATGTAGTAACTTCCATTAAAAAAAAATAGTAACAAAAATTAATAAAAAAAAGCTGATCAATTGAGCAGCTTTTATACAAATAAAATATATTTTTACAAATGAATAACTTCTCCATAAGCATCTGCTACGGCTTCCATTACAGCTTCACTCATAGTAGGGTGTGGGTGAATTGCTTTTAGAATTTCATGCCCTGTAGTTTCTAATTTACGAGCAACAACAGCTTCTGCAATCATGTCAGTAACACCAGCTCCAATCATGTGACAACCTAACCATTCACCATATTTGGCATCAAAAATTACTTTTACAAAACCATCTGGAGTTCCTGCTGCTTTTGCTTTTCCTGAAGCTGAGAAAGGAAATTTTCCAATTTTCAATTCATATCCTTTTTCTTTTGCTTGTTTTTCAGTTAATCCAACCGATGCAATTTCTGGAGTAGCATAAGTACAACCTGGTATGTTTCCGTAATCAATTGGCTCTACATGAAGTCCAGCAATTTTTTCAACACAGTTAATTCCTTCTGCTGAAGCTACGTGAGCTAATGCTTGACCCGGAGTTACATCTCCAATAGCGTAATAACCAGGGATATTAGTTTGGTTATAAGCATTGACAAGAATTTTATCTTTATCAGTAGCAATACCAACTTCTTCTAATCCAATATTTTCAATATTTGTTTTAATTCCAACGGCTGAAAGGAGTATATCTGCTTCTAAAATTTCTTCGCCTTTAGCAGTTTTAACAAAAGCTTTAACACCATTTCCTGTAGTATCTATTCGCTCTACACTTGAACTTTTCATTATTTTTACACCTGCTTTTTTCATTGAACGTTCCATTTGTTTAGAAATGTCTTCGTCTTCTACAGGTACAATATTTGGCATGAATTCTACTATAGTTACATCAGTTCCCATAGCATTATAGAAATGAGCAAATTCTACTCCAATTGCTCCGGAACCTACTATTATCATAGATTTTGGTTGACTCGACAAAGTCATTGCTTGTCTGTAGCCAATCACTTTTTTACCATCTTGTGGTAAGTTTGGTAATTCTCTAGATCGAGCACCAGTAGCAATAATAATGTGATCTGCGTTAAATTCAGTTACTTTTCCTTCCTTGTCAGTAACGTCAATTTTTTTACCGGACTTTAATTTTCCAAAACCATCAATTACATCAATTTTGTTTTTTTTCATCAAAAATTGAACGCCTTTACTCATACCATCAGCAACATTTCTACTTCTTGTCACCACAGCTTTAAAATCTTTGTCAAAAGAAGAAACAGTTAAACCATAATCAGAAGCATGTTTCAAATAATCAAAAACTTGAGCTGATTTTAACAAGGCTTTTGTAGGAATACAACCCCAATTTAGGCATACACCTCCCAAATTTTCTTTTTCAATAACGGCTACTTTAAAGCCTAATTGTGAGGCACGAATTGCGGTTACATATCCTCCAGGACCACTTCCTAAAACTATTATATCGTATTTCATTTTTTAAGTTTTTTCTAGTAAATTTAACGATGCGAATTTAATCAATTATTTTTGATAAATAAACTACTTGTTTTTTGTTTATTGGACTTATTTTCAATTTTATAATTTAATTTCTTTCTTACCACAAGATTTGTATTTTTTACCATCGTTTTTTTTATCAATTTTGCAAAAATTACATTATTTTTAAAGCATGAACGCCCAATCAAACACTACTTATACTACAATTGCTAAAGCAATTGAATTCATTCAACTGAATTTTCAATTGCAACCAAGTCTAAAGCAAATAGCCAATCATGTTAATTTAAGTGAAACGCATTTTCAAAAACTATTTTCAGAATGGGTTGGTGTAAGTCCTAAAAAATTCTTGCAATACATTAGTTTAGAGCATACAAAAAGCATTTTACAACAAAACAAACAAGCAACTCTTTTTGACTTAACATTTGATTCTGGTCTCTCAAGTACAAGTAGATTGCATGATTTATTTATTTCAATTGAAGCAATGACACCTGGCGAATATAAAAATGGAGGTGAAAAACTCACTATTAATTACAGTTTCAATACAAGTCCTTTTGGTAAAATAATGGTTGCTTCTACTCACAAAGGAATTTGTACGATTGTATTTGAAGAAGAAGAGGTCAAGGCATTTGCTGATTTAAAAAAACAATTTCCAAAAGCACTTTTTAATCTGAACTCAGATCATTTTCAAGAAACTGCATTACAATTTTTTCAAAAAAATTGGTCGGATTTGAATCAAATTAAATTACATTTAAAAGGCACTAGTTTTCAACTTAAAGTTTGGGAAAGTTTGCTTAAAATACCCTTTGCAAAATTAACTTCTTATGGTTTAATTGCTCATGATATTGCAGCGCCAAAAGCTTCAAGAGCAGTAGGAACGGCAATAGGCAGTAATCCAATAGCCTATCTAATTCCTTGTCATAGAGTAGTTCAGTCTTCCGGGATTGTAGGAGGTTATAAATGGGGCATTGCTAGGAAAAAAAATATTATTGGCTGGGAATGCGCAATTGATTATCAACAAACACTTTAGAAATGGACTTATTTAATTCAACATACGATAACAAACAAAATTTGTTGCCAAAAGACGGAGTAGTAAATTATTATGGGAAAATTTTTACTGAACATGAAGCTAATTCTTTCTTTGTACAACTTTTAGAAACTATAGATTGGCAGCATGATGAAGCTATCCTGTTTGGTAAAAAAATTATAACAAAACGAAAAGTAGCTTGGTATGGTGAAAAAAAATTTCCCTATACTTACTCCAATGTTACCAAGAAGGCACTTCCATGGACAAATGAACTTTTGATTTTAAAAGCAGTAACTGAAAAACATACTGGTACAACTTTTAATTCTTGTTTGTTAAATCTATATCACAGTGGGGAGGAAGGTATGGCATGGCATAGCGACAACGAAAAAGATTTAAAAAAAAATGGCGCAATAGCTTCTTTAAGTTTTGGTGCTCAAAGAAAATTTGCTTTCAAACACAAACTAGACAAAAGCTCAATTGCTTTATCATTAGAAAATGGCAGTTTATTAGTAATGAAAGATGCAACGCAGACAAACTGGTTGCATCGATTGCCACCGGTTAAAAACATTTTGAAACCTAGAATTAATTTAACATTCAGAACAATTGTAAACGATTCATATTAAGAGTGAGTTTGAAACATTAATGTTATTTTATTTTCAAACTAAAATTTGGGTTCGGTTTTTGCTACTAGGTATTATTATTTAAAGTACTTTCATTCTAATAACAATAGAAAATTGAATTTAAAAAAGATCAATTATTTTATACTTACAAAATCTATTGGGATTTCATTAAATATTGTAAGTTTTGTAGCTCCTAAAAAAGCAAGTCAAATAGCTTACTCCCTTTTTTCAGAACCTAGAAAAGGACGTTTAAAGCGGAAGCAATTGCCGTTTTTTTTATCAGAAGCGATGAGAGAAACAGCTCAATTTAATACTTCAAATTTTGAAGTGTACCGATGGAAAGGATCCGGAAAAACAATTTTACTAGTACACGGTTGGGAAAGTAATACAATGCGATGGGAGAAAATACTCCCATTTCTTCAAAGTACAGGCTATACTATACTTGCTATAGACGCACCTGCTCACGGGCTATCTGATGGGAAAGAATTTACAGTTCCTAAGTATGCACAATTACTACATGAAATTTGTAAAAAATACAACCCTGAAATTATAATTGGACATTCAATAGGTGGTACAGCCTGTATTTATTACCAATACAAGTATAAATATCCTAAAATTGAAAAGCTTATTATTTTAGGAGCTCCGTCGGATTTACGTGTTTTACTTGAAAATTTTTATTCTTTATTAAGTTTAAATGCAAGAGTTAGAACAAATTTTGAATTGCTTTTTGAAAAAAAAATAGAACAACCAATTGCGCTATTTTCAGGTCAATTGTTTTGCGAAGTAATAGAAATAAACGGTTTGTTGGTTTACGACACGGATGATAAAATAGTATTGCTAAAAGAAGCAGAGAAATATAAAAGGGCTTGGAAAAACGCCGAATACATACAAACTAATGGATTGGGACACAGCATGCAAGATTCCAATCTTTACGAACAAATTGTTGCTTACATAAAAAAATAAAGTAGTAAAAGTAGCTTATTTTATTTTTTGTTTTTTTTCTTGGTTAATTTAAAATACAACCATACAAAACCAATAATAAAATGTAAAATTATTATTGTAGCAACGGCATATATAAATGAATTTGAATTAGTGTTCATGTTTTTTAAATTGTATAAAAATAAAAATCCTGAGTTGCTGTAAACTCAGGATTTTTTGAATTAGTATCTAATCTTTTAACTTAAAGCAGCTTTTACTTGGTCAGCAGCTTCTTGAAACTGAACTGCAGATAAAATTGGCATACCAGAATTATCGATAAGTTCTTTAGCTATTTCAGCATTTGTTCCTTGAAGTCGAACAATAATTGGCACTTTAATTGCATCTCCCATGTTTTTGTAGGCATCCACAACTCCTTGTGCAACTCTATCGCAACGAACAATTCCACCAAAAATATTAATTAATATTGCTTTTACATTTGGATCTTTTAAAATGATTCTAAATGCAGTTTCTACTCGTTTAGCATCAGCTGTTCCTCCAACGTCTAAGAAATTTGCCGGTTCAAATCCTGCATATTTAATTAAATCCATAGTTGCCATTGCTAATCCTGCACCATTGACCATACAACCCACTGTACCGTCAAGGTCAACATAGTTCAAGCCAACTTCTTTTGCTTCAACTTCAATAGGGTTTTCTTCTCTGATGTCGCGCATATCAGCATATTTCTTTTGACGGTACAACGAGTTGTCGTCAATATTAACTTTAGCATCAACAGCTAAAATTTTATCATCAGAAGTTTTTAATACAGGATTAATTTCAAACATTGAAGCATCGCTACCTATGTAGGCATTGTATAAAGAATCGACAAATTTTACCATTTCTTTAAATGCATTGCCTGATAAACCTAAATTAAAAGCAATACGTCTTGCTTGAAATCCTTGTAACCCTACATTTGGATCAATTTCTTCTGTAAAAATCAAATGAGGTGTGTGTTCAGCAACATCTTCAATATCCATTCCACCTTCTGTTGAATACATGATCATGTTACGGCCTTTAGCACGATTTAACAATACAGACATGTAAAACTCTGAAGTTGCACTTTCACCAGGATAATATACGTCTTCAGCAATTAATACTTTATGCACTTTTTTACCTTCTGCAGAAGTTTGAGGCGTAATTAAATTCATGCCAATAATTTGCTCTGAAATTTCTTCAACTTGCTGTAGGTTTTTGGCTAATTTAACACCACCACCTTTTCCTCTTCCGCCAGCGTGAATTTGAGCTTTAACCACATACCAACTTGTTCCAGTTTCTGAAGTTAATTGCTTTGCAGCAGCTACTGCTTCTACGGGATTATTTGCTACAATTCCGCGTTGCACTCTTACACCATAGCTTGCTAAGATTTCTTTACCTTGATATTCGTGTATATTCATAATGAAGTTTTTGACTATTTTAATTTAGTGCAACAAAAGTAATAATTAACTATTAAAAATTATACTGAAATTCTTTTAATATTTTACTTTTTTTTAATCATTTAGTTGCTTTTAGTTTTAATCGCTTCTAAGGTTTGTTGAAATGTTATAAATATCACAAACAAAGTTAATTTGTTATAGTTTATCTGATTAGTTGCAAAACTAATTTTGTAACAATAAATTTGCCCAAAAAAAACAATGCAGTCTAGCGATTTAATGCAGTTATCAGCAACTTTTGGATGTCCACTTTATGTGTATGACGCTAACAAAATAGAATTTCAATACAACCGTTTAACTGCTGCTTTTGCTAAAGTGGAGCGTTTAAGAATTAATTATGCAGTAAAAGCATTGTCTTCTATTTCGGTTTTAAAATTAATCCATTCTTTCGGAGCGAATATAGACACTGTTTCAATTCAAGAGGTATTGCTTGGGCTTCAAGCTGGTTTTAAACCCGAACAAATTATTTTCACTCCAAACGGTGTTTCGTTTGAAGAAATTGAAGAAGTAGCTACAATGGGTGTTCAAATTAACATCGACAATTTGTCTATTTTAGAACATTTTGGGACTAAATATCCTAACGTTCCAGTTTGTATCCGAATTAATCCACACGTTATGGCAGGCGGAAACGAAAACATTTCGGTTGGACACATTGACAGTAAATTTGGTATTTCCATATATCAAATTCCACATGTTTTGCGCATAATTGAAAATACAAAAATGCACATTAACGGCATTCACATGCACACTGGATCGGACATTTTAGATATTGAAGTTTTTCTTTATGCTGCCGAAATATTGTTCGAAACAGCCAAACACTTTTCAACACTTGATTTTCTCGATTTCGGGAGTGGCTTTAAAGTTCCTTATAAAAAAGGCGATATCGAAACGAATATTGAAGAACTAGGAAGAAAACTTACCAAACGTTTTAATCAGTTTGAAAAAGAATATGGACGTCCGTTAACATTAGCTTTTGAACCTGGGAAATTTTTAGTAAGCGAATCCGGTAATTTTCTTGCCAAAGTAAATGTGGTCAAACAAACCACTTCTACAGTATTTGCAGGTGTTGACACTGGTTTTAATCACCTCATTCGTCCCATGTTGTACGGTGCGCAACACCAAATTGAAAATATTTCCAATCTGAAGGGAAAGGAACGGTTTTACACAGTTGTTGGTTACATCTGCGAAACCGATACATTTGCTACCAACAGAAGAATTCATGAAATCAAAGAAGGCGATGTTTTGTGTTTTAAAAACGCCGGTGCCTATTGTTTTTCGATGGCGTCTAACTACAATTCAAGATTAAAACCTGCTGAGGTTTTATGGAAGGACGGTAAAGGGCATTTAATCCGAAAACGAGAAACAATAACCGATTTGCTTGCCAATCAAATTGAAATTGAAATTTAAAAAGTGGTAACACGTTGCAACTACTCGTTTCTATTAACCTTACTTTTTAAATACTTCAGTTAACACTTCTGATTCTGTTCCATTTGGAAAAGCAATTTGTAGCAATTGGGCTAGGGTAGGAGCAATTTGAGTTATTACTTTTTTGTCATGCGAAGCTCCTTTAGGAATGTTCCAACCGTACAAAAGTAACGGTACATGCGTGTCGTAACTATAAGGTGTACCGTGTGAAGTTCCAGTTTGTCCGTATTCAATATAACCGGGTTTGTCCAATATTACTAAATCGCCGTTTTGTGAAGCATCGAAACCTTTTGAGATGCTATTTAAAAAAAGATCGTTTCCTGAGTTAGCATTAATTTCATCATTGGTGTACACTTTTTTAACTTGTTCTTGAGTTTGCAAAAACGTTTTGAACCCATTTTTTACAGAAGCGACATCCAATCCTTTTGATTTAAGTATCGCTTTGTTCAAAAAAAGGTTGTAGTTGGAATAATTTAAAATCAAATCTTCGCCATAAGTGGCAATTGAAAATTGTTTTAAAGCAGCCCGAATTTCCTTAGGTTCCACATTGGTAACTTTGTATTTGTTATCGTTTAAATACTTTGCATTTTCCGCACCAGCATGATCGGCGGTTAAAAAAACCAAATAATTATTTTTCCCCACCTTTTGATCCAAGTAGTTTAATAAATCTGCCAGCGTTTCGTCCAAACGCAAATAGGTGTCTTGTAGTTCTAATGAGCGAGGCCCTAAAATATGTCCCACATAATCTGTGGAAGAAAAACTAACAGTTAAAAAATCAGTAACGTCATCGCTCCCTAAATTTTCGTTTTCAATTGTTTGTTTCGCAAAATCAGCAAGTAAGTTGTTTCCAAAAGGGGTGGAACGCAAAATGCCCGCATCGTTTTTGTCGTACATTTCTTTTAAGTTGTAAGGAAAAACAGGTGGTGCTCCGTTCAATTTGCCTTCATATACGTTATTATCAGCAAGGCTTTCGTTATAGGTTTCAATGGGTTTTAGTAAATTCCACCCTTTGTTGATGTATCTTAAATAGTTTTTATTGTTGTTGAACTCCGTAACCCAGTTTGGGAGCTTTTCGCCATAAAAAGTACTGCTTATAAAAGCCCCTGTTTTACTGAACCAAAATGCCCAGTTGGCAAAATGCCCAGCGGGTAAAATAGCCCCTCTGTCTTTCAAACTGATGCCTATTACTTTTCCTTTAAAGTTGGTAGCCAATCGCAATTCGTCGGTAATGGTGGTAGTTTGAAGGTTTTTTGGAGACATTTCCCCTTCTTTTGCAGTTCCGTCGCCAATAGTAGCCACACTAGCATCATCGGTACAGTACATTTCTTTTCCGGTACTGCTGCTGAACCATTCATTACCAACAATTCCATGTACAGCAGGTGTTGTTCCCGTATAAATTGAAGCATGACCTGGAGCGGTATACGTAGGCATATAATTATAGTGCATGTTATGAAAAACATAACCATCGTTCATAAGTCTTTTAAATCCTGAGGCTGAAAAATCGTCCGAAAAACGGTAGAGGTAGTCCATTTTCATTTGATCTACAACAATGCCTACCACAAGTTTAGGGCGTTTTTGAGTCCATGCATTAAAGCTTACCACTAGCAAAAGTAAAAGTACTGTTTTTTTCATGGGTTAAAATTTAAAAGGCAAAGATAGCGAAAGTAGTAATGCGTTGTAAAAATTAGAATAACTTGATGTAATGTTAAAATGGAATAGCAATACAAACAATATCAGAGGGGTAAATGATTTTTTTTTTTGAACAATAATTTTACTTGTTTTTTATTGCTAAATTAGTGAGTTGGGATTTATATTATTGAATAAATAAAAAAGGGACAAGTACAAAACTTGTCCCCAGAACAGCGGAAGAAGCGGGACTCGAACCCGCACGCCCATTGCTGAGCTCACAGTTTTTAAGACTGCTGCCTTAACCATTCAGCCATTCTCGAAAAGAGTTTCGTTTTTCTTTTCGAGGCGAGATAAACTTTTTAATATTCCTATTTACAATTCTTCTAGATGAATATTGTCTTCAAAAACATTAAATATTTTAGATAAATATTTTATTAAAACTTCATCATCTTCAAAATGAAGACCAGCATCAATTTCATCAAAAACATCATTTTTTTCGTAATCAAATAATGTGTCAACTTGAAATCAACCTGCCATTCCAGCTCGTTCTAATGTTTCAAAATCTTTTCCTACAAAAAACAATATCATTGTCTATTTTTTTATTTTTCATCTTCTTTTGGTAATATCGAATAATCCTCTGATTTCGAAACGATATCTCCTTCGCTTTCTTTTTGAGCTTGTCCTTTTGAAATTATTTCAGATTCATTTTGATTTTTCGCATCCAATAATCCCTCTTTAAATTTCTTTTTTATAAAATCTTTTTGTTCTTTATCTTTCATTTCTTTAAGTTAATTATGTTTTACATTTAATTTGTTGATAAAGTCACTACAATTAGCAAGAATATTCGTTAATACATCGTGACTTGTTTATGTTTTAATCTGAGTAACCTCATTATATTAAAATTTTTGTTTAATCTGAATTTTTTTGAGTACTCAGAAGCAAAAGCGTTTCTTTAATTTCGGCATTCATTTTTTGTGATTTTGAAGTTTATTTTTTTAAGTTATAATCATAAGGAATTCAAAATAATCCTGAAGTGAATTTTTGAGTGTCATAAGACAAAATCTCTAATTAAAAACTTTTTACACCGATTATATTGCAATTTATTGAACAGTCTTTTTGGATTAATTTTACAGTTTTATTTATGTAGTCACAGCATTTAATGTACTCGAATTCTTCAACAGAAACTTTTCTACCATCAATTTCACTGGTTTTACATGAAATAGAGAGATTTCTTTTTTCTTCGCCAGTTGCAAAATCAGACGACCAATAATAGTATTCAGATTTTGAAATATCAAAATTATTTACTATTGAAATCAATTCATCAATATTAGGCAATCTATAATTATTGTTTGAACACCAATTTTTTGCACCTTCAAAATTCATTGCAGTATTTGAATCGTAAAATAGTAATCCGTGAGTTTGATCATCATTTAATTGAAATACTTTACCATCATCTAATTCCTGACCGATCTGATATTTTTGAATATTAATATTGGCCGATTGTATAGAATCATTCGGAATATTTGTTGTGTCTGTATAGCTTGTTTGAGAATTTTTTGGTTCAGCAACTGGATTAGGAGAAATATAAGTTGAGTCAACAACTGCTTCAGACGCATTTATATCAACTTTTGAATATGAACTATTTAATAAGAAAAAACATAAAATACCAAATACCGTCCCTAATACAATTGAAATTAAATTTTTGTCTTGTTCAATATAATTTAAATCATCATTTGATTTTTTTTGAATTAATGAAATACGAGCTTACAATAAAATAAACTGCAATTGCCAATGCTACACTATTGATAAAAAAGAAATGAGGGGCATATTTTATTCCAATTATTCCATCGGAAAATTTTCCTTCGCTATCATTACTACCAAAAATTATAAAAGCGGTAATCCATTTTTTTTTATAATCAATAAATAGATAAATCAGTGCTAATATTGCAACTATACTAGCATAATATCTTTTATGTTTAACAATTGAAAAACCTATTAAAACAATTATGAATGGAGAGACAAGTACAACTATACATAGCACAATAATTAATAAAAAAAGCATAATTATTGCTCCAAGACCACTACCACCTGAACTTGGGACTAATTTCCAATGCCCTTTTTCAAAAAAAGAGCCAGGAACCCATATCGCTTCATATTTTGTATTTTCCATCAAAAAAAATTAATATTATTATTTGCTTTATAATTTTATTTTTTTAAATCATTCTATTTAAAACTAATCTTTTTTTAAATAAAGAAACAAACCACCACCGCCAAAAAAGAGTATGGTTAGTATTCCTAAAAATACTTTTCCATTTAAAAATACAATTACTCCGGCAAAAACAAATAAAAGAAATAGAAATGCTACCCATTTTGGGATACCTTCGGTAGTTTCATCCAAGTTTTCATTTAATGATTCTTTAAATTTAGGAAGATTTTTAGGACTCCACTTATTTTCTGGATGATAAAAAGTTATATAAGTTGTCTCCTGATTTGAAATTATTTCAACATTTCCGTCTTTTAAAAAATCAAGATTATAATCTTTTATAGTTGAAATGGTCATTTCTAATTTTACATTATCAAAACTTTTTACGTGATTATCATATATAATATGGTTAACACCATCATCTTTATAAGTTGATAATATTTTTTTATAATCAAATTTACGCAACCATTCTAAAGAGACAAAAGGGTTATGCGTGAAGTTAATAACCATTTCTGTCTTCATATATCTCATGGTTAATTCATTTAATTCTGAAATGTCATCATCATTAAAATCTTGAATTCCATTGTATGCAAAATAATAATTATAAGCACTAAAACTTGAAATATCTTCCATCGAAGTGATGCTAGTTCCTCCAACAAATAACTGCTCTATGTGACTTATTTCTAAGTTATCATACAAACTTATAATTTGTTCTAAACTTTTTATATTTTTATCCGTGTAAGATACTAGACCAGAGTCTATTTTACATTTTTTAATTTTTTTTACCTTTGTTTTACTTGATTTACTTTCAATTCCACTCCCACAGAAAGCACAAAACATTGAATCCTTTCCTTCTGGTAATTGGTTTACAGCACCACATGAAGGACAATTTATTATATTACTCATATTAATTTATTTACCCATATTAGAAAAAATGCAATAAATCCCATAAATTATTATCAAGACAAGACCTACTAGGTGAGATAAACCAATATATGATTTCATTTCTCCAGGTGTAAGTTCGCTTTTAATTGTTTGATATTCATCAAATTTTCCGTGCTTTGTTCTAAAAGATCTTCCCGTTTTTACTTCACTATCCATATATGGGATCATAGTAATAATAGAAACTAAAAAGTAACTAGTTGCAAGCCAAGAAATAAAACTTCCTTCACTAGTTATTTCTATCCATAATATCGTCGCCATAACATAAGGCGAAAGTAAATGTACCCAATTCCAAAAACTTAATTTCATAATATTTGATTTAAAAAGTTGTTTTTTTTTCGATTATTTATCCTTTTAATTATCTTTTAAATATACCTTTTGTTGTTCCTCGGTTAACTCATTTGTTATAAAATAGCCGTTAGATGTTCTTTGAACGGTATAATTACAATAGGGACAATTTATATTTTCTTTCTCTTTAGTGCCGGGCATTTCTAGTTTAAACTCAATAATTTTAAAAGGCTTCCCACAAGATTCACATTTTTCTATTGCCATATTTTCTATTGATTATTTTGATTTTTCAACATTTTTATTATTTCTTTATTCATTTCGATTTCTTCGAAATTTCCATCTATTCTCTTTTGTTCAACCTTTGTCTGCCTGCCAGTATTTAATCGCGCAATTTCATTAGTTAATAAACTATTTCTGGTTTCTAAATCTTGTATTTCTTTCATAATATTTATTTTTTATTAGTTGTTAATTTTAGATTTACAGCGATTAAATAAAAAATTGCTTCTATAAAAAGAATAAAAACATAACCAATCAAACAATAATTATCTTTGAATTTATCGGGACTTAAAACAGCTAAAATTGTAGAAATTATCCCTAGAAAAGGAAATATATAAGACAAACTAACCTTGAATCCATTATTCATTTGGCTTGTTGAAATTTTATACAAAAGCAATATATTTATTAGAAACACAATATTTACTCCAACCCAATTTAAAGATAAATAACTAGAAATAATAAGCCCGAATAGGGTATTTATAAATAGTAGAAGTGAGCCGATAATTAGTATAAGTTTTGACATAGTTTATAAATTTATAGAATTGGTGGTGGTGGTGGTGGTGTTTGAGAAAATATAATCGATAATTCTGGTAAATTCAAAATTAAAGTCCAGTCTGCTAAACCCTCTTTCCAAACCATTGTTTGACTATTTATTCTAACATCAGCAATTAATTGTTTTACATCCTCTAAACTTAAAGGGCCATTTTGTTGGTTGTTAATTAAAACAAAATAAGAGGTTGGTAATGCCGGTGGTGATTGTTGTGTATTTTGAGTATTCAGATGACTTGAAATATTGCCTAATTGATTGCCAATTCCAGCTCCTAATCCTAATCCCAAACCTGCTCCCATTAAATTGCCTGCCCCACCTTGATTTTTAGCTGCATTATCTAAAAAATCAAAACTTCTATCCATTTGGTACAATTCTTTCCCTGCAATTTTAACTTTAGCAACAAGGTCTTTTGTTTCTTTGAGCTTAACAACACTCGGGTCATCTAAAGGAACATTTATGGAAAGGAAATAAAAGTTTACTATTTCAAGTCCAAAATGTTGAAATTCTTCTGTAATTTTTTCTCGACAGAATGTGGAAAGTTCTTCTAAATAAATATTAATTTCTAAAATAGAAATGTTATCAGAAATGAGTTTTTTTGATATTAAACTCGTTAAAGACGAAATGATTTTACCTTTAAAATATTCTTGAATTTTGGCAGCATTGTAAGAAGGTAAATTGCCAACCAAGCTTTCAATAAATAATCTAGGATTAGCGACTTTAAAACCATATTGCCCAAATGCGCGAACTGGAATGATAATGCCATATTTTGGATCTTCGAGTAATATTGGAGAAGTTGTTCCCCATTTGTTATCTAATGTCGCTATTAGATTAACGTACCAAACTTCGGCTTGAAATGGAGAATTGCCTCCAAAAGGAAGATTAATGATTTTATTGAGTAACGGAATATTATCGGTCTTGATAGTATGAGTACCGCTTTTAAACTCATCTAAGATTTCTCCGCCTTTAACAAATAAAGCGTATTGTGAAGGATTTACAATTACTTGTGTTCCAATTCTCAAATTTTCGGATGGATATTTCCATACAAATTCATCTTCTTGTGCTTGGTATTTTACAATATCAATAATTGCCATCTAATTAAATATTTTATTCAAAAATATATCAAACGAAAACAATAATGTAATAGATTAATTTAACGCGCCAATTTTACTATTTACCGTATTTAGAATTCGGTATGTAAACTTAGCGTAACAGTTGTACCTTGGTTTGGAACTGAAACAATCTTAACTGGTTCGTTTGAATCTATTTGAAATAAATTAATACGTTCTCTAACTAATTTAATGCCTTTTGAGGTACTGATTTTACTTAAACCATCATTAGTTGTGCCTTTACCGTTATCTTTAATCTCAATAAGAATTTGATTGTTGTTTTGACTGATATTTATCACTAAAGTTGGATTCCAGCTACGAGAATCAAAAGCATGAATAAAAGCATTTTCAAGAAATGGCTGAATTAACATTGGTGGAATTTCAGTATCGATTAAATCAATAGTATCATCAACTTCAAATAGGATTGCTACTTTGTTTTTTAATCGCATATTTTCAAGCGTGCAATACGATTTTAAATAATTTATCTCGTCCTGTAAACTTATTAATTGTTTAGACGAATTTTCAAGTGTCTTGCGAATCAATTTGGAAAATTCGCCCATATACATTAATGCTTCGTTAGTGTTTTTATCTATAATAAAATTTTGAATAGAGTTCATGGCATTAAAAATAAAATGAGGATTCATTTGGCTTTGCAATGCTTCCATTTTTGTTTCAGCTAATCGCTTTTGAATTTCACCTTTGTTATGTTCCCTATCTTTAATATACTCAATTCGTTTTTTATAGATAGAATAAGCAACTATGATAATCAAAGCGAAACAGAAAGATATAAACCATCCTGTTTTCCAAAACGGTGGTGTAATAATAATTTTCAAAAGATTTTGACTGGCTATTTTTCCAGAATATAAATCTTTGGTTTCCAGTAAAAGATTGTAGTTGCCATCTGGTAAAAAAGTAAGATTTATATTTTTTGCTTTTGACCATTTATTCCAATTGGCATTTCTAATTCCTAACAACTTGTATCGATATTCTAATTTTTTAGGATATTGACAAAGTTGGGGCTCAAAGTTGATGGACAATGTATTTGCATAATAGGGCAATTGAATAGTATTTGATTTATAGTTAAACCACGTAAAATATTTTTTACCAATTGGTTTATAATTTGCTTCAATTCCAGTTATTTTTACTTTTGGACTACTGGTTTTTGAGGACAAATACTTTTCAATATCAAAATCATAGAAGCCGTTTTGAGTTCCTATACTTAATACAGAACCATTTCTATGTGCAGATGTAAAAACTTTATTGATTAGACCTTGCTCTTCA
>CANGIF010000039.1 GCA_947453885.1 Flavobacteriaceae bacterium
ACATTGTAATACCAGATTGTGCTAATGTATTTTCTAAATCTGTATCGCCTAGCCATTGTGAATTTCCATCTCCCAACATTGATGTATTTGGACCTGAAGAATTCATTACATTACCAGTACTTAAAATTACACCACTTTGTATAGGAAAATTAGGATTTGCATTTTGAAAATACCCAATTCCATTTTGAGAACCAAAATTTGTTCCAGTTCTACTAGTTATATTTGTAGCAGAAACGCAAGGTGAATTTATTAATACAGAATTTACTAATTCTGAAACAGTATAGTTTGATGTAGTAACATTTATCGATTGTGAATAATTAAATATACTGAAAAATAAAATAGGGAATAGTAATATTTTTTTCATAAATCCAAAACTTTAATTTTAATAATCATTTCAAATCTATCCATTAAATAGCAAATATTTTTTCCGTTTTACTACTATTTTACACACAAATTAATAAGTGGTAACATTAAAGGAATAAGTGGTAAATAACTTCTTGTTTAGAACATTTCTAACTTAAAAAGAACATATATTACGAAAATGACACTTTTTATTTAATTAAACTGAATTTTTATTATTATACTTATTGTTTATAAATCTAAAAATAAATAATCTTCAACAAATTACTAGTTTGAATAAAACACACTTATTCCATTAGAAGTTTATAAAAAAAGGAAGAACCAATTAGTATTAAAACTCAGCTAAATTGTTTTTCTATATATTTGCAAACAAAAAAACAAAATGTCTTTACAAACAAATTTAACTGCTGCTATACAAAATTTTATTCAAACTATTTACAATGAAAAGATAGATAAAATTGATTTTCAAGCTACTAGAAAAGAGTTTGAGGGTGAAGTAACTGTAGTATTATTTCCGTTATTGAAAATAACTAAAAGCAATCCAAATGAATTGGGTGTAAAGATTGGTAATTTCCTAACTGAGCATATTAAAGAAGTAGAAAGTTACAATATAGTTTCTGGTTTTTTAAATCTAAAAATTACAGATGGTTACTATCTTGATTTTTTTTATACCATAAAAGACAATGCCCATTTTGGTTTTGTTTTACCTGAAACAAATCAAAAGACAGTTATGGTTGAATATTCTTCCCCAAATACCAATAAACCATTGCATTTAGGACATGTTCGTAACAATTTATTAGGTTTTTCTATTGCTGAAATTTTGAAAGCATCTGGAAAAAATGTGAATAAAACTCAAATTATCAATGATAGAGGAATTCATATTTGTAAATCAATGTTGGCTTGGCAAAAATACGGTAATGGGCAAACACCAGAAAACTCAGGTTTGAAAGGAGATAAACTGGTTGGGAACTTTTACGTGAAATTTGATCAAGAATATAAAAGTCAAATTGCGAAATTAATTCAAGAAGGTAAAACAGAAGAAGAAGCAAAAAAACAAGCTCCCCTACTTTTAGAAGCACAACAAATGCTTCTTGATTGGGAAGCAGAAAATCCAAAAATTTTGAATCTTTGGTCAACAATGAATAGTTGGGTTTACAATGGTTTTTCAGAAACTTATAAAAATCTGGGAGTTGATTTTGATAGTTACTATTTTGAAAGCAATACTTATCTTTTAGGTAAAGAAGTAGTACAATTCGGTTTAGAAAAAGGCGTTTTTGAGAAAGATCCTGACGGTTCAGTTTGGATTGATTTAACAAATGAAGGTTTGGATCGAAAAATTGTTTTACGATCTGACGGTACTGCAGTATATATGACTCAAGATATAGGCACAGCTATTCAACGCGTTAAAGATTTTCCAAATGTTGGAGGTATGGTTTATACTGTTGGAAACGAACAAGATTATCACTTTAAAGTATTATTTTTAATTTTGAAAAAATTGGGTTTTGATTGGGCAGAAAACTTGTATCATCTTTCGTACGGCATGGTTGAATTGCCTTCTGGAAAAATGAAATCTAGAGAAGGTACTGTAGTTGATGCTGATGATTTGATGAAAGAAATGACAACTACAGCCGGAAAAATTGCTGAAGAATTAGGAAAGCTAGAAGGTTATTCTGAACAGGAAAAAGCTAAATTATATACCATAATTGGTTTGGGTGCATTGAAATATTACATATTAAAAGTTGATCCTAAAAAACAAATTCTATTTAATCCTGAGGAATCTGTTGATTTCGCAGGAAATACAGGGCCATTTATTCAGTACACATATGCTCGTATTCAATCTATTATTAGAAAAGCAGACTTTAATTTAAATGTTATTTGTAAAAATCTAAAACTTCATGAAAAAGAACGAGATTTGTTAAAACAACTAGAATTATTTCCTGAAACAATTCAATTAGCTGCTCAAAATCATAGCCCAGCTTTAATTGCCAATTATACGTATGATTTGGTTAAAGCTTATAATTCATTTTATCAATCGGTTTCCATTTTAGGTGAGGAAAATAGTGACAAAAAAGTATTTAGAGTACAACTTTCTGAAAAAGTAGGTGTAACAATTCAAAAGGCTTTTGGTTTATTAGGAATTGAAGTTCCGAATAGAATGTAATTTGGCTCGAAATTTGACTTCATTTTTACAACACTAGTTATCAATTATTCCAAAGGTCTTTTTGTGTTTTTTTAAACAGCTTATTTGATAAAGTAAACATTACGCTATGGAAAATTATTTAGATCATTAATTGAATTATATAAGAATTTAAGAATAATATTTTTTTATTCTATTAGCCTTGCAATTATGGATTTATTGACGACTATTTAATAGTTTTTATTTATTACCCTTTAAAACAATAGAATAAAAAAATCGAAAAATAATTTAATTATTTTTGATTCACAATCTAGGATAAATAACTTTCCTTTGAACCAATTTATTTGAACATTAAGTCTTCAAATTGATTTTAGTAATAATTGATTTTAAAAAATCAATCTAAAACTTGTATTGAATGTTCTATTTAATGCAAAACTCTTTACATCTTCAATTGAGTTATTAGAAGCATTTATTCTGTAAAATTGATTTGTTTCGTTTTGTGTGTTAAATAAATTTAGAACAGATACTCCAAATTTATATTGAACGTTATTTTCATTATGCCATTTGTAAGTTGCTGACAAATTTACTTGAAAAAATTGATTCAAATTTGTCGTATTTGGATAACTATAATTAATAATTCCTGTACTTGAACTAGTAGAATTAATAGTAGAATTTTCTAGTAGTGTAGAGGGTTTCCCAGAATGCCATTTTGAACCTACTGCTATTTTAAAGTTATCGTGTTCGAATATTCCTGCCCAAGAAACTACATGATTCAGTTGGTAATTATTTATAAAAGAAGTGTAAATGTTATCAGGGAAAAAATAAGTGTTTTTGTTATACGTGTAACTAATCCAAGACACAAAATGATTGATTTTTTTTTGAAGTAACAACTCGGTTCCCAACACTACATAATTTCCATTTGTTTTGACGTACTCCAGCTGATTTTGAAATCCTTGTTCTTGACTATTAATTCCTGCAACTTTTTTGTAAAAATTATCTACTGCTAATAACCAATTATTTTTCGAATATGAAAACCCTAATGAAATTTGTTTGCTTTGCTGAATGGGAACATTTGTATTATCTGCTAAAATCCATCTTCTTTTTTCAATTCCAAAATAATCATTTTGTAGGTCTATACCCTGAAAACAAGATTGACTTTTAAATTCGCCTAAAATTTCTACAGAAAATGAATTTGTAATCCCATAATTAAATTGAAGTCTTGGTTCAACTATTGTTTTCTTCAATTCCTCAAAATAATTGAATCTACAGCCTGAATTTAAAATTAGTCTAGAAAGCGAATCCTTGTATTTTAATTCCAAAATAAAAGCATGTGTTTTTAAAATGTTAGTAACTGTTTTTTTGTATCTAGGACTATTTATTTCGTCTAGATTTGAGGTATTTACTGCATTTAGTTGGTATCCATTATTGAATTGAATGTTATTAGAAATTTTGTGTTGGTTTTCCAATTTTATACCTAAATCTAATACTGAATTTTGTTGACTTATTAATTGGTTGCTTTCTATCCTATTTTTGTTGGCTTCTAATTCATACGAACTTGAATATACACTAATATTGCTTTTATTATTTCGATTCCATTTGTGTTTTAAAAGCAAATTTACTCCTACGTTTTTTTGGTAAATAGTATTGTCCTCGGTTTGAACTGCGCTGCTAATTGTTCCTGATTGTTCTACTTTTAATTGATCGTAAATAGTTATAAAATCAAAAACTAATTGATTTTTTTTATTAATTTTTTGAAAATATTTAAAAGTAAAATCATAGAATAAAAAAGTTGCCGAATTGGAAATTAATGTATTATTAAAATCTGAAAAATTAGTAACATTTGTGTTTTGAAATGCTTTATTAAAATACTCTTTATAAGTAGGAGTTTCCAAGAAATCATTAATAGAACGACGTGCAGAAACTTCAATAAAACCATTTTTAACTACATTAATTTTAGAGTACAAATCGATATTTGTCATGTTAATTCCTGCTCCAAAAACATTAGTGTTGCTCCTACTTGAATTTGAAGAGAGGTCAACTACACTTGAAACACTTTCGCCATAAAAAGCAGATGTTCCGTTTTTTGAAAGTGAAATTGTATTAGCTAAATTAGGATTGAATGCAGACAGTAATCCAAAAAAATGTCCTGTTTGGTACATTTTAATTCCATTCCAAATAAATAAATTTTGATCATGTGTACCTCCTCTTACATTTAAACTTGAAACACTTTCATCGCTACTATTTATTCCTGGTATTTGTTGTAACGTTTGTAAAACATCTGGTTCAATTACTCCAGGTAAAATACCCATTTTTTTTGGTTGAATTGTAATTGTACCGTCTGTAACTTTTGAAATACCAGATGTGAGAATTTGGTGCGTGTTTATAGTTGCTAATTCGGCTATTTCAGCTTCTAAAAAGACATTTAAATGACTACTACTTTGATTTTTTGACAACTTAATTTTAATAGTTTTATATCCTATACAACTAATAGTTATTAAGGCTGGATTTTCATCTATAAGTTCGAAAAAGCCTTTTGAATTTGATACAGTTGTTGCATTTTCAGTTGAGACATTTACATTTTCTATTGGAAAATTAGTTTCAGTAGCATATATAAATCCCTTGACTTTAGAGTTTGTTATAGACGTTTTTTGGAGAATTGTAATTGATTTTGAGTCTAAATTTTTAAAATTTAAGTTTGTTTCATTTTCAATATAAAGCAGTTTTTGATCTAAAGAAAGACTAGAATCTGGCGGAATAAGTGTTACAAAATTAATAGTGGCTTCTAAATAATTAAACGAAACATTATACTCTTTTTCAATTTCATTCAAAAGTAGTTTAAGAGAAACAGCTTTACTCTTTTCTTGACCCGATGCGCCAATTAAAAAAGTAAAGCTTACAAAAAAAATAAAAATTTTTTTGAGTAAAGTCATTGATTTTATTCAAAAATAATTTTGTTTTTGTCCTCTTTATAAGTTTCTAAATGAAATGTTGTTGCACAAATTTCTAGTGCTAAATCAAGGTTATTTGTTGGTAATTTACCCGTAAAAAAGTCGAGGGAATTAGGAGAATTTAATTCGATTTTACAGTTGTATTGTCTTTCAATTTCAGCAATTATTTCATTTAAAGAAGCTTTTTCAAAACTAATTAAGTTATTGGAAATCCAAGTTGGTTTTACATCTTTTATTTCAGAATGAGTAATTTTACTATTACTTTCAAAAGAAACACTTTGACCAGGTAATAATACAAGTTGTTCGTTTTTATAATTAACTTTAACTCTACCTTCGTAGCAAACTACTTCTAAACGACTTCCCCTTGATTTTACGTTAAATTGTGTTCCCAAAACAGCTATAGTCCCTATTGCTGTTTTTACTTCAAATTTTCTTCCTTTTGCTACTTTAAAATAAGCTTCTCCTTTTAAATTTAAAAATCTATTTTTATTCCAATTCCATTTTTTAAAATCAATTTCCGAACCTGAGTTTAAAACTACTTCAGAATTATCCGGAAGTAAAAAAGAAGTTTTTGTACCATTTTCAGCAATCTCAGACTGAACAGCTAGACTTTGATAGCTTAAAAATATTCCCAAACTAAAAAATAAAACTGCCGCAATTCTAAAAAATACATTGTTAAAAAGATAAATTGTTTTAGGATTCGATTTTTTAGATTGTTTAATTTTGATTAAAGCCAAATCTTCATCATAATCAGCAACTTTTAACTGAGATGTATAATTTTTAATTTTTTCATACTTTTGAAAATCAGGAGATGCCATAAACATAACTAACTCTTCTTGAGTTAATTCATCATTAAGCCATTTTGCCAAAAAATAATTTTCGTCCATAGTCGTTTCATTTATATTGTTTAAACAGTCTAAAATTAATAATCCCTACTTTTAGATATCAATTTGTTTTCTTAATTGTAATAATGCTAAATGAATACGCTTTTCAACTGCTTTTACGCCTATATTTAGTTCTTCAGCGATTTCAGCATATTTCTTCTTGTCAATTCGATGCATTAAAAAAGCAACTCTTTGAGTTTCGTTCAAATTTTGAATTGCAGTTAACAATTTGTTTTTAAATTCTTTTTCTTCTAAAATAAACTCAGGACTTTCGATTGATTTGTCATAACCTAAATGATTTTTTTCATATTGTAAAACCACTTTTTGGTGTGCAATTTCATTTAAAGAACCGTTATTCGCAATAGTATAAAGGTAGGATTTTGCTTTTTCAATGGGAACCGAACTACAATTTTGCCACAATTTTATAAATGCATCCTGTGCCATATCTTCAGCCTTTTCTTGATTACCAAACTTATACAACAAAAAATTGCGTAATGGCTTACTATGTGCTTTAAAAAAAGACGAAAAAACAATTTCGTTACAAGTATCAGAATTATTTATATTTGACATTATACTGGAGGTTCAAAGATTGCAAAGTTAAAATTTTTATTTTTTAGGTAGGGATTTTCTTTATAAATTTGTTTAAATAAGAACGAAAGGAATTTTACAAAACTTTACGATTCTTATTACTTACTAAATAGTATAAAAAAATGAATGAAAAATACTTTTTAAAATTATTTAAAGCTAATAAACAAATTTATTTTTTTGTGTTTTGTTTTATCTTTTTCTTTTTTACTGCTTGTCAAAAAGAAGCAGTTGAAGAATCTACCAACAATCTTGAAACAATAAATTCAGCAACTCCTTTAACTTCTTTAATAAAAAGGGTAGCCATGGTTGAAACTAATAGAGATAACTTTATTGACCATTCTAACTACTTTAAAGTCAATTTTCCCTACCAGATTACCGTGAATAATTCATTAATGTATATTAATTCAGAAAATGATTACTTAGCAGTTCAAAACAATATTAATGCCCATAATGATGATGACGATGAAATCACATTTAATTTTCCAATAAATGTAACCTTGTTCAATTATTCAACAAGAAATATTCAAAATCAAGTAGCAATAAACAATTTAATTGACGAAGGAATTCACAGTACTGATTTGTTTAAAATTAGTGGAATTAAAGTAAATTATCCAATAACAATTAATAGCTACAATACTGAAAATCAAATATTAAATTCAACTTCAATTCAAAATGATTTAAAATTGTATAATTTCTTAAATGGAATATCTAATACTCAATTATTAAGCTTAAGCTATCCTCTTTCTATTAAAGATTTTAACAATCAAAACATGCTTTTGAATTCTAATTTGGAATTTGAAAATCAAATTAAAAACACACTTGATAATTTTTCAGGTAATAATCCAGTTAACACTGATTTTAATCAAATTATAACTACTGGTTCATGGAAAATAAATTACTATTACAGAAATAGTGACTTTACCAATAGTTTCGATACATATACTTTATATTTTAATATAAATCATACTCTAACAGCAATAAAAAATGGTTTGATTTATTATGGAAACTGGTCAATAATGCAAGCTGGAATAGAGCAAAAATTTACTATTCATTTCGCTTCTCCCCTATTTACCAATTTAAATGAAAATTGGACTGTTTTTGAATTCAACCCAAACAATTTACATTTTAGAAACAGAATTAGTGGTTCAAATCAAACTGATTATTTGAATTTTCAAAGAGTAAATTAAAAATAACTATTTCAACAAAAAAGTAGTTTTTATTTTAAATGCTATTTCTTCTTAAAAATCTTATGCTTAAATTTGCCGTTCAATAAATTATAAAATAGTATGTTCAGTAATTTAAGCGATAAATTAGATAAAGCATTCCACGTTTTAAAAGGCCATGGTAAAATAACCGAAGTTAACGTAGCAGATACCCTAAAAGAAGTAAGAAGAGCCTTACTTGATGCAGATGTTAATTTTAAAATTGCAAAAGAATTTACCACTAAAGTAAAAGAAAAAGCAATTGGTCAAAACGTATTAACTACGCTTCAACCAGGTCAACTTCTAATTAAGTTAGTTAAGGACGAACTAACTGAATTGATGGGGGGTGAAGTTACTGGTGTTAATTTATCTGGTAATCCAAGTGTAATTTTAATGTCTGGTTTACAAGGATCAGGAAAAACAACTTTTTCGGGTAAATTAGCCAATTATCTAAAAACAAAAAAGAATAAAAAACCATTATTGGTTGCTTGCGACGTTTATCGTCCTGCAGCAGTAAATCAATTACATGTAGTAGGCGACCAAATTGGAATTGAAGTATATTCCGAACTAGGAAACAACAATCCGGTTGAAATTTCCTTAAATGCAATAAAATACGCAAAAGAAAAAGGGTATAATGTTGTTATTGTAGATACAGCAGGTCGATTAGCTGTTGACGAAGAAATGATGACTGAAATAGCCAATATCCATATAGCAATTCAACCACAAGAAACTTTATTTGTTGTAGATGCAATGACTGGTCAAGATGCTGTTAATACTGCAAAAGCGTTCAACGACCGATTGAATTTTGATGGTGTAATTCTAACCAAACTAGATGGTGACACTCGTGGTGGAGCAGCAATTTCAATTAAATCTGTTGTAAACAAACCTATAAAATTTGTTGGTACAGGTGAAAAAATGGATGCAATAGATGTTTTCTATCCTGAAAGAATGGCTGAAAGGATTTTAGGTATGGGAGATGTAGTTTCATTGGTTGAAAGAGCCCAAGAGCAATTCAATGAAGAAGAATCTAGAAAACTACAAAAGAAAATTGCAAAGAATGAATTTGGATTTGACGATTTTCTTACTCAAATTCAACAAGTCAAAAAAATGGGAAACATGAAAGATTTGGTTGGAATGATTCCTGGTGCTTCCAAAGCAATGAAAGATATAGAGATAGAAGACGATGCTTTTAAACATATTGAGGCTATAATACACTCGATGACGCCAAAAGAGCGAAGCAAACCTGCGATTATAGATGTAAAGCGAAAAGCCAGAATCGCAAAAGGCTCGGGAAGGAAAATTGAAGAAGTTAATCAGTTAATGAAACAATTTGATCAAATGAGTAAAATGATGAAAATGATGCAAGGCCCAGGAGGGAAAAATTTAATGAAAATGATGGGAGGAATGAAAGGTGGAATGCCTGGAATGAGATAAAAAATTAAGGTTAAAATTATCATTTGATGAGATTTTAACCTTATTTCTTTTAATATTAAGTTTTGATTATAAAATATAATAATATTATTATGCAAATTTTAGACGGTATTAAAGTTTCAAATCAAGTCAAAGATGAAATCAAACTGCAAGTAGATTTGATGATAAAAAACAATGAAAAAGTTCCGCATCTAGCTGCATTAATAGTTGGGAATGATGGTGCCTCTATGACTTATGTTGAAAGTAAAGTAAAAGCCTGTAAAAGAGTGGGATTTGAATCAACTTTAGTTAAAATGCCAAACACTACTTCAGAAACTGAATTGCTTAAAAAAATTAAAGAACTCAATGAAAATGATGATATTGATGGATTTATTGTACAGTTACCCTTACCAAAACAAATCAACACTCAAAAAATAATAAACCAAATTGATCCTAATAAAGATGTAGACGGTTTCCATCCAGTAAACTTTGGGAAAATGGCTCTTGACATGACTACATTTATTCCCGCTACACCATTTGGTATATTAGAACTTTTAGAACGTTACAATGTACCTACTGATGGTAAGCATACTGTAATTATTGGAAGAAGTCATATAGTTGGCAGACCAATGAGTATTTTAATGGGACGTAATCATTTTCCTGGAAATTCTACCGTTACTTTAACTCATAGCCATACCAAAAACATTAGTCAAATCACTACTCAAGCAGATATTATTATTACAGCTTTAGGAGTTCCAAATTACCTAAAAGCAGAAATGGTTAAAGATGATGTTGTAGTTATTGATGTTGGAATTACTCGAGTAGTAGATCCTACAACAGAAAAAGGTTACAAAATCGTTGGTGACGTAGATTTCGAGAATGTATCAAAAAAAGCTTCTTACATTACTCCAGTTCCGGGTGGAGTCGGTCCTATGACAATTGCTATGCTTCTAAAAAATACTCTATTAGCTAGAGAACAAAGAAGATTACATAATCAAATGTTGTAAAACTATTGCTGCATCTATTTGATGGTGACTTGCATTATAGACCGATTTACCTTTTTTTAGTAGGAGTATCTGTGGAGATTGATGTTCAACATCAAATCGACTTGCTATTTCGTTAGAAATAGTTCGAAATGCAATCAAATCTAACAAATATAAAGCAACTTTTTCTTCTGTCTTGAACTGTTTTTCAAACTGTTTTAATGCCATTCTACTTATACTACAACGCGTACTGTGCTTAAAAAGCAAAATGGGTTGTATAAAGGAATCCGCGATTATTTCATCCAATTGTTTTATTTCTTGTAAGGAAATCCAATTAAAATTGATTGGTAAATTAGACTCGTTTGATGTTTCAAAAGTGGAAGAAAAAATACTCATAAATTTTTATTTTGCATTTAAAAAAAGTGCATCTTGAATTATTTTTTGAATATCTTCTCTGATATTCTCTTTTGATAGCCTATTTGTTGTTGCATCTGGATAAGTTCTATTGGACAAAAATACATAAACTATTTCTGTTTCTGGATCCGCCCAAGCCATAGTTCCGGTAAATCCAGTATGCCCAAAACTACTTAAAGAAACACAGCCACATGTAGGTCCTTCTTTACCCAACTGAGGTTTATCAAACCCCAAACCTCTTCTATTGCCTTCATTACAATAGTAACAAGTATTGAAATCTCCAAAAGTTTGTTCCGAAAAATATTGAACTTTTCCATAATTACCCTTTTGAAGGTACATCTGCATCATTTTAGCAACATCCATTGCATTAGAAAAAATACCTGCATGACCCCCTACTCCACCTTCCATTGCAGCTTCCATATCATGAACATATCCTTGTAGTAATTGATACCTAAAATAGTTGTCAATTTCTGTTGGTGCTATTGAAGCTTTTAAAACTTTTCGAAGCGGATTAAACATGGTGTTATTCATTCCTAAGGTGCTATAAAAATTATACTCAGTCAATTCGTTTAATTTTTGTTGAGTAGTTAATTCCAAAAATTCTTTCATAATTATAAAAGTAAAGTCAGAATATTTGTATTCTTTTTTTGCCAATAACTTACTTTCAGCAATTCTCTTAAAAATGGTATCATGATAATCATTCCTGATAAATAATTTATCAGCTACTTGCTTTGTAAATTGATCAGTTTTTATTGTGCTGTAATATTTTGATAACGGTGTTTTTGTGCTATCTAAAGTGACTTTGTAAAATGGAATCCAAGCTTGTAAACGAGCATAATGTGATAAAAGTTCTTTTAAAGTTATATCGCTTTTATCGGTGTTCTTAAATATAGGAACCATTGTACTTAATTTGGTATTCAAATCTATTTTGTGTTGGTCGAACTGTTGCATTATATTGGGCAAAGTAGCCACTATTTTGGTCAATGATGCAACATCATATAAGGTTGAATTAGTAACTTTTACTTCGTTTTCGTAAGTCAAATAACCAAAAGCTTTTTGATAAATAACTTTCCCTTTTCGTGCTACTAAAATTTGCATACCAGGTGTCATTTTGCCTTGAATTGCTTTATTTGCAATCGTTTCTATTTTAGCAAGAATGGAAGGATTCATTCCTACATTTTCGGGAGCTGTAAATCCTAATCGATTTAACTTTTCGGTTTTTAAACCCGTATCTACTTTATATTCATTATTTATTGAAACTGGTAATTTACCTTTAGCTTCTATGGCTCCAAAAATTAATTCAGCTGAAACTTCTTGTGCAATTTCATTGTTCTGATAGGAAACAATGATGCTTTCAATTCTATCTAAATTTGAAATTTGAGACAGACAATAAGGTTTTGCAAAAACATCTAATAAAACAGTGTTGTTTTGTGCTATTTCTTGAATAAATTGAATTTCAGATTCATTAAATTCATGTTTTTTCCATGCCTTATCTGATTTATGATAACCAATAATAACTTTGTCAAAACCTTTTAATTTACTTTGCAAACTGTCTCTATTTTCAAGTGACAAATCGGTGATTTCTGTATATTTTTTAAGTGTTGCTAAAAACGAGTTATTGGAATCATCTCCAATTTTTATATATGCAATTTTACTATTTAATTTTTTAATTGGTAAAAAATACTCTTTGTTTTTTACAACTGTTATTGCATTCTCATACAATTGGTATTGTAAAGCTTCGTTAGAAGTCGGATTCAAATCTTTTATCAAATTGGTATAATTTATTTGGTTGTAATGATTCAAATCTGCTTTATACTTGTATTTCAATATTTTTTTTACAGAAAAAGCCAATCTTTTTTCTGTAATCAATGTGTCTTGATATGCTTTTTTAATCTTTTCTATTGCAAGAGGAACGTTTTCTGGAAACAACAAAATATCGTTGCCCGCCAAAAAAGCATTCAAATCAATTTCTCCTGGAGTTTTAAAGTTACTAGCTCCTTTCATGTTTAAAGCATCTGTAAATATTAGTCCTTTAAAACCAAGTTCGGTTTGCAAAACATTCGTAACTACATTATATGATAACGAGGAAGGAACTTGAGCTATTGGTTCCAAATTTGGAACCTCTAAATGTGCAACCATTACTGAGGAAAGTCCTTCTTTAAAAATTTGTTTATAGGGATAAAACTCCACTTCTTCTAATCTTTCTTTAGTAAAAGTGACTTTTGGCAATCCCTTGTGCGAATCAGTTTCGGTATCGCCATGTCCTGGAAAATGTTTACCAGTGGCAAATACGTCTTGACTTTGAATTCCTTTCATCAAAGCTATGGCTCTTTCGGTTACTTTAAACTTGTCTTCACCAAAAGATCGAAATCCAATAATAGGGTTTTTGGGATTTGTGTTGATGTCTAAAACAGGTGCAAAATTAAAATGAATACCTAATCTATGGCATTGCAACCCCATTTGAACACCTACTTTTTCAATTAATTTCATGTCTTGAATTGCTCCAAGAGTCATATTAAAAGGATATCGAAAAACAGAATCTAATCGCATACTTAATCCCCATTCTGCATCGTTCCCAATAAACAAAGGTACTTTTGACTTAGCTTGAAACCTATTAGTTAATCGAGCTTGTCTACCAGGACCACCTTGAAAAAAAATAAGTCCTCCTATTTTTTGATTTGTTATTAATTTATCAATACTATTAAAATGAATACTGTCTTTGTTCGAATAAGCAGCAACCATAAATAATTGACCAATTTGTTCATCAAGCGTCATTTTGTTATAAATACTGTCAACCCATTTTCGTTGTCCTATAGAGCTGTATTCTTGCTCGTAAGTAGGAACAATGACATCTTTACTTGGTAAAGCTGGTTCGTCAATAACTGGTACAACTATGTTTTTTTTAGAACTACAATTAATAACCAACCAAAAAAGTAAGCTATAGAGTATAAAATGTGCCTGTTTTTTTATCATCAATCTATACTTTTAGAAAAATCTACCATGCCAGCTTTCTCCGGCAGGAATTTCCCAATCTTCATTAAATTCTTCGATTGTATTTACCAAATTATTAAAAACAATAGTATTTTCGTTCACCGCTTTTTCCTTTACCATTTTTTTAAAATCGATTAAGGACTTGTGAGCAATATGTTCTCCTATTTTAAATGTAACATTCATTTTATCTAACAATGTAACATCGTATTTTTTTTCTAATTTTTGAATAAATTGTACCGAAGCATCAATAGAACAACCTGTTGCAGCTTGTACTTCTTGGTTTACCGCTAGTACAATAAAACGATTGTATTTTACAGCAAAAGATGCTTCTAAACTGGTTCCATGAGCTAACCAGTTTTCAAGAAATACCATTATATCAGCTTCTATTTCGGCTACTTCATTATCTGTAAGTTTGCGATTAGATTGATAAATCCAAACTTTTGAATCATCAGGTAAATTTTCAAATGGAATAAACATAGTTTAGATATTTAGTGCGAATTTTGATTCTTATTTTTTTAGAGAAATATTATTTTAATACAATTCCTTTTCTTAATGGATCTAATATCCGATAGTATTAATTTACAAATCTTGAGCATTAGCAATAAGTTCTGCAATATCCAAAACTTTTACAGTTGCTTCTTTTTCTTTGTTTTTTACACCGTCAGTTAACATAGTGTTGCAAAATGGACAACCTGTAGCAATAATATCAGGGTTGGTTTCCAATGCGTCTTCCGTTCTGGCAATGTTTATTTCTTGATTTCCACTTTCAGCATCCTTAAACATCTGTGCACCACCGGCTCCACAACATAAACCATTCGCTTTAGACCGTTTCATTTCTTGCAAAGCAACGTCTAATTTTTGAATCAATTCCCGAGGGGCTTCATAAATTGCATTGGCTCTTCCTAAATAGCAAGGGTCGTGAAAAGTAATTTTTTTACCTTTAAATTGTCCACCTTCAATTGTTAAACGACCAGAATCTAATAATGATTTTAAATATTCAGTATGGTGAACCACTTCGTATTTTCCTCCTAATTCTGGATATTCATTTTTCAACGTATTGAAACAATGTGGACAAGCTGTTACAATTTTTTTGGCTTCATAAGCATTTAAAACTTCAATGTTCATCATAGCTTGCATTTGAAACAAAAATTCATTTCCCGCTCTTTTTGCAGGATCACCAGTACAACTTTCTTCAGTTCCAAGTACTGCAAATTCTACTTTTGAGCGATTTAAAATCTTTACAAATGCTTTTGTAATTCTTTTTGCTCTGTCATCAAAACTACCTGCACAGCCTACCCAAAATAATACCTCAGGTTGTTTTCCTTGGGCTAACATTTCTGCCATTGTTGGCACAACTAAATTTTCTTGCATATACTTTATTTTTTTAAGTAAAAACAAGTCTTTTCTTGCTTTTACTCATGTTTACCATCGTCAAAAACCTCAATGGTTACTTCTTTTTCTATTAAATCTGTAAATTTACCTCTATAACGCGTTGCTTTTACAAGATGATTATCGATCCAATGGTAATTGCCTCCGCGAGGTTTTCCAAATAATATCCCGTGGTATTTAAAACCGTGCTTTTGAAGCCAAAGTTCAGTATAAGCTCGATGTGCTTCCGTTCTTGAAGTAAAAAAGAAAATAACATGTCCTTCATCAAACCATTTATTAAGCGTTATTAATGCATCCGGATATACTTCTGCTGTTAGCATTCTTTCCGGTTCTTCGTTTGGGATATCGTCACAAATAGTACCGTCAATGTCAATTAAATAGTTCTTTACTCCTTCAGGTAAAATTGGACTTATTGCGTTCCCATTTTCTTTTGCCGCAATTAAATTTTTGTTCAAATCTGATGCTTCCATTGCTCTGTTTTTAATTATTTTTTATTAAAATTGATTAAAAACACCCTTACCCTCACTTATAAGTGCATTTTTACTATTGCTTTACTGTTCGTTTTTCCAATTCAAACGATCCATTTGATTATACGGCCATGGTGCACCATTGTTTTCAATGTTTGTCATCATTGCATTTAAAGGTTGTGGAGCTGCACTTTGTTCCATTACCAAATAGCGACGCATGTCCATTATGATTGAAAGTGGACTAATATTTACTGGACATTCTTCCACACAAGCGTTACACGATGTACAAGCCCAAAGTTCTTCTGTTGTAATATAGTCATGTAATAACGATTTAGAATCTGGAACAAAAACTCCTTTATTTGCATCTATATTTGAACCTACTTCAACTAATCGATCTCGAGTATCCATCATTATTTTTCTAGGAGAGAGTTTTTTACCTGTTTGGTTGGCCGGACAAGACGAAGTACATCTACCACATTCAGTACAAGTATAAGCGTTTAACAATTGTACCCAATTCAAATCTTGAACATCACTCGCTCCAAATTTACTAGGTATTCCCTGTTCGTCAGCTGGTTGATTTGCAAAAGGATCTGCATTTGGATCCATCATTAATTTAACTTCTTTTGTAACACTTTCTAAATTATCTATTTTACCTTTAGCATTCAAATCTGCGTAATAGGTATTTGGAAAAGCAAGTAAAATATGTAAATGTTTGGAATAGTATAAATAATTCATGAATATTAAAATTCCTGTAATGTGAAGCCACCAAAATGTTTTTTCTAAAATCTCAACAGTTTCAGGATTCATATTTGTAAATAGCGGAGCAATGAAATGAGAAATTGGAAAAGCAGCAGGAGTCTTAATTTGTTGGAAAACATCCGAAGCATTCATTAAGAAAAACAAAGACATTAATATTATTTCAAAATATAAAATATAATTAGCATCAGCTTTTGGCCAACCTTTTAAATCAGCACTTATAAACCGTTTTAATTGTATTATATTTCTTCTAATCCAAAAAATAATAACAGCTACAACAACAAGAAAAGCTAAAATTTCAAACGATGCAATCAAACATACATAAGCTGTTCCCAAACCTGAAAAAGCTCTATGTGTACCAAAAAGACCGTCAATTATTATTTCTAACAATTCAATGTTGATAAGTACAAACCCTACATATACAAAAATATGTAAAATTCCTGCAATAGGTCTTTTAACCATTTTGGATTGCCCTAAAGCAATTAAAGCCATATTCTTCCATCGTTCTGATGAATTGTCCGAACGATTTATGTTTTGTCCAAGTTTAATATTACGAACTATAGTTTTGATATTTTTAATAAACAAACCAAAGCCTGCGAGTAATAAAATTGCAAATAAAATAGAGCTTAAGTAATTCATTTTTAACTATTTTTTATCTTTCTTCAATGTGTCAGAAACGGGTGGTGAATAGGTTTTGTTTTTCTTTCCAAAAAGAGAAACATTTATATATCGAGTAGGATTTAAACGTAAATCTTGCATAAGTAATTCTAATTCTTTTGAAGTTTTGGACAAGTTAATGTAAAGTGTTTCATCTTTCATTAATTTACCCACTGTTCCTTTACCAGCTTCAATACCTGTCATTAATTTGTCAACTTTGTCTATAGTAACTTGGAGATTTTTAACTGTTTTTCCTAAATCAGCTTTGTTCAATGAATCGGATATTTTTGAGAAATCGCTTGAAACTTTATTGAAATTAGTAACCATTCCTCCTATTTTACTTTTATTATCTTCTAGAATAACATTAATGTTTTCAGAAGCTTTGTGAAATTGAGCAATTGTTTGGCTCAATTCAGCCAATGTTTTCTTAAGGTTTGCTTGACCATCAGCATCTAAAACATTGTTGACTCCTATTAACAATTTATCAGCATTAGTCAAAACGTTACCCAATTTCTCTTGAATTGGAGCTAACTTTTCGCCTACTAAATCAGTTAAACCTTGATGAACTCCGCCTTTAAATAACATACCCGAAGTAGCTTCTGATTGATCCATTAAATTTGGAATTATCTCTATTTGTTTTGATGCTATTAAACCTGGTTCGTATATATTGAATTTACTTGATTTTGAAATTGGAAAATCATTTTTAACCTGAAGTTCTACTAACAATTTGCCAGAAGGCTGCAATTTTATTTGAACAACTTTACCCACTACTAGTCCATTTATGGTAACTGCAGACGACCCTGTCAATCCTTCAACACTAGCGTATTCAACAAAGAATGTTCGATAATGGGTTAAAAGATCTTTCCCTTTTAGATAGCTGTATCCCCATATAAATAAGACTATAGATGAGATTACTAAAATTGCGGTTTTAACTTCTTTTGTGATTTTCAATGTTTTTAATTTTTGGCAAAAATAAAATAATAATTCGATTAAACAGAATGTTAACTGTTACTTAATTCGCTTTCCATCTTTTAAAGTTATTATAAATGCAGATGAATACCCTTTTGATTTTGCCGTTTTTAAAAGTTCTTTTATTTCGTTAAAATCTGTTGTATTGCCATAAAAATATTTATAACTTTTTCCTTCAGACTCTCTTGTAACTTCTTTTAATCCTTTGAAATTACTAGGTGTAGTTTCTAATTTTCTTGTTCCTATTGAAAGTTGAATTTTATAAACTACATCTGAATTTACAATTGGTTCCGAATCCTTTTTGGGAGTAGAAATAGTTTTATCTGGAACCGTTTTAGTATTTTCAGTTTTTAATTTTTCCACTAAAGGTTTGTCTATGGTTTTTTCAATTTCAGTATCACTTGAACCAAAATATTCTTTTTTATAACTTAAAATAGCATTTGCAATAGCATGTGCAATTTCGTTTTGACCTTCCTCAGAATCCAATTTAGCACCTTCAGTAGGATTAGAAATAAAGCCCATTTCTATTAATACTCTTGGCATTGAAGCTTTATGCAAAACCATATACGGAGCTTGTTTAACACCGCCACTTCTGACTTTCTTACCAATATTTTCAAAATAATTTTCAACTTTACTAGCAAGCGCTATACTATTTTCCATGTATTCTTCTTGTAAAACAGTAAGTCCAATCATGGTTTCTGGCGATTTTGGATCAAAACCCTTGTATTTTTCTTTGTAATCCTTTTCCATTGTTACTACTTCATTTTCTGCTTTTGCAACAGCAAGACTTGAAGCATTTTTTGTCATCCCCATAACATACGTTTCGGTTCCATCGGCAACTGTATTTTTATTTGCATTGCAATGCATGGAAACAAAAACCGAAGCATTTATTCTATTTGCAATGTTCGCTCGCTCAATTAAATCAATAAAAACATCCGTTTTTCTGGTATAATTTACCAAAATACCCGGTTGGCTTTCTAATAGTTTACCTACTTTAAGCGTTACGGCTAAAGCTACATTTTTTTCAATATGTCCGTTGTAAATTGCTCCGTAATCTTTTCCTCCGTGACCTGCGTCTAAAGTAACTTTAAATTTAGGATTTGATTGACTAAAAAGTACAAAAACATTCATGAAAATGAATCCAAATTGCACCTTTCTTATACCTGAAAATAATTTCATAAGATTAAAAGTTAATTTTATTAAAAACGTTTTCCATATAATTTTTATAAATGTTTATTTTTGACGCAAAATAATATGTAAGTTTGGCTCTTCAAAAAGTAAGCCATATTTTTACAAAAATAGTATTTAAACCTTTGCGCACAAACTTATTTCATATCGTTTTAGTAGCTATTTTCATATCTCTTGGAACTTGCAAAATTTATTCGCAAGAAATACCCAAAAAAAACACTCCAATTCCTGCAAAAACAAATGAAGCAATTAAAGTTATTAAAGTAAACGAAGTCGTAAAATCAGCTGATTCGAATAAAACCAATACTCCTAATCCAAAAAAACCGTTGTTAGAAAGTAAGGTTAAATACAAAGCTTTGAATTATGTGAAAATTGATCAAAAGAAAAAATTGATTACTTTACAGGACAAAGCCGAATTATACTATCAAGATGTTGAGTTAAAATCAGGAATTATAGTTTTTGATTATCAAAAAAACGAAGTTAACGCAGGAAGATTAAAAGATTCTGTAGGTAATTACACCCAATATCCAAATTTTAAACAAGGAAGTAGTGTGGTAGAACCTGATTCTATTCGTTTTAATTTTAAAACCAAAAAAGCATTGGTTTGGAATTCAAGAACTGAACAAGGTGAAATGAGAATTAAAGCTGCTGTTTCTAAAAAAGAAAACGACTCGGTCTATTTTATGAAAAAAGCCCGATTTACAACTTCAAAAGACATAGAAAATCCCGAATATTATTTTCAAACTAGTAGAGTAAAACTAGTACCTGGTAAAAAAATTGTTACTGGATTAACAAACTTAGTAATTGCAGATGTCCCTACTCCGTTAGCATTACCTTTTGCTTTTTTCCCAATGTCTGAAAAAAGCAGATCCGGAATTATTATGCCTACTTATGGGGATAATGCTCAACGAGGCTATTCATTACAAAATGGAGGATATTACTTTGCCCTCAGTGATTATTATGATTTAGCTGTTTTAGGTGATTATTATACAAACGGAGGCTATGCAACTCGTTTTGAATCTAGTTATGGCTACAAATACCATTTTAGAGGCAGTGTAAACATCCGTTTTGAAAATCAAATTAACAGCGAAAGAGGGTTTTCTGATTACAGCAAAACTAGTATTTACAACATTCAATGGTCGCATTCTAGAGATGCAAAAGCAAATCCAAATTCTACCTTTTCGGCGTCTGTGAATTTAGGTAGTAGTAAATTCTTCCAACAATCGCTCAACAATTTAAACAATGGTTCTCGTTTAAATAATACCTTAAGTTCTTCCATTTCCTATTCTAAAAGATTCAACACGATTCCACAAGTCAACATGTCTATTGCTGCTACGCATTCACAAAACACCCAATCGCAGCAAATTAACATGACCTTACCATCGCTCCAACTTAGTGTTGATCGTGTTTATCCATTTGCTCCAAAAGATGGTATTAAAAAAGGGTTTATTAAAAATATAAATTTACAATACAGTTTAAAAGCAGAAAACAGAATCGTAACAACCGATTCCTTATTTTTTAAACCTCAAATGTTTAAAGATGCTAAAAACGGAATGCAACATTCCATCCCTTTATCGACTAATTTTAAAGTATTCAAATACTTTAGCGCGACTACTGGAATCAATTACAATGAAGTTTGGTATTTAAAAACCATCAACAGAAAATACGACACCAATCAAAATAAGTTGGTTGACACTGAAGTTAGCGGTTTTGACGCTTTCAGAACCTACTCCTTTTCTTCCAGTTTAGGAACAACTGTTTATGGAACTTTTAACATTAGTGAAACTAAAAAAATTCAAGCCATTAGACACGTTGTTAGGCCATCCATTTCATACAGTTATACACCAAGTTTCAAAAAATATTACGATACTTATGCCTCTGATGCAAGTGGAACCATACGAAAAGATTACACTCGATTTGAAGCTGGAATCTTTGGTGGACCAAGTAAAAACTATTCCAACAACGTTGGTTTTTCAATAAACAACACTTTTGAAGCCAAAGTACGAGACAAAGACAGTACTAAAACTGTTCCTAAAAAAATAATGCTTTTGAATAATTTGAATATTTCAACAAGCTATGACATTTCTGCTGATTCGCTTAAATGGGCGCCCGTAAGAATAAGTGCTGGTACCTTGTTGTTTAATGACAAAATGAACATCAATTTAGCAACAACTTTAAATCCGTATGCATTGAATAACAAAGGGCAATTGATCAATACTTACAACATAAACAATGGTGGTAGTCTATTCAGAATGACTAGTGCAAACGCTACTCTAAATTATTCTTTAAGTAACAAAAATAAAGACGATAAAAAGAAAAAAAACGAACAAGGTGCTAAAGATGGTGGACGTGGAGACGATTTATTTGGATCAAATGCAGACATCAGCAACCATAAAGAAACCCTTTTTAAAGAGGATGAAGAAAAAAATGCCGCTTCCGATTTTTTTAAAGCCAAAATTCCTTGGGATTTAACCTTAGCGTATTCTGTAACGTACACCAATATAAACCGTGAAAATAAGTTTTCTGGAAATACCCTAATGATGTCCGCTAACGTTGATTTAACCCCAAAATGGCGAATGGGTGCATCTTCCGGATATGATTTGGTTCAAAGAGGTGTTACCTACACTAATTTAAGAATGGAACGCGATTTATTAAGTTGGCGAATGAGTTTCAATTGGATTCCTTTTGGAACTTATACTTCGTGGGGCTTTTTTATCGGAATAAAATCAGGCGTTTTAAGTGATGTTAAATGGGAAAAAAGAAAATCACCAGACAAGCAACTTAGATAATAAAAAATCAGGTTTACTTAATATTTTTTTAAACACAGTGTCAAAATTTAAAATCAAATTACTTTTTAAAAAATAATACAATCATGAAAAAAATCATTACAACTCAAAAAGCTCCTGCGCCAATTGGTCCATACAACCAAGCGGTTCTTTTTGGAACTACTCTCTATACCTCAGGACAAATTGCATTGCATCCCGAAACTATGGAATTGGTGTTAGATTCAATTGAAATTGAAACCAAACAAGTAATGGACAATTTAAAAGCAGTACTTGAAGCAGCTGATATGACCTTTGAAAACGTTGTAAAAACTACAATTTTCATCATGAATATGCAAGATTTCGCAAAAATAAATGCCGTTTACGGTACTTTCTTTAACGATGCAACAGCTCCAGCTCGCGAAACCGTTCAAGTGGCTTGTTTGCCCAAAAATGTGAATGTAGAAATCTCCATGATTGCAATGAAATAAGTAACTGCTACTTTTTATGTTCAATTGGCTCACCCGTTTTTTTAGTACTTCAAATCCAAATGAAAATCTAAATCCTATGAATAAATTTTTAATTGTTGGCCTTGGTAACATTGGTACTGAGTATATAAATACAAGACACAACATCGGATTCAAAATAGTAGATTACATTATTGAAAAAGAAAATTTATCAGTTCAAGCGGTTAAACTTGGTTCGTTAGCCGAATGGAAACACAAAGGAAAAGTATTTTACTTTTTAAAACCCAACACATACATGAATTTGAGCGGTAAAGCCGTTAAATATTGGATGGATAAAGAAAAAATACCGCTTGAAAACATCCTTATTATTGCAGACGATTTGAACCTTCCGTTCGGGGCCATTCGTATTAGAAAAAAAGGAAGCGACGGTGGCCATAACGGTTTAAAAAACATTAGTTTACTTTTAAACACTACCGAATACCCACGATTCCGTTTCGGCATAAGTGATCAATTTAAAAAAGGGCAACAGATAGACTATGTGTTAGGCGTTTGGAATGCAACAGAAATGGAAAAACTAAAAGAACGGTGTACAACAGCAGCCGCTATCATTCTGAATTTTGGTTTAGTAGGCTTGGACAATACCATGACCGCTTTCAATGGAAAATAAGTTTGTATTATAAATAATTCGCTTGTATTCTATACTTAACTCCCGATTTTATTGTATTCTCAATTAAAAGAATTAAATTTTCTTATTTCAAAATAACATATACTTCTTTTTTATATATTAGCAAAGCAGAAAAGGTAGTGCAAAATAATGACTGCTACTACATTTAAAAATCTAATTCTATAAAAAAAGTAGTATGCCAAAAAATACAATTTCACTTTATCACATAAGTGCTGAATGCTATCCTGTAGCTAAAGTGGGTGGGTTGGCTGATGTGGTGGGTGCTTTGCCCCATTATCAAAATGCACTTGGACACCAAGCAAAAGTAGTTGTTCCTGCTTACGATGTACGGTTTTTTAAAGAGAACGAATTCAACGTTGTTCATTCTGGGAAATTAAAACTAGGTTGGTTTGAATTTCAATACACGGTTTGGAAAGAAAACACCAATAAATTAGGTTTTGAACTCTTTTGCATTGCAATTCCAGAACTTTTTGACAGACCGAATGTGTATTCCTACGAAGACGACACCGAACGTTTTTTGGCATTTCAAATAGCTTTTTTAAATTGGTTAATAGAAACCAATCAAAAACCGGATGTTATACATTGCCACGACCATCATACAGGGCTTATTCCTTTTATGGTTCAAAATTGTTACAACTACGAACGTCTTAATAACACCCCAACAGTACTAACCATTCACAACGCACAATACCAAGGTTGGTTTGGATTTGACAAAATCCATTACCTACCCCATTTTCATTCCTCAAGACTTGGCTTTTTAGAATGGAACGGAATGATCAATCCGTTGGCTTCTGCCATAAAATGCGTTTGGAAAATCACAACCGTTTCGCCAAGTTATTTAGAAGAAATTAGTTACAATGCAAATGGATTAGAGCATCTTTTACAATTTGAACGACCAAAATCTGTCGGTATTTTAAATGGTATTGACAATCATGTTTGGAATCCAGCAACTGATACTTACATTCATCAAAATTACAACGAGCACAGTTTCCAAGAAGGCAAACAAATAAACAAACAACTGTTGTGTAAACAATTTAACCTGAATCCTGAGTTGCCATTATTTACTTTCATTGGACGATTGGTGGGTGAAAAAGGTGCCGATTTATTACCTCAAATTTGCAGTTTAGCACTTACCGAACACCATCAAAAATTAAACATTCTGATTCTTGGCTCTGGAGATACTGGAGTTGAACAACAACTTGAAGCCATTAAACCTTATTTTCAAGGACATTACAATGCGTATATTGGCTACAATGAACAACTTTCTCATCAAATATATGCTGGTGCCGACTTTTTGTTAATGCCATCTCGTGTTGAACCTTGTGGACTCAATCAGCTATACGCGTTGCGCTACGGTACACTTCCTATTGTCCGAAGAATTGGTGGTTTAAAAGACACTATTGTCGATATAGGCGATAATGGTATTGGAATTTGTCACGATCAAGCCTCTGTTTTTGATGTAACCTATTCTATAGACCGCGCTTTGCAACTTATGCAAACACCAGACAAAGTAACCCATACAATCGCAAAAATGATGCAAATTGACCATTCGTGGGAAGTTGCAGCTGCTGAATATTGTACCCTATACCAATCATTAATTCAATAGTAAAATGAAAAAATCAACTTTAGCCATTATTTTAGGTGGCGGACAAGGTTCACGACTTGCCCCTTTAACAGAAAGTCGTTCCAAACCTGCGGTACCCATAGCAGGAAAATACCGTTTAGTGGACATTCCTATTTCAAATTGCATCAATTCCGACATTAAAAGGATGTTTGTGCTAACCCAATTTAATTCGGCTTCGTTAAACCAACACATTAAAAACACCTACCATTTTTCGCATTTCAGCACTGCATTTGTGGACATCCTTGCTGCGGAACAAACACCTGACAACCCAACCTGGTTTCAAGGGACAGCTGATGCCGTGAGACAATGTATGCAACATTTTATGAACCATGATTTTGATTATGCCTTAATCCTTTCGGGCGACCAATTGTATCAAATGGACTTCAACGAAATGATCAAAGAACACGAAAAAAGTGGTGCCGCTATTTCAATTGCAACTTTACCTGTAACCGCTAAAGAAGCTCCTGAATTTGGTATTTTAAAAACAGATGAAGCAAATCTAATTACTTCTTTCATAGAAAAACCAAACGCTTCCTTGCTTCCAGAATGGACTTCTGAAGTTAGTGCCGAATCAAAAGCAGAAGGAAAATTGTACTTGGCTTCCATGGGGATTTACATTTTCAACCGAGAGTTGTTAATTGAATTAATGAAAAATCCTGACACCAAAGATTTTGGAAAAGAAATCATTCCTCAAGCAATTGGAAAACAAAAAATATTGAGTTACCAATACGAAGGGTATTGGACCGATATTGGTAACATCGATTCGTTTTTTGAAGCCAATTTAGGATTGACTGACGATATGCCAAAGTTCAATCTTTTTGACAATTCAAGTAAAATATACACCCGTGCCAGAGTGTTACCTCCTTCCAAAATTACTGGAGCTACAACCATAGATACTTCCATAGTTACGGAAGGTTGTATCATTAACGGAACAAAAATTGAACATTCGGTAATTGGAATTCGAAGTCGAATTGGTAAAGGTTCTGTAATTTCCAATTCGTATTTAATGGGTAATGATTTTTATCAGAACATAGACGAAATTACCAGTAATGCAGCGCATAACATAATAAACATTGGTATTGGAGAACGGTGTCATATAAACGCCACTATTGTGGACAAAAACTGCCGAATTGGTAATGATGTTACCTTAAATGGCGGTAAGCATTTGGCTGATACCAATACTCCCCTATACACTATTAAAGACGGTATTATTGTGGTTAAAAAAGGCGTAACAATTCCTAATGGCTTCTGTGTACAATAGGTAGAACTACTATAGCTATCTTTATAAAAAACTACTGCTTGTTCTATTTTAAAAAGGGCGCTGTACTACTAACATTTTTTAGTACTACAGTGCCCTTTTTTATAGAAAGTTCGCAACTAATCTAAAGAAACGGTTCGGTTAGTCTGTATTTGTACGAAAACAACACCAATCCTACTTTTGATTTTATTTGGAACCGATCAAAAAGCGAGGCTCGTAAATTTTCAATTTTTTTAAGCGGTATTTTCATGATTTTGGCCATTTGTTCGTAAGTCAATTCTTCATCCAAACAAACCAGCTTTAAAAATTCCAATTCTTGGTGTGTAATTTTTAGATCATTCGGAATACTTTCCGTTTTGGACGAAGGTTTGAAGTGCTTCATTCGTTCCATAATTGCTACAATATTGTTGTAACCCACCGAATGTATTTTATTGATAGCCGTTTTTAATTCTAAAGCACTGCAATTTTTGTTTAAAAAACCCCTGGCACCATGGTTAAAAGCGGCATCTATTTTGCTATCGTCGTAGTGTTGTGAAAGCAGCAATACTTTGTATTCATCGGGTAACTCCTCTAGCTTTTGCAACACTTCAATCCCGGTTACATTGGGCATAGAATAGTCTAAAATATACAAATCTGGTACGGGTGATAAAGGCAGACTTTTTAGAAATTCGGTACCGCTTTCAAATTCAATAATAACTTTAAAATTATCCACTTTTTCAAGCAATTCTTTCAATCCTTGTCTTACTATTTTATGGTCGTCTATGAGACAAATGGTGATGGGTGGGTTCATTTTTAGTGCGTTTCCTGTTGTTCTGAAATGTGTACCGTTGTTCCTTTATTTGGTGCTGCTCGCAATTCAAAGCGCAAGTTAAGAAAAGCAGCCCTTTCTTTCATACTTTGAATGCCAAAAGTTACTGCTTTTGGCATTGCGGCTGCACTGTCAAATCCAATGCCGTCGTCTGAAATGGTCATTTCAAAATAAGGCGTCGTTTTAATGCTAATGGTAACCAAATCAGCTTGTGCGTGTTTGAAAACATTGTTTAACGATTCCTGAAAAATACGGTAAATGAATATTTTCTCGTTTGTCGTAAACGTTCGCACTGCTTGTTCTTGTAGTTCCAACAAAAGAGTGCATTTTTGAAATTCTTGTAGTCGTTTTACTTCTAGCGAAATGGCGGCTAACAAGTCTTGTTTGCTGAACAGTTGATGGGTCATGGAATGGCTGAGCGAACGAACCGTGGTAGAAACCGTTTTAACTGCTTCGGACACTGCCTGCAATTTGTCCTTGTTTTGAGAGGCATCCAGCAGCATGAACTCAATTTGATAGTTGAGCGATGTCAATTGTTGCCCCACATCGTCGTGCAGTTCCAAGGCAATGTTTTTCAACACCTGCTCTTGGGTTTCCACTATGGCGGTGTTGACTGCTTTTTGATAATCAAGGTCTTTTTGAAACATCAATTGGGTCAGTTTTTGTACCCTTTTGCTGTACGACTTGATTAGCACAGTGCTAAACAAAACAATTAGGCAAACAAACAACAGTCCCGAAACTATTCCTATGGCAATATTAAACATGTTGTACAGTTGGTTTTTCTAGGTACAAGTACACTATTATGAGGGAATAATAAATACAATTTACAAAATAACTTATAAAAACAAACAAGTTTACAGGTCCAAAAATAAGTGTTGAATTGAGCGTTTTACTACTAAATCCAAACAGAAAACTAAGTCCTAAAAAAAACAATATGGGCGCAAATTGTAAAAGGAAGTTGTTGGTTTGAAAAAATTCCAAATTGTCTTTTCGTATTTGCAAAAAACTTTCTTGAATAAACAAAACCAAATACAACAAGGAACCCATGATAAAGGTAGCACAATTAAAGTGCTGGTAACCTTCCAAAAAACAAAAATCAAGCAAGCCAAAAAGTACAAACCAACTTATTAGTGCGTATTTTGTTTTACTAAAACTAGCCTTTTTTACGAGGAGTACCAACCATAAAGTATGGTGCAGAAGAACATAAATATTAGAAGTTGTAGCAACAAAAATATTGTTTGCAACTAAAAAAACACTTACTACTTCATTAATCACACTTACAAATAATATAAATCCTAATAGCCTGTTTTTTGTATTGTATTTGAAACAATAGAAAACAAATGTCAGTAAAATATACCAATCTATCAGATTTATAGAATGTAGTATTTTGTTTACCATACCGGCTTGTAGTATAAAAATTATTTCCTCAAAAATAGTATTTTTATACTACAAGTAACCTTTTTGGTTCTAAATATTGAATTTTTTAGCAATAAAATAGTAGCACTAACTTCACTGAAATCTATTTAAAAATAAGAATTCCTCTTTTGAATTTATATTACAAATCCATTTTTAATCTTGGTTAAAGTGGATCGTGAGTTAAATCAAACGCCATTAATCCATTGGCTGATTGGACTACAAAAACAACACTCACTTTTGCGTTTAGTATGGCTTTTGTGAATGAAAAAACAGCCGAGGTATCCAATTTTAGTTGCGCAATGATGCATTTGAACAAGCAAGGAGAATAGTACGTACTGTCCAGATTTTTTTCAAACGGTTCCAATCCTAAGGCAATGTCCGAAACCTTTTTTTCGGTTGTATAACTAAAACTCACGTGCTTTTCATATAGTGCGTCTTGCATTAACTCTAAAAGTACGCCACAACTTACTTCTTTAAACAAAATAGGCTCTGCTTCCCAAAAAGCAACTGCGCCATCGGTATAATCCTGATCGGTAATGGAATGTGCTTTCATTACGTATTCGTACAAGCCTAAGGTGTAAAAATTACTACCATAGGTTTGTAACCATTGTACTTGTTCGTCCACTTTTACTTCCTTCAATAACGAAGTTACCATGTCGTTAAAAAGTGCTTTTTTAATTTCAATTGTGTCCATGTGATGTGTTGTTTTAAATTAATAACACCGCAAAATTGAAACAAAAAAAACAAACAATCAAGGGGGAAACCCCCCAAATTTATAAGTGTTTCCCTCCACCCTTATTTTACTGGGGTTCACAAGGCATACCCCTCGGAAACCCATGTAAACACTAGGATTTTGAGTTTAGTGTTTCCCTCCACCCTTATTTTACTGGGGTTCGCAAGGTACAGCCCTCGGAAACCCTTATAAACACTAGGATTTTGAGTTTAGTGTTTCCCTCCACCCTTATTTTACTGGGGTTCGCAAGGTATAGCCCTCGGGAACCCTTATAAACACTAGGATTTTGAGTTTAGTGTTTACCTCCACCCTAATTTTACTGGGGTTCGCAAGGTATAGCCCTCGGAAACCCTTATAAACACTAGAATTTTGAGTTTAGTGTTTCCCTCCACCCTTATTTTACTGGGGTTCGCAAGGTATAGCCCTCGGAAACCCTTATAAACACTAGGATTTTGAGTTTAGTGTTTCCCTCCTCCCTTATTTTACTGGGGTTCGCAAGGTATAGCCCTCGTAAACCCTTATAAACACTAGGATTTTGAGTTTAGTGTTTCCCTCCACCCTTATTTTACTGGGGTTCGCAAGG
>CANGIF010000040.1 GCA_947453885.1 Flavobacteriaceae bacterium
ACCACATCGGGTGTTACTTTTTCATGGACAGCAGTACAGCCCATAGGTATTACAGGAGTAACATTATCAGGTAGCAATACGCTTCAAGCACAAACCTTAATCAATACCACAACAGCACCCATAACAGTAGATTATACCGTTGTGGCAACTACCTCTGGAACTGCTTTGTGCGCAGGAACCGCTTATGTATATAGTATAGTAGTGAATCCAAAACCAGTTGTTGCTGCAAGTATAGCTAACCAAACGATTTGTTCAGGCACAACAAGTGCCGTTGTGAATTTAACTTCTACCACTACAGGAGCTAGTATCGCATGGACGTGTAGCCCTCCAACAGGAATAACAGGAGCAACAACAAGTGGCACAAACAGTATTGGAATACAAACGCTAACCAATAGCACCAATGCGCCAATAACCGTAACCTATACCGCTACAGGCACAACCATTGGAAGTTTAGCCTGTTTGGGCAATCCTTTAACCTATACCATAACGGTTAACCCAAGTCCATCGGTTGTATTTTCACAGTCCAATCAAACAATATGTTCAGGTGGCAGTAGTACCGTTGTGGGATTAACTTCTCCAACAACAGGAGCAGCACTAGCTTGGACAGCAGTACAACCAGTAGGAATAACAGGTGTAACGGCAAGTGGAACAACAAGTATTCCAATACAAACCTTAACCAATAGCACCAATGCACCGATAACGGTTACTTTTATCGCTACGGCTTCAACTAGTGATCTTTCGGCTTGCGCAGGCGCTACCTTCTCTTATACCATTACCGTAAATCCAAAACCTAAAATATTTGATCAAGTAGCTACAATTTGTAACGGCGGAACATTTTTAATTAACCCAGTAAATGGGGTGCCAAATGTAGCAACTATTGTTCCATTAGGCACAACCTATACTTGGGTTGTAACCCCAAATACAAATGTTACAGGTTGGAGTAATCAAACACTTCCTGATGGTATTATAAGTCAAACATTATCAACTACTAGTAATTCAGTGCAACAAGTAGAATATGTTGTAACCCCACTTTCAGGCATTTGTTCTGGAAGTATTTTTAAAATTATTGTAAATGTTTATCCAACACCTTTAGTTCATTTTTCACAAGTCAATCAAACCATTTGTAATGCTACAAGTAGTAGTTCAATAGCATTATCAACCAATGTAACCGGTAGTAGTGTTTCTTACAATTGGACTGCATCGGTACCTCCGGGAATAACTGGAGCTATCAGTTCGGGAACTTCAACTATTCCTAGTCAACTTTTGACCAACGCTACAGGAGCTCCGTTAACCGTTATTTACACTACAGTTGCAACAATTGCTACAGGAGTTTCTTCTTGTTCAGGACCTGCAACAGATTATACAATAACAGTTAATCCAACACTAGTAGCTTCAGGAATTCTTTCTAATTATAATGGATATGGAGTAAGTGTTTATGGAGGTTCTGATGGAGCAATCAATGTCACAGTGGCGGGTGGCTCTGCTAACTATACTTATTATTGGACTGGACCAAATGGATTTATAGCCACTACTCAAGATTTATTAAATGTGCATGCAGGATTATATACTTTAACTATTTCCGATGGTTATTGTACGCCAACTGTACTAACATTCACGTTAACACAACCTCCAGAATTATTAGTTCAAGAAACATTGATTGAGCATGTTAATTTATTGTGTTTTGGAGATTCTAATGGTGTTTTAGGCGTTACTATCACTCAAGGTTCGGTTGCTCCGTATGATTATCAATTGTATAATGCTGCTGGAACACTAATTAATTCAATTATGAATGTACCTAACTTAACGGCTGTATTTAATGTATTAGTAGCGGATACCTATCATGTTGTTATTACAGATGATAACGGAGGCATTAAAACCGTTACAGGTATTCAAATTATACAACCGAATGATATAGTAATAACGCCAGTAACAACCCCAATAACTTGTTATGGAGCGAATAATGCTTCTATAACTTTAACAGTTACTGGAGGTACAGGCCCTTATGTAGCGGTTTGGGATAATTTTGCAAGTGGTTTATTCCAAAATAACCTTGGAGCAGGCACTTATACTATTTTAATAACCGACGCACATAATTGTACCAAATCAATTGCAGTTGTGATTCCACAAGCTCCTATTTTTACAATAAATCCAATAGTAACCAATATTTCTTGCTATGGTGCACATGATGGAAGTATTATATTAAATATGGTTGGAGGAGTAACGCCACTAGCATTGTCTTGGACTGATGGTTCTACAAATGGAAATGTTAGAAATAACATTGGACCAGGAACTTATACAGTTAACATTAGTGATTCAACCCCTTGCTATATTACAAGAACATTTGTTATAATTGAACCTCAACCATTAGTACTTTCTGCGAATGTTACTAATGCGTTAGATTGCACTAATGCTAATAGTGGTGCTATTAATTTAATGGTTTCGGGAGGTACACCACCTTTTACTTATGTATGGTCAAATGGTGCAACAACAGAAGATTTAACAAATACTACCGCAGGCAATTATTTAGTTACAGTAACCGACAGCAGAGGATGTAGTAAAACGACTCAATATGTAATTACTAGACAGAGTCCATTACTACTTGATGTAAATACAAATACAATAGCAAATTGTAATACACACAGTGTAGTACAGAATTTTGAAGCTCTAGCATCAGGTGGAGTTCCTCCTTATAATTTTAGCTGGTCAAGTGGTACAGTAAGTGGTGCAAATAATGAATTTATGACAACAACTCAAGATGGATTGATAATACTGTCAATAATTGATAATATAGGATGCACATCAAATTATTCTTTAAATGTTTCCATTCCAAGTTTAGGAAATCCAACTTTTTCAACAACATCTATTGGGCAAAATTCGTATAATCTATATTCAATATTAGATCCTATACATTTTAATAGTGTAATTACAGGTAGTTATACCTCAGTAGTTTGGGATTTTGGCGACGGTACATTTTCAAGTGAATTAAGCCCCGTTCATACTTATTTAATACCTAACGATTATTACTTAGTTACATTGACAGTTACCTATCCATTCGGTTGTGTTTATGTATCACATTTAGCTTTAAATGTAGTAAAAGGATATGTCATGGTGGTTCCAACTGCTTTTACTCCAAATAATCATGATGGAATAAATGACACTTTCAGACCTGTAACAAAAGGATTAAAAAATGTTCATCTTGATGTCTATGATAAATGGGGTTCATTAATTTATTCTGAAGTTGGAGATGTGATAGTTGGATGGGATGGGAAAATTTGGGGGGTTGATTCAGGAAATGGAAATTACTATGCAAAAGTTAGTGGCGAAACCTTTTATGGAACAATTGTAAATGAAAATCACACTTTTGTGTTAATAAAATAAAATGAAAAATATGAAATTAAATAATGTTTTATTTATAGTATTTACTTTTTTTACAATTTACAGTAGAGCACAAGACCCTATTTTTACACAATATTCATTAGTTCCAGAAACTCTTAATCCCGGTTTTACAGGATTTCAATATGATTGGAGAGCAGGTATAATACATAGAAGACAGTGGCCAGATGGTGATAGAGTTATAGATATTGATTATGCATTTGTTAATAAAATGATAGGAGAACATGCTGGTTTAGGTATGACTTTCTTAAATGACAGAGAGGTATTTACAAATTATAATTACCTTCAAATTAATATTGCTTATGCATATAAGGTTGAGATTAATGATGAATGGAGTTTTAGACCAGGTATTGAATTCGGTTATGGACAAAAAAGTTTTAACTTTCAAAATCTTTTATTAGAAGATCAAATTGATAGTAATACAGGAGCTATAAATTCAAATAGTATAGATCAAGGAATTTTGAATCATAAAGATAAAATTAATTTCGCAGATATTTCAGCAGGATTTATAATTGACAATGAAAAAGGTTGGTATGGTGCTTCTTTAAAGCATCTTAACAGGCCTGATATTTCATTTATTGGTTACAGTAATGTTCCTTTAGATTTGTTTTTATCAATTCATGGAGGTTATGCATTTGAGATTGATAATACTCCTTCAATGCTTTTTCCTGAAAACACAAAATTATTAATCACTTCAAATTATATGAGACAAAATCAATACAACAGAATGGATATTGGTGCAGCTTTAAAATTTGAAACAATAATTTTTGGAGCGACTGTCGCAACAAATCCAGAGCGAAAAAGCAAAAACAGTCACTTTATTACGTCTGTTAATCCCTATATTTCTGTCCATTTTGGTAATTTTAACTTTGGTTACTCATATGACCTTAGTGCTTCAAAAATAGGGCATACACAAGGCGTGCATGAACTTTCGCTAACATGGCAACTTAGATTTTGTGAATCGTGTATTGCAAGAGCTAATAAGTATTATGAATACAACAAATAGATTTAAAAAAATAGAAGTATAAAAAAGAGGCTGTCTATTTAGACAGCCTCTTTAAAATTGCAATTAATTTAAATTACTATTTTTTTTCTGCTTTTTTAGCACAACATCCTGCTTTTTTATCTTTATCACAAGATTTTTTTTCGTCTTTAGAACATTCTTTTTTTGTTCCTTCTTTTGCTTTTTCTTGTGCATTAACATTCATTGCTACTGCGAAAAGCGCTACTGCGCAAACTGCTACTATTTTTTTCATTTTATTTATTTTTTATTTGTTTGAATTGTATTTAATTTATTTGTTAGGCAAATATATCTTTTTTTGGTGGATGCCAAATACTAAAATTAAAATTTGAACCATTTAAATCTAAATATTTTAAATTATTTAATTTAGAGGTTTGAAATGTAACGCGATCAGGAATAGTTATAACTTTTGCTACTAGGCAATGGTTGGGTGTGAAATTACAATTTAAAAAGCAATTTTGTTTCTGGCATTTTTTAGGTAGGGTAACGTGCTCCTTTTTACAACAGGTACTTTTACAGCCTAAACTGCTTTTGACCAATTGTAAGGTTGGCAAAGCGAGCAGCACTAAGAAATAGGTACTAATTATAACAATAAAAACTTTCATAGCAACAAATATAAGAGGTTCTATAAGAAATTAGAATACAATTAACTTTTTTTAACTTTACGATACATTATAAAACAACAAATCAAAAATTTAATTACAATTCATTTCCACTTTAAAAATGGAATCCTATTTTTACAAAAAAAAGTATGACTACCTTACTATACAACATAAACGAGCTTTTACAAATTCGCGAACAAAACGTTTCAAAAGTGGCTGGAGCCGAAATGGCTACCTTACCTACTTTAAAAAACAGCTATTTGGTTATTGAAAATGATACCATTGCAGCTTTTGGAGAAATGAAGGATTGTCCATCTACTCCTTTTGATTTAAAGATGAATGCCGCTGGGAAAACAGTTTTACCAGCATGGTGCGACAGCCATACGCATTTGGTTTATGCGGGAAACAGGGTACAAGAATTTGTAGATAGAATCAACGGGCTTTCCTACGAAGAAATTGCCAATAAAGGTGGCGGCATTTTGAATTCAGCAAAAAAATTAAATGCCACTTCAGAAGACGATCTATATGAACAATCCAAAATAAGAGTATTGGAAGTCATGCGTCAAGGAACAGGTGCCATTGAAATAAAATCAGGCTATGGGCTTACTGTTGAAGGTGAGTTGAAAATGTTGCGAGTTATTAAACGTTTGGCTCAACATTTTCCAATTGCTATTAAAGCTACTTTTCTTGGTGCGCATGCATTTCCTACTGAATACAAAGAAAACCATTCAGACTATATTGCTTTACTTATAAACGAAATGTTGCCAAAAATTGCCCAAGAAGAACTTGCTTCTTTTATAGATGTTTTTTTAGAAACGGGCTATTTTTCTGTTGAAGAAACAAATGTACTATTGGAAGCAGGAAAACGGTACGGACTACTTCCTAAAGTACATGTAAATCAATTTACTACAATAAATGGAATCAAGGCTTGTGTGGACCACAATGCCCTATCGGTAGATCATCTTGAAATAGTTTCCGAAGCTGACATTGAAGCACTTAAAAATTCTGAAACCATGCCCGTTGCGTTACCTTTGTGTTCGTATTTTATAAGTATTCCTTATACCCCTGCCCGATTGTTACTAAACGCCGGACTTCCATTGGCACTTGCTTCTGACTTTAATCCTGGGACTACCCCATCTGGAAATATGAATTTTGTGGTAGCAACGGCATGTATCAAAATGAAAATGACACCGGAAGAAGCTATTAATGCTGCTACACTTAATGGTGCGTATGCCATGGGAATTGCGGAGACACACGGAAGTATTACTGTTGGTAAAAAAGCCAATTTAATTCTCACAAAACCAATTGATTCCTACTACCAATTACCGTATGAATTTGGAAGTAATTTGATTGACAAAGTTTTCATAAACGGTGAAATTATCAATTCATAATTCAATTTAAAAAAACTTTACACCTTTTATTTCTTTGAATTTTGTAAATTTGGAGTTGTATTAATCTAAACGTTGCACAATGTATTTATCTAAAATTAAAAGTGGCTTGCTTTTTTCGTTACTGTGTTTATTAATTGTTTCAAATCTGAAAGCACAAGAAAAACATTTGAAAAACATACAGAAATTAACATTTGGTGGCGATAATGCCGAAGCGTATTTTAGTCCTGATGGCAATAAGCTTACCTTACAAGTAAATAATCCTGTCATGGGAATGCATTGTGATCAAATTTATATGTTGGATTTACAAAACAAAAATAACAATACAGCAAGTTTACTTCCAATTTCAAATGGAAAAGGTAGAACAACCTGTTCCTATTTTATGCCGGATGGAAAACACATTCTTTATGCTTCAACTTTTAAAGCCTCTTCAGACTGTCCGCCAGCACCGAAGCCACATGATGGAAAATACTTATGGGCAGTTTATCCTGAATTCGACATTTTTGTAGCTGATTTAAACGGAAATATAGTTAAGCAATTGACCAATTCTCCGGGATACGACGCAGAAGCCGTTGTGTCACCTGATGGAAAAAAAATAGCTTTTACAAGTTCTCGAAGTGGCGATTTAGAACTTTGGACTATGGATATTGATGGTACTAATTTGAAACAAGTTACTTTTGGATTAGGTTATGACGGAGGTAGTTTTTTCTCGCACGATAGTAAAAAATTAGTGTTTCGTTCTTCAAGACCTAAAACAGATAAAGATATTGCTGAATACAAAGCATTATTAGCTGAAAACGTAGTGGCACCAACTGATATGGAAATTTATACCTGTAATGTTGACGGCAGCGATTTAAAACAAATTACCTATTTAGGCAAAGCAAATTGGGCTCCTTTTTTCAACCCTACTGACAAAAAAATTATATTTTCTTCCAATCACCATTCAACTCGTGGCTATGATTTTCAATTATATACTATTGATTTAAATGGTGAAAACTTAGAGCAAATTACATGGGAAAGTGAATTTAATGCCTTTCCAATGTTTTCACCAGATGGTAAAAAATTGGTTTTTTCTAGTAACAGACAACAAGAAAAAGCAAGAGAAACAAATGTATATATTGCTGATTGGAATGAAACTGACGAGTCAGAATTGTGTAAGCCTGCTGCGCTAAAAAAACACTTGACATTTTTAGCTTCCGATGCCTTAAAAGGTAGATTGACTGGTTCAAAAGGCGAACAAAAAGCAGCCGATTATTTGATTAAGAATATAAAAGCTTTAGGACTGAAACCGTATCAAAACAATGAGTATATTCAACCATTTACCTACAAAATTAAATTAAATCCACACGACACAACTGCAGTTGGAACAGAAAGTAACGGTAAAAATGTTATTGCTTTTTTAGACAATCATGCCGCAAAAACAATTGTCATTGGTGCTCATTACGATCATTTAGGTTTGAATGAACATAACAATTCAACTAAAGCAAATTCACAGGGTGAAATCCATAATGGAGCAGACGATAACGCATCGGGTGTGTCAGGTGTATTAGAAGTTGCTAGAATGTTGTCTCAAAATAACATTCAGGAAAAAACCAATTTTATTTTCGCCTTTTTTTCAGGGGAAGAAGACGGTCTAATTGGATCTAAGCACATGGCTGAAACAGTAAAAATGCTTTATCCAAATACTGTTGCCATGATAAATATGGATATGATTGGAAGGTTAAATAGCAAAAAAGAACTTACCGTTGGTGGTGTTGGAACAAATCCTAACTTTAGTAAAATTGTTGAAAAATACAAACCGGCAGGTTTTACTATAACTTTGGACGAAAGTGGCATCGGTCCCTCCGATCACACATCGTTTTATTTGAAAGATATTCCTGTACTTTTCTTTTTTACTGGTACACATAGTGACTATCATAAACCTAGTGATGATGAAGAAAAAATAAATTACACTGGTTTAAATTCAATAGTAAATTATACTTTTTCAGTTGCGGTAGCATTAAGTGAAATGGAATCAATAGGTTTTACTAAAACCAAATCTAATGCAGGAAAAACTGCGGCAAAATACAAAGTTACACTAGGAATTATGCCCGATTATGCCGATACTGGTGATGGTTTACATGTAGACGGCGTTACAGATAATCGACCAGCTGATTTAGCCGGAATTAAAGCAGGCGATATTCTTTTAAAAATTGGAACATGCCCTGTAAAAGAAGTGTATAGCTATATGGAATGTTTAGCTAAAATTAATGCTGGCGATGAATTACAAGTTACTTTTAAACGAAATGGAGAAATTAAAACTACAACCGTAAAGTTTTGATTTTATAAAATTAATTTGAATTTGTTTTCAATAGTTATGCACCGATAGTACTTAAATCAAAACTATTTTGAGGAAAATAAAATACAAAAAGGGGAAAAAAATACAGCCTACACATTTAGAATATACCGGTATTCATAAAAATCAGGCAACAGAAATGCAATTGTTTGTTTACGACAACACTACTATAATGGAATGTGCTCAAATTGATGTAGCTGCTATTAAAACAAATATCGATTTAAACAAAGTAAACTGGTTAAATATTCACGGCTTGAACGATATTGCAATTATAAAATCAATTGGTGATTATCTGTCGATTGATAATTTTATGATGGGCGATATTTTAAACACTACAAAACGCACTAAATTAGAAGAATACCATGATATTCTTTTTTTTAATATAAAATCATTATTACCCGCAGAACATAATGATAACATTAATGTTGAGCAAATTAGTTTTTTGCTGACCAATGGAATGTTGGTTTCATTTCAAGAAAAAAGGAGTGATTTTTTCACACATATTAGAGAACGAATTAAAACCCATTCAGGGATTGTGCGTACCAGAAAAGCAGATTATTTACTTTATTTGTTACTGGATGCCGTAATGGAAAATTTTTACATTACAATTGAAAATGAAGAAGATAAAGTTGAAATATTAGTCAATATTTCCAAAACACATTCCAATCCTTCAATTTTGGAGCAAATTGAAAAACATCGTGATAATTTTAATTTTCTAAAACGAGCCATCATTCCTTTAAGAGACTCTCTTTACTCTATTAAAAGTATGAAAGATGACAATGTTTTCAATACCATTGAACGAGAAAATTATAGCTTTTTTGAACGCCTACATCAAAAATGTTTGGAGCTTTTGGATCAAATTGAATATGATTTGTCAACTCTTGAAAGTGTTTCAAATTTCTATTTTTCAAATCAAAGCCATAAAATGAATGAAGTAATGAAAATGTTAACCGTTGTTTCCGTTTTCTTTATGCCTTTAACTTTCATTGTTGGAGTATATGGTATGAATTTTGAAAACATGCCTGAGTTACATTGGAAATATGGTTATTTCGTAATTTTGGGTGCAATGATTGTACTTTTAATTGTAATGAACATTTTTTTTAAGAAGAAAAAATGGTATTAGGTTGTAGCCTTTTTTAAAAGGCTTTTTAAATAAAGATACCCAATTATTCCAGCAGTTAAGGAGCTTATCATTATAATTATTTTAGAAGTACTAACGCTATTTTGATCCGTAAAAGCTAAAAGTGTAATAAAAATAGACATCGTAAAACCAATACCTCCCAAAATACCAGCACCGAATATCATTTTCCAATGAATTCCTACAGGCAATTTTACTATTTTTAGTTGTACCGCAATGTAACTAAAAAGGGTTATTCCAATTGGTTTCCCAATTAATAATCCATAAAAAATACCAATAGCGTACTTTTCAAACAAACTTGTTTTCCAATCTGATTGTATGGCAATGGCAGTATTTGCTAAAGCAAATAAGGGTACAATTAAATAGCTAACGGGTTTTTCAAGAAGATGAAGTAATTTTGAAAAACTACTCTCTTTTCTTCCCTTACCAAACGGAATTGTAAATGCCAATAAAATACCTGTAATTGTGGCATGTACTCCAGAATTGAGCATGAAATACCACATTATAATTCCTCCTACTAAATAGATTGCTAAATGTTGTATTCCCCTTTTTTTAAGAAACAAAAGAAATACAAAAACAATAAATGCAAGAAATAAATTCATCCAAACAATATGTTGAGTATAAAAAACAGCTATAATAATTATGGCTCCTAAGTCATCAATAACGGCTAATGCTGTTAGGAAAACTTTTAAAGCTATTGGTACATTTTTTCCTAATAGCGAAAGAAGAGCTAAAGCAAAAGCAATGTCTGTAGCCATTGGAATTCCAAAACCGTTTTGGGTTGTAGTACCAAAATTGAAAAACAAATAAATACAGGCGGGAATTATCATTCCACCGAAAGCTGCAAAAACAGGTAAAAGTGCTTTTTTTACTTGAGATAATTCACCAATGTACAATTCTCGCTTTAATTCCAAACCAATTTGTAAAAAAAACAACGTCATAAGACCATCATTGATCCAATATTCTAGTGAATGACTAGCAAATTGATACTCCCAAATATGAATATAATTAGATTTTAAAAAAAAATTGGAAAGAGTTAAAGAAAGTAGTGTGCATGCAATTAAAAGTATGCCACTCGACTGTTCACTTTTCAAAAAAGACTTAAAAGTTGCTGTTATTCTCATAGTACACAAATTTAGCTCAAAAAAACAAAAAGGAACAATTTATAAAAACTAATTTGACAAGTTATATAAAAAAACCGAAGTAAGTTTTGCTCAACTTAAATATATCAAGTATCTTTGGTGTTGAATTCATAAACTTCCGGAAAAATGTTTGATTTTCAACAGTACTTAGGTTTTTTACTTTTTTTAACCGTTTTAACAATGGGGTTTTGGTTAATGTTTTTTTTAGTAGGTTTTGTTTCCTATTGGGTAGCAGGAGCACTAAGAGAAATGTACAAGGAAAAAAAAGCTAAAAAAGAATTAGAACAAGCTTAATTTTAAGCAAATTGTTTATAAAAAAGGTACGCATTGCGTACCTTTTTTAGCTATTATTATCCCGGAAAATCACCTCCATCGCCTCCTCCATTTTCATTTTTAGCAGGTTTTTCACGCTCAGTTTTTACTTTATTAAATCGATAAGTAAATGATAGGTTTATTTGGCGTTGTCTGAATTGCATTTCACTATATGAATTCAATGACGCTAAATTTGTTTCATTGATTCGTTTTCTAGAATTAAATAAATCGTTTACATTTAAAGAAATTGTAGCTTTATCTTTTAGAACGTCCTTACTGAAAGCAATATTAGCACTTAGTACCCCTAAACTTCTACCTTGAGCATTGTTTTGAGGTGCATTATATGTTCCGTTAGTTTGCCATTCGATTTTGCCAGGAAGCGTAATTTTGGAAGACAATCTTGAAAACCAACTTCCAGCAGTAATCGAAGCATTGTTTGTAATTGTAGTACTTGTATTGTTCAAAACATACGAGTAGTCGCCAATCATTTTGCTTTGAAACAGATTAAAATTTCCATTCAATTTCCACCATTTGAATGGCGAATAATTTACATTAAATTCAAAACCTATTCGTTCTTCATGATCCAAATTTACTGGTGTTGATAAAATAACTGGTGTAATTACAGTTTGTCCATCAACTGTTGAAGTAACAGAATCGCCATTTGGCCTTCTGATAAATTGAAACGGTGCTTTTGTATAATTGTAATACAAAGAAGTTGTTAAAGTTATTGCACTGAACTTTGTCATAAATCCAAAATCAACAGCATCTGTTAAAGAAGGATTTATAAAAGGATTTCCTTGAAAAATATTTACGTTACTGGTATAATTTGAAAAAGGATTTATGAAACGATTCCTAGGTCGTGCGATACGCTTGCTATAATTTAAAGAAAACGAACTTTGCTCAGTAAGTTGGTAGGTTAAAAAAGCACTAGGAAAAAAATTATGGTATTTTCTATTGTTTAAGTTGTTTGTGGTTAGCAAATTGATATCAATATTAGAATCTTCGTACCGAATACCCATCAAAACAGAAAGTTTGTTAAACTTAGTTCCAATCTGAGCGTACAAAGCATTAATACTTTCGCGATAGTCTAATTTATTGGTGTAATTAGGATTTGGCGTGTAGGTTCCAAAATTATCAATTGCAAACAAATTGTAATCTGTTAACAATTTATTAAATTCACCTTTGTAACCCGTTTCTAATTGACTGTTTTTTCCAAAAGGCAAAACATAATCAGTTTGCAACAAGTTTCGTCCTTGTGTTTGGTAGTTTTTTGTACTTTCTCTTGTAGCCAAATTTTCTTGTCCAATTACATAATCGGTAATTATCGAAGCGTCATTATCTAAGTTTTTAGAAAATGAGCCGTCAACGGTTAGTTTGTGACCTTCTTTTTTGAATTTTTTAGTAAAATTGGTGGTGTATTCAACATCGTTTGCTTTTGTTTGTTGATCGTTAAAACGGTTTCTAACAAATGAATTTGTTGGTGCATAATTGTATAAAACATCGTTCATTGGTGTACTTCCATCATTTTTTCGGTATGAAAAAGCATTGGTCCAAGTTAGTGATTTGTCTAAATACCAATCCAATCCAAATGAAAAATTGTGGCCTTTTCTAGCATTAGTTCTTTCAACTCTTTCATTGATTGTTTTTTGTATGGAACCATCTGTATTCAAATAGTTAGTGTCTGTTAAAGACATTCCAGGGGCTTTGCTATCATTGTAACCAAGGGTTCCAAATAGATTGAAATTTTCGGTTTTGTAATTTAAATTGCCGTTAACTCCGTAATTTTTTGGATTTCCAGCATTTGCAATAAATGTGCCGTTTATTCCTTGATTTTTTCCTTTTTTCAGCACAATGTTTATAATTCCAGCCCCACCTTCTGCATCATATCGAGCGGAAGGATTGGTAATTACTTCCACTTTATCCAAGGCATCTGCTGAAATACTTCTAAGTGCATCTGCAATGTTGATTGCAGTTGATGGTCTTCCGTCAATTAAAATCTTTACATTGTCATTTCCTCTTAAACTCACATTTCCATCGCCATCTACCGTTACTGAAGGTACGTTATCCAAAACATCGCTCGCTGTTCCTCCTTTTACTGTTAAGTCTTGACTTACATTGTATATCTTTTTATCTAGTTTGATTTCAACTGATGCTTTTTGACCAACTACGGTAACTTCTTTCAATTGTGTAGTATCATCTGATAAAGAAATTGTACCCAAATTGGTTGCTTCTTGAATTGTTTTTTGTTTAATTTCAAAAGGTTTGAATGAGAAAAAAACAACTTTTATGGAATAACTCCCTGGTACAACATCTACACTAAATTCCCCTTTTTCATTAGTTAAACCTCCAAAAAGCATTTTTGGATTTTTTGAATTTACAAGAGTTACCGTAGCTGCTTCTAATAATTGATTGGAACTTTTTTCAATAACCTTTCCTGTAACTTTTACCTTTTTAGAATCGGGTCTTTGTTGAGAATAATTTAATAATGATCCTAATAAGCAGGCAATAACAATTATAAATTTACTGATTTTCATTTATTTTTATTTTATATTCAAATTTGAATACAAAAGTACTATTTGCAATTTCAAGCAATCCTAAATTGCTGTTAAAAAGCAAGCTGTTTAAATGATTTTATTGACATTTTCTAGCGGTCTTGCTATGACAGCTTGGTTACCTTTCACTACAATTGGTCTTTCAATTAATATTGGGTTAGCGACCATTGCTTCAATTAATTGATCGTTGGTTAGTTTTTTGCCTTTGAATTCTGCTATCCAAATTTTTTCATTAGTTCTAATTAAAGCTAATGGTGCAAGTTGTAGTTTTTCTAAAAGTCCCACTACTTCGGATTTTGATAGCGGATTTTTTAAATAATCTATCACAGCTACTTCTTTGTTATTTTCTGTTAAAAAAAGCAAACATGCTCTTGATTTTCCACATCTTGAATTGTGATATATTTGTATCATTTGTTTGAAAAAGTTGGTTAAAATTTGTGAAAATAGTTGTAATTTCGTCGCACAAAAGTATGATTTGAATCGTACAAAAAACGAAAATAAAGTAAAGATGTTTATAGAACAAGGCGTAACACCCGAAAATAAATTTTGGAAGTATTTAATAGGATTTGCACTTATTGCTTGTGCATATATTGTAGGGCAGATTCCATTTACAATAGCAATAATTGTTAAAAACATAGCCAATGGAAAAGGTTTTGAAATATCTGAGGCAACAGCTATGAAACTTTTAGAACCCAATTTGAACTTATTTTTGCTTCTACTAACCTTTGTTTTTGGAATTGTAGGTGTTTACTTGGTGGTAGTCCACCTGCACAAGCAATCTTTTTTATCCGTAACAACTTCTCGTAAAAAAATAGATTGGCGTCGATTTTTCTTTTCATTTGCTATTTGGGGAGTGTTTTCAATTGTATCTACAGTCATTTCCTATTATGCTACTCCAGATGATTTTGTTTGGAATTTTAAACCCATTCCTTTTTTATTGCTATTTATAATAGCAACCGTAATGATACCTATTCAAACTAGTTTTGAAGAATATGTTTTTAGAGGCTATTTGATGCAAGGTTTTGCCAATTTGGCTTTCAATAAATGGGTACCATTAGTATTAACTTCTATAATTTTTGGCATCATGCATATAGCAAATCCAGAAGTGAAACAATTAGGATATGTACTTTTAGTGTACTACGTTGGAACCGGATTTTTACTTGGAATTTTGACTTTAATGGACGAAGGAATGGAATTGTCACTTGGTTTTCATGCAGCAAATAATCTAATTGGTGCACTGCTCGTAACATCCGATTGGTCGGTTTTTCAAACGCATTCACTTCTTAGAGATGTTTCCAAACCAAGTGCTGGATGGGAAGTAGTACTACCTGTATGCGTAGTTTATCCCCTTTTACTTTTAATTTTTAGTAAAAAATACAAATGGTCAAATTGGAAAGATAAATTATTTGGAAAAATAACACTTGAAAACAAATGCATACTAACAATAGAAAAAACAGAAAATCATGATTAATATAACCTACCACAATGTACACAATCGGTTTAAACTAAACGGATACCACTTTACAAAAGACGACATGTTGCGTGTTGCCTATAGCTTTATTAAAGAAGGGCGCGAATTTGAAAAACCAGTGGGGCAGTTTTTCTTAGACTGGTTCGATCAAAATTCCTATATCGAACTTCAAACTTCTGGTACAACAGGAAAACCCAAAACCATTCGAATTGAAAAACAAGCCATGGTAGATTCCGCAATTGCAACCGGAGATTTTTTTGATATTCACCCTGGTTCAAAAGTTTTACAATGTTTACCTGTCAAATACATTGCTGGAAAATTAATGTTTGTTAGAGCATTTGTTTTAGGCTTGGATATGGATTTAGTAGCGCCAATTGCTGCCCCAATGCTAAATAATGAAACTCATTACGATTTTACAGCTATGGTACCTTTACAAGCTCAAAATTCGTTGGTCGAACTTCAAATGGTAAAAAAAGTAATTATTGGTGGCGCAAGAATAAGTCCTAGTCTTGAAGTAGAATTGCTCAAATTGCCAACAACTGTTTTTGAAACCTACGGAATGACCGAAACCATTACCCATATAGCCGCAAAAAAAGTAGGAGAAACAGCCTTTAAAGTGTTGCCTAACATTACCATTTCTTACGACGACAGAAACTGTTTGGTCATTCATGCACCAAGAATTTCAGATAAACTAATAGTTACAAATGATTTAGTTGAGATGCAAAATGAAAACGAGTTTGTTTTCAAAGGCCGTTTTGATACCATCATAAACAGTGGCGGCATAAAATTAATTCCAGAACAAATTGAAGACAAATTGGCGCGCAAAATTCACAACCGTTTTTTCATTACAGGACAAACCGACGAAGTACTAGGCGAAAAAGTAGTTTTAGTTATCGAAGGCGAACCACAAACTATAAAAGACAGTTGGTTCAGCTCCCTAGACAAATATGAAAAACCAAAAGAAGTAATTTTTATTCCACAATTTAAAGAAACAGAAAACGGAAAAATACTGCGCAAAGAAAGTTTGAATTAATTGTTTCTGATTTCGTATTGAAACTGTTATACTTATTTATTTGTAAAAAAAGTCTGTAAAATTCTATTACTACATTGCTACCACCCGAATTTTTTTGGGTGGTTGTATCCGATCAATGTTTAGCAAATAGGAACTTATGGAAATTGATAGTACTATTTAAAAATCATAAATAATTACTATTCGCAACAGCAAGTGATCCTAGTGCATGAAAATCCAACACAAAACTTTTACAAAAATTTAATTGGCTTTTTAGAAGCCACCTTTACAACAGTAAACGGATAATAACTAGTTCCCGTAAATTCTTTTTGAGGCAAAACAGCGTTTTTTTTAACCTTTAAAAAAAGAGTGTCTCTAGCTTCAACAGCATTATCAATTGTAATAGAATAGGCATCACTAGGTTGTTCTCCCAAATTCAAAATAATGTAATTGCACGTTTCCATATCGTTAGCCCGTACTTTCTTTTTTAATTTTGGGTCTTTTAACAACATTTTTATTTCATTTTCTTCCGTCAGAATTTCGTAAAATTCCATTGGTGCACCACCAGTTGCTTCCTGAGTAAGTATTTCAAACAACGGATTTGTTTTGTTAGAATGGGAACTAGAACAAGCCCAAAGTACTACTAAAACTAGCAGGCTAACACTTTTTTTCATTATATATTTCGAATTGCTTCTTCGTACAACGCTTCGTATAAAGGTAAAATTTCCTTTAAATCAAACTTTTTAGCAGTTTCAAAAGCGTTGTTTTTAAAAGTGTCTAAAACAGTATCGTTTTCTAAAATCTTCAATGCATTTGCTGCCATTTCCTCACAATTTCCTACATCGCTTAAATAACCCGAAACTCCCTGAAGGTTAACTTCAGGCAATCCACCCGAATTACTAGAAATTATTGGAACATTCCATGCCATAGCCTCTAATGCCGCTAAGCCAAAACTTTCTGTTTGCGACGGTAACAAAAACAAATCAGAATAGCTTAAAATACTGTCAATTTCATGACTGTTACCAAAGAAAATTACTTTTTCCTGAATACCTAATTCAAAACATAATTGTTCCGCTTTTTCTTTTTCGGGCCCATCCCCTACCATCATTAATTTTGCAGGAATTTTTTGTTGAATTAAATTAAAAATCTGAATCACATCCGGAATTCGTTTTACTTTTCTGAAATTACTAATGTGAGTAATAATACGTTCTTCATTTTTGGCTAAAACAGAACGGAAACAATTCGTTTTTGCACTTTTATCGTGCAATTCTAGCTCAATAAAATTGGGAATTACAACTATATCTTTTGTAATTGTAAACAAAGTATTGGTATCGTCTTTTAAACTTTGGGATACTGAAGTTACTATATCCGATTTATTGATACTAAAACTAACTGCTGGTTTGTAAAAAGGATGGTTTCCAACTAAAGTAATGTCTGTGCCATGAAGCGTTGTAACCATTGGAATTACAATTCCTTCGTCTTTTAGCATTTGTTTTGCCATGTAACCGGCATAAGCATGTGGAATTGCATAATGAACATGCAACAACTCAATTTTGTGGAGTTTAACCATGTCAACAAGTTTGCTAGACAACGCTAATTCATAAGGTTGGTAATGAAATAAAGGATACTCCGGAACATTTACTTCATGATAATGGACATTGGGACTCAATAATGCCAAACGAACAGGCTGACTATAAGTAATAAAATGTATTTCGTGACCTCGGCGCGCTAACTCAAGTCCTAACTCTGTAGCAACTACTCCACTTCCTCCAAAAGTAGGATAACAAACAATGGCAATTTTCATAGAATGATTTTGTTAAACGAAAATAGTAAAATTTTAAATGTAAATAGCTTTAAAAACATCTAAATCTACCAAAAAACTAAAAAATTATAGCACTAAAAAAACCCTTAAACAGTTGAATAAGGGTTTTATATTTTTTTTATTTGTACATTTTTTCTCTTAATTCTTGTACTTTGTCATCATCTAAATATTCATCAAAAGTCATGTAACGGTCAATAGCTCCATTAGGTGTAAGTTCAATAACTCTATTACCAACGGTTTGTGCAAACTCGTGATCATGAGTAGTGAAAATAATTGAACCTTTAAAATTTTTCAAAGAATTATTAAAGGCGGTAATTGATTCCAAATCCAAATGATTGGTAGGCTCGTCTAACATTAAAATATTAGCACGTTCCATCATCATTCGTGAAAGCATACAACGAACTTTTTCGCCACCCGACAATACACGGCACGTTTTTAAAGCTTCCTCTCCCGAAAAAATCATCTTTCCTAAAAAGCCTCTCACGTATACCTCATCGCGTTCTTCTTCTGTTTTTACCCATTGACGCAACCAATCCACTAAGTTCAAATCGCTTTGAAAAAAAGAATGATTATCAACTGGCAAATAAGCTTGATTGGTTGTAATTCCCCAATCAAACGTACCTGAATCTGGTTGTTGGTTTCCATTTAAAATTTCATAAAAAGCGGTTGTTGCTCTTGAATCTTTTGAAAACAGAACAATTTTATCGCCTTTTGCCATGTTCAAATCAACACCTTTAAAAAGAATTTCACCTTCTATTGAAGCACTAAGATTTTGAATATTCAAAATTTGATCGCCTGCTTCTCTTTCTTGATCAAAAATAATGGCTGGATACCTCCTACTTGAAGGTTTTATTTCAGAAATATTCAATTTACTAATCATTTTTTTACGAGACGTAGCTTGTTTTGATTTGGCTACATTGGCACTAAAACGACGAATAAATTCTTCCAATTCTTGTTTCTTTTCTTCTGCTTTTTTGTTTTGCTGTGCTCTTTGCTTAGCTGCTAATTGACTGGATTCATACCAAAAGGTATAGTTTCCTGAAAAATGGTTTATTTTTCCAAAATCAATATCCGAAATATGTGTACACACAGCATCTAAAAAGTGTCGGTCGTGGGAAACCACAATAACTGTATTTTCATAATTGGCTAAAAATGTTTCCAACCATGCTATGGTTTCAAAATCCAAATCATTTGTAGGCTCATCCATTATCAAAAGATCAGGATTTCCAAATAAAGCTTGTGCCAAAAGCACTCGAACTTTTAATTTTCCATCCAAATCGCCCATTAAAGTATAATGAAAATCTTCAGAAATCCCTAAGTTAGAAAGCATCGATGCAGCATTTGAATCTGCATTCCAACCATTCATTTCCTCAAATTGCACTTGTAGTTCTCCAATTCTATTAGCATTTTCATCGGTATAATCCATGTAGAGTTCGTCCATTTCTTTTTTAATAGCAAAGAGAACTTTGTTGCCCATCAATACTGTTTCTAAAACAGTATAAGCATCAAACATGTTGTGATTTTGATTTAAAACAGACATTCGTTTGCCTGGTTCTAAATGAATATGACCTGAAGTAGGATCAAATTCGCCCGAAATTATTTTTAGAAAAGTTGATTTTCCAGCACCGTTTGCTCCAATTACTCCATAACAGTTGCCGTGTGTAAAGGTAGTGTTTACTTCGTCAAACAAAATTCTTTTGCCAAATTGTACCGAAAGATTATTTATTGATAACATGAATAAAAACGAATTAATTAAAGTGGGTGCAAAAGTAATCAATGTTTGAGTTTTTCAGCCCTAAGTTTGCTTTTTTTTGAGGTCACTTAAGGAATTTTACTTTCTTTTTGAAGGGCAACTTCAAGACTTTCAACATTCGAAACAACTTTTGAAATGTAACCCTCTTTGTTTATAATAATATGCGTTGGAAACGAGTTAAGATTAAGTTTAGCATTCATAAACCATTTTTGATTCGGAACAACGGAATAAGACAATGGCTTTCTTTGTAAAAAGGCTAGTAAATCTTCTGGAGTATCTTCAGCTAAACTAACAAAAACAATATCTTTCCTATTTTTATAGTTTGCAACCAATTCATTTACACTTGGGAATTCTTTTATACAAGCAGCACAATGTATGTACCAACATTTAATAACTACTATTTTTCCTTTAAAAGAATTGTTATTCATTTCAGTACCATTCAAATCATTAAACTGAAACTCTGGAAACGCTTTACCTTCCATTTTTAAATGTTCCAATTCATCAAAAGTACTTTGTACAATTGTAGCTTTTATACTCGAATCTGCTTTTGCTGCAATTGGATAAAGTTGATACACAAATTCTGTTGATTTGGATTTCATTTTAACTGGGATGTACTTTCCTGTCAACAATTCGTTAAAAAAAAACTCCTTAGTTGTTGGTTTTGATGCAACTGTAAGTGGAATGAAATCTCTTGACAACATGATGTTTTTAGTTTGATAAGTCCACCATTTTAAAAACGTGTGCTGAATTTCCGAAACCTTAGCTTCCGGAATTTGTTTTTGAGCAAAAACAGCATTGGTAATTGTAAGGCAGAGTAGTAAAAAAATAGATTTTTTCATTTTAGTTTTTTTTTGTTTTTTTTACCATGAATACCATTATTAGAAAAAAAGCTAGACTTACTAGTGTTTCAAAACTAGTAATTGAACTTGGATTGTCTAAATCCAAATGAAAAATGGTATACGTTAAAAATGCTAAACTGAGTATAAAGCCTATATAAGTTAGAAGTGTTAAATTTTTATTCATCGCTAGGTTTAAAAATTCAAAATTAAACATTTAAGTTGAAGCATTTAAAATCATTTTTTATAAAGTTAGAATATAACACCAACCATTTGGCACTTCTACTTGATTTTTATTCAATTTTAAACGGTTACCAATAGTTTTTAGTACTTTTACACCGTTTTTATATGGAATACATCAATTTTCAAAAAATCTAATTTCTAACAGTTTCACTCATGTCAGTAGCAAAAAAAGATTATAAAAGAATAACAACTAAGTCCTTAATTGAAATGAAAGCCAATGGCGAAAAAATTTCAATGCTTACCGCTTACGACTTTACAATGGCAAAAATCGTGGATACCGCAGGAGTTGATGTTATTTTGGTGGGTGACTCGGCTAGTAATGTTATGGCTGGTCATGAAACAACACTTCCCATAACTTTAGATCAAATGATCTACCACGCATCAAGTGTAGTTAGAGCTGTTGATCGAGCTTTAGTAGTTGTTGATTTACCTTTTGGAAGTTACCAATCAGATTCCAAGGAAGCACTTCGGTCTTCCATTCGCATTATGAAAGAAAGTGGTGGACATGCTGTTAAACTTGAAGGAGGAAGTGAAATTTCAGCTTCAATTAAAAAAATTCTAAATGCTGGAATTCCAGTAATGGGACATTTAGGACTAACTCCTCAATCAATATATAAATTTGGCACCTACACGGTGCGTGCAAAGGAAGATGCGGAAGCCGAAAAACTGTTAGAAGATGCTATCCATTTAGAAAAACTAGGTTGTTTTGCATTAGTTTTAGAAAAAATTCCAGCTCATTTAGCTGAAAAAGTGGCTAAAAGCATTTCAATTCCTGTTATTGGAATTGGAGCAGGTTCAAACGTAGATGGTCAAGTTTTAGTGATACACGATATGTTAGGGATGAATAATGAATTTAGTCCCCGTTTTCTTCGTCGGTATTTGGATTTGTACCAACAAATGACTGGGGCAATTAGTCAATATGTTGCCGATGTAAAATCAAAAGATTTTCCAAATGCAAATGAGCAATATTAAATTATAATTTGTTTACCTTCTTATGGCTGAAAAAATTGTTTCTACTCCTCACAACCTTCAAATTATTTACGAAGATAACCACTTAATCGTTGTTAATAAACGGGTGGGCGATTTGGTTCAAGGAGATAAAACAGGCGACAAACCACTATCAGAAATTGTAAAGGAATACATTAAAGTAAAATACCAAAAACCTGGAGCTGTTTTTTTAGGAGTTGTTCACAGATTAGATCGTCCAACAACAGGTATAGTAGTTTTTGCTCGCACTTCAAAAGCATTGACGCGATTAAACGAATTATTTAGTGCCCGAGAAACACAAAAGACGTATTGGGCTATTGTAAAAAACAAACCTCCCAAAACCACTGATGAATTGGTTCATTATCTAAAAAGAAATGAAAAAAACAATACATCAAAAGCACATGAAAAGGAAGTTACCGATAGTAAAAAAGCTAGCCTAACCTATACTATTATTAAAACTTTAGATAACTATTTTGCTTTAGAAATAGCATTACACACAGGACGTCATCATCAAATTAGAGCACAATTAGCAGCTGTGAATTGTCCAATTAAAGGCGATTTGAAATACGGGTTTGATCGCAGTAATCAAGACGGAGGCATTCATCTTCACGCTAGAAAATTAGTTTTCATCCATCCTGTCACTAAAGAAAATATAACACTTTTGGCGCCAACTCCTAACGATGTTGTATGGAATTCGATTACTTAAAAAAGTTAGTTAACCAAGTACCTTTTTTAAGTTACTGCTATAATTATAAGTAGTGAAGTTTAGTTCGGTTAAAAAATTACTTCTCTCCTATTCTTTTAAAATGCCTTTTTAATTCGGTCTAAATCTCGTTTGGTATCCTGTTCTTTAAGCGATTCCCGTTTGTCGTAGGTTTTTTTACCGCGACACAAACCAATGTCTAATTTGGCTATCCCTTTTTCAGTGGTGTGCAGTTTTAAAGGCACTATGGTTAATCCTTTAACTTTAACGTTTTTGGCCAAAACTTTTAGCTCACGTTTGTTCAACAAAAGTTTGCGTTCACTTCTGGATTTGTGATTAAACTGGTTTCCAAAAGCGTATTCTTCAATGTAGGTATTAATAGCAAACAATTCTAAGTCTTTGAACTCACAAAAGCTTTCCGTAATGTTTGCTTTACCCAATCTAATGGATTTAATTTCAGTACCCGTTAGGACAATTCCAGCCGTGTAGGTTTCAATTATTTCATAATCGAAACGCGCTCTTTTATTGAGAATGTTAATTAATTTAAACATGTTTAAAATTTAATTCGATTGGGCACTTATTGATTGGCTTCTTCAACAAGATGGTTGTGCGAATAATTGCGCCATTTGGCAATACATTCCATCATGTCGGTTGGAATTGGTGAATCAAAAATCATTTTTTCATTTGAAACTGGATGAACAAAACCTAATGTTTTGGCATGTAAAGCTTGTCTGGGTAAAACTTTAAAGCAATTGTCTACAAATTGTTTGTATTTAGTAAACGTGGTACCTTTCAATATTAAATCACCACCATAGCGAGCATCATTAAATAATGGATGCCCAATGTGTTTCATGTGTACACGAATTTGATGGGTTCTTCCTGTTTCCAATTGACATGAAATTAAAGTTACATAACCAAATCGTTCCAAAACTTTATAATGGGTAACGGCAGGTTTTCCAATTTCAGGATCATCAAAAACAGCCATTTGCATACGGTCTTTTAAATGTCTGGCAATATTTCCTTCTATCGTTCCTGAATCTTCTTTTACATTTCCCCAAACAAGTGCAACATATTCACGCTCGGAGGTTTTAAACTCAAATTGTTTGGCTAAATGAGTCATGGCATTTTCAGTTTTAGCTATTACCAACAAGCCAGAAGTGTCTTTGTCAATACGATGCACTAACCCTGGTCGTTCACTACTGTTCATTGGTAAGTTTTCAAAATGAAAAGCCAAAGCATTTACCAAAGTGCCTGTGTAATTGCCGTGCCCGGGATGCACAACTAATCCTGGTGGTTTGTTGATAAGCAACAGCGTTTGATCTTCATATACAATGTCTAAAGGAATGTCTTCCGGATCGACCCTGTTTTCAAAAGGCGGATGCGATAACATTATTTGAATAACATCAAGTGGTTTTACTTTGTAATTTGATTTTACAGGGGCATTATTCACTAAAATATTTCCGTTTGTAGCTTCGTTTTGAATTTTATTACGGGTAGCATTTGGAATCGCATTCATTAAAAACTTGTCAATTCTTAAAAGCAATTGCCCTTTTGGAACTTCAAATCGATAGTGTTCAAATAACGTTTCTTCGTCTTCAATAATTTCGTTTGGTGTCTGCATTACGGTTTTGTTTGTACTTTCAAACTATCAATTTCATTTGGGTCGTATCCCACTTTTCCATCTCCTAAAACCAAATCAATTTTAGTTGATTTCAAAACTTTGTCACCCGCTTTTACTGGTTTTCCAGCTACGCTCATTTCTAGCACCATGTCTTTACCCATGTTGGGTACATACGTTATGGAACCTTCCATTAATCCAACAGCTTTTAACGTAGGAATTGCTTGTCGATAAGTATGTTGCACTAAATCTGGCACAGCAACATTTACAAAGCCGTTTGCATTTAATTTGATGTACACTTTTCTACCCACTTTTACTTCGGCTCCCGCAATTGGATCTTGCTCAACAACGGAATTTCTTGGAAATGAAGGATTATAATCTATAGTGTCCAAAAGTACATAATCTAAATTCAAAGATTCTAGTTTGTCTGAGGCTTGATCAACTCTCATCTTGGAAAGATTTGGAACCACTATCACTTCTCCATGATTGGTAGCATACGTTAACCAATACATAAAGGCTACTCCAAGCACTGCTAGAATAGTCAATGCAATTGCAACTTGCCCAAAAAAAACACGACTTTTCAAATACTGCTGTAAACTCATCTTTTTTATTTTAATTTATCGCAAATATATAAAATCCCAAAGCCATTCTGTTTCAAAAAAAAAAGATAATTTTGTTTCCTTGTATTTTACTATTGTAAAATAAAAAATAAAACTATTTTTATACCCTTAGAGTTGGTGTTTTTTATTAAACACCTAACGTAAAACAAAAAGAAATTATGAAAAATATAGCCATAATAATGGGCGGCTACTCTAGCGAATTTAAAATTTCTCTTATCAGTGGAAACGTGGTGTACCACAACTTAGATGCCTCAAAATACATCCCTTTTCGTATTCATATTTTGAAAGAAAAATGGGTTTTTGTTGACGATACTGAAACGGAATTCCCTATTGACAAAAACGATTTTTCAACAACTGTTAACGGTAAAAAAATCACATTCGACGCGGTGTTCAATGCCATTCACGGAACTCCAGGTGAAGACGGTTTGATGCAAGCCTATTTTGAATTACTTGGTATTCCTCAAACCTCATGTGGGTACTACCAAGCCGCTTTAACATTTAATAAAAGAGATGTACTTTCTGTTTTAAAACCCTATGGAATTCAAACTGCAATTTCCTATTATTTAAACAAAGGAGAAGCAATCGATACTGAAGCTATTGTAAACAAAGTGGGATTGCCTTGTTTTGTTAAACCAAATAAATCCGGATCTAGTTTTGGAATTTCAAAAGTAAAAACCGCAGCCGAATTGCCCATTGCAATTGAAATGGCCTATAAAGAAGATTCGGAAATTATTATTGAAAGTTTTTTAGATGGCACCGAGGTTTCTGTTGGCGTTATCAATTATCAAGGTGCGGTTACTGTACTTCCTATAACCGAAATTGTTTCTGAAAACGATTTTTTTGATTATGAAGCCAAATACTTAGGAAAATCAAAAGAAATTACACCTGCCAGAATTTCGGAAGAAATGACTCAAAAAGTAAGCGATGTGGCCAAAAGAGTGTATCAAATTCTTAAAATGTCTGGTTTTTCAAGAAGTGAATACATTTTTGTAAACAACGAACCGCATTTACTAGAAGTAAACACCATTCCGGGGCTAACAACTGAAAGCTTGTTACCACAACAAGCCAAAGCCGCAGGAATTTCATTAGTTGATTTGTTTTCTAACGCTATTGCATTGGCTTTAAATTCGTAACCCAACATGAAAAAAGCAGTATTTCCTGGATCGTTTGATCCCATTACTTTGGGACATTGCGACATCATAAAAAGAGGTTGTTCCTTATTTGACGAAGTGGTGGTGGCTATTGGTGTCAATGCCGATAAAAAATACATGTTTTCGTTAGACGATCGTAAAAAATTTATTGAAGCTACATTTAAGAACGAACCAAAAGTAACAGTTATTACTTATGAAGGTTTGACTATTGATTTGTGTGCAACTCTTAAAGCTGATTTTATACTTAGAGGTTTGCGAAATCCAGCCGATTTTGAATTTGAAAAAGCCATTGCACACACCAACAGAAGATTGTCTAAAATAGAAACTGTTTTTTTATTAACAGCAGCCAAAACCTCCTATATCTCTTCCAGCATTGTAAGAGATGTCATCCGAAACGGTGGAGAATACCAACTATTAGTTCCAGAAGCCGTTAAAAAATAATTATTTAAAAAAATACGTGATGAAAAATTTACTTTTTGTATTGTTTGCTTGTGCACTTTGTTTTACACCTCTACAAATAGAGGCTTGGGGCGATAAAGGACATGCTTTAGTTGCCGAAGTAGCCTTTAAACAATTGGATAAAAAAACCAGAAAATTGGTATTGAGCTATTTGGACGGAATGTCTATTGAAGAAGCGGCCAATTGGATGGACGTCATAAAAAAAGACCCTGCTTTTGATGCTTTAAAACCCTTACATTATGCCAATTTTGAAAAAGGAACAATAGTAAAAGACAGTTGTTGCGACAATATTATATACACCCTTACTACAACTCTATCTAAATTAAAAAACTACCACTCCTTGACCAAAGCGGAATTGAAAACACAACTTTGTTATTTGTTTCATTTAATGGGCGATGTACACCAGCCTTTGCATTTGGGCTATGCTAGCGATAAAGGAGGAAATTCTTACAAAGTACAATTTAACGGCAAAGGCACTAACCTACACGGACTTTTTGATTATGGCATCATAGAATCGGAAGGCATCACGTTAAAACAATGCTTAAAAGCAACAAAGTATTCCGACCAAGAAAAGAACGAACTTTCAAAAGGTGGGGTTGTACAATGGGCTACCGAATCAAGAAATTATTTAGGGTTACTGTATGCCACCAACGGTACCGAAATTTCCGAAAACTATACACAAACCAATGCTACTTTAATTAAAAATCAAATTCAAAAAGCGGGCATTCGGTTGGCAGCTCTTTTGAAATCCATTTTTCAAGAAGTGTAAGCATAGTACATTTTTTTTATAAACTAATACCTTTATTTATGAGACTAGAAGATTTTGATAATGATGAAGACAAGGTCATTCAAGATAAACTGAAACAAAAAACATGGAACGAGATTCGAACAAACGATAGTTGGGCCATTTTTAAAATAATGTCGGAGTTTGTAAACGGCTATGAAAATATGGGACGAATTGGCCCATGTGTTTCCATATTTGGTTCTGCCAGATTACAACCTACTACTAAATACTACTTATTGGCAGAAAAAATTGCATACAAAATTAGTAAAGCCGGATATGGTGTGATTACGGGCGGTGGCCCAGGCATAATGGAAGCAGGTAATAAAGGTGCCCATTTAGGTGGCGGCGCATCAGTAGGTTTGAATATTGAACTGCCCTTTGAACAACATTTCAATCCGTATATTGACAACGACAAAAATTTGAATTTTGATTACTTTTTTGTCCGAAAAGTAATGTTTGTAAAATATTCTCAAGGTTTTGTTGTAATGCCGGGTGGTTTTGGAACAATGGACGAACTGTTTGAAGCTTTGACGTTAATTCAAACCAAAAAAATTGGAAAATTTCCTATCATTTTGGTTGGAAGTGCCTTTTGGTCCGGACTTTTTGATTGGGTAAAAACTGTTTTAATTGAACAAGAACATACCGTAAATAGCGAAGACTTGCATTTAATACAAATTGTAGATACCGAAGACGAAGTAGTTACTGTGTTGGATAATTTTTATAAAAAATACAATTTAAGCCCTAATTTTTAAAGTGCTTACAAGTTGTGGTTGAGCACTACTCACCGTTTCCTATTTTCAAAACAAAGGGCTACTTCAAACAGTAAGCCCTTTTTTTATTTTGAATTGATTACTACTAAAATAGGTTTTGGAAGTTTTTTGGAAAAGCAAACGCATTTTAGAAAGCCTCTAAAAAGTCCCATAACTTGCTTTTTGGGGTCGACCCCGGAACTCTTGGGGTCGACCCCGGAACCTTTGGGGTCGAACCCGGAACCTCTGGGGTCGAACCCGGAACCCTTGGGGTCGACCCCGAAACCTCTGGGGATGACCCCGAAACCCTTGGGGTTGACCCCGGAACCCTTGGGATTGACCCCATTTGGCGTTGCAATTAGTAGGTTTTCAATTATATAATCTTGTAAACTGTGGCTTTAAATAGTACTGTTTGTAGGTACAAGCGTGACTTTTGCGCAAGCAGAGGGACTAAATTTGATAATTATCCAACCTTCTCCACAACCTTTATCTCCCATTCACTCAAACCATACAACTCATAAACCATCAAATCAATTTTATACTTTAAAATTTAAAAGACATTTGCCGAATCATCGCTTTATTATAGTAATTTGTTGCCATTACTAAACGTTCTTTATCCACAGCATCGGTGCGCTTGTATTTTGCCAAACACAAATGAAAAGATTCTTTCAAAATCCTATTTCTAAACTCCGAAAAACTTTTCACATCCTTAAAATAGTTTGTAAAAAACAATAACGACTTCATCTCATACCAGTAAAACGAATTGCTTTCATTAAAGTTATGTTCTAGATATTGACTAACAAAATAACCCGTTGGGTGTAATTAAATTATTTGTGTTTTGATGTTATTTATTGGTCTATCAAATATAAATTTATTGATGAATTGTACCAAAGTTAATGCTGTTATTTTTGCTAAAATTCTTGTTTTAAAACCTTGAAAAG
>CANGIF010000041.1 GCA_947453885.1 Flavobacteriaceae bacterium
ATAATTTTTTACTATATTTGTCATAAATGTTGGTTTGTTTTGCGACTTCAAGATACTGAATTTCAGTATCTTGACCAACATTTAAGCAATATTTTTTTATTTTAAATAATTACACCCAACGGGTTAACACTTATAAATAAAAGAAATAGTATTATTTTTTTCATATTTTTTTAAATTAAAAAAACCTCTTCGTTTAAATAAAGGAAGAGGTTTTACATTTATATTGATTAAATTTTAGAAATGTAAAGTCATATTAATTGAACTTACACCAACACCACCTAATCCAAAATTAGAACCTTTACCTGATTCAGAATCTGGCATTCCTGTTTGTGTAGTTTTTGTTGGTGATGTAATACCAATAACTAATCCATAAGTATATTGAGCACCAATAGAAATTTTTGGAAACAAGAAATATTCAGCTCCAATAAATCCTTTAGCACCTAAACCAAATGAACCACTTGAAACACTCATTTCAGAAGCAGTATAAGTTGTTGTTGTTTTAGAATTTTTGAAATTCAAGAAAACATCTGCACCATAAAAACCTTGAAGACGTGTTTTTCCTTTTCTCCATTCTTTTCCTAAACCAACATTTAAGTCAAATCCTGAAGATTTAACTTCACCAGTTGTTGAAGCTGCATCGCCTGAAGTTGAACTACCAACAGCAAAATTTGCCATTACTCTATAAGCCATTTTGTCGGTAATGAATTTTTTTCCAACAAATGTTCCTGCGTTTTGGTAAGTTACAGTTGGAGCTGAATTTGCCGTATGATTGAAAGCATTTCCAACGTAGTTAAAAAGTCCATCTGCGTTAAATCCAATTGCCCAATCTCCGGCTTCTGGCAAATACGTTTCCCCTTTTGAAGATTTCAATTCTTGAGCATTAACAAAACCGAATGCACAAATTGCCGCTGCGGTTAAAATAATTTTTTTCATTTTTTGTTTTTTAAAAGTTAGTGGTACAAAGTTATTTTGATTCAATTAAAATTACTACACAAGAATTTTGAGTTATTAACAATTTTATTAACAATTTAAATTATTTGGTTAATAACTTAAAAAAAAATACCTTTACGTATAAATTAGATGTGTATGAAAATTATAATTATTAACGGTCCAAATTTAAATTTATTGGGAATACGAGAAACAATGGTTTATGGTAATCAATCCTTCGAAACCTATTTAGAAAAATTATACCATTTATTTCCAACTCTAAAAATTGATTATTTTCAGAGCAACATTGAAGGTGAAATTATTTCAAAATTACATCAAGTTGGTTTTCAATACGACGGTATTATTTTAAATGCTGCTGCTTACACACATACTTCCATTGGTATTGCAGACGCTGTTAAAGCAATCGCAACACCTGTGGTTGAAGTTCATATTTCTAATACATTTGCTAGAGAAAATTTCAGACATCATTCTTATATTTCAGCTCATTCAAAAGGAATTATAATAGGTTTTGGTTTAGAAAGTTACAATCTTGCTTTACATTTTTTTTTAAATAAATTAACACCAAATTAATCCTTTTATGTAACTTTTAACTTTTTAATATACTTACAATAAAATAATCAATTTATGAAAAAAGATACTTTCCTTAGTTTAATTGTAACTCTTATTCTTTCTTTTCAGGCTATTGCACAAATTAAAGGCACCATACATGACGATAAAGGAAAACCTCTACCTTTTGTTGCTGTTTTTGAAGAGAATACATACAACGGAACTTCTTCGAATGAGCAAGGTAAGTTTGAATTAAATGTTACAAAACCAGGTAAACACAAAATTATTTTTCAATTTTTAGGTTATAAAACTCAAATTCAAATGGCATATATTCAAAATGTTCCTTTTGTTTTAGATGTGGTTATGCAAGAAGAGAACTTTAATTTAAATGAAGTAGTTATCAATAAGAAAAATAATCCTGCTGATGAAGTCATCAAAAATACAATTGCTGCCAAGAAAGATAATGCAAGTAAAACAGCTCGATTTAAAGCTGATTTTTATTCGAGAGGAATTTTCAAAGTTAAAGATTTACCAAAAAAAATAATGGGTATAAAATTAGATTTGGACGACAAAATTAGTTCAAATCTAGATTCAACAGGTAGCGGAATTATATATCTTTCAGAAACAGTTTCTAAATTAATGTTTGAAAAGCCAAACTCAATTAAAGAAAAAATTATTGCGTCAAAAATAAGTGGAAATGATAAAGGATTTAGTTATAATACAGCTAGATCAACTGCTTATGACTTTTATGACAACACTTTATTATTTAACATCAACATGATTTCGCCTATTGCAAACAATGCATTTAATTATTACAAGTACAAATTAGAAGGTACATTTTTTGATGAAAATAACCAACAAATTTACAAAATAAAAGTAACTCCAAAAAGAGAGAATGAACCCGTTTTTGAAGGATACATGTATATAGTTGACGATAGCTTTGCATTATATGGTGTTGATTTTTTTATGACTGGTAATCGTTTGAAAAACGAATTTATTGAACAAATGGAAATAAAGCAAAATTTCAGCTATAATTCTAAAAGTAAAATTTGGGCTAAAAACGTACAAACTTTATCCTTTTCAGCAGGTATTTTTGGAACAAAACTATCAGGAAAATTTAATTATGTTTACAGCAACTATGAATTTCAAAATGCTTTTAACAAAAAAACATTTGATAACGAAATTTTAAGTTTTGAAGATAATGCCAATAAAAAAGACCCCACTTTTTGGCTTACAAATAGACAAGTCCCATTAACGAAAGAAGAAAGTCTGGATTATAAAATAAAAGATAGCATTCAAACTGTACATTCAACCAGAAAATACAAAGATTCAATAGATTCAAAACATAATAAATATGCCTTATTTGATTTTATAACTGGTTATAGATACAAAAATAGCTTTAAAAATTATGAATTTAATTACAATGGATTACTCGATATAAGTTCTTTAAGTTACAATACCGTTCAAGGTTATAGCCTATCTACAGGATTTTCATTTAGAAAAGCAAATGAAGAAAACGGAAAAAATACAACTATAAATATTATTTCGAATTATGGTTTTAATGAAAAGCGAATACGTTTAAATGGAGAATATAAGCATCGATTTAACAATCAAAACTATTCAACAATATCCGTTGCAGGAGGCACTACTGCAAGTCAATTTAATTCGAGTATGCCAATTTCTAACTTAATAAATTCTGTAAGTACACTTTTTTTTAGGAATAATTTTATGAAACTCTACAACAAAGAATACCTACAAATTAATTTTAATGAAGATATTGCAAATGGTTTGAATTTTGATGGAAAATTAGAATACCAACAACGGAAACCATTATTTAATTCAACAGATTTTTCAATAATAAAATCAGACAAATTATTTACATCAAACAATCCAATTGATCCAAATGAATTTTATGAAGCTAGTTTTGTACAACATCATTTAACCAAATTAGCTTTTGATATAAGAATAAATTTTGGAAACAAATATCTTACACGCCCAGATGGTAAGTTCAATATTAGAAATAAGTTATATCCAACAATTCATGTAAATTACGAAACTGCGTTTGCAGCAAATTCCAAGCAATATGAGTTTAAACATATTTCAACTCGATTGTTTTACGAAGTTACCGCTGGAAACAAAGGAATAGTTTTCGGAAATTTTAAAGCAGGAAAGTTCCTTAATGCTGAAACTATTTCAATAATAGATTATAAACATTTTAATGGGAACCAAACACATGTTGGACAATCAGATCGCTATTTGAATGTTTTCAATTTAATGCCGTATTACTCAAATAGTACAAATAACGCTTATTTTGAAACACATATAGAATACATTGACAACCGATTTATAATGAATAAAATTCCTTTATTGAATCTCTTAAAAGTTGATTTAGTGGCAGGTTTTCATAATTTAGCAATACCAAAAAGAAGTCCGTATCAAGAAGTTTCTGTTGGATTAAATAATTTTGGTTTTGGAAAATTCAAAATATTTAGAATCGACTATATTAGATCGTATCAAAATGGTTTTAAAGGAGATGGCTTTGTTTTTGGCTGTAAATTTCTAAACGTTTTAGAATAATTACATTTTTTAATAGTTAAAATGAAATTTTAACTTCGTTATTCGGAACACACTATCGTTATAACATTCAATAAACTCAAATTGATTTCTTCTAATTTGCTTGAATTCAAAAATTTTTTGCGCACTAATTTCGTAATACATATTAGCCCCTTCAAACATAAATCGTTCTCCATTTGTTCTATATGCAGAACGGATTAACTCAAATTCAAATAAATTCCAAGTGGCTAAATCACTATTTAACGATTCATTTTCTGTAAACAACCCTTCAGAAATCTCAGTTTTACAACCATAATATTTTATTATGGTTTCAAAAAAAGTAATTACATCTATTTTTGTCGATTCCAAATTTTTAATTTACTGTGGCGTTTTAAATCTTAATACCTGGAGGTAACAAGTCTTTATAAATAGCATTTTTTCTCATAAAAGCGGCGATTTTAGGTAAAATTGGCACTACTTTTAATTTTCTTTCATAAGCTATTTCCATTATGTTTTTTAGAAAATCCGAAATAAAAACTTCGTCATTAAAAAGATCTGGGGTATTTATTTTTGTTAAAAAAATTTTCTTTTCTTGAAACGAATATTCAACCGAAATCAATTTGTTTGCTACCAAAGTTTCAAACTGTCTAGAAAAAGTATTGTCTTTAATTGCCATTTTTTCTTGAGTTTCCATAAAATGTGTATTTAAGGAAGGTATTTAATCCAAAATTCTTTTTTAAAATATTTGCATTTAAAGATGAGTTATAAAACTGTCACAATAAATTCCTAAAATTAAATTCAAAAAAGTAAATTTAAAATAATAACCTTTATTTTTATGCAAATTTCGTAATAAAAAAGGGGAAATCATATTTGTAATTGTTAAAAACATCAGATGAAAAAAATTCCAGTTTATTTAATGCCTGGTTTAGCCACAAGTGCAGCTATTTTTGAACGAATTGAACTACCTGAAGACAAGTTTGAAGTTTTTTTCCTTGAGTGGATTGAACCTTTAAAAAAAGAATCCCTAAAAAACTATGCGCAAAGAATGAGTAAATTAGTTTTACACGACGAAGTCGTTTTAATTGGCGTTTCATTTGGTGGTATTTTAATTCAAGAAATGAAAGAATTTCTAACCATAAAAAAAATCATAATCATTTCAAGCGTAAAGTCATGGAATGAATTACCATTAAAAATGAAGTTTGCGAAAGCTACTAAAATATATAAAGTACTACCAACAAGTTTAGTTTCAAAATTAAATCTAATTTCAAAATTAACATTTGGTACTTTATTTAAAAATAGGTTAGAACTTTACAAAAAGTATTTAACAATTAGCGATACAAACTATTTAGATTGGTCAATAACTCAAATTGTAACGTGGGACAGAAAAATTGTTGATCCAGAGATAATACATATCCATGGTACAAATGATAGGGTTTTTCCTATTAAAAATTGTAAAAACTGTATTTTAGTTAAAGACGGAACACACATCATGATTTTAAATAGATTTAGATGGTTTAATGATCATTTAACTGAAATAATTTTAAAATAGTAGTAGGGCTTCTTCCTTTGATTTAGTAATTTTACCGCAAATATTTTATATGAAAACAGCAAAAAAAATACAAATTATCTCATTGATTGCTTGTATAAGTGTTATTTTGATTTTTGCAACTACCCTAAATTCTAAAAAACTGATTTTAAATGAAGGTACTGCTAATTTTTTTCCTACAAAAGTTGATTTTGCTGGTGAAAACACGCCTCTTCAAATTTCAGATGTAAGAGAACGAATGGATCGTGAATTAATTGTCAATGCCAATTTACACGGTTCGAATACGCTAATAATTAAAAGAGCAAATAGAGTTTTTCCAATTATTGAACCTATTTTGAAAAAATATGGAGTTCCAGATGATTTTAAGTATTTAGCTGTAATTGAAAGTGGATTGATAAATGCAGTTTCTCCTTCTGGAGCAAAAGGAGTTTGGCAGTTCATGCCCGATACTGCTAAAGAGAGAGGGATGGAAGTTAATGATATTGTAGACGAAAGGTACCATCTTGAAAAAGCAACAGAAGCGGCTTGTAAATATTTAAATGATGCTAAAAACAAATTAGGTTCTTGGACATTAGCGGCAGCATCTTATAACGGAGGAATGTCTGGAATTCTAAAACAAATGGACAGTCAGAAATCAACTGATTACTATGATTTGATGCTCACTGACGAAACGTACAGATATGTTTTTAGAATTATAGCATTAAAAGAAATTATGAAAAATCCACAACTGTATGGATTTGATGTTAAATCTGAAAGTTTATACGATAAACTTCCAATACGAAAGATTGAAATTGACAGTTCTATTTCTGACCTAGCTGTTTTTGCTAAAAATCAAGGAATTAACTACAAGATATTAAAAATTCATAATCCTTGGTTACGAGATAAAAAATTAACCAATTTAAACAAAAAGAAATACGTTTTAGATATTCCAACTGCTGGATATTAAATGATGTATTTGGCAAAAAAAATAAGAATTGAAATAAATTTTTAATTTTAAAAATTAACAATAAAAAAAAATTAAATACTAGTTTTATGGTTTGTCCAAATAGAATTATAAAATTAGTATTTTTCCTTGAAAATTAACCATTGTTAATCATTTCCATAAAATCTAATTCGGAAAGAATAGGGATTTTTAACTGATTGGCTTTTTCAAGTTTGGCTGGTCCCATGTTAGCTCCTGCAACCACAAAATCCGTTTTTGTAGAAATGGAACTTCCCACTTTTCCACCATTATCTTCAATAGCTTTTTTTAAATCTTCTCTTGAAAATTTTTCAAAAACACCCGACACAACAAAACTTTTGCCCGTTAATTTAGTTGTTGCATTTGGATTTTGCTCCTCGGTACTTTCTAGTTGTACACCAAATGATTTCAATCGCTTTATCAAATGTTGATTGGTTTCGTTTTCAAAAAAGGCAACCACACTTAAAGCTATTTTATCTCCAATCTCGTCAACTAAAATCAAATCTGTAAAAGTAGCTTGTTGCAAAGCCGAAATAGAGCGGTACTGCTTGGCTAATTTTTTAGCAACTGTTTCTCCTACGTACCTAATACCAATTGCGTACAATACTTTTTCAAAAGGTATTGTTTTAGATTTTTCGATACCCTGAATCATATTTTCAGCTGATTTTTGCGCCATTCGTTCCAATGGAATTATTTGATCAATTGTCAATTGATACAAATCAGCATAATTGTTTACCAAACCATTATTGAACAACAAAGCTACGGTTTCGCCACCTAAACCATCTATATTCATCGCTTTTCTTGAAATAAAATGTTGAATTCTACCTATAATTTGTGGTGGACAAGCGTAAAAATTTGGACAATAATGGTTCGCTTCTCCCTCGTTCCGAATCAACAAGGAATCACATTCTGGACAATGGGTAATATAATTTGTTTTCTCAGTATTTTCAGGTCGTTTTTCTAAATCAACAGCTATAATTTTTGGGATTATTTCCCCTCCTTTTTCAACAAAAACGGTATCATTTATCCTTATATCTAATTTTTCAATTTGATCCGAATTGTGCAAAGATGCACGTTTCACAATAGTACCTGCTAATTGAACAGGTTGTAAATTTGCAACTGGTGTAATTGCTCCTGTTCTACCAACTTGATAAGAAATTGAATGTAACTTTGTGGCAACTTGCTCTGATTTGAATTTAAAAGCAATCGCCCAACGTGGCGCCTTTGCTGTATAGCCTAATTCTTGTTGAAACTGGAAGGAGTTGACTTTAATTACAACACCATCTGTTTCATAAGGTAATTCGTGTCGGTGTTGGTCCCAATAGTCAATAAATTGGAAAACTTCTGACATGTTTTGAGCTAATTTGGATTCATTAGGCACTTTAAACCCCCACTTTCTAGCACTTTCCAAGCTCTCAAATTGGGTAGCAAAAGGCAATGTATTTCCAATCAAAAAATACAACAAACATTCCAAAGGACGCTTAGCCACTTCACTACTGTTTTGTAATTTTAGGCTTCCTGATACCGTATTTCTTGGATTTGAATAGGGTGTTTCACCAATTTCAAGCAATTCTAGGTTCATTTTTTCAAAACCTTCAAACGGCAAAACTATCTCACCACGAATTGTGAATTTATCGGGATAATCGCCTTTTAGCAACAAAGGAATCGACTTAATAGTTTTAATATTTGACGTAACATCATCACCCTGAAATCCATCGCCACGAGTAACGGCTTGTAAAAGTTTACCGTCTTGATAGGTTATACTAATTGAAGCCCCATCGTATTTTAGTTCACAAGTATATTGTAATGGAACTTCTCCTAAAACTTTCTGTATTCTATTTTCCCAATCCAGCAAATCTTCCTTGGAATAGGAATTATCTAAAGAATACATTCTGTTTTCATGAGTAACAGTCCTGAAATTTTTGGTTATGGTACCTCCTACTCGTTGTGTAGGCGAATTCTCATCGAAATATTCCGGATGCTCAAGTTCTAGTTTTTGAAGTTCCGCCAATTTTTGATCAAATTCAAAATCAGAAATTGTTGGAGCATCCAATACATAGTAATTATGATTATGTAAGTTAAGTGTTTCTCGTAAACTTTGAAGTGTAGCTTGAATATCCATAAATAAAAAATTGGCTTTTTTTAATACCTAATTTCGAGTACTAAAATAGCCAATTAAAAAGATAATTTAAAAAAATTATGCTTCAATTATTGAATTTATTTGATTGTACAATTGTCCATCGCTTAAAAAGGCACCTTGCTGTATCAATTGAAAAATGGAAATGTTCCTTTCTTCAGTAAAGTTTTTCTTACCAATTCTCATGTCTATTGACTCTGTAAACATGTGATCACTTAACCATTCCAAACCCTCTTTTGTCAAAAAATCAACATTTGAGTCCATTGCTTTAATAACAATTGAGCGAATGTAGGTATCAAAGCATTGAAATAAAAATAGATGGTTTTTAGAAAAGTGTTCTAAAAATTCCGCACGCGTTAGCACACCTTCCCAAATTAAATCCGAAAAAACATCTAGTTCTTGTTCTGCAATTTCAGGTTTCGTTGTTTTTAACAAATCCCATTCTGATTTATCAATAGATTGGGAAGCTAAGAAACGCGTAAATTCTTGATGCAATTCTTCAAATTGTTCTTTAGTTAATCTTGTGTATTTCATAGGAAGTTGAAAGTTGGAATGAAGATTTTTGATTACAGATTATTAATTGAATAAAAAAAATCCCATTACACAAAAGCGAATGGGATTTTAAAAAATTTTATTTAAAAATTTATGCTTTTTCAGCTATAATTTCGTAAGGTAATTCAACAATTACTTCACGGTGCAAACGAACGCTTGCAGTATATTTTCCAGTACGTTTAACGATACCTGAAGTAATGAATTTTCTGTCAATTTCCTGACCTGCTTTAGCTAAAGCATGAGCAATATCACTATTTGTAATTGATCCAAAAAGTTTTTCACCACCTGCTTTTGCAGCAATTTTAATTTCAATAGCTTTTAAAGCCTCTGCTAATGTTTTAGCATCATTTACAACTTTAGCTTCTTTATAAGCTCTTTGTTTTAAATTTTCTGCTAACACTTTTTTAGCGGAAGGAGTAGCCAAATGACCAAATCCTTGAGGAATTAAATAATTACGACCATAACCGTTTTTTACAGTAACTACATCGTCTTTAAAGCCTAAATTTTGTACGTCTTGTTTAAGTATAATTTCCATAATTTTGCTTCTTTATTATTTTAGTAAATCAGCCACATATGGCATTAATGCTAAGTGACGCGCTCTTTTAACAGCTACAGACACTTTTCTTTGAAATTTCAATGAAGTTCCTGTTAAACGACGAGGAAGAATTTTTCCTTGTTCGTTTACAAACTTTAATAAGAAATCTGCATCTTTGTAGTCAATGTATTTGATTCCTGATTTTTTGAAACGACAATATTTTTTAACTTTGTTGGTTTCAATATTTAAAGGCGTTAAATATCTGATATCTCCGTCTTTTTTTCCCGAAGCTGATTGTTGTAATGTTGCCATGATAGTTACGCTTTTGCTGCTTTTAATTTCGTTCTTCTTCTCTCTGCCCAAGAAATTGCGTGTTTATCTAAACTTACAGTTAAGAAACGCATAATTCTTTCGTCACGTCTAAATTCAGTTTCAAAAGCAATAAGTACTTCACCTGCTACTTTGAATTCGAATAAATGGTAAAAACCACTTTTTTTGTTTTGGATTTCGTAAGCCATTTTTTTCAAGCCCCAATCCTCTTTTGATACCATTTCAGCTCCTCTTGATGTAAGAAATTCTTCGAATTTGCTCACTGTTTCCTTTACCTGAACTTCAGATAAAACGGGATTTAAAATGAAAACAGTTTCATAATGATTCATAAAAATATTTATTTATTTGTTAAATTGGGTGCAAAAGTAATTGTTTTATTCTAATCTACAAATAGATTTTATGTTTAATTGCTACTGTAAACTGCTTTTTATAGCTAATTTTATTTTATTATCTTGTTTTGAATCAATATACATCAACATTTAAAGTGACTTTTATTGATCGAAATTGCGATACTGTGTCGAAACTATTTAACATTTTTAAAAGCGCCTCTTTGACCCCTTGCAAAGGCTGATTTTGAGGGATTTTGATTAAAATTGTTCTGATATATTCATTTCTAATTCTAGAAATTGGTGGTTCTTCTGGTCCTAAAACGGGTACATTCAAATTTTGAAGTAACATGGTGTACAACCACATTGATCCCTCTTTTAATTTTTCAAAATCCTTATGTTTTAAAGTCAATTTTATTAGTCTAAAATACGGTGGATACTTGTAGATTTTTCTATCATAAAGTTGCTCTTCGTACATTCCTAAAAAATCAGAATGTGTAACTTGTTGAATCGTAGTATGATTTGGATTGTAGGTTTGAACGATTACTTTTCCTTTTTTTTCAGCTCTACCTGCCCTACCCGCTACCTGAGTCATCATTTGAAAACTACGTTCAAATGCTCTAAAATCAGGATGGTACAACATATTGTCGGCATTCATAATACCTACTAATGTAACATTATCAAAATCCAAGCCTTTAGCTAGCATTTGAGTTCCAACTAGAATATCTAATTCTCTATTTTTAAAACTATCAATTATTTTCTCAAAACCAAACTTGCCTCTTGTTGTGTCCTGATCCATTCGTCCAATTTTAGCATTCGGTAAAAGTTCAATCAATTCTTGTTGGATTTGTTCTGTTCCAAAACCTTTTGTCAACAATTCTACACTGGAACAGCTGTGACAATTTGTTGGTTTAGCCATTGCATATCCGCAATAGTGACATCTTAATTGGTTTTTGAATTTATGGAAAGTCAAACTTACGTCACATTGTGGGCATTGCGGAACATGCCCGCATGTCATGCATTCTATTACTGGTGCAAAACCCCTTCTGTTTTGAAATAAAATTACTTGTTCACCATTAGCTAAAACCCTATTAATTTCCTCCAACAAGGTGTCGCTAAAATGACCTGACATTTGTTTTTTGAAATACGCCTCTTTTAAATTTACTAATTCAATTTCGGGCAACGTTACATTTCCGAAGCGTTTGTTTAAATTAACTAAAGCATACTTATTTATTTGGGTGTTGTAATAAGTTTCAATACTAGGTGTTGCAGATCCTAATAGTACTTTTGCCTTACACAAATTTGCTAAAACAATTGCGGTATCACGAGCATGGTATCTTGGAGCTGGATCAACTTGTTTGAAGGTTTGTTCGTGCTCTTCGTCAATAATTATCAATCCTAAATTTAAAAACGGTAAGAATAATGCTGATCTTGTTCCAATTACTATTTGGGCTTTTTCCGATTGTTGCATTACTTGCATCCAAACCTCAACTCGTTCGTTATTGTTGTATTTGGAATGAAAAACAGCAACTTTGTTTCCGAAAAAGGTTCTTAATCGAGAAACTAGTTGTGTTGTAAGTGCTATTTCCGGCACTAAGAATAAAACCTGACTCCCTTTTTGGATGAAAGTTGCAATTGTTTGTATATAGACTTCCGTTTTTCCAGACGCGGTAATTCCGTGAAGCAAACATACATTTTGCGATTGAAAATGCTTTACAATTTCATTTTGAGCGATAGTTTGTGCTTCACTTAACTGCAACTCTTTTTTACTTGCAACTCCAGAAAAAGTAATTCGATCTTGCTGGAGAGTGTATTCCTCAAAAATTCCTTTGTCTATAATTGCTTTTAAAACCGCTTGGCTTATTGATGCTGTATCTAGTACCTTTTTAACTGAAATTGGCTTGCTTTTATCAGCTGCTGCTAATTTGAAATAGTGCAAAAGTACTTGCTTTTGTTTTTCTGCATTTTTTAATTTCTCGAGTAATATTGCCAAGCCATCATTTGTTAAATACTCTGGACTTAATCGAATGTAGCGAACTAATTTTGGTTTGTAATTTTCCGTTACTTCTTCCTGAAGTTTCAAAACGTTTTTATCCAATAACTTTTGAATTACTGGAAACACGTTTTTTTTATTCAAAATCTTCATAACCTCATTTAAGGTCAATGTTGGTTGAGTCTTAAATGCTTCGTAAACCAAATATTCGTCATCAGAAAGCGCAACGTTATCAATATCAAAATCAGCTTTTTGTGACAAAACAGTTTCACTTTCTAACAACAAAGCCGAAGGAATTGCGCCTCTATAAACATCACCTATGGAACATAAGTAATACTTTGAAATCCATTGCCAATGCTCAATTTGAATTTGATTTACAATCGGTTGCGTATCTAAAATTTGATGAATTTCCTTAGCTTCGTACAAACTAGGTGGCTTTTGATGCAATTCAATTGCTAATGCAGTGTAAATTTTACTTTTTCCAAAAGGGACAGCAATGCGCATTCCCAGTTGAATGAAAGCAAATTCCGTTTCTGAAACTTTATAAGTAAAAGTTTTAGGTAGTGGTAATGGTAAAACAACTTCTACAAAATAAGCCATTCAGAAAAAAAGTTTACAGCAATTCAATGGTTAAAAAAAACAATTTCTAAAGAAAAAAAGAAAGGCAATTGTGTTTTGTTTCTTTAGAAATTGTCAGTAAAAATATAAAAATAAACCTCAAAAATAAATTTTTTATTCGTGTAAAGCCAGTAAAGGTGTTTTTAAATGGTAGGCTAATTTTTGTGTCATACTGTGATCAAATAATTCTTGAAAAAAATTGCGCTTGTATGTAAGCATAGCTAACATGTCTATTCCTTCTCCAATAATAAAGTCTTTAATGGTTTGTTTGATATCTTCGCCACTCAAAATAGTAAAACGAACAGGAGCGCCTTTAAAATTAGTTTCAAACTTACTAATTGTTTCGTTTGATACAGTAGCATCTTTTGTTGTAACATGCAAACATTTTACAGTTGCACCCATTTTTTTGGCTACTTGCAGTACCTTTTGTAAGGCAACAACATCTTTATCATTGTAACAAGTTGTAAAACCAATTGTTTCAATTTTCTCGTATTTTGACTCTACAGGAATACTTAAAACTGGAACTTCACAATCCGTAATAACCGCTCCTGCATTTGAACCAAGAAAAAATTCTTGCCATCCTGATGCGCCATTTGTTCCCATAATTACAAAATCAATAGCTTCTTTTTTAACTGCTTTTTTGATATTTAACAACAAATCGCCGTCTAATAACAAATGACTCAGTGCAATTTTTTCTAATTTTCGATGGGCTGCGATACTTCTTAAGGTTGCTATTTTATCTTTAAAATAGTCAAATTCGCCCAATTCAGTTGAATTATAAAGCTCCATTATCATTTCCGGAAACAACTGATTGTCAACAACAATTGGAACTTCATACGTATGCAAAACAACAATCTCTGCTTTCAATTTAGCTGCAAATTCTAAAGCATAAATAAAAGCATTTTCGGACGAGGTAGAAAAATCGGTTGGAAAGAGTATTTTTTTCATGACTTTACGTTTTTGTAATTTAAACTATTCAAATTTACGCATTTTTAAGCAGTAATTCATTGCACTTTAGCTCTTTTTTGAAGGTAATCTATGTTAAAAAAACAAGGTGTTTTTAGATGCTTAATTACTACATTTGTCAAAATTTTTAAGATGATTTTGCACGACACCATTGTTGCTTTAGCAACACCTTCAGGAGCAGGAGCCATTGCCGTTATTCGAGTTGCTGGTCCAAATGCCATTGCCATTGGAACTACTGTTTTTCGGTCGGTTAAAGGAAAAGACATGACCAAACAAAAATCGCATACGCTGCATTTAGGTCATATTGTTGACGACACCAAAACTTTAGACCAAGTGTTATTGTCTGTTTTTAAAGGCCCTAACTCCTATACAGGCGAAGATACCATCGAAATTTCGTGTCACGGTTCGAGTTATATCCAACAACAAATCATCCAATTATTGATTAGAAAAGGGTGCCGTATGGCGAATGCGGGCGAATTTACTTTGCGTTCTTTCTTGAACGGAAAAATGGATTTGTCGCAAGCCGAAGCCGTAGCCGATTTGATTTCGTCGGATAATGAAGCGTCGCATCAAATTGCAATGCAACAAATGCGGGGTGGTTTTTCCAATGAAATTGCGCAATTGCGACAAGAATTACTCAATTTTGCCTCACTCATCGAATTAGAATTGGACTTTGCCGAAGAAGATGTAGCCTTTGCTGACAGAACCCAGTTTCGGGAATTATTGAACCGAATCGAATTTGTTTTGAAACGCCTGATTGATTCTTTTGCTGTTGGAAATGTCATTAAAAACGGAATCCCTGTTGCTATTGTGGGTGAACCCAACGTTGGAAAATCGACTTTATTAAATGCTTTGTTGAACGAAGAACGCGCCATCGTGTCACACATTGCGGGCACCACTCGTGACACCATTGAAGACGAATTGGTGATTGGCGGCATTGGGTTTCGATTCATCGACACGGCTGGCATCCGTGAAACCGAAGATCATATTGAAAGTATAGGTATCAAAAAGACGTTTGAAAAAATAGAGCAAGCGCAGGTTATCTTGTATTTGTTTGAAAGTTTAAAGTTTCAGGTTTCAGGTTTGGAATACATTACCGAAATAGAAAAAGTAAAAAACAAGTATCCTTTAAAACCACTGATTGTTGTTATTAATAAAATAGATTTATTATCGAATGAAGAAATTTTGAACATCCATCAACAACTTGAAACTTTAAACCTGAAACCTGAAACCATATCCGCTAAAAACAATATTGGAATCGACGCGCTGAAAAACCAATTGCTTTCGTTTGTCAATACGGGTGCTTTGCGCAACAACGAAACGATTGTAACCAACACCCGCCATTATGATTCGTTACTGAAAGCGTTGGACGAAATCCAGAAAGTGAAGTATGGTTTAGAAACCAATTTGTCTAGCGACCTCATGGCAATTGACATACGAGAAGCCTTGTATCATTTTGGACTTATCACTGGAGAAGTCACTAATGACGAGCTTTTAGGGAATATTTTTGCCAATTTCTGCATTGGTAAATAGCTTACTTCCTCCTCTACCTATTTCCTTTTTGACCTTTATTATCTTTACCTCAGCTTAATGGTTGGTATGCCATTTATAGCTCTTTTATACGTTTTATAGATACTATATAGTTACTATAAGGTTACTATAACCTTACTATAACCATTTTGTAAATTACCTTAATTATCGTATTTTTGATACTTAAAATTAACTGTTATTATGGCGAAGCAAACTGGAATTATAAAACTAGCTGGTACGATAGATGGATTGAATTTTTATTATTTGAATGGTAAACCTGTGGTACGGAAAAGTGGTGGTGGTTTTAATGGACAAGCGATTAAAACAAAGGTCTCTATGGTGAGGGTGCGGGAAAATAGTAATGAATTTGGCGCTTGCATGGTTGCGGTAAATGCTTTTAAAGCTAGCCTTGCTCCTTTTTTGACCCAATTTAAAGATGGGCAATTGCACCAACGATTGGCTGGTTTGTTTAGTGCCATTAAGCGATGTGATGCAATTGAGGAACGTGGAAAACGAAATGTAAGTAACGGATTAGCCACTGCTGATGGTGTTGCGTTGTTGAAAAATTTTGTTTTGACGGCAGGAACTAACTTGGCTGGCGTTTTGGCTCACCGCTACCGTTTTGATTTTTTGACTGGTTTACATTTGGAGGATTTTGATGGAAAGCAGATACAATTTGCTAATGGCAGTACCCATTTGAAGGTAGTTGTAGGATTTTTGACGTTTGATTTTGAAAGCCTTGCCTACCGGCTTGTGGTGAGTGATGCTGTTTATTTGGACAAAGCAAGTGTTGGTAATTTTACCCTTAGCCCATTGGAAACTAATATGGCGGCTGGCAAAGCGATTGGTGTTGTTTTTACCCAATTTGTGCAGAAAACCAATGGTGTTTATTACCCTTTTAAACAAGTGACTGATGTGGTTTTAGAAGTTGTTTCTGTGGAGTAATGATTATTTCTCGCGAAGACGCAACGGCGCAAAGTGACAATTACTATTTTATAAAAATTTTGGATTGAAGAAAGCTGTTCGGGAGAACGGCTTTTTTTGTGGGGTTAGGGGAGGGATTTTTAGTAAAAATAAACTTTCAGTTATACAATTAAATGATTTATATTTGAAAATAAAAATATAAACATGCAGGCAAAACCATTTTTGAAATGGGCTGGCGGTAAAACCCAGTTGACAACAAAACATAAGATATGAATTTAAATTTTAATTTAAAGTTGGCTGATGGTTACAAAAGCAATTCACAAATTGCTAGAGTTTTAAATGAAAACTGGGTTAAAGAGAATTCATATTGTCTAAATTTTGGTACAAAACCATTTATCTGATGAAAAATTTGTTTCTGAAATTAATTTGACTATTTTTGTCAAAACAAATTTTGTCTTATGGAAACATTTGGAGATATTATTAAAAACAAAAGAGAAAGCAAAGGCTTAATATTACGACAAGTTGCTTCTGCACTTGACATTGACCAAGCTATTGTAAGTAAATTTGAACGTGGAGAAAGAAAACCATCAAAAGAACAAGTTGAAAAATTTGCTGAATTTTATGATTTAGATAAGAATAAACTAATAACAAGTTGGTTAAGCGACCAAATTGCAAACTCAATTCTATATGAAGAAAATATTCAGGAAGTGCTAAAAGTAGCAGAGGAGAAAGCAATTTACTTAAAAACTATTCACGATGGAAAATAAAATAAAAGTAGTAGAATTGTTTGCAGGAGTTGGAGGTTTCAGACTTGGTTTAGAAGGTTGGAATAATAAATCCGCATCGTCAAATTACAAAGAAGATTTTGAAAGTCCATATGAAATAGTTTGGAGCAATCAATGGGAACCATCAACCAAAGTTCAACACGCATCAATGGTTTATGAATCTCGGTGGGATAAAAAAAATCATTCTAACAAAGACATTTCTACAGTAGAAATTTCTGAAATTCCAGACCATGATTTATTAGTCGGAGGTTTTCCATGTCAAGACTATTCAGTTGCAACAACACTAAAAAATTCAAAAGGATTAATTGGAAAGAAAGGTGTTCTGTGGTGGTCAATTCACAAGATTTTAAGCGAAAAAGAAAACAAACCAAAATATTTGTTTTTAGAAAATGTTGACAGACTTTTAATTTCTCCATCTGGACAACGTGGAAGAGATTTTGCAATTATTCTAAAAAGCTTAAATGATTTGGGATACGTAGTTGAATGGCGAGTTGTAAACGCCGCAGAATATGGAATGCCGCAAAGAAGGAGAAGAATTTTCATTTTGGCCTATTCTCAAAATTCATCAATTTACAACGAAATGAAAGAAACTAATTCAAACGATTGGTTGCTTAAAGATGGAACATTGGCAAACGCATTTCCGGTTCAATCTGATTTCATTTTATTTCCAAATGAATTTAAACTTAAAGGTGATATTGTTGAGATTTCAGAAAATTTCAATAAAAATGGAACGAAAGGAATGTTTGAAAATACAGGAGTAATGATTGATGGAATTGTAACAACTATCAAAACAAAACCAAGTTATGAAGACAAATTCACAATTCTAAAAGACATCATTCAAAACGGAGAAGTGACCGAAGAATTCTACATAAATGAGGAAGATTTAGATAAATGGTTTTACTTAAAAGGTGCAAAAAAAGAAATGAGAAAAAATTCTCAAGGTTTTGAGTACAATTATAGTGAAGGTGGAATGATTTTCAATTTTGGAGTTGCTCTATCGAATCAAGATTTTCATTGCAACTTTTTTTTGTGTCTAAAAAGAGGATATCCTCCGCAAAAACCGTATAATTATATATTTAATTAATTGTTTGTGAAAAAAGTAATTACCCAAGAACTTCTCAAAGGCGTTTGTGAATATCAAAGTATAGATAAATTTGATTTAATTAAAATACATGGATTTCACGTGACGCAATTATATAAAACCGGCACTCTTGTTAGCATTAATAAAATTGCTGTGGCTTGGTTTCATTATCAGGATAGTTTCCTAGGCGCTTTTTATATAAAAAAGGAATTACGAGGTCATGGTTTAGGGAAAAAAGTCATTTATGATATGTTTAAACCAGAAGAAACCGTAGGCATATTTATGGATGAAAATCCTCAATTTTGGAAATCAGTTAGTAGTGAATATGAGGAAGATGGTTTTGGTTATGGAATAAGTAAAATTAAAATAAATAAATATGTTAAATAATAAAGTAAATCAAACGTTTGATATAACAGTAAAAATATCTCTTGATTCAGATATTCGATTTCAGATAATAGAAAATTTAAAAAACAAGAGGATTTGTATTTTAGAAGATGAAAATAAAGCAATAAACCATATTTTGACAAATATTATCGAATCAGTTTTGTATATTAATACTAATCATATTCACTTACAGCAATTAATCGAGAATTACTTTAACAAAAATGAAGAGGAATATCTTTTAGACAATTGCGAAAATGGATTATTTATATCACTTTGAAATCTATAAATTAATTTGAAATTGAATTCTTCTGTTTTTTATTCTTTCTTCTAATTCTTCCAAAGTTAAGAATGCATAAGAAGAACCTTTTTCATTTAAACTAACAAAACAAAATCTAAATCTTGAACCAAGAATTTTACCAAAATTAAATTCATTTTCTGTTGCTCCAAAAAAGAAACCTTTTGGATTTTCAGGCAAATATTTTTTTGTAGTTTTTAATTCAACAAGAATTATATCTTCTAAATAAGTTTGAATAAATCCAGCATCAGCAATCTTTCCGACCATTTCAGGAACATAAATTAAATCAAAAGCCTGTAAAAATCTATGTTCGATTTTAAGTAAATCTAACAATTCTTTTTTTGTTGCTAAATCAATTTTGAAAAAACCTGTATAATTCTCAATTAAAAAATTTACGCCTTCTTTTTCCGTTACATTATTAGATAATGTCAATACAAATGAGTGTTTTCTTGACATTACTTATCAGATTTTATTTCATAATTCTTATAACTATGATGTGGATTTATTGTTTTTAAATCTAATAGTTCCGAAATATTTAATTCAAAAACTTTTGCAAATACTGCAACATTTGAAATTGAAATGTTTCTTTCGCCTCTTTCTATCATTCCAATATAAGTTCTGTGAAAACCTGTCAAAAAGGATAATTTTTCTTGACTTATGTTTTTTTGAAGTCGTAATTGCTTAATTCTATCTCCAAATTCTTTTAAAAGAAATTCATTTATCATAAAAGCAAAACTATACATATTGTATGTTTTGATCAACAGACAATATGTATCATTAAAAAGATGAATTTCTTCGTTAATTGGTTTTGCGTTAGGGATTGTAGAGGAAATCCTTTTTTGGCTTTTTCTGCCAAAAAAGATTGGAACGGAAAGCCCGACCCTTGGGGAACGCCCAAAAATATTAGAGCATTCTTATTCTGGTAAGGGAAATTTTGGTCAAGTTTTAGAGAAGTTTTATTTTGGCTACGAACCAAACTCTTTGGCAGAAGCAGATTTTGCACAAATTGGAATGGAATTAAAATCTTCACCTTTAAAACAATTAAAAAACAATGAATATCGCTCAAAAGAGCGATTAGTTTTGAACATCATTAACTACGTTAATGTTGTTAATCAAAATTTTGAAAACAGTGATTTTGTAAAAAAGAATTCAAGCATTCTTTTAATTTTCTATTTGCATCAAGCAGGTTTTGACATTTTGGATTACTTAATAAAACTTGTTGATGAATGGAGTTTCCCATCAACAGATTTAGAAATTATAAAGAAAGATTGGGAATTAATTACAAGGAAAATAGCAGACGGAAAAGCACATGAGCTTTCGGAAGGTGATACTTATTATCTTGGAGCTTGTACCAAAGGTGCAAATGCTTTGTCTGTTAGAAAACAACCATTTTCAGAAATTCCAGCAAAACAAAGAGCATATTCTTTTAAGCAAGGCTATGTAAATCATATTATTGCTTCAATAGCAAACGAAAGCAAAGAAATTTATGGCAAATTAGTTCCAAATGTTCAAGTTGCTAAAAAGCAAACAATTGAAGAAATTGTAATTTCTAAATTCAAACCATTTTATGGGAAAACAGAACAAGAAATTGTCAAAATTCTGAAAATTGAAATTAATACAAAAGCCAAGAGTTTTTATGCAAATCTGACAAAAGCAATCCTCGGAATTGAACTTGATAAAGAAATTGAAGAATTTGAAAAAGCAGAAATAATTGTAAAAACTGTTCGTTTAAAAGAAAATGATTTACCAAAAGAAGATATTTCATTTCCAAATTTTAAATATGAAGAAATTGTCGACCAAGACTGGGAAGATTCTGATTTTAAAGATATTTTAGAACATAAATTTCTATTTGTTTTCTTTCAATCCGAGAACGAAAAACTAATTTTGAGAAAAGTGAAATTTTGGAATATGCCATATTTGGACTTAATTAAAGTTGAAAAAGTCTGGTCAAAAACAAAACAAATTGTTGCAGAAGGAGAAATCGTAAAAGAAATAAAAACTAATAAAAACGGCAAAGAAATTCGTTTCACAAATTTTCCTAGCAAGAAATTTAGTTCTATTTCTCACGTTCGTCCTCACGCATCAAACGCTTTAGACACATTTGAATTGCCGAAAAAAGACAAATTAACAAACCAGAATGAATACACAAAACATTGTTTTTGGCTTAATAATTCTTATGTAAAAAATGAAATTTACCTTAAATAGATTTTTTACAAAACCCGTGACCGATAAATGTTTGTTAAATGAATCGGTCACAATGTTGTGTCCGATTCATGTTTTACAAAAAAAAATGGTCACAAAATAAATCAGAATAGAATAATAAACTTGGAAACCTAAAAATCAATAACATTCCATTCCAACATCGTTCATTAAAGAAAGAGTTCGGTTTTTATAAAGAAAAAAAAGACGGCTTCCACGCTATTTAAAAATCAGAGTTACCCAATGAGAAATTGGATACTTTAAATACCCCTTACAATAACTCAACTTCTTGCATTCCTATTTTAAGACACCACCTTGTAAGATAGTGGCCAATGTTTTTGTGTTTTTTTAGGGTATTTCGCTTTTAGTACCATTGGTAATTGAAATCACCATGAATAAATAGCTACTCTTTTACTCCTAACTTAGTCAGAATATCATCCATTAAACACCATTTGGTTATGGAGGATTGTAACAAATTAGCACCCACAAATGCTGTAAACCAAAGCCAATTTTGGTTTACATAGATGGATAAAAGTAAACTTATTATTATAAAACTTCCTGCAATACCTCTAACGATTCTATTTTTCATACTAATTTGATTTAATTTGATTTTTCTATTTTTATAACGGCAACGTGAATGTGTGATAGCGTTTCTTGCGTGGCATTAAACTCTTTTACAGCATCAAAAACGGTTGCTACATTTTCTGTTGGAACAAACGCATAAAACAAAACAGACTCGTTTTCGTTCCTTTCGGTTCCAAACCAATTGCTTTCAATAGCATTTTCTGACACATCATTAGAGCATCCAATAACTTCTTTATAAGAATAGGCTTTTACTTGCGCTATTTTAAGAATATGTTTCACTTCTTTTGTGTAGGCTGCTACAGCGGTGATTAATAATAGTTTCATATTTGTATTTTTTTAAAGGTTCTCGATACAATTTTGAGTTTTAAAATTTCATTTGTAAAACTCAAAATCACTCGAACCGACGTTTAATTATTCTATTTTGTCTCCTCAACTACTTTTGTTGGATTTTCCCATTTTTTTCTTTCGGTTACATAATAAATCACAGGTACTACCAACAAGGTAAGTATGGTGGATACAATAGCACCAAATACTAATGAAATAGCTAGTCCTTGAAAGATGGGATCAAATAATATTATGGATGCCCCAATTACAACAGCGCCTGTAGTTAACAAAATTGGTGTTGTTCTCACTGCTCCTGCTTCAATTATAGCTTGTTTTAAAGGAATTCCTTCGTTCAATCGAATTTCGATAAAGTCGATGAGCAAGACGGAGTTCCTGACCATTACGCCTGCTAGAGCAATCATTCCTATGAATGAGGTTGCCGTAAAGAAGGCTCCCAATAACCAGTGTCCAAAAACAATTCCAATTAACGATAATGGAATTGCCATCATCATGACCATTGGCGTTTTGAAGTTTTGAAACCAACCTACTATCAACATATAAATGATTACAATGACCACCATAAAAGCCACTCCTAAATCACGGAATACTTCTAAGGTTATTTGCCATTCTCCATCCCATTTAACCGTAAAATCACTTTCGTCATTTGGTTGTTCCATGTATAACTCATTCACTTTATAGCCTTTGGGTAACTGCATTTTTTGCAATTTTTCATTCATACCTAAAATAGCATACACTGGACTTTCCAATGCTCCAGCCATATCAGCGGTTACATACACCACTCTTTTTTGGTCTTTTCTATAAATGGTTTTTTGTAAGGTGTCTTGTACCACTTTTACCAAATCACTCACCGGAACTACATTACCTCTACTTCCTTTTATTTTCAAATTTTCAATGTCTTGTAAACTTGTTTTGTCTTTGTCCTCCAAAGAAAGTACAATACCTACATTATCATTCGAACGCTCATCATACAAATTGGAAACAGGGTATTCTTTTAATAAATACGTCAAATTTCCAACTACTTGTTGTGGAGCAATTCCGTTAAGCATGGCTTTTTCCTTATCTACCACCAATTTGTATTCTGTTTGGTTGTCTTCCGTCATCCAATCGACATCTACAATATCAGAAGTAGCTTGCAAAATACCTTTTACTTGATGTGCCACTTTGATTTGGTCTTTGTAATTCGGACCGTAAATCTCGGCAACCAACGTTGATAGCACTGGTGGTCCTGGTGGCACCTCAATAATTTTTACATTCGCACCGTATTTTTTGGCAATCTTTTGCACTTCTGGACGCACTTCTTTGGCAATACTGTGACTTTGCATAGCACGATCTTCTTTATGCAATAAATTCACTTGAATATCAGCCATATTACTTCCTCCACGTAAATCGTAATGACGAACCAATCCGTTGAAAGTTATAGGTGCTGAGGTACCAATATAGTTTTGATAATTTACCACTTCAGGAACAGTAGAAAGGTATTGTGCTATTTCTTGAGTAACTGCTGCGGTGCGTTCTAAGGTAGTACCCTCAGGCATATCAACTACAACTTGGAATTCATTTTTGTTATCAAAAGGCAGCATTTTTACAATCACTGATTTGGTAAAAAATAGCATCACCGAACCAAGTAATAAAAGTACTGTTAGTCCAACCAACACCCTCCTTTTTTTACTACTTTCTAATAAAGGCCGTTCCAATTTGTTGTAGATTTTATATACCCAATTGGTTTCTAATCCTTGTTCTTCTTTGTGTTTTTGATGGTCTTTTTCTTGCAATAAATGATATCCCAAATAAGGTGTAACGGTTAAGGCAACGAATAAGGAAAGCAACATGGCTATAGAAGCACCAATAGGCATCGGACTCATATAAGGTCCCATCATACCCGATACAAACGCCATTGGAAGTATAGCTGCAATAACGGTAAATGTGGCTAGAATAGTTGGGTTACCTACTTCATTTATGGCATAGATAGCCGCTTGTTTGAATGGCAATCGCTTCATTTTGAAATGGCGGTGCATGTTTTCAGCAATGATAATACTATCGTCTACTACTATTCCTACCACAAATACCAAAGCAAAAAGCGTGATTCTATTTAAGGTATATCCTAATAAATAATACGCAAATAAAGTCAAGGCAAAGGTCAATGGAACAGAGAAGAATACCACCAATCCTCCACGCCATCCCATAGCCAATATCACTAAAAAGGTCACCGCAATAATAGCAATTCCTAAGTGCATCAACAACTCTCCTACTTTATCAGAAGCCGTTTCTCCATAATTACGAGTGACTTCAACGTGAACATCATCAGTGATAATAGTTTTCTTTAAATGTTCAACACGCTCCAATATCTTTTCAGAAATTTTCATGGCATCAGCACCTTTTACTTTTCCGATGGAAATGGTTACGGCTGGATACTCTGATTTTGCGGTTTTAAATTTCTCATTGGCTTTGCCATATCCAAAAGACACATAACTACTTGGTGTAGAAGGTCCGTCAGCTACTTTTGCCACTTGTTTTAAGTACACAGGCAAATTCGCATTAACTCCCACAACCAAATTCTCAACATCTTCAGATGATTTTAGAAATTGACCCGTAGTAACTAGGTATTCTTTATCATTGTTAACAAAACTACCTGATTGAGAGCTTCCATTATTGGCTTGAATCATTTGCATGATACCCAAGGCATCCACACCATTTTCAGCCATCTTATCTTTGTCTAACACTACTTTCACTTGGCGGTTTCTGCCACCAATTTCGCGTGTGATAGCCACATCTTTAACTTTTTCAACTTCGGAGGTTACTTCTTCAGCTATCTGACGAATCTCAAAATCATTCAGTTTTTCACTCCAAAGCGTCAATCCCAACATGGGAACATCATCAATAGAACGGGTTTTAACCATTGGTTTATAAACGCCTTGTGGAAACATGTTTTCGTGTTTCGCTAACTCGTCGTATAATTTTACATACGAACGTTCCACATCTTGCCCCACTAAAAACTGCACAATCAACATGGCTTGACCGTTCATAGCCATACTGTGCACGTGTTCAACCCCTTTAATATTAGAAAGAATTTTTTCTAATGGTTTTACTACACGACTTTCTACTTCGCTTGGACTTGCGCCTGGATAGCCCACCATAACGTCGGCCATGGGAACATTGATTTGGGGTTCTTCTTCTCTTGGGATTAAGAATGAACTGTACACACCAATGATCATCAAACCAACCATCAATAAAATGGTTAACTTCGAGTTGATGAAAAAATGGGCTATTTTACCTGATATACCTTCTTGCATAATTTTTTGTTTAAAGTTTGAGGTTTAAAAGTTTAAAGTTGTTTTACAACCCAACCTGAAATCTGCGCCTATTTACTGAATACTAATTTTAGCGCCGTTATATAATTTGCCCTCGGCTGAAACGATGTACTGTTCATTAGCCGATAACCCAGATAAGACTTCTACTTGATTACCAAATGTTTTTCCAATTCGCAACCATCGTAAAATCGCTCTATTTTTATTTCCTATAGTGTAAATTCCTGTTAGCTGTCCTTGTTGTACTAAAGCACTTTGTGGTACTACTACTTTGTCTGATTGTGATTTTTTTACTTGTGGTTTGTTGGCTATCGGAAATTGAACGTTGACAAACATGCCCGATAATACGTTGCTTCCAGTGGTATTCAAATTGACTTTTACCAAATATTGTCCGCCAGTGTTTTTAGCCGACCCGCTAACTTCCACTACTTTTCCTGAAATCTCTTGATTGGTTGATTTCACTAACACTTTCACGTTCATTTCGTTTTTGATTGAAGTTATATCACTTTCAGAAACCATTGCGGTTACTTGCAAATGACTCGCACCTTCAATACTAACTAATGGCATTCCTGGATTGGCCATATCGCCTTCTTTTACAAAAGTGTTGGTCACTTCGCCAGAAAATGGTGCGGTAATATTAGAATAGGAAAACTGTGCCATCACTTCGTTACGCATTTGTTTAGCCCCTTCCAAACCCGCTTTAGCCATTTCGTAACGCGAAGTCATATCGTCTACTTCTTTTTGAGAAGCACTCTGTTGTGCAAACAAAGCAACAAAACGATCGTAATCTTTCTTGGCATTAGTATATCCTGCTGTTGCTTGTAAAATAGACGCTTCTACTTGTGCTTTTTTAGCCTGCAAATCAGTGTTATTTACACTGATTAATAATTGGCCTGCACTTACTTTTTGTCCTACTTTTACGTGAACTTTGGTCACATATCCCATCATTCTAGTAGAAACATTGGCACTATTTTCGGCTTCAATCTTGCCACTTGCGGTTACAAATTCGCCGTTAGTTCCAGTGGCAATACCGCTTACTTTTACTGGAATGCCAGTTTCGTTGTTTGCTATTGGCTCTTTTTTATCACCTCCACAAGAGGTTAAAACTAATAGGGATATCGATAATGTTAATAGTATTTTATTCATGTCTTTATAGTGATTTAAATCTTTGTTCTTTCTTTTATTCTCTTTCTTCTTTACTCTTTCTTCTTTCTTCTTTCTTCTATTCTCTTACCTCGTTAAAAACTGTAAATACTGATTAGTAAAAGTATAGTCAAAAACCGACTGTAAATGCTCAAGTTCTTTTTGAATCATTTGGATTTCAGATTGTAATAAGTCCGTAGTTTTTTCCAATCCTTGTGTGAAACGGTTTTGACGAATTCTATACGCTTCTTGCGATTGTTCGAATGCCAATTGTGATAAATTTACTTTGTTTTCTGCATCCTTTAACTGGCGAATGGTTTTGTTTACTTCCAACTGACTTTGTGCTTTGTAGTGTTCTTTTTCGAAAATAGCTTTCTGAGAGGCTGCTTTTGCTTTTTCAAATTTTCCTATTGATTTGTATCCGTCAAAAAGTGTCCAAGACAGTTGTGCGCCAACCAAATACCCTTTTGCCGATGTTCCTAAAAAGTTTTTATCGTACATTTCATAACTTCCAAAAGCATTTAATCTAGGTAGAAAAGCCATTTTAGACGATTGTAACATTTTGGAATAGGCTTCCGTCGATTGGTTCAGGGCTTGTAAGTCTTTTCGATTTTCGGATAAAGAACCAGTTTCCATTGCAACGGAAATAGTGCTAGCCAATTCTTCCGAAGGTTTAAAAGTCCTGCCGTTGTTTTCTTGGTGTATCAAAAAAGCCAAATAATCGGAAGCATTTTGCACATTACTTTTTGCATATTGCAATTGATTTTCGATTTCGTTTACACGAACTTGCACATTCAACACATCTGTTTTTTGCAACAAACCTTGATTGAAATAAGCGGCTACTAATTTCAAGTTGGCTTTGGCAGTTTCCTTGGCTTTTTTATAAACTTGTACCGCTTTATAAGCCATTTGCAGTTGCATATACGATTTAGAAACTTCCAATTCTAAATATTCTTTGGTGCGTTCGGCTTGCAGTCGATAGGCTTCCATTGTATATTGTGCAGCTTGCCGTTCATACAACCCATCGATGTTAATTAAAGGTTGTTGGATTGCAATAGTAGTAGCAAAATTTTGTGTTCGCACAGGACTATTCAACAAATCGGGATTGAAATCCATAGGCGTTAAAACGGCCTGATTCAATTTTGACCCAAAAGCCATCAACGGATTAGTTGTTACCATGCCCGTGTGACTTGCCGAAAGAGTGGGCAAAAACAAAGCGCGCGACTGATGGTAGTCAGCCAAAGCCGCTTGATAGGTGGCAGATGCAATTTTAATCTGAAGGTTGTTATCCGAAAGTCGTTGCATCAAATCGGATTTTGAAATAGCCAACGTATCTTGACCAAAACCAAAAACCGAACATAAAATAGTACCTGCAAAAAGGATAAACTTTATTTTTTTCATAATTGTTTGTCTGAATTATGGAGCAAAAATAGAGGGGTTAAATTCGTTCCACAGTTACAAATGTTACAGAGCGCGATATAGTCAATAAATAGCAGCCATAATTAAGTTGACATCCAACTAACTTAGTATTGAAACTAGTCTCAAATGCTAACTTAATTCAAAAAAGGAGTTCTAGTTTGTAGCCCTAATCGTTGGACTTCATCCATTATTGGCATCAAAAGCACCGACAAGAGTACTAAAATGGTTCAAGTAAGAAATCTTTCGGAGCTTCCAACACCATAGCAATAATGGGAACTTAGCAATTAATAAAAGGGTTTGAAAAGCAAATGTGGTAGTTTAAAATAGTGTTTTTATTACTTCAATTGTTTTTGTTTCATCAAGAGGTTTTAAAAATGGGTGACGACCATTCATTTAGTAAGCCTTAAAATGCAATGTTTGGTTTGCAATGGTATCTCTTGCTATTGAAACAGTATCTTGTAATTCTGAAATAGCATCTCATACTACTTAAACAGTATCTATTGGTATTGAAATGGTACTTTATGTTTTTGAAAAGGTATATCGCGCTAATTTATGGTGAGTAAAACTTAAAAAATGAGTAAAATACCTTTTACAAACTTAAAAAAGCAAAAGAAGCACAAAATTGTTCTTAAAAACGCCCCACTTATTTATTTCACCTACTAGTTTTAGTTAAAAAAATCAAAATATTCCAATAAATAATTATATTTGGATTTTTAAATGGTTATGTAATCGTTA
>CANGIF010000042.1 GCA_947453885.1 Flavobacteriaceae bacterium
CAAGGTTTTAAAACAAGAATTTTAGCAAAAATAACAGCATTAACTTTGGTACAATTCATCAATAAATTTATATTTGATAGACCAATAAATAACATCAAAACACAAATAATTTAATTACACCCAACGGGTATTAAATAATAATTTTATTACTAATTTTTATCAACCGAGTTTAGTAAAATTGATTATCTTAGGTTGCGGTTTTAATCAATTAACTGCTATTGATGTTTCAATTTACCCAAATTTAACTCAAATAGGTTGTGACAATAATCAGATTTCCTCATTAGATGTTTCAATGCTTCCCAATTTAGAAAAAGTAATTTGTGGGCATAATTTAATCAGTAATTTAGACTTTAGTAACAACCCTCTTTTTGATGAGCTTGGTTGCGAATACAACCCCAATCTCACGACTATCAAGATTAAAAACAATCACACCCAATTATTTGGTAGTCAATCTTTGTATAATCAATGCTGGGGCAACAATCCCAACCTTAACCATATTTGTGCCGATGCCGCAGAGATTCCTGCATTACAGAGTTTCTTGGCTGGTTGTAATATCACCCAAGCAATCACTATAGATTCAAATTGTGCGCTGGGAGTTGAGGGGTTTAATGATAGCGAGGTTTCAGTTTTTCCTAATCCTAGTACTGGCATTGTGTATCTAGGCAATAGCAATAGCAGTTTTAAAACCGTTCAGGTCTATAACAGCATGGGGCAATTAATCAGCACCCAAACGCTAAGTGTTGTTGCTAGTGCCAGCATCGATCTTAGTAGTTTTAGCAAAGGAGTGTATCTCCTGAACTTTCAAGGCGAAAAAGGCGGTAAGAGTTGTAAGGTGGTGAAGGAGTAGTTGTGAGGTGGTAGCTAATAGGTGGTAGGAAGTAGGTTCTTAGGAGGAAAGTTCAAAAATCGTTACCCGAGCGCTTTGCTCGAACTGGCGAAGCAATCGACAATCGGTAATCAGTCCCTACACATCGCGGCTCCCTCCCCTTCGGGGAGGGTTGGGGAGGGGAAATCACCAATCGTTAATCAATTTGTGTTATTGAAAAAAAAGTAATTTGGGAGTAACTTTTACAAATAGTACTGCTACATCGCTAGTTGTTTCCTCTTTTTTTGTAAGTGCTGCGGCTTTAATCCGTAAAAAGCACTACACCCCTTTTTGTTTAATTAGAACAAAGTACAATTATTTTATAGATTTACACATTTTTAATGTTAAATTTGCGCCTTTAAAAAAGAGGCTATCTGGATGAAAAACGTTCTTGTACTTTATTATTCTCAATCGGGACAGTTGGAAACAATTGCTAAAAAAATAGCGCAACCGCTTGAGAATTCAAATGCAATACAGCTTTATTATCATAAAATAGAAATGAAAGAACCGTTTCCTTTTCCTTGGAACAAATCTGCTTTTTTTGATGTTTTTCCGGAATCGTTTCTTCAAATTCCTGCGGCAACGCAACCTATTTCGCCAGAGCTACTTGCGGTACCCTTTGATTTAATTCTTTTACACTATCAAGTTTGGTACCTTTCGCCTTCTGTTCCGGTAAATTCATTTTTAAATACGCCAGAAGCGGCCCTCCTTTTTAAAAACACACCGGTTGTAACCATTACAGGTTCTAGAAACATGTGGGTAATGGCACAGGAAAAAATGAAAGTTGTACTACAAAAAAAACAAGCGGTTTTAAAAGGCAACATTGCTTTGGTGGACAGAGTGGGCAATTTAATTAGCGTGATAACCATTGTGGAATGGCTGTTTTCGGGAGTTAAGAAAAGATATCTAGGCATTTTTCCGTTACCGGGTGTTTCCGAAAAAGACATTAACGAGTCGTCAAAATTTGGCACCATTATTTGTAACCATCTTTTAAACGACGACTTAGATCAGTTACAAGCTGCTTTATTGGCTCAAAATGCCGTAAAAATTAGTTCCTATTTGGTTACCGTAGATAAAACGGCAAACAAAATCTTTGAAAAATGGTCTAATTTCATTTTATCCAAAAAAAAGTCAAGAAAAAACTGGCTAAAAGTGTTTAATGTGTATTTATGGCTCGCTATTTGGTTAATTTCGCCAATTGTCTATATCTTGCACATTTTATTGTATCCTTTAAAGGTTTCAAAAATTAAAAAAGAAAAAGAATATTATCAAAGCGTTTAACGCCACAAATTTTATGGCTGAAGTATATATTACAAAAACAGGAAAGTTTTTACCCAATGCGGCTATTTCAAATGACGAAATGGAAGCTTATTTGGGGCTCATAAACGATACAGCATCTAAAGCACGACGTATTATTTTAAGAAACAATAAAATAGTAAGTCGGTATTATGCTTTAGACGCAGCTGGAAATCCTACACATAACAATGCGGAGTTGACTAAAAACGCTATTGACAATTTATTTGACGAAACGTTTACAAGCAACCAAATGGAATTGTTGTCATGTGGCACATCAACACCCGATCATTTTTTACCTTCACATGCAGCCATGGTACACGGGTTGCTAAAAAACAAATCGGTTGAGCTCAATTCCTCTACAGGAGTTTGTTGCGCTGGAATGAATTCGTTAAAATTTGGCTACCTTTCTATAAAATCAGGAAATACCAAAAATGCGGTTTGTACAGGTTCCGAACGCGTGTCAACATGGACAATGGCAGATAAATACGAACATGAAGTTGTGAATTTAAAAAGTTTAGAAGAACAACCTATTATTGCTTTTAAAAAAGATTTTCTTCGCTGGATGTTGTCCGATGGAGCGGGTGCTTTTTTATTAGAAAACCAACCCAAAGGGCCTATTTCGTTAAAAATAGAGTGGATGGAAGCATATTCCTATGCCCATGAATTAGAAGCCTGTATGTATGCAGGTGGCGACAAATTAGCGTCAGGGGAATTAAAACCATGGAGCGATTACCATCCCGACCAATGGCTGAAAGAATCCATTTTTGCCATTAAACAAGACGTTAAACTGTTAGACGAGTTTATATTGTCAAAAGGTTCGGAAAGCATGTCAGACGCACTTAAAAAAAACAACATTACAAATAACGAAATAGATTATTTCCTTCCTCATGTTTCTTCTTTTTTCTTTGTTGAGGGTTTAAAAAAATCGTTGGCAGCAAGCGGTATTGATTTGCCTTTTGAAAAATGGTTTATGAATTTGCCTAGAGTTGGCAATGTTGGTTCGGCTTCTATCTATTTAGCTTTAGACGAATTGTTTACTTCTGGCAAATTAAAAAAAGGAGATCGAATTTTACTTTCCGTCCCAGAAAGCGGTCGTTTTTCGTTTGCTTATGCTTATTTAACTGTTTGCTAATACAATTATGGAAATGCTAAAACCTATTTTTGAAAAAGAGTTTGTGGAAAATTTATTACCCCAAAAGTATCCTTTTGTAATGGTTGATAAAATGTACCATTTTTCGGAAACCACGGTAACTTCAGGCTTGAAAATTAAGGAAGAAAACATTTTTATTCAAAACGGGAAACTTTTAGAGTCCGGAATAATTGAACACATGGCACAAACGGTAGCTTTACATACGGGCTATCAATTTTATTTAAAAAAAGAACCCGCACCAACTGGATACATTGGTTCCATAAAAGAAGTTGTCATTTCCGAATTACCACTTTTACACGATGAAATTGTAACAACCGTTACCGTTTTACAAGAATTTGCAGGCATAACTTTGGTGGATATTGTAACCCTTTTACATCAAAAAGAAATTGCGCGAGGGCAAATGAAAACCATTTTAGCAAAGTAGACTATGGCTAACATCATTGAAATACATAATTTCTTACCTCATCGTCAACCCATGTTGATGGTCGATTTTATTATTGATATTGACAGTCAAACAGTAACTACTCAATTTGAAATCAAACAAGACACTCTTTTTATTGAAGACACTCATTTTGCCGCTGTGGGATTAATTGAAAATGCAGCACAAACTTGTTCGTCAATTGTCGCTAAAACCTTTTTTGATTCGGATGATGTTACCAATAAAAACGATGTTGAAGTAATTGGCTTTATTAGTGCAATAAAATCATTAAAAATTCATAGTTTGCCAGAAACAGGAAAAATAATAACCACAAAAGCAACTTTAGTATCTCGTTTCGACACACCAACTTACACAACTTGCGTAATGGATTGTACAACTTATTGTGATGGTGTTTTACTTTTAGAAGGAGTTATTAACCTTTTTATTCAAGAGCAACAAAATGAAAACAAATGAAGTCCCTCAAGATAAAAGTAATCTCTCTAGTTCAAACGTAAAAGAGCTTATTTATGCCACCGACGAAAACGGTACTTACACAACAGCTTTAAGCTCTGGTTGGGAACCTAAAACAATCGCTCTAGCTAATTCAATTGATGCTATTAACGAACGAATTGCAAATGCAAAGCAGCAAGTAGAAGACGGTACTTATAGCCCAATTGTGTATTATATGGAAGTACACAAAATGGACCTAGAAATTCTTTCCAGTTATGTTGGAATGTGGAAATGGCGTGTTAAAAGACATTTTAAACCAACCGTTTTTACAACTTTAAGCATAAAAATTTTACAACGATATGCTGATGTCTTTGAACTATCGATAGCAAAATTAAAGGATATAAAGCACGAATAATGGAATTGAATTTTACCCACCACCAATCAGCCCATTGTGAAAACGGAGTTGCATCAAACCTTCTTAAAAACAGCGGCTTGCAAATTAGCGAACCCATGGTTTTTGGTATTGGTTCAGGATTGTTCTTTGTTTTTTTACCGTTTATAAAAGTAAATTATGCTCCAGCCATAAGTTACAGACCCTTGCCTGGACAAATTTTTAATAAATTAGCGAAACGATTAGGCATTCGAATTAAGCGACAAAAATTTTCAAACGAAGCAAAAGCAACAAAGCTTTTAGACGAAAATTTAAGCAACAATATTCCTACAGGCTTGCAAGTTGGGGTGTATAATTTATCTTATTTTCCAGACGAATACCGATTTCATTTTAATGCACATAATTTAGTAGTTTATGGAAAAACAACTACTGACTATTTGATTAGCGATCCAGTAATGCAAACCGTTACTACCCTAACACATGATGAACTTAAAAAAGTTCGATTTGCTAAAGGCGCTTTTGCACCAAAAGGTCAAATGTATTACCCCATTTTTATTCCAAATGAAATTGATTTAAAAAAAGCCATTGTAAAAGGAATAAAAAACACGTGTAGAGACATGTTAGCTCCTGTTGCTATAGTTGGTGTAAAAGGCATTAGATTTGTAGCAAAAAAAATTAGAAAATGGCCTTTACAGCACGGCACTAAAACAGCCAACCACTATTTAGCACAAATGGTGCGCATGCAAGAAGAAATTGGTACGGGAGGCGGCGGTTTCCGATTCATATATGCAGCTTTTTTGCAAGAAGCAGCGGATATCTTACACAACGAACAGCTTAAAGAGTTGGCTCTGGAAATGACAGAAATAGGCGATATGTGGCGTAACTTTGCAATTGAAGCATCGAGAGTGTACAAAAACAGAAGTACACAAACGGACGTTTACAACACTGTTGCCGATCTATTACTAGCCATTGCCAATCGAGAAGAATTGTTTTTTAAAAAATTACAAAAAGCTATTAAATAAACCCACTATTCTTTTGCAACCAATCATCCAAATAGAATCCATCACTAAAAAATACAAAGAGGCAGATGCTTTTGCATTGAATAATTTTACATTGTCTATTTTTGAAGGGCAAGTGTATGGATTATTGGGTCCAAATGGTGCTGGAAAAACAACGTTGATTTCTATTTTATGCGGACTGGTACAACCAACATCTGGACATTTCACAATTTTAGGATACAAATATGCAACCCACGCAAACGAAATTAAGAAAGCAATTGGCGTTGTTCCTCAAGAATATGCATTGTACCCAACGTTAACAGCCAGAGAAAACTTAGTATATTTTGGAAGCATGTATGGCCTTTCTGGAAAGCAACTTAAAACAAAAATAAACGAAAGTTTGGATTTTTTAGGATTACTAAAATTTGCCGATAAACGAATAGAAACTTTCTCTGGTGGAATGAAACGAAGAATTAATTTGATTGCAGGCATTCTACACAATCCGAAAGTTTTGTTTTTAGACGAACCAACAGTTGGAGTTGATGTACAATCTAAAAATGCAATATTGGCTTATCTAAAACAACTCAACCAAAACGGCACAACCATTATTTACACTTCGCATCATTTAATGGAGGCAGAAGATTTTTGTAGTGACATAGCCATTATTGATAGAGGAAAAATTTACATTCAAGGAACGCCAAAGCAAATCATTGCTTCTACCCAAAATGCTAGGAATTTAGAAGACGTTTTTATTGCTTTAACTGGAAAAGAATTAAGAGATGTTATATAAATTATACCAATCTATACGAAAAGAATTGTTGCTTTTAAAAAGAGATATTGGCGGTGTAATCATTCTGTTTGTTATGCCTTTGGTTTTAATTATAACGGTGACTTTAATTCAAGACAGTGCATTTAAAACAGTAAACGACACTAAAATTCCAATTCTTTTAGTGAACAACGACAACGGAAAAGTAGCCCAAGAAGTTTTTGAAAACCTAGCTACAAGCGACGTTTTTTCAGTAGTTACCAAAATAAATGCTATTCCATTGACCGAAGCAGTGGCAAAAGAAGCTGTTTTCGCAGGAAAATACCAACTGGCAATAGTAATACCAAAAAACTTAAGTGCCGATTTACAATCAAAAATCAATCAAAATGTTGCTAAAATTGTAAGTAGTTTTGGAGTTTCAGAACCAGAAGTGCCTCAAAAAACGACTCCTATAATCAATCAAAAAGAAGTTAATCTCTATTTTGATCCAGCGGTTCAAATGAGTTTTAAAAATGCTGTAATGAGTTCGGTTGACAAGATGATATCACAAATAGAAACGCGGTCAATATATGCAGCATTTCAAAGCCAACTTGGAGAAAATGTTTCGGGTTTTGATCAAAAAAGTTTTATTAGTTTTAAAGAAATTATGCCAAAAGTCAACAATAAAGAACTGGTGCCAAATTCCGTACAACACAATGTGCCGGCATGGACTTTATTTGCAATCTTTTTTATTGTAATACCTTTATCTATCAATATAGTAAAAGAAAAATCGCAAGGAACTTTTGTTCGTTTACAGACAAATCCTGTTTCAAATAGTGTAGTTTTAGCCGGAAAAACCGTTACTTATTTGTTTATTTGTATGATTCAGTTTTACATGATGGTTGCCGTTGCTGTTTTTCTGTTTCCACATTTAGGGTTGCCCTCTTTAAACGTTGAAGGGAATTTATTTTTAATGAGTATAGTAGCGCTCTTTTCAGGATTTGCCGCCATTGGATTTGGAATACTTTTGGGAACAATTGCTAAAACGCAAGAACAGTCAGCTCCATTTGGCGCCACATCGGTTATTATTTTAGCAGCAGTTGGTGGTGTTTGGGTTCCAGTATTTGCCATGCCTAGAATCATGCAAATAGTTGCACACAGCTCACCAATGAATTGGGGACTTAGTGCTTTCTACGATGTGCTTTTGAGAAATGCAACATTAGTTACCATTTTGCCTCAATTAGGATACTCTTTTTTGTTTTTTATAGTAACTTTAACCCTAGCTCTTTTTTATGATAAAAAGAAAAGAACAGTATAACGAAGCCAATCATCTAATGGTCTCAAAGGAAATTCGAGTTCGTTTTAACGAAACAGATCCATTAGGAATTGTTTGGCACGGCTATTACATAACTTATTTTGAAGATGGTAGAGAAGCATTTGGTCGTCACCACGGCATTTCGTACTTAGATGTTCATGCTCATGGATTTACAACACCAATTGTAAAATCGGTTTGTGAACATAAGTTGTCCTTGCGGTATGGCGATGTAGCACGAATTGAAACAACAATTGTGGATTCGCCAGCAGCTAAAATGATATTCAAATACACTATTTACGATGTTAACAATGCGGTAGCTTGTACAGGAGAAACAGTGCAAGTTTTTTTAGATAAAAATGGAGATTTAATGCTAACAAATCCTTCTTTTTACGAAGAATGGAAACAAAAAGTAGGCTTACAACGCTAAGATGATAAAAAAGGTTTACATATCTCAAACAAATTGTATCACCCCATTAGGACTTGATGTGCTATCAAATGTGGAAGCTATTGATAAAGGAGTAACCGCTATTCAGTTACACCAAAACAAAGCCTTTTTACCAACAGATTTTCATGCAGCTTTTATTAACGAAACCATTGTAAACCAAGCTTTTTTAAAACTTTCCGATTCGGATTGTTATACAAAATTAGAAAAAATGTTATTGCTTGCATTAGCACCAATTATTAAAAGCTCTACAATAGAATTAAACAGCAAAATTGGCTTCATCCTCTCAACTACGAAGGGAAATATTACAGCTTTACAAAATCCAACTTCTAAGTCGATTGAACAAGCTCAATTACACACATTAGCCAAAACCATAGCTAGTTTTTTTGGATTTGTAACTGAGCCAATTGTAGTTTCAAACGCTTGTGTTTCTGGAATTTTGGCTGTTTCTGTAGCTAAAAGAATGATTCAAAGCACTCAATTTGATGCTGTTTTTATAGTCGCCGGCGATGAGGTATCGCCTTTTGTTCTATCAGGATTTAATTCCTTTCAAGCCATGAGTAACGCGCCATGTAAACCGTATTCTAAAAACCGTTCAGGTGTAAATTTAGGAGAGGCAGCAGCAGCAGTTTTGATTACTAATAACCCAGAAAATGCCTTTGTAGAAATCATTGGCGACGGCTCAATAAATGACGCTAACCATATTTCTGGACCTTCAAGAACAGGAGAGGGTTTGGTAAAAAGTATTGAAAGCGCACTTAGTGAAGCCAAAGTTAGCCCTGAACAAATTGACTTTATTTCCGCTCATGGAACAGCTACGCCTTTTAATGACGAAATGGAAGCTATAGCGCTAAATAGATTAGCACTACAAAACGTACCAATTAATAGTCTAAAAGGCTATTTCGGTCACACTTTAGGTGCTTCTGGTTTGTTGGAAACAGTAATGGGAATTCATGCAATCCAGCATAATATATTAATGGCATCTTTGGGTTTTGATGAAATTGGTGTGTCACAAAATATCAATGTTATAGCCGAAAACACCCCTAAGGAATGCACTTATTTTCTGAAAACAGCATCTGGTTTTGGAGGTTCTAATACAGCTGTATTGTTTAAAAAAACACTTTAAGTATTGTGAATAATTCTTTTAAGATAAGCGCATATTGTAGTATTAAAGGCAATCAGATGTTTTTAAATGGCGAACTTGTTTTTGAAACAACACCAACTTTGTTTAGCGATTTTTCTAAAAAAGCCTACACCTTTTTAGAAGAAAATTATCCTAAGTTTTTTAAAATGGATAATTTGAGTAAACTTGCGTTTATAGGTTCGGAACTCCTTTTTAAAAACTACAACTTTCAAGATAAAGAAAATGGATTAGCGCTTGTTTTTGCTAATAAACATTCCAGTTTAGATACGGATGTTAAGTTTCAAGAATCTATTTCAAATGAAGCAAATTATTTTCCAAGTCCTGCTGTTTTTGTGTACACTTTACCTAATATTTGCTTAGGCGAAATTAGTATCAAGCACCAGTTGAAAACTGAAAATTCTTTCTTTATATTTGAAAACTTTAATCCAGATTTTATGACCAATTACGGAGAAGTACTTTTACAAACCAATAAAGCTACATCTTTACTGTGTGGTTGGGTTGATTATTTTAACGAAACATACAACGCCTTTTTCTACATTGTAGCTAAATCAGGCACTCTAGAACATACAAAAGAACAATTAGAAATTATATACAATAAGTAAAATTATGGAAGCATTAAAACAAGAATTAAAAGAAAAAATTATAAACGTTTTAAATTTAGAAGACATTAGTCCAGCCGACATTAACGACTCAGATCCGCTTTTTGGAGACGGATTAGGTCTTGACTCTATTGACGCTTTAGAACTTATCGTTTTATTAGGGAAAGATTACGGCATTAAGTTAGCAGATCCTAAAGAAGGAAAAGCAATTTTCGAATCTATAAACACGATGGCTGCGTACATAACTGCAAACCGAGCATAAAAAGCAATTTTGAAATGTGCGACTAGTAACGAACTAATGGTGTAATCTTAAAATAAAAACTTGAATAGCCAAAATATGAAAGGAGTAGCAATTACAGGAATGGGCATTATTTCAGCCATTGGAAATAACGTTGCCGAAAATTTTGAAGCATTAATTACCAATAAAACAGCCATTACCTCTATTGAAAACATTACTACTATTCATAAAGACGTTATAAAAGTAGGTGAAATCAAAAAAACCAACGAGGAATTAATTGATATGTTAAAATTGTCGGCTGACAATAACTTTTCCAGAACGGCCTTATTGGGAGCAATAGCAGCAAAACAAGCTGTGGAAGACGCTAAAATTACGGCCATAAACGAACACAAAACAGGTTTGATTTCTGCTTCAAGTGTAGGCGGAATGGACATGACTGAAAAGCATTATTACGACTATTTTGAAAATCCAGAAACAGTCAAGTACATCAGTAGCCATGACGGAGGCGATGTGGCGCAAAAAATTGCAGACCAAATTGGATTGCAAGGATTTGTGACCACGGTAAGTACCGCTTGTTCATCAGCTGCAAATGCTATTATGTTAGGTGCTAGAATGATTCAGTCTGGAAAATTGGATAGAGTAATTGTTGGAGGAACGGATGCGCTGGCAAAATTTACTATTAATGGCTTTAAAACACTTATGATTTTAACGGATGGTTACAACACCCCATTCGATCAAAACAGAAAAGGTTTAAATCTAGGCGAAGCGGCTGCGTTTTTGGTGTTAGAATCGGAAGAAATGGTGCAACACTATAACAAAAAAGTCCTTGCCAGAGTAGCTGGATTTGGAAACGCAAACGATGCTTTTCACCAAACGGCATCCTCAGAAAATGGCGATGGTGCTTTGTTAGCAATGCAAAAAGCATTTCAAGTTGCAAAGCTACATCCTGAGCAAATAGACTATATTAATGTTCATGGAACCGCTACACCAAACAATGATTTGTCAGAAGGAAGAGCCATAATAGCGCTTTATGAAAATCAAAAAATACCAGAATTTAGTTCAACAAAACCGTTTACCGGACACACTTTGGCGGCAGCGGCAGCTATTGAAGCTGTTTACAGTGTTTTAGCAATCCAAAATGGAGTGGTTTATCCCAATCTAAACTTTAAAACACCTATGGAAGAATTTGAATTAGTGCCTCAAACGACCTTAGTTCACAAATCAATTGAACACGTATTGTCCAATTCCTTTGGTTTTGGAGGCAATTGTTCCACATTAATTTTCTCTAAAAACAAAGTATGAAAAAGCAGCGTTTGGTAACACCAAATTTGATATTAATTTAGTTTGTAAATTTTCGTACTAATTCATAAGCCTCTGCTTTTGCCACTTCCAAATCGTAATTTTTAATAATAGTATCAAATTGTGGAGCTGTGGCAAGTTCAACGTGTGCTTTTGCAATTCGCATATTGATTTTGTCGTCAGTTTCAGTGGAACGTTCTTTAAGTCTTCGTTTTAGTTCGTCAACGCTTGGAGGTTTTACAAAAACAGCTAAAGTTTCTGTTGGGAATTTCGATTTAATTCGCAATCCGCCAGCAACGTCAATATCAAAAATTACGTTTTTACCTTTGGCCCAAATGCGTTCCACTTCGCTTTTTAAAGTGCCGTAAAAATTATCGCGATACACTTCTTCCCATTCTACAAAATCCTCTGCTTTAATGTGTTTTTTAAAATCCGTAATCGACATAAAATAGTATTCTTTTCCGTCAACCTCTTCTCCACGAGGTTCGCGTGTTGCCGCCGAAATTGAAAATTCTAAATTCAAATCGGCTTGTTGTAATAAATGCTTTACTATTGTGGTCTTTCCTGAACCCGATGGCGCAGAAAATACTAATAATTTCCCTTTCTTCATTTTTTTAGTTATTAGCGTCAGCTTCTAGCCTTTAGTTTTTTATAAAACATTTAAAACTTGCTCCTTGATTTTCTCTAATTCATCTTTCATCATTACCACCAATTTTTGCATTTCGGTATGATTGGATTTAGAGCCCATGGTGTTGATTTCTCGTCCCATTTCTTGAGTAATGAAACCTAATTTTCTTCCATTAGCTTCTGTGCCAGCAAGAGTTTCGATAAAGTAATTCAGGTGGTTTTCTAAACGGACTTTCTCTTCGGTAATGTCGTATTTTTCTAAATAAAAAATCAATTCTTGTTCAAAACGATTTTCGTCAACGGATACTTTAATTTCATCAATTGCGGTTCGTAATCTGGTTTTAATTGTTTCGATACGTTCTTTATCATAGGCCACAGCATTGTTCATTAACGTCATGATGTTGGCAATTCGATGTAAGAATTCTTTTTCTAACGAAACACCTTCGTCTTTTCGAAATTGCAACATGTTTTCTAAAGCATGATCAATTACATTTTGGATTTCCTTCCACTCGTTTTCATCGATTTCATCTCGCTCTGTTTTTAATGCGTCAGGCATTCTTACAGCCATTTTCATCAATTCGGTTGCATCTGCGTTTGGTAAAACCGCTTTCATTTGGTTGATGTACCCTTTTATAATTGGCACGTTAATTTTTGAAGTAGTTTCTTCGCCAGTAACTTCAACAAACAACGAAAAATCTATTTTTCCGCGTTCCAATCGCTGCGAAAGTTGGTTGCGTAAACGCAATTCCATTTCACGAAAAACAGATGGCATTCTGGTATTCAAATCCAACCCTTTTGAGTTTAACGATTTGATTTCTACGGTAATTTTTTTGGTTGGTAGTTGCAAAGATGCTTTACCAAAACCCGTCATGGATTGTATCATTCTTTATTTTTAATTGACTTCAAAGATACTTAAAAACGTTCAGTTTTTAATGTTTCGTTGTTATGTTGGTTTCGAGTTTTTCTTCATGGTTACTAAATAAACTCCTGAAAAAATTAAAATTGCCGATAATAATTTCACCAAACTCAACTCGTCTTTTCCCAAACTTACGGCAAATAGGGTAGCAAACAAAGGCTGCAAATAAATAAAAACAGCAACAGTTGTGGGTTTCAATTCACGCATGGAAAGTAAATTTAACAAATAGGTAAAAAACGTTGAAAAGAGCACTACAAATCCAATTTTCCAGAATATATCCGTTGGAAGATTAGCAAAATCGATTACATGAAATTCCTGCCATCCAAAAGGTAACACCATCAAAAAGCCAAAAGTATAAATCCATTTTACAAATGTAAACGCATTGTATTTGTCCATCAATTTTTTTACTAGTATCAAGTAAAATCCATAAGAAATAGCATTGATAAACACCAATAAATTTCCTAAAGTAGCATTTGGCGCATTAACCATCGATTTGCCATAAAGAATAAGGGTAATGGTTCCTGTTAAACCTAAAATCAGTCCAAAAACTTTGCGTTTTTTCATTCGCTCTTTCATGAGTATTGTAGATAAAACGAGAACTATCATTGGTGTTGATACCATTAAAACAGCCCCCATAATTGGCGAGGTATAACTCAATCCTTTAAAGAAAGTGAGCATGTTTAATGCAACTCCAAAAAATGCGGCAGCAACAATTCGAGGAAAATCTTCTTTATCAATTTTTTCTTTAGGACTAAAAAAAGAAACGAGCCAAAACAACACAACTGAACCACCAACTCTCAAAACGATAAATCCAAAGGGTGCCACAAATTTTGGCATCACATCCTTTGCAATAGTAAATGTCATGCCGTAAATTATTGATACAAAAGTAGCGCCTATAAGCGCCCAATTTCTTTTAGACATTATTCTAAAACTTTTTGAACCTCAACAATGTTTTTAGGACTGTTTCCAATGTATATTTTGTTGTTAATCACAAAAACAGGACGGTTTAAAAAGGTGTAATGATAAGACAAGTAATGTTTGTAATCCACTTCTGTTAAAACCCTATCTTTCAAACCTATTGTTTTGTACAATTGTGCTTTTTTGCTAAAAATAGCCTCATAACTGCCTGCCAAAGTAGCAAGTTCATCAATTTCAGTTTCTGTTAATGGATTTTGACGAATGTCGTGAAAGTGTAATCTATCCGTGTTGGGTAATGCTTTTATTATTTTCCTACAACTGTCACACGAAGCTAAAAAGTAAATAGTATCAACCATAATCAAAGAATTTGCTGCAAATGTAATTCTTAAAGCTTAAAGTTCACTTAAAAAAATACTTTTACTTTATGTTTTTGTTAACGTTTATCTTGTTTTAAGGATTATGGTTTAAATTTTATGTTTTTTAAAAAAAACGCTTCAAAGTCTTCTAAAGATCATATAGATTAAAATAAAAACAGCACTCTATAAATTGCCCGTAGATTAGGAAAAACAAGACTTTTTTTGGGATAGCAGCACTAAATTTTGTTGAAAATAATCTTGTTTTACTTCCTATCTTTGTCAAAAAAAAAATGGAAGCAACATTCAAAATTTGGGAAACTAGCAGAAAAATTTATCTGAAAATTATTGAGAATTACTCAATAGAGCAATTGAATAAAATTCCTGAAGGTTTTAGTAATAATATAGCCTGGAATTTAGGTCACATCATAGTGTCACAACAAGGTTTGGTTTATCGACTTTCGGGTTTACCAATGACTATTTCTTCCGAAATGATGGAAAAATATAAAAATGGCTCCAAACCAACAGCTACAACTCAAGAAGAAATAGAGGAGTTGAAAGTTTTGTTGTATTCACTTTTAAATCAAACCAAAGAAGATTATGCAAATGGCAAATTTACTTCTTATAACGAATATACAACAGGCACTGGATTTCATTTAGCAAACATAAAAGATGCAATGGAATTTAATAATTATCATGAAGGAATTCATTTGGGCTTTATAATGAATATTAGAAAATTTATTTAAAATAAAATACCTTTGTTAAAAATATACAAACCAATGAAATTCAATACAAAAGTAATACACGGTGGACAGCACCACGAAAAAGTTACAGGAGCCGTAATGCCCCCTGTTTTCCAAACCTCCACTTATGCGCAAACTAGTCCAGGACAACCAGTAGGCGATTACGAATACAGTCGTGCAGCAAATCCAACCCGTCAAGCACTTGAAGATGCTTTGGCAGTAATAGAAAATGGTGCTAGAGGTTTGGCTTTCGCTTCCGGTTTAGCCGCCACCGATTGTTTACTAAGAATGTTCAAAGCAGGAGACGAAATCATTGCCATGGACGATTTGTACGGAGGAACCTATCGACTATTTACCCGTTTGTATAAAGACAGCGGCATCAAATTTCATTTTGTTGACATGAATAATTTGGAGCAATTCCAAGCATTAATCAACCAAAACACCAAATTGGTTTGGGTAGAAACACCAACCAATCCTTTAATGAAATTAGCAGATATTGCTGCAATAGCTCAAATCACCAAAAAACACCAAATACTTTTTGCCGTTGACAATACTTTTGCAACGCCATATTTGCAAAAACCGTTAGATTTAGGAGCAGACATCGTAATGCACTCAGCCACTAAATACTTGGGTGGTCATTCAGACGTAATTGCAGGAGCTTTGATTATTAAAGACAAAGAACTCGGTGATGAATTGCATTTTAAACAATTTGCTACTGGTGGAACTTTAGGGCCAATGGACAGTTATTTGGTTTTAAGAGGTATCAAAACCTTGCATTTGCGAGTACAACGCCACTGTGAAAACGGAATGAAAGTAGCACAATTTTTAAGCAATCATCCTGAAGTAGCAAAAGTGTTTTATCCAGGTTTACCTGATCATCCACATCATGAAATTGCCAAAAAGCAAATGAGCGGTTTTGGTGGCATGGTATCATTCACTTTTACATCAGGAAAAAAAGAAGATGCCATTTCGTTTTTAGAAAAATTAAAAGTATTTACCTTGGCAGAATCTCTTGGAGGAGTTGAATCATTAGCCAATCATCCGGCATTAATGACTCACGCTTCCATTCCAGAAGACAAACGAAAAGAAGTGGGAATAACGGATGATTTAGTTAGACTAAGTACAGGTGTAGAAGACATTGAGGACCTGCTTGCCGATTTAGAACAAGCCTTTCGATAAAATAAAAAATCCTAAAAGCAATTCGTTTTTGGGATTTTTTTTAAAGTAGCGTTACATATTGTTAATACTTAGTATAAGTAATTCATTATCAAAAAAGTTATAGCGTTTTGACGCTGTCAAAAAAATATTATTTTAAACTGTAAACATAACCAACATTGAACCAAACCAACCAGTCGTTGGCTTTGTTTTCGGGATGTGTAGCAGGGTTCGGTCGCACACCGTCAACCCAATCGGTATTGTAGTACTGGAAACGCAAATCAGCAAGTACGTCTGAACGTTCTGAAAGTTTGTACCTAACGCCAAAATCCCAAACTAACGACAATGTAATTCCTTTTTTTGGTTCAATTTTTCCTAGGTATTTTGCAGGTGTAACATCTAGTGTGTTTATGGGGCCTAACGACGAACTTGCTTTTGGAAAATACTCACACAAATGCACACCAAACTCAATATAGGGTGCGATATTAGAACCAAATGAAGCACCAAAATCAGAAATTTCAAACGGATAATATTGGGCATTAATACCTAAATCAATCACCTCCGTAGAACCTTTCATGGCTTTTAATTGTTGTGCTTCTAATGAGTTGTGATTGGCATCTACCCAACGACCGTAGTTTTGAAGAGTAGATTTGTTGTAGGAAAGTTCTGCACCGTATTTTAAATGTTGTTTGAAATACGACTGATCGTTGAAAACACCATAATTCAATTGAGCAAAGTGCATGTAATATTTAAATCCAATTCCAAAACCAGTATTTCCAAAATTGGTTGCATTGTCATTTCGTTCTCCATAATCTGAACGAAAAGAAACGGGACCGGCAACAAAACAAAACTCATCTGTTCTAAGATACTCTTGTGAATAAGCACTTAGAGAAAGGCTTAACACGAGCAAACAACAATATAGTATTGATTTGGGCATTATCTTATAAATGATTTATAATATGTCACAAATATATACAAAAACATTGTGCTCGTAAATTTTTCAAAATAATATTCGTAATTTTTATAGGTTTAACGACATAAAATAAAAAAAAACAGAACAGATATTTCTATAAAATGTATATTTGCAACTTGTAACGAAAACGTTTTCTTAAACGCTTATAAACTTATTAAATATGTCACAATCGATAAACGCTTTTATTGAAGCTGTTGGTAAAAAGAATCAAAATGAGCCTGAATTCATGCAGGCAGTTAAGGAAGTTGCAGAAACTGTAATTCCTTTTATTGAACAAAATAAAAAATATCAAAACCAAATGCTTCTTGAGCGAATGGTTGAAGCAGAACGAGTAATTATGTTCAGAGTTACTTGGATTGATGATGCCGGAAAAACACAAGTTAACAGAGGATACAGAATTCAAATGAACTCTGCAATTGGTCCATACAAAGGAGGAATTCGTTTTCATCCATCAGTAAACTTAAGCATTTTAAAATTTTTAGCATTTGAACAAACTTTCAAAAACAGTTTGACTACATTACCAATGGGTGGTGGAAAAGGAGGTTCTGATTTTGATCCTAAAGGAAAATCAGACATTGAAGTGATGCGTTTTTGTCAAGCTTTTATGACGGAATTGTCTAAGCATATTGGTGCTGATACGGATGTACCAGCAGGCGATATTGGAGTAGGAGGAAGAGAAGTTGGTTATATGTTTGGGCAATACAAAAGATTAAGAAATGAATTTACAGGTGTTTTAACTGGAAAAGGAATTTCTTTTGGAGGTTCGTTAATTCGTCCAGAAGCAACAGGATACGGAGATGTTTACTTTGCACAAAGTATGTTGCAAACAAAAGGAGATAGTTTTCAAGGTAAAACGGTTGTTATTTCAGGATCAGGAAATGTGGCACAATATGCAGCTGAAAAAGCAACTCAATTAGGAGGTAAAGTAGTTACTATGTCTGATTCATCAGGATATATCTACGATGCTGACGGAATTTCAGCTGAGAAATTAGCTCACGTAATGTTGATTAAAAACGAATTACGCGGAAGAATAAGCGATTATGTAACAAAATATCCATCTGCAAAATTTGTAGCAGGAAAACGTCCTTGGGAAGTGAAATGTGATGTTGCATTACCCTGTGCTACTCAAAACGAATTGAACGAAGAAGAAGCAAAAATGTTAGTAGCAAACGGTTGTATTTGTGTTGCTGAAGGTGCTAATATGCCTTCAACTCCAGAAGCTGTTGAGGTATTTTTACAAGCTAAAATTCTTTTTGCTCCTGGTAAAGCTTCAAATGCCGGGGGAGTTGCTACTTCTGGATTAGAAATGTCACAAAATTCGTTGCGTTTAAGTTGGACTTCTGAAGAAGTTGATGAGCGTTTAAAAAGAATTATGCTTGATATTCACGCTTCTTGTGTAAAATACGGTTCAGATGCAAATGGTTATGTTGATTATGTAAAAGGAGCTAATATAGCTGGATTTGTTAAAGTTGCAGATGCAATGTTAGGGCAAGGCGTAGTTTAATACTTACTTTAACTATAAAAAAGGAAAGCTGTGTCAAGATAATTTGATACAGCTTTTTTTAGTTACTAATTTCTTCACCATGAATAGAAAGCAATTTATTAGATCAATAGCATTATTACCTTTAATCAGTTCTGCCATGAAACTACACCAATTCAGTCAAATTACAAATAACTTAAGTGCATCGCAACAAATGCCCGTGCTCTTTTTAGGTCATGGAAGCCCAATGAATGCCATAGAAGAAAATGAATTTGTAAGTGGATTCCGAAAAATAAGCGAAACAATTCAAAAACCCAACGCTATTTTATGTATTTCGGCTCATTGGGAAACCAAAGGAACATTTGTAACTGCAATGCAACAACCTCAAACAATTCATGATTTTGGTGGATTTCCAAAAGCTTTATTTGATGTTCAGTATCCAGCTCCTGGAAGCCCACAGTTGGCTTTAGAAACAAAAGCTATTATAAAAAAAACGACAGTAGCATTCGACACAAAATGGGGATTAGACCATGGTGCTTGGAGTGTAATCAAACATTTGTATCCAAAAGCGGATGTTCCTGTAATAGAGATGAGTATCGATTACTCTCAATCGCCCCAATACCATTATGATTTAGCTAAAGAATTAGCTTCACTAAGAATGAAAGGAGTTTTAATTATTGGAAGTGGAAATATGGTTCACAACCTAGGACTTTTAGCCTGGGATAAACTAAACGAACAATATGCTTTTGATTGGGCAATTGAAGCAAATGAAAAAATGAAATCTTTGATAGAAAAAGAAGATCACAAAGCTTTAATCAATTTCAAATCGCAAGGAAAAGCTTTTGACTTGGCAATTCCTTCTCCTGAACATTTTATCCCGTTACTCTACGTTTTAGCCTTAAAAGAAGCAAATGAAAAAGTACTGTTTTTCAACGACAAACCAATTGCAGGTTCTTTGAGTATGACTTCATTAAAAATTCAAGCTTAATAGGTTTTAAAAAAACCAACTGGCAACTAAAACCGCTGTAATAACGCAAACTAAATCAACTAAAAGCATTGTTGTTAAAGTATATCGGGTGTTTTTTATATTAATGCTTCCAAAATATACCGCAATAACATAAAACGTAGTTTCTGCGCTACATTGAAAAATACAACTCAATCTTCCGGTAAAAGAATCAGGGCCAAAAGTACGCATTGAGTCAATCATAAAACCTCTCGAACCACCAGAACTAAAAGGCCTAAGCATTGCTACGGGTAAGGAATCGGTAATTTCCTTACTCATCCCAATTTTTGAAAACACAAACGATATCCCATTGCTAATAATTTCAAAAAGGCCGCTATTTCTAAAAAAAGAAATGGCAACTAACATACCTAAAACATAAGGGAAAATGGTAACTCCTGTTTTTATTCCATTAGTAGCACCTGTAACAAAAGCATCAAAAATTGTAGTTGCCTTTTCTTGAAATTTAGCTTCATTTCGAAATGAAAAAAGCAACGTAAAAGCTATTATTGCTATTAATAATAATCCTGAAAGATTTGATGTAAAAAAGTTTTTAGCGATCAAGTCCAATCTGTTAATATATATCAATAACCCAATAATTGCACCAATTAAAGCAAAAAGAGAAGCTACTAAAGTCGTGCTTTTGAAGTTGATTTTCTGCCGGATGCCCACAATTAAAAAAGCAGCAATTGTTCCTACAAATGAGGTAATGATACAAGGTAGCATTACGTCTGCGGGATTATTAGCATTTTCTGCAGCTCGATAACCAATAATTGAAGTTGGAATTAACGTTAGTCCAGCAGCATGTAAGCACATAAACATTATTTGAGCATCGCTGGCTTTATCTTTGTTGGGGTTTATTTCCTGCAAACTTTGCATAGCTTTTAAACCAAAAGGAGTAGCTGCGGAGTCTAATCCGAGAAAATTTGCAGCAAAATTCAAAGTCATGTAAGAAATAGATTCGTGATTTTTAGGGACACTTGGAAATATTTTCAAAAAAACGGGACTCAGTTTTTTGGCTAATTTCTCAGAAGCTCCTGAATCTATTAACAATTGCATGATACCACAAAAGAAGGCTAGGTAAGCAATTAATGGAACGATTAAATCGAGTAAACTGTTTTTACAAGTTGGTAAAAGTCCGTCCGATTTTTGTTTACCACTGTAAATTTTAACCGTTTTGCTTTTGTAAACATAAGTGGTATCAGGGTTTGTCTCTATTTTGTTAATGACAATTGTTTGTTCAGGTGCTTTTTCTATGCTGTCTTTAATAAAAGCAGGTACTTGGTTCAGGTACTTTTCTGAAATTAAAACAGGATCGTCTTTTTTACCGTTTATGATAAAATCAACAGTGTAACTATGTCCAATAAAAAAATTAATAACTACAAAAACTATTGACGCAATAAAAATTGAAAGCCAAAATCTGCTTAAAACCATTCTTTATTTTTTGGTAAATATACTTAATTTAACAACATTCTTGTTTTGAAACAGTACAAAAAACGATTAAACATGAATGATTTCTTCGTCAATTAACAAATCGTCTCTACGCAATCGAAGAAAAATTTGTGCAACAGCAATTGTGTCTTTTTCGCAATAGGTAACTATTCGATCTATGTCTTTTTCAACGTAATACACATGCCCAACTTGACTTCCATCAATGTCTCCTTTTGGAGATGGGATCCCTAGTATTTTAGTCAATAATTTTAAAGAGGTAAAGTGTTTGTAGTCGCCAAATTTCCATAGCTCTAAAGTGTCTAAATGCGGAATTTCCCAAGGTTTTTTTCCGAATAAATTGAGTTTAGAAGGTATGGCAATTTGATTGATAATCATGCGTCGTGCAATAAAAGGAATGTCAAATTCTTTTGCATTGTGACCGCATAAAAGTTGATTGGCATAACTAAAATGATTGTCTAAAAGTGCGGCAAAATCTTTTAATAGTTTGGGTTCGTCGCCAAAAAAAGAAGTGACTCTAAAGTTTCGGATATCGTTTTTGATGATGAAATAGCCAACCGAAATACAAATTATTTTACCAAATTCAGCCCAAATTCCCGCTCTGTCGTAAAACTCTTCGGGTGTTTGTCCTTCTTTTCTTTGGTACTGCGATTTATGCTCCCACAAATCTTGGAACTCTTGGTCTAATTCATCAAAATTGGCCGTAATAGGCACCGTTTCTATATCAAGAAAAAGAATGTTTTCGAGTTTTATTTTTTCTAACATATACTCTATATAAACTAATTTGTTTGATAAAAGTAGCTAATTATGATTAGCTAAACAAAAAAACAGGAAAGATTTATTTGTTGCCATGTATCAAAAAAGCTACCTTTTGAGTAGCTTCTTTTGTTTAATCTTTTATACATCTTACGGGAAACGCAGCTGCTTTATAGTAACTAAAGCTTCCTGTACCATTTGAACTAATGCTTTTAAAGACAGCATTTATACCGTTTGAAGTACTGCTCCAGTAGTAGCCATAATTTCCTTGGTCGTATAACAATGCGTTTGAACTGTCTCTAAATCCAGGCAAAACAAATTTTTGAACCGCAGCAAAAGCAGTATTGGTATTTGTAATGGAATACGCTGTAAACTCAGCGGTCAATTCAGCATCTGTAGGTATACGGTAACCACTAGGACAAGGATTGTTTGTGCCGTTTACACCTTGCCACAACGAATTGTTTCTTGGTGATCGCCAATCGTAATCTCCAGATCCGCTCGTAATAAACATATCGGTATTTGGTGTGTCCGAACTAGATAAGTTGGACGTACTACCATTTATTGGTGAACCCGAATTGTTTGACGACCATGCTATACTCGCATGTCCATCGTTTCCTCGACCCCATTGGTACAAACAGCCATACGCTTCAAAATCATCTTTTGTAACACCGGCTCTGCTGGCGCCTAAATTTCTATCCATCCATGTTTTGCCCGTAACCGAAACAACTGGATAAACTGGTGTTTGATGCGTTTGATCGCACAAAGCCAGGCTGGTAACAGGTGGCGCAACAGGAGTGTTCAACACCACTTCATTTCCATAAAAATCACCACCACTATTTGTTGCATACGCTCTAATGTAATAAGTTGTAGAAGGTGCTAATCCTATCAAACTACTTGAATAGGTTCCTGTACCAATTCCATCAGTGGTTTTAGTAGCCAAAGCGGTTGTTGGATTAGGCAAAGTGCTCCAAACGATACCTCTAGCAGTTACAGGCGAACCGCCATCTGATGTAATGTCACCCCCACTTGTAGCAGTAGTTGCTTGAATGTTGGTTATTGAATTGGTAGTTAAAATAATTGTTGGTCGGGCAATAAAAGAGATTTCGTTTCCGTATGTGGTCGTTCCATTGCTGCTGGTTGCAAATGCTCGAACATAATAGGTTGTTCCTAAAACTAAATTAGTAATAGCACTTGTAAAAGAACCAATTCCACTACCACTAATTGTTTTGGTAGGCAAAGCAATGGTTGGATTTGTTGCTGTGTTCCAACAAATTCCTCTTACCAAAATAGGAGAACCTAAATCGTAAAAAATGGTTCCACCGCTTGTGGCAGCTGTTGCTGTAATGGCTGTGGCAGCTGCAGTAGTTATAGCCGGTTGCAACACAAAAGTAATGTCGTTGCCGTAACTTGTTCCTAAACTGTTGGTACAGTATGCTCTTATGTGATAGGTTGCTCCTAAGGTTAATCCGGTTAAAGTACTCACGTATGTTCCGTTACCCGTTCCGTCAACTGTTTTGGTAGGCAACGAAATAGTTGGGTTAGCGTCTGGCCCCCAAACCACACCTCTTGCCGTAACGGGAGCACCACCGTCTGCAGCAATTGTTCCACCACTAACGGCAGATGTAGCCGTCATGTTGGTTACAGCACTTGTTGAAATTGTTGCTGCTGCTAAATCTTCAGCTTTTGCGTCATCTTTACTACAACTACTAACTAAAAGGGAAATTACAGTAACAACTACTATAAGAAACGGTACAATTTTTTTTACTTTCTTCATGACACCTAATTTATATAAAACCTACTTGTATTATTTTAGAGCTGTAAAATTATCTAATTTAGCGCTATAAAAACAAATAATACCAACTATTTATTCAATCTACCGCCTATTTTATGTAGCACATCAGCTAAAAACCAATCTTTTTTCTAAAAAAAAGAGGGCACATATCCTCTTACTATTCTTTCTAAAATCTTAACGCTAACTCCATAGTGTTGACGGCAGGTAATCGGTGTAGTCTGCCTTGAACCTGTCGAAAGGTTCAAAAGGAGTTGCATTGTTCGTGCTCAATGTCATTAAGTCAAGAAGTTATATTGTTTAAAATCAAGTAAATAACTTACTTTAAATTTTTTAATAAGTAGTAATTTTCGTATATTTATACTGTATAATTTATAGTTTTATGTGTATAAAAAAAACTCTTTTTTTGTTTTGGAGA
>CANGIF010000043.1 GCA_947453885.1 Flavobacteriaceae bacterium
ACGATCAAAAAAACATTTTTCACACAAAAGAATCTTTTGAAAAACAAAAATGACCAAAAATGAAAATCAAAATTGGTCATTTTTATATTTTTTGCCAAAAAGTAAGGTTACTTCTGAATTTGCCCAAATAATTATTAAAAAGCCAATCAAAAATTGATTGGCTTTTTAATTTAAAGTTATTATATTTCTTTTAATTCTAGTTCGTTAACATAATTTTCTAGATAAGAAAATCTTGGTGAAAGTTGCCCATTTTCGGTCATTTTTGCCCGTTTCAAAATCCCGTCACTATCTGAATTGAAAAAAGAAGGAATAACATGTTTCATAAACATTTCTCCAAATCCTTCACTGGAATCTTTTGGTAATTCACAAGGTAAATTATCAATTGACATTACTACTATTGCTCCTGGATGTGTATATGGAACTTCTATTCCTAATTCAGGTAAATACCCAAAAAATGGATTAGCAATTGTAGATGCTTTGATAGTACAAGCTATAGGTCCATTTACATCACAAGATATATCTGCAACAACTTTAATTTTACAGTCTGGAGCTTTAAGCATTTCATTAGATAGAATTACAGGTGCTTCGTTACTATAAAAGTGACCTGCCATAAAAATATCGGAAACTTTAGAAAAACGTTCAAAATTAGAAATATAGCTGGTTGGATTTTTATAGAAATCTTCTTTTGTAGCAGCATCATTGTCTATTCTTTTATTGTAATCAACCACATCAATTTGAGTATAAACTGGTTCTGAATATTGTTTGGACAAATAATTATCAATTGAAACCTCTTTAATTTTCATTCCATCCAAAATTTCTTTTGCTCCCATTGCCACTTTTCCATGTCCAGTTAAAACAATTTTTATTGGAGGTAAAATTTGTCTTTTTAATTTACTAATTAATGCATCACGTCCTGATAATGTTTCAGCTTTTGGAATTGTAAAAAGTTCAAATTTAATTCCAAAAGCTCTTATTCCGTTGTAAGCACCAACTATTCCAGCATACCTCCCAAAACCTATTAATCGTTTATTTGAAGTGTCAACAATGGTTTCATGATCGTATAATTCAATGTTTTTATCTAAAATGGCTTTTAATAATTTTCTATTATAAGGTTGTTTTTTTATAGTGTGCGAAAAGAAAAAATATTTCTTATTTGGTATCAAAAATTCGGTTGGAACTTCTTTAACACCAAATAAAACGTCACAATCAGACATGTCTGTTGAAACTTCAAATCCTAGTTTAGTGTATTCTTCGTCAGAAAAATAACGAATATCTGAACTTTCAACTTTGATTTCTACAGAAGGATAGAGCATATGCAGTTGTAGTAATTCTTCAGGAGTAAATACCACTCTTCTATCAGGTGGAGTCTTTCGTTCTTTAATTAGTCCAAACTTCATAGTAAGTATTTAAATTTAACAGATTGTATGTAATATGTTACAAATATAACATTTTTTATTTATTTTACAACTTAATTGAATTTGAAAAGGTTATACAATAGCTTAAATATTGAAAACCAAATGGTAATAATTAATCAACATTAATTGGTTAATAAATAAACGTTAAGATTGCATAAAACTACTTTTAAAAGTAAATGGAATCTATATATTTGTTTTTTTTACGAAAAAGACTCAAATGAAGCTATCAAAATATATATTTCAATACTGTACATTATTAACTATAACACTAGGCAGTTGCCAAAATAAAAACCAAGTAGCAAAAGATGAAATTGCTCAAGTTCAAACAAGTAAAGGTTTGTTGCCAATTGTTACACCTGGTAGTTCATCAAACGCATTACCATCCAATTATTTAACAACTAAGCAACAACAAATAGAAAAGTTTTATAACAAAACTTGGTCTAAAAATAGCATGAATGGAGGCTTTTTAGTTGCTAAAGAAGGACATGTTCTTTTTGAAAAGTACCAAGGAGTAGCAAGTAAAGAAAAGAAAACAGAAATAACAAGCGAAACCCCTATTCACATAGCTTCAGTTAGTAAAGTATTTACTGCAACTGCTATATTAAAATTAGTAGACGGCGGAAAGTTACAACTTGAAAATAAAGTAACTGACTTTTTTCCAAGTTTTCCATATGCAAAAATAACTGTTAGAACACTATTAAATCATCGAAGCGGTTTGAAAAATTATGCCTATTTTACAAACAGAAAAGAAGTTTGGGATTCACACAAAACTTTAACTAACCAGGATGTTTTAAATATTTTAACGAAATATAAAATTCCATTAGAATTCGCTACTGACACTCGATTTAGTTATTCTAACACAAATTATGCATTATTGGCTTTGATAATTGAAAAAGTAACGGGTTTTACTTATCCAGAAGCTATGAGTAAAATAATTTTTGAACCCTTGGGTATGAAAAACACGTATGTTTTTAAAATGAAAGAAGATATTAATTCTGCAACACCTTCGTATAGAGCTAGTAATCAAAGGTTTGCTTTTGATTTTTTAGACGGTATTTATGGTGATAAGAACATTTATTCAACTCCTCGCGACTTGTTGAAACTAGATTTAGCGAGGCGTTCTGGTCATTTTTTAAACCCTAATTTGGAAGCACAAGTTTATAAAGGGTATAGTAATGAACACAAGGGTACTAAAAACTACGGTTTAGGAATTAGAATGATCGAATGGGAAAACGGAGAATCATTTTATTTCCACAATGGTTGGTGGCACGGAAATACATCTGCGTATATTACTTTAGGAAAAGAAAAAGTAACGATAATTGCTCTGTCTAATAAATTTACACATACTACATATATGGTTAGGAATTTAGCAGCACTTTTTGGAAACTATCCTTTCAAGTTAGAAGATTTAGGAGAATAATATCAATTTTATGAATATTCAACTTGTAGCAATTGGCAAAACCGATAATAAAGCTCTTCAAGCTCTAATAGATGAATATGTAAAACGTTTATCCTTTTATATTAAATTTGATATTACTATTATTCAGGATCTTAAAAATTCAAAAAATCTTTCAGAAATACAACAAAAAGAAAAAGAAGGAGAATTAATTTTATCGAAAATAGTATCAACGGATTATCTTATTTTATTAGATGAAAATGGTAAAACTTTTTCGAGTGTAGGATTTTCTAATGAGTTGCAGAAAAAAATGAATGCTGGCTTAAAAACATTAGTTTTTGTAATTGGAGGACCTTATGGTTTTAGTGAAAGTGTTTACTTAAGAGCTAATTCCAAACTATCACTTTCATTAATGACCTTTTCACATCAAATGGTACGTCTTTTTTTTATTGAACAAGTTTACCGAAGTTTTACTATTTTAAAAAACGAACCTTATCACCATCAATAATAGTTAGTTACATCTCCATTTGAAATTTGAAACTTTATCAGTCAATCCATTTGATAAATTATAATGCCACCACTCAGAGTCAAATGAGTTGAATTTACTGTCAAGCATAATTTCTTTTAAGAGTCTTCTATTGTCTAGTATTTCTTGCTTAAAATTAATGTATAAATGACTTGCTTGCTCGCCAAAATAATCAAAGTTGGTTCCCATATCCAATTCTTTACCGGAAAAATCAACAAGAGTAATATCAACGGCTCCACCTCTATTGTGAATAGAACCTTTTTTAGGATTCGCAACAAAATTAGGATCGGGCATTATCTTCCACATTTTTTTTTGAATATCTAAGGGTCTGTAACAATCAAAAATTTTAATTCTAAAGCCTTTTGCAATTAACTTAGTGTTGGCTTCTATTAGTGCTTTTATGGTTTTAGCTCTTAAAAAACAGACTTGACAAGGATAGACTTGTTTGTGTAAAAAATTATCATTTGAAGCATACTTCATGTCAAAAACAAAATCATTTGAAAAGTCTCTTAAATTTAAAAATACGGTATCATTCTCTATTTTTGAAATTTCCTTTAATGGCATACTATTGTCTTTTAATGAAACTAAAACTGCCGAATTTTTACAGGAAAAAAGTAAAAAAATAAAACATACAGCAAGTATTTTGCTAAAAGTATTCATGCTTTTTGGAAATTAGTTTTTCAAACCTACAAATTTTATTTTAAAATTACAATCTAAATTCTTGCTTTCAAAAATGATATTGAAGTTTAGTTACTAAAATATAAGGACTTGAACATTTAAAGCTGCAACCATAAATCTCTAAACGCTTTATTTTTATCATAATCATTTGCTTGTTTTTCAATATTAAAATAACGATTGCCTCTTGGGTCGTTGCCTACTCCAGCCAAATAGGCCCAATTGCCCCAATTACTACAAACATCATAGTCAATTAATTGTTGTTCGAAATAAGCCGCACCATAACGCCAATCGAGTTTCAAATCATTGCATAAATAACTCGCTACATTTTGACGACCGCGATTACTCATAAAACCTGTACGTTTTAATTCAACCATGTTAGCATCGACAAAATCAACTCCAGTTTCACCATCAATCCATTTTTGAAGTTCCTGGGTATTGTGTTGGTTTACTGGAATTCCTTTGTTCTGAATTCCTGCTTGTTGAAAGAATTTAGCATTATATTTTTTCATCATAAATCTAAAATAATCGCGCCACAACAATTCAAAAACCAACCAATAGGTCGATTCATTAGCGCTAAATTGCGCTTCATATTTTTTAAGTTCTTTATAAATATTTCTGGGTGAAGTACAGCCCAATGACAACCAAGCCGATAATTTTGAAGAATAATCAGGACCAACTAATCCATTACGAGTTTCTTTATATTTTGAAATACATTTTGATTCAAAAAAATAATGATTTAATCGTTTTATGGCTTCGCTTTCTCCACCTTTAAAATGTATTGCAGCTTTTGAATCTATTGGTTTGAATTCTAAATTTAAATCATTTAAAGTTGGTAAACTAAATACAGGAATTTCTGGTGATTTAATTTGATTTGGATCATCAAAAGCGGTTCTAATTACGGCATCTTTCTCCGTTTTTTTTCTGAAATTAGTAAAAATATCTGGAATATCTTTTATTGAAAAAGGCAAATCTTCAGCATGATATAACGTACTTGTGCTAAATGTTTTAAGTTCGCATTTTAATTTGAATAATTCTTCTTGAACTCTAGTTTCTGTTTGTTTTTCTTCATAAGAAACTTCACGCTTTGCAAAAACTTTAGTTGCTTTATATTCTTGCACAATTTTAGGAATTTCTACTTCGGGTTTTCCTTTTAAAATCAATAATCCGGAACCAATTGCTCTTAAATTGTTATCCAAATCAAGTAGTGATTCCAATAAAAATTGCGCTCTAAAACTTCCTGTCTTTTGAAATCCAAATTCAGTAGTAACAAATTCAGCATCATCAAAACAATATACCGGAATAATTTCATCACTTTGAGTAATCGCTTTGATAAGTGTTTCATTATCATGTAATCGTAAATCAGTTTTAAACCAAACTATCGATGTTCTCATAATTCATTTATATTTTTCAAATAATAATCAGCTTGTTCTAATAAAGCAGTTTTGTCTTCAGGTTTCATTTTTCGCCAAACATTATACATCATTCCGATTCGAGGATTTTTACCTAATTGAACTTCATTTCTGTCATAAAAATCCCAATACAAACTATTGAATGGACACGCTTTTTCTCCAGTTTTCAGAGTTTTTTTGTAAAAACAGCTTCCACAATAATGGCTCATTTTATCAATGTAGGATGCCGAGCTTACATACGGTTTTGATCCTACTATGCCACCATCGGCAAACTGACTCATGCCACGAGTATTAGTAATTTCAACCCACTCGAAGGCATCGATGTAGATTCCTAGATACCAAGCATCGACTTCATCGGGATGAATTCCTGCTAAAAGAGCAAAATTCCCTGTAATCATCAACCGCTGAATATGATGCGTATATGCATAATTTAAGGATTGATTTATAGCATCTTTCATACAGTTCATTTTGGTTTTTCCTGTCCAAAACCAATCGGGCAATTTTTCTTGATTGTTGAAGAAATTCATTGAGGCAAATTCAGGCATTTTATTCCAATAAATGCCTCTCATGTATTCGCGCCAACCAATTATTTGACGAACAAAACCCTCTAACTGATTGAATTCTATTTCGTTTGGACGTTTTTTCCATTCTTCGATTGCTCTATCGAGTACTTCTTTAGCTGAAATCATTTTTACATTCATCGAAAATGAAATTCGAGAATGATATAATGACCATTCATTTGGAGTCATCGCATCTTGATAACTTCCAAACAATTGCAAACATTCTTCTGCAAAAAAATCTAATAATTGCAATGATTGTTCTCTGTTTATTGGCCAAACAAAGTTTTTAGCATCAATGGTTCCAATGGTTTTTACATCGGTTTTTTCAATTTCTTCAAGTATTTTTGTAACATCATTATTGAAAACTAAAGGAGCAATTGGCTTATGATTTTTGGGTAATTTCTTTCGGTTTTCTCCATCATAATTCCATTGACCTGTTAGCGGTTTATCACCTTCCATCATCACGTTGTGTTTTTTTCGCATCGCACGATAAAAGCTTTCCATAAGATAGGTTTTCTTGCCTTCAAAGAAATCTCCGAGTTCATTTCGAGTTGTAAAAAAATGTTCCGAATCGAAGACAGCATAAGAAATTGAAATAGCGTTACAAAGATTTTTTAAGTCCAAATCTACACGATATTCATCTGGTAATTGGTATTCGAAATGAGTAAAATGGTGCGTTGAAATCAGATTTTTAACATTTTTTTCAAAGGATTGCAAGTTATTTTCATCATTCAAATGAATATAAATTACTTGATGATTCTTTGATGTTAGTTCAGAAGAAAAAGTTTGCATAGCAGCAAAAATTCCAACTACTTTTTGAATGTGATGTTTGGCATAATCGGTTTCAGAACGGATTTCCATCATAACATAAGTTACTGATTCATCAACAGTTTTAAACCATGAATGATTCCTATTCAATTGATCTCCTAGAATTAATCGTAAGGTTTTTGACATTTTTATTTTTGCCCCATTAAGGCATTAAGTTTGATTAAGCCATTCACAAATTACTATTCACTAAATACTTTTTTCCTCTGCATTTATTACTACAGTACTTTACTTCGTCCCAAACTTTTTCCCATTTTTTGCGCCAAGTGAATGGTTTTTGGCAAACAATGCATATTTTAATTGGAAGGTTTTGTTTTTTTACTCCTCGCATTTTTTGGTTTGTTTGGATTACTGACGTGCTTATTTAAAATTCTTTTACCTTCTTCTTTGACGTCCTCTTTCTTTCGGAAACTCCATACAATATCGCTTGCTTTTTTTCGGGTTTCGTCAATATCTACAATTGGAAATGGATAATCTTTGCCTATTTCGCAGTTGTAAAATTGTTGTTCAATAACATTTAATTTCCAAGGTTCGTGAATCAATTCTACTGGAATTTCTGCTAATTCTGGCAACCATTTTTTGATGAAAATTCCTTCTGAATCGTGTTCTTCCGAGTTTTTAATTGGATTGTAAATTCTAATCGTATTAATTCCGGTTGTACCCGATTGCATTTGAATTTGCGGATAATGAATTCCGGGTTCATAATCCAAAAATTGTCGGGCTAAAAAATGTAATTCGCGCCAATCTTGCCATAAATTGAACGTAAAAAACGAAACCACCATGGCACGCATCCTAAAATTAATGTAACCCGTTTGGACCAAACATCGCATGCAAGCATCCACAATGGGAACTCCAGTTTTGCCTTCTTGCCACGCTTTTATATAGGTTTCATTTTTGGGCTTTATCAAAGAATCATAGGCTCTATTTGCATTTTCAAATTCCATGCGGCATTCGTCTTCAAATTTTTGGATGAAATGACAATGCCAATGCAGTCTTGAGACAAAATTCAATAGCGCTCTTTTATTTTTAGACGTTTCATAATGCTGATTGGTGTATTGATAAACCATTCGCATAGAAATATTTCCGTACGTTAAATAAGGTGATAAACGGCTGCAACCGGTTCGACTTAAATTAGGTTTAGAAATGTGCTTGCTGTAATTAACATGACGTTCTTTTACAAAACTATCCAAATAACGCCAAGCCCAATATTCTCCACCTTGTTGAAAGTTTTTATGGCGCGTTGTAATTTCAATTGGAAGTTCATCTCCTTTTAATTTTTGATATACATAAGCCTCTAAATTTTCAAACTGAAACGAATTCAAATCAATCATTTTTGGAACATCTCGCATCACTTGTTCCCATCGTTTGTCCCAATTGCTTCTGGATTTTAATTTTCTAATGACACCATGCATTTGTGATTGTTTCCAGTAAATTTGATTATTATCAAAGAATGTCTGCATAGCAATATCTCTATCGAAAGTAACTTTATTACCGATTTCTTGATGCGAAAAAACCGAATTTACATCATAAATTTTGAGTAAATTTTCAAAAACAGTTTGTACTTCACTATAAAAAAAATAAATTTTAGATGAAATTGAATGCAATCTAGTTTGCATTTCTTGTAAGGATTCGTAAATAAACCTCCAATGACGCGCATCCGAATCATCATAATTCATTACTGAAGGCTCAAAAAAACACACTAGTAAAACTGGTATTTCTTCTTGTTGTGCTAAATAAAGTGGTTCGTGATCTGTGAAACGTAAATCACGTTTGAACCAAACAATATTTATAACTTTTTTAGTCAATTGTGTAGTAATGAAGTGATTTCTTTATGTGGTTTTGCGTAGCTCAATCGGTCTAATTGCAACGTTTTGTGATAACTATCTAAACCCGAACAAGTAATAGTATTGGCTTTCTCTAAATTTATAAAACCATCGTCGTGTAAGCAGTTTTCTGGAATATAAATTTGAATTATTTCTCCAATAATCATGATTGTATTGTTTGCAGAAATCTCAATTTTTTCTTTAAATTCTATACCTAATTGAATGTTGCTTTCTACTACAAATGGGGCAAAAAAATCATTTTTGTATTCTGATTTTAAATTTGTTTTCTCAAATTCAGAAATTGATTTGTCATATCGTGCCGAAGTTTGATGAGCTTGTTTATAAATGGATTCGTTAATGTGATTAATAGTATAAAAACCAGTTTCAAGAATATTGTAAAGTGAATCTCGCTCGGGTGGACTTGGACGAAATATCATTCCGATTAAGGGTGGATTGGCTCCAATGTGAAAAAAAGAACTAAAAATTGCTAAGTTTTCATTTCCATTTTTATCTGTGGTTCCAACTAAAGCAACACTTTTAAATCCACCTAAACTATTGATTAAATGAACTTTATTTTGTTTTTCTAATTGTTCAATTTGATTTTTATTAATATGAATTTTAATCATTTACTATTGAGATTATAAAAGATGTACCCATTTTTTATCGCTGTTTAGTTTAAATGTTCCAATATGTACTTTATTCCATTCGTTTGGAGCAATTAATGAAAGAGAATTGGATCCGTCTTCGTTGGCATATAAATGATAAATTTCGCCAATAACGGGCTCAAATGAAAATTTAGCTTTGTAAACCAGTTCGTTCCATTCAAATTCTTGCATTAAATCTTCGTACTGCATTTTAAGTTCGTTAAATTTATTTTCAAACTCTTTATTGACAGCACTAATGCCTCTACTTTTCCAAGAAACTACATCGTCAACTCTAATTACAGGCGCACCAACGCTAGTTGAATACGATAGCAAACTGGCATTGTATCCCTCATTTTCAGAAAAAACTACATTATCTGGTTTTTTATTCTCCATGGATTAACGTTTAGAAATTTTATTATTCGAAATAGAACGTTGCAAATTGCATTTGAATCGGTCTATACCTTCCACGCGTTTAGAAACATGTTTAGTTTTGCAATTTTCAACGCGTTCACGCCATAATTTATAACTACTAAATTTTAATTCCTTTTTCATTAAAGCTTTAACGTCGGCTTCGGCTAAACCAAATTGGAATTTAATAGCATCAAATGGAGTTCGGTCTTCCCAAGCCATTTCAATGATTCTATCTATTTGAATTTCTGATAGATTTTCTGTTTCTATTGGTGCAATAATTGGCTTCAAAATTCTTGTTTAACATTAAATTAAAATAACTAAACAAAAGTAATCTTTATTACGTAATCTCTAAACTTTATTTTATTAAAATTTACTTTGAAAAGTAACCATCAGATTAAAACTGTATACTAAATAATAAAGTTAGCATTTTTTTATAGCTATAGAAACATTGTGTTCGTTTAAAATTCCTAAACTAAATGCAATAAAAAATCCGTCACTAAATTAGGACGGATTTTATGATGTAGAAATGTCTTGTCCTGAAATAGCGATACACAAAAAGTATCCTTATGGAAAAACATGAAGAAAGTCGCAATCATTTATTAATACTACCAAAACGTTCTAATCATATTACTTCAAACTCACATCATCACTTTGGAATGTATAAAAATCAGTTGCTGGATTTGCAAATAAACCAGCCGGAACAAGTCTGGGTATCTGACATTATTTATATCGGAAAAAGAGAAAAGCCTTGATATTTAAGTTTAATAACAGATGCTTATTCAAAAAAATGTAGTTTATAATGTGTCTGATAATTTGAACACAAAAAGTAGTTTAGTAGCATTGAAATTAGCTATAAAACAGAGAAAAAATAAAGAAATGTCATTAATACATCATTCGGATAGAAGATTACAATATTGCTCGAATGAAATCAAAATATACTCAATAAAAATGAAATTCAACCCAGCATGACTCAAAACTCTGCTCTATATAAAAATGCTGTGGAAGAAAGAATAAATGGCATATTAAAGCAAGAATTTTATGTCTATAAATAAAATTAAGACTTGCCTGTTTTGAAACAAATAATTAAAAAAACTGTGGATATTTATAATAAAAAAAAACTCATTTATTAAACCACATGCTAACACCATATCAAATGCACGAGCAAAACGAACTAATAATGAAAACCTATAAAACTAAAAACAGCATCAAAAAAGTTTTTGATGCTGTTTTATTTATCTATTTTTAGTCTTATAATCTGTATTGATTATTTAGGATTAGTAAATATGTTATTTTACTTCTTCGTAATCTACATCTTGAACTTGATCGCTACCACTTTGAGCTTCACCTTGTGGTTGAGCATTTTGTGCTTGTCCAGCTTCTCCTTGAGCATACATTGCTTCGGTAGCTGTTTTCCAAGCTGCGTTTACATTGTCTAAACCTTTTTGAATAGCATCTAAATCTTGTGATTGATGTGCCATTCTTAGTTCAGTCAAAGCGTATTCAATTGCAACTTTATGATCATCAGTTAATTTTTCACCCAATTCTTTTAATTGGCTTTCTGTTTGGAAAATCATGCTGTCAGCTTCATTTAATTTTTCAGCTCTTTCTTTTGCAATTCTATCTGAATCTGCATTAGCTTCAGCATCTTTTTTCATTCTTTCAATTTCTTCAGCTGTTAATCCAGATGAAGCTTCAATACGAATATCGTGAGATTTTCCAGTTCCTTTGTCTGTAGCAGAAACTTTGATAATTCCGTTTGCATCAATATCAAAAGTAACTTCAATTTGAGGAACGCCTCTAGGTGCTGGTGGAATTCCGTCTAAGTGAAAACGACCGATAGTTTTATTATCAGCAGCCATGGCTCTTTCACCTTGCAAAACGTGGATTTCAACACTTGGTTGAGAGTCTGCAGCGGTAGAGAAAACTTGCGATTTTTTAGTAGGAATTGTAGTGTTAGATTCAATTAATTTAGTTAAAACACCACCCATAGTTTCGATACCTAAAGACAAAGGTGTAACATCAAGTAACAATACATCTTTAACATCTCCAGATAAAACGCCTCCTTGAATAGCCGCTCCAATTGCTACAACTTCATCAGGATTTACTCCTTTTGATGCTTTTTTGCCAAAGAATTTCTCAACTTCGTCTGCAATTCTTGGCATTCTTGTAGAACCTCCAACTAGAATAACTTCATCAATGTCTTTTGTAGTTAAACCTGCATCTTTTAATGCTTTTGCTACTGGTTCCATTGAACGTTTCACTAAAGCATCAGACAATTGCTCAAATTTAGCTCTTGATAATTTTTTTACTAAGTGTTTTGGTCCAGAAGCAGTAGCTGTAACGTAAGGCAAATTGATTTCAGTTTCAGCAGAAGATGATAATTCAATTTTAGCTTTTTCAGCAGCTTCTTTAATTCTTTGTAACGACATTGGGTCTAAACGTAAGTCAATTCCTTCTTCAGATTTGAATTCGTCTGCCAACCAATCAATAATTGTTTGGTCAAAATCGTCTCCACCTAAGTGTGTGTCTCCGTTTGTAGACAATACTTCAAAAACACCATCTCCTAATTCAAGAATTGATATATCAAATGTACCTCCACCTAAATCGTAAACCGCAATTTTTTGGTCTTTTCCTTTTTTGTCTAATCCATAAGCTAATGCCGCAGCAGTTGGCTCATTGATAATTCTCATTACTTTTAAGCCAGCAATTTCACCAGCTTCTTTTGTAGCTTGACGTTGTGCATCGTTAAAGTAAGCAGGAACAGTTATAACTGCTTCTGTAACGGTTTGACCTAAATAGTCTTCAGCTGTTTTTTTCATTTTTTGAAGTGTCATAGCTGACAATTCTTGAGCTGAGTACAAACGTCCATCAATGTCAACACGTGGCGTATTGTTATCACCTTTAACAACTGAATATGGAACTCTTTTTGCTTCAGCAGTAGTTTCAGAAAAAGTGTGCCCCATAAATCTTTTAATAGAAGCAATTGTTTTGGTAGGATTAGTTACTGCTTGACGTTTAGCAGGATCTCCTACTTTAATTTCGCCACCTTCTACAAAAGCAATGATTGAAGGAGTTGTTCTTTTTCCTTCTGAATTAGGAATTACTACTGCTTCACTTCCTTCCATTACAGAAACACAAGAGTTTGTTGTACCTAAATCAATTCCAATTATTTTACCCATTTTTATTTATATTTAATTTTTGTGTAATTCGTTTTTATAACGCTGTTTCAAAAAAAGCAATCTTTATGCCAAGTAGAAAATGATTTTAAATTGTCAGTTTTTGATATGAAGGATTTATATTTAGCTGACAGGATGTCATTTTTTATGTAATTTAAATGTTGTTTTTTAATGGATTTGATGTTTTGGACTGAAACTTAATGGAAAAATTAGTTACTCTATAGAACAAGATGTTGATTTATTATTAGTTGCCGTTAGTTAAAAGATATATCAAAAAAACTAATGATACAAAATGTGAAATGAGAATTAATAATTTATCTGAATTTTAGAATATTTTAAAGTCACTTCGCTCCGAAAAGGATAGTATTAATTTTAGTTTTGTATAAAGAAATTCCAGAATTAGCCCATAGTATGAAATAATCTCCAAAAAGGGCTCTACGAAAAGTATTGTTTTGGAAAAAAAATTGAAATAAATTGACTTAAAAATATACTTCTAGAATTGAAATAAGTTAAATGATTTCTATTTTTATTAAAGTCAAGTTTCTGATAAATAAAGCATTTTGTTCTATAAATTACTAAACAAAATAGTATTTTCCACTATGAAATCGTTTGGAATAGTCACAGATTACTTCAATTCCAAAAAAAGAAACCATTTGTAACTATCTTTATTTTATATTTGTTTCACTAAAACGATATCGTAATGGAAGAATGCATCTCGGTTTTTGACATGCTAAAAATAGGAGTAGGCCCCTCAAGTTCACATACTTTAGGACCTTGGCGTGCTGCTGAAAGGTTTCTAGAAGAATTAAAAAACAAAGAATATACTTCAAATATTGTACAAGTTAAAGTAGATTTGTATGGCTCGCTTTCACTAACAGGAAAAGGGCATGCTACTGATTTAGCGGTAATGTTAGGTTTAAGTGGACAAGATCCAGAATACATTCCTATAGAAAATATTGATTTAATAATTAAAAACATAGAAAAAAATAATGAAATTTTGTTAGGAAACGAAATTGCTATCCCATTCTATTTTTTACAAGATATTGTTTTCAATAAAAATTTTTTACCCTTTCATGCCAACGGGCTAACATTTACTGCTTTTTTTGAAAATCAAACAAGCTATACAAGTACTTTTTATTCAATTGGTGGCGGTTTTGTGGTAAAAGAAGAACGGGTTAATGCCAAAAAGAAACATCAAATAAAATGTGCGTTTCCATTTCCAATTCAGAAAGCAAGTGAACTTCTAGAGTATTGTAAAAACGAAAATAAATCCATTTCTAAAATTGTATATGAAAATGAAAAATCCATGCGTTCAGAAGAAGTAATAAATTCTGAATTAATGCGAATTTGGCATACAATGCTAGAATGTATGTACATTGGTTGTCATTCCGAAGGGATTTTGCCAGGCGGTTTAAATGTAAGAAGACGTGCTTTTGATATACACCAAAACTTAATTGGGCTAGCTAATTATTCTAATCCTCAAGAATGGTTAGAAAGCATTCGGAAAACCGAAGTAAAATTTCGACAAATACTCAAATGGGTTTCGTGTTTTGCTTTAGCTGTAAACGAGGTTAATGCTGCTTTAGGTAGAGTGGTAACTGCGCCAACTAATGGTAGTGCAGGCGTAATTCCTGCTGTTTTGATGTATTTCTTAGTCATTGAAAATCACGAAGCAGATGAAAAACACATCAAACAATTTTTAATGGTAGCTGGCGAAATTGGTAGCATATTTAAAAAAGGCGCTACAATTTCAGCTGCAATGGGAGGTTGTCAGGCAGAGATTGGGGTTTCATCCGCAATGGCAGCTGGTGCATTGTGTGAATTAATGGGGGGTACACCCGATCAAGTTTTGATAGCAGCTGAAATTGCAATGGAACACCATTTAGGACTAACCTGCGACCCTATTGGCGGATTAGTTCAAGTTCCTTGTATTGAACGAAATACTATGGGAGCAATTAAGGCAATTCATGCAGCAGAACTGGCGTTAGAAACAGATGCTAAAAATGCAAAAGTACCCTTGGATAAGGTAATTGATACCATGTGGCAAACCGCAAAAGACATGAATTCAAAATACAAAGAAACATCAGAAGGAGGACTTGCCGTTGCCGTTAATGTTTCCGATTGTTAGACAGTTTAGAATTATATATTGCATACTGCTTCTTAATTGTTAAATAAGATTTCTACTTGTATAAATTTGGCTTAACTGCTTCAAATAAACTATGGGTAGTTATAATGGTTTTTACAAAAAACATCTTAATAAACACTTTAATTACTCTAAATTTATAACAAAAGACTAGCTGCAAAACTACTATTCTTTATCTAGCTGTTCTAGTCTGCCTTTTAGAAGTTCAATTCGAGTATTTAGCTTATCCAGTCTGTTCTTTAACTAAAAAACTTTTACCAAACGTTGTCAAAAAAGATATTAATATTTTCATAGAGTTATACTAAATCAAAATAGATAGTTTATGAAAAAATAATGTAATTTTTCATAAACTATTGGTAGCAATCAGGTTACTTTGACAATCTAATATGAAAAGCTGTTAAAAAAACTTTAATTGTTTTAAGAAGTTTTTATTTTTTTACTAAAACGAACATCACAAACAAATATATAGTATTTTTGAAATCTAGTTTTTAAGTAATCATTCTATTTCAAACGCACAGTGTTAGACTATCAAATTCCTTCCGAAGCAATTATTCAGCTAGCAAACATAGTTGGCAATTCGAATCTTTTTACCGATCTTGAAACACGAAAAAGGTACGGTCACGACGAAACCGAAGAGTACGTTTTTCCGCCAAGTGTGGTAGTTAAGCCTGCCAATGCAGAAGAAATTGCTGCAGTTTTAAAAGTAGCCAACACCTTTAAAATTCCTACAACGCCAATTGGTGCTCAAACGGGGTTAAGCGGTGGCGCATTGTGTATTTACCAAGGAATTGGAATAGCTTTAGAAAGGTTGAACAAAATTGTTGAACTTGACGAAAAAAACTTGCAAGTAACAGTTGAACCTGCAGTTATTACACAAGTATTGCGCGAAACGGTAGCCCAAAAAGGCTTCTTCTATCCTGTCGATCCTAGTAGTCAAGGTAGTTGCTGGATAGGAGGTAACGTTGCAGAAAATTCAGGCGGCGCACGTGCCGTAAAATATGGCGTTACCAAAGATTATGTTTTAAATTTAGAGGTGGTGTTGCCAACAGGCGAAATTATATGGACAGGAGCAAATACCTTAAAAAATGCAACGGGCTACAATTTGACCCAACTGTTAGTTGGAAGCGAAGGAACACTTGGCATAATTACCAAAATTGTTTTAAAATTGTTGCCTAAAAATGCATTTAATGTATTGATGTTAGTTCCTTTTTACCACGCTAATCAAGCTTGTCAAGCCGTTTCAGCACTTTTTAGAGCGGGCATCGTACCTAGTGCTTTAGAATTTATGGAGCGCGATGCCATTGATTGGACTTTGCAATTTGTTTCGGGTTTAAACGTTCAAGTTAAAGACGCTGTACAAGCCCATCTTTTGATTGAAGTTGATGGCAATTATCCTGAAATTTTAATGCAAGAAGCAGAAAAAATACTAACAGTAGTGGAACAGTTTGAAGTGGATGAGGTTCTTTTTGCCGATACAGAAGTTCAAAAAAATGCGCTTTGGAAAATGAGACGTTCTGTTGCCGAAGCAGTAAAAGCAAATTCAGTTTATAAAGAAGAAGATACTGTTGTTCCGCGCTATGAATTGCCACAACTGCTTGAAGGAATAAAAAGAATAGGTAGCAAATATGGTTTTAAATCCATTTGCTACGGTCATGCTGGCGATGGAAACTTGCATGTTAACATTATAAAATCTGAAATGTCAGATGAAAATTGGAAAACCGAAGTACCAAAAGGCATTCGAGAAATTTTTGAATTAACCGTTGCTTTAAAAGGAACATTGTCTGGAGAACATGGTATTGGATATGTTCAAAAAAACTTTATGGATATTGCTTTTGATCCGATTCAGCTTGGATTAATGCGACAAATAAAAGCTGTTTTTGACCCAAACAACATTTTAAATCCAGGTAAAATTTTTCCAGATTAAGCATAAAAAAGTTCGCAATTGCGAACTTTTTTATGCTTAATCTCTTTTTGGAGTATTCTTTTTAATGCGTTTTTCTTCTTTTTTTTCTTTCGCCGTTTTTAAAGGCTCTTTTTTTTCAGTTTTCTTAGCGTCTTGACTTTTTGCCATTATTTTTATATTTAATGTTTAAGTAAAGATACAAATTAGGACGTTATGAAGTGCAACTTTAGAAATAAAAAACGAGAACTGATTTTTTTTATGCAATTAAATGTTAAATGTCATCAAAATCTATATCGGTAAAGCTTTTGTCAATTTTGGTGGTTTCATCGTTTTCTTCAAACGAACTTACTTTTTTAAAGTCTTTTTGATGACGATCAGAAATAACTTCTTCACCTTTATTGTTTAAAACATAGTCGGTCATTTCAGTTAAAATTTCTGTAAAAGCAGTAAAATCTTCTTTATATAAATAGATTTTATGTTTCTTAAAGTGAAATGATCCGTCAGCTTCTGTAAATTTTTTACTTTCCGTAATTGTAACGTAATAATCCTCTGCTTTAGTTGCTCTAACATCAAAAAAATAAGTTCTTCGTCCTGCTCTTAAAACTTTAGAAAAAATTTCTTCTTTGTCCATCATATCCTGTTCTCTCATATTATTGCTGTCAATTTATAGTTTGTAAACTAATAACCAAAAATCATAAAAATTTCAATACGAAACAACATTTATTTCGTTTCTTTTTCAGAAAGTTGCTTTATGTACAATTGTTTGTAGTATCCTTCTTGGTTTACTAATTGAGAATGAGTTCCTTCTTGTACTATTTTTCCTTCGTCTAAAATTATAATTTTAGCTGCATTTTTTGCAGAAGAAATCCTATGACTTACAATAATGGTTGTTTTATCTTGGCAAAAAGTAAGTAAATTATTTAAAATTTGTTCTTCCGTTTCTGTATCAACAGCAGATAAACAGTCGTCAAACAACAAAATTTTAGGGTTTTTAATAAGCGCTCTCGCAATCGAAACTCTCTGTTTTTGTCCTCCAGAAAGTGTAATACCTCGTTCCCCTAAAACGGTTTCGTATTGATTAGAAAAAGCCATAATATTTTCATGAACAGCAGCTTTTTGTGCAGCTTCAATCACCTCAATATCAGTAGCATTTTCGTTGCCAAACTTAATATTATTTTGAATTGAATCACTAAATAGAAAGGCGTCTTGAGGCACAATTCCAATGCTATTGCGCAAATCGAACAAATTGAGTTGGTCTATTGGTGTACCGTCTATTAAAATAACTCCTTTATGAACTTCGTACATTCTACTTATTAATCCTAAAACACTGGATTTTCCCGCTCCGGTTTTACCCAAAATAGCCAAAGTTTCACCTTTTTTAACAGTAAAAGAAACTTTGTTTAATGCTTTTATATTGGTATCGTCATAAGTAAAAGACACATTTTGGAAGGAAATTTCACCGATAATTTCCGAATGGTTAGGATTAGAGTTACGGATTTCAGGAACTATTTTTAGAAATTCATTGATTCTTTTTTGAGAGGCCTCAGCTTCTTGAACCATTGAAGAAACCCAACCTAATGAGGCGACTGGCCAAGTCAACATGTTGATATATAAAATAAATTCTGCAATAGTTCCAATACTTTTCAATGAACCGTTAATGTACATCAAACCACCAAAATAGATAACCACCAAGTTGCTTATCCCTATCAATGCTAACATTAATGGCCCAAAAAGCGAATTCATTTTAGCTAATTTTAAACTTTTAATTTTACTTTCTTCAGCTAATTCCGACAATTTTTGCTGTTGTTTTTCTTCTAAAGAATAGGCTTTAATAACACGTATTCCTGAAAAAATTTCTTGTGTAAAACTAGATATTGTTGATAGATATTGTTGAAAAATGGTACTTCTAATGTTTATTTCTTGGCTCAATTTAAAAATGAAATAAGACAAAATAGGCAAAGGCAATAAAGTATATAACGTTAATTTTGGAGAAACACTATACATAGAGGCAATTACAATTGCAAATCGTATAAAAGTATTTATGGTGTACATAACCGCTGGTCCTGCATACATTCTTACTTTTGCAACATCTTCACTAATTCTATTCATAAGATCGCCTGTTCTATTTTGTTTGTAAAAATGTTGGGTAAGATTTTCATATTGCTGAAAAACTTCATTTTTCAAATCAAATTCAATTAGTCTGGACATTACAATTAATGTTTGACGCATCAAAAAAGAAAAAAGTCCTGCCAAAATCGTAGTTCCAATAACTAAAAGTATGTTTTTGAACAGTTCAACACGAATACTAGTTGCGTCAACAGAAGCGCTATTTGAAAATGCTTCTATTGCTTTAAAAGATTTACTAATCAATTTCGGAGTGAATAATGAAAAGATTTGAGCAATTATTGTAATGCAAATACCAAGTAGAAAGCGATATTTGTATTTGATAAAATATTTATTTATATATTGTAATTCTTTCATGATATTGTGAAATCTTATGCTAAAATCTGATAAATACGAGTTTAAAACTGTTTAAATTTTATTGTAAAGTATGTTGCTTTTAACATGATTGATTTAAATTTTTCTCAAATATTTGCAAAAATAGCTTTGTAAATTGAATTAAATTGTAGTTTTGTATTGGATTTTTATCAAATTCTCAACAACACTAATTCTTATATATAGTATGACCTCAGAAATTACTTCAATTAATGAACTTCAAAAAATGAATCCTGTTTTCGGACAGTTGTCATTTGATAATCACGAACAAATTGTTTTTTGTAACGACAAAGATACAGGTTTGAAAGCAATAATAGGTATTCACAATACTGTTTTAGGTCCTGCTTTAGGAGGAACTAGAATGTGGAACTATGCAAATGAATGGGAAGCATTAAATGATGTACTTCGACTTTCAAGAGGGATGACTTATAAATCCGCCATAACTGGATTAAATCTTGGTGGTGGAAAAGCGGTTATCATTGGTGATGCCAAAAAAGACAAAACTCCTGAAATGATTTCAAAGTTTGGGGCATTTGTCAATTCGTTAAGTGGTCGTTACATAACTGCAGAAGATGTAGGAACTACAACCGAAGATATGGATCGTATTAGAAAAGAAACTTCATTTGTAACAGGTATTTCTGAAGCAATTGGTGGTTCTGGAAATCCATCTCCTGTTACAGCCTACGGTGTGTATATGGGTATGAAAGCAGCTGCTAAATACCAATTTGGCACAAATGACTTAGCTGGAAAAAAAGTTATGGTGCAAGGAATTGGCCATGTAGGAGAAACTTTAGTAGAGTATTTAACTAAGGAAGGAGCAATAGTTACAATTGCTGACATAAACGAAGAAAAACTACTTGAAGTAGGAAAAAAATACGGTGCAATTGTATATACTGGAAACGATTTGTATAGTGAAGCAGTGGATATTTATGCACCTTGTGCACTTGGAGCCACAATAAACGACGAAACTGTTTATAAAATACAAGCAAAAGTTGTTGCCGGTGCAGCCAATAACCAACTTGCAAATGAAACCATTCATGGGCAAATATTAAAAGACAGAGGAATAGTTTATGCTCCAGATTTCTTAATAAATGCTGGGGGTATTATCAATGTATATGCGGAATTAGTTCATTATGACCGCGTTGAAATATTGCGAAAAACAGAAAATATATACAACACAACTTTAGAAATATTTGATTACGCTACTAAACACAATTTGACATCTCATCAAGCTGCTTTTACTATAGCTCAAAACAGAATTGATGAACGGAAAAAAGAAAATACTAAATAAGTAATTTTTTCAATAATAATACTATTTTTGCGGAGCGAAAGAATATCTTTCGCTCCGCTAATTTTAAAAGTTCTTACCCAGTGCTAAACAGAAGACATATTCGTGTAAAAGTAATGCAATCCATTTATGCGATGCACCAAAATAGTTCAGACGATCTTACAAAACAAGAAAAATTTCTTTATTTTAGTTTAGAAAGTGGTTTAGATTTATATTTGACAATGCTAGCTGCTTTATTAGAAATCAGAACTAAAGAAGCAGAATTTATTGAAAAAAGCAAGCTAAAACACTTAGCTACAAAAGAAGATAAAAATCCAAACACAAAATTTGTTGACAATGCTGTTTTAATATTTCTATCAGAGCACAAAGGGCTTTCCGATGTTCTAGAAGTCAGAAATATAAACAATTGGTCTATGAATGACGATTATATTTATATTTTGTTAGACCACATAAAGCGAAGTGATTTATATAAAAATTATTTGGAAAACAAAACAAATTCTTTTGAAAACGACAAAGCCTTCATTTACCAATTATTCAATGAAGTTATTGTTCCAAATGAAAAATTATATGAATATCTTGAAGACAATAAGCTTACTTGGATAGATGATATTCCAATGGTAAATACTTTTATAAGTAAACAACTTAAAAACATAAAAGAAGGAAAATTTGAATCGTTTTCAATTCCGAAATTGTTTAAAGATACTGAAGATAAAGAATTTGTGAGTTTGTTGTTTCGTAAAACCGTATTAAATGAAGAAGCTTTAACAAAAGAATTTATTGACAAAACAGTAAATTGGGAAATAGAACGAATTGCTGAAATTGATACCATTATACTTAAGATGGCTATTTGTGAAATTTTGAAATTCCCATCAATACCTACAAAAGTGACTATTAATGAATATTTAGAAATTGCTAAGGAATATTCAACACCAAAAAGTAGTATTTTTATCAATGGTATTTTAGATAATTTAGTAAAAGAATTACAACTAAACGATCGACTAAAGAAAACTGGACGAGGATTGATGTAAAACATTGATAATGAAAACAAAATTATATTTAACAGGGTTATTATTTATTATAACAATTTTTTCTTGTAAAAAAGGAGAAATTATAGGTACTGGGCCTTTTTCAGAAATGGAATTTAAAGAAAAAGAGTTTGATTTTGGTAAGTTAAACCAAGGTGATAAAGTTTCCACTACTTTTGAATTTGCAAACCCTAGTGCAACTGCATTGCAAATTAAAGAAGCACATGGCTCATGCGGTTGTACTGTTCCAGAATACCCAAAAACGCCTATTCAACCTGGGAAAACAGGCAAAATTAAGGTTTCTTTTAATTCAGCAGGCAAACAAGGAAGTGTTAAAAAAACAGTAACATTACTTGCAAATACTAAATCGGGAGTTCAAGTTTTAACCATTTATGCAGATGTACAAACCAAGTAGGGTAGTGCTGCATTTTAATTTTAATCTATAATACTATGCAAAATTTACAACAGTTTTTACCTTTTATGTTAATGTTTGTGGTGATTTATTTTTTCATGATTCGACCACAACAAAAACGAGCTAAAAACGAAAAAACATTCGAAAGTAATTTAAAAGTTGGTGATAGAATTGTTACCAAAAGCGGTTTACATGGTAAAATTGCTGAATTGGCAGACACCACAATGGTAATTGAAACGATGTCTGGCAAATTAAAAATGGAGCGTTCTTCTATTTCAATGGAAATGAGTTTCGCTTTAACAAAAAAATAGTATTATAATACTATTTTTTAAGTATAAAAAAACCAAACTTCAATAATTTGAAGTTTGGTTTTTTTTTATGAAGTTTACCAAACTAATACATAGATTACAATTATTTTTTAAAAAGCAATAAAAAGGCAAATTCAGAAGTAACCTTACTTTTTGGCAAAAAATATAAAAATGACCAATTTTGATTTTCATTTTTGGTCATTTTTGTTTTTCAAAAGATTCTTTTGTGTGAAAAATGTTTTTTTGATCGTGACGAGGCGCACGTTCCC
>CANGIF010000044.1 GCA_947453885.1 Flavobacteriaceae bacterium
CTTTTCGCAAGCTTGGTTGCCCTACAACCAATTAAAGTTTACTTTTTAGGAAATTTAGATTTGTGCCGCGTTTTTTATATATTTGGAGAATAAATAAACAAAAACAGGCGCATAACATGCCGATTTGGAACAAAAAGTGGCAGTTTTATGCGTGTTGAAAATAGTTGGACAAATGGCGCGAGCACCTTTTGTCCAATGGGCGCGCCCTTCGCCCAACTCGACGCTTGAAAAAATCACAAGCGACTTCGTCAAGCGCGCGCCCATTAGCCGAAAAGTTATGAATAACGATTACGAAATAGAATATATTTTAGAGAATAAAAAGTTTAATAAATCATTATTTCTTCCAATAATGAAAGTTATTGCCCTATTTTTATTTTCAATAATTGGTATTGGTATTTCATATTTCTTTTTTTATGACATCATTTCTAATAACAAAATTCAAGAAAATAAAATGTTGTGGATTTTTATGTTTTTTGTAATTATTCTTTTCGTTATAAGTTTATCTATAATATTCAACCTAAAAAATGAATGGGATTCATCAATTAACTTTAAAGAAATTATAACTCGAAAATCCAAAGAAGAAAACTATAGGATAATAGATGATAATGCAAATCTTGTATTTAAAATGTCTAATATTAAAAAGGAAAAGAAAAAAAATATGTTAGTGATTTATACACAAATATCACTTTGGACATATGGAGATATTATAACAATATTATGTGATGAGAATAGAGTGCTTGTAAATAGTAAAGCTTCTAACAATCAAATTTTCTCTTATGGAATTCAAAGAAAAAACATTTCTAAAATAGAGAAACTCTTCAGCTAACAGCTAGAGTTTCGTTGCGTGCGTAGCACGAACAAGGCAACTCCTGATGAACGGAAGAAATTCACCGTGTCCATAAAAAAAACCAACACCAACCAAAACGCTACAAAAAAGTAGTTTTTTTGTACGATTTTCTCAAGCTTGGTTGCCCTACAACCAATTAAAGTTTACTTTTTAGGAAATTTAGATTTGTGCCGCGTTTTTTATATATTTGAAACGACAATACAAAAAAACGCAATAGGAGTTGCGTTTATTTATGAGTTGTGCGACATATTAAGAAACCGAAATACCGAAAGAATGAAAATAAAACAAGCATTGATAATTCTTGAAACCCAAAAACAAAAAGTTTTGAATCCAAAATATCCTAATAATGAAGAATGGATTTGTGAAACATCATCATTTATAAAGGATTTTTTTGGTCCAGAATCTGATGAATATTCAAGAATTAACAAATTCAAATGGTCTATAAGCATACTAAATATAACTCCACAAAATGAAATTGACTTTTTACATCGTAAAAAAGAACAAGATATTGTAATGTTTTTAGATAATTGTAAAAACACATTATCAATAAAAGGAATGTATAAACCTAACAAAAAGAATATACTTTCTGATAAAAGTAATTGGGAATTATTAACGATATTATCTGGCATTTTTATTTTTTCTTGTGGTGTTAGTTATTGGACTTTAGAAACAGATTTTTTTGCTGTTTTATTAAAAAACAAAAAATCATCTTTTTTTTCGACCTCTAGCACAAGTTCCAAAAAAATAACCAATCTGGAGAAGGAGAATGGAAAACCCTAGAATTGTAATTATAAACGGAAGTATTGGAATAGTAATCATAATAAATATTTTTTAAGATGGATAATGAAATAAAAACAATTGTTGGTTCTGCTGAATCTGTTAGAGTGTTTGGTCGGTTAATATTAGTTGCAGGAATTGTCTTTATTGCAATTGCTCAACTTACTGACATAAGCGTAAATTATACAGAAGACTTTGACCCTAAAACGTTACTTGAACTTCCTAAAAAAATTGCAGACAAAACTAACTTTACTCTATTAGGAGGTTTGTTAATTATTGTCGGTTTGCAGTTATCTTTAGTTTCTAACCAAGTAATAACAGAAATAATAGAACAATTTAAAAGACCAATTCCGAAAGAAACTACTACGGAAGATTCTAAAGATTTGGACGATTGGGATTAAAATAACGTACAGAAAATACGTCGCACAACAGCTAGAGTTTCGTTGCGTGCGTAGCACGAACAAGGCAACTCCTGTTGAACGGAAGGAATTTACCGTGCCCGTAAAAAAAACCAACACCAACTACAACGCTACAAAGGAGTAGTTTTTTTAGTATGCTTTCTTAAGCTTGGTTGCCCTACAACTAATTAAAGTTTACTTTTTAGGAAATTTAGATTTGTGAGTCGTTTTTTATATATTTGAGACGACAATTCAGAAAAACGCAATACGAGTTGCGTTTATTTATTATTTGGCAGAAAGCTTTTTCGAACAAAAACCAAAACAAAGAAAATGAAATATTTAACACTAAAAAAAATGAAAAAACTATTTAAAATCACAGTATTAATTTTAACTGTTACTTCTTCCTTACAAGCTGTATCTCAAACTAAAGGGAAATCAGAATTAGTAAAAATTGATTGGCCAAAAGCTGAAAAATGGCATATTGCAGACCAACAAAAAAGTGATTCGCAAGTAATGATTGAATTGCTTAAAGGATCAGAAACATTTGAAAACTTCACTGAAATTGGAACTACTTATATTTTTCGAGGTTCAATGTATGTTCCAGTTACAGATAAAATTGAAGAATTGTATAATCGGGTAAAGAAAAATGCTTCAAGTGCAAAAAAAACAATGATTGAAAATGACGAAAAAGCAAATTGTCCTTGGTACATTTATAAAATAGAAAGTCCAACAGAATCACAAATTTGGTATGCAGTTCAAGGTAAAAACGAAATATATGTAAGTTTTTGGGCTACAAGAACTGCTGAAATAAAAAGGGAACTACAAGATAAATGGGTAAAAATTTTCAAATCTTCAGAAATTAATTGTCAATAAAACAATAAGCCTTTGAAATAAATTTTGAAGCCACCCAATTCGCCTTAAAATATTATGATGCAAATGGCGAAAGGCAAAAATTGGATTTAAGTACAATTTACGAAGTAGGTTTTAAATATAACGACGAGCAATTTGTTTTGAGAAAATTAAGGAATTTTCTTGATTTGAATGCCTTATACGCATTTGATACCACCTACATGCTATTAAGGATTATTAAAGAAGATGTTATAAGCAGTTATGTTTTTTCTGGAACAGGTTACATGGTCAACTCAAATGGTTTTGGAGGTAAGGGAACCGGAAGATTTTATAAATTCGGCTCAGGAATTTTAGTTAAAAAAGATGGCACTATGATTGATCCGAGTACAGGGGCTTTTAGAAAAAAAATGAGTGCGTTCTTTTATGATTGTCCTGCTTTAGTGGACAAAATAAATGATAAAGTTTATAAGAGAAACCAAATCGATGAAATTATTGCATATTATAAAGTAAACTGTCCGCAAAAAGAATAGGCTAAACAAAAAAGTAGATGCCAACTTGTTCCTTTGAAATGTTCTGCATCGTCTTTCGATATTGAGGAAATATTAACCACAAACAATAAAAGTTGTAAGCTAAATTGTATGTGCTGAATTATAACTTTATTTACTTTTGCTTCACGCATTTAATTTACATTTTAACAAATCATAAAATCAATACAAAACATGAAATTTGACTTAAAAACACTCGTTGCATTTTTAATACTACTATTTTCAGTCGCTAGTCAATCTCAAGTAATAAGTGACTCTTTGTTGATTGATGGGAACTATAGGACATTTCATTTCAATATGCCTAATAACAATAATCCTAATAAAAATCTTCTATTCATCTTGCATGGTTCAGGCGGAAATGGTATTAAATCTATGAAGGGTACAAATAAGTTAATGGCATTATCTGAAAGTGAAAATCTTTTATTGGTTTTTCCAGATGGGTATAAGAAAAACTGGAATGAGTGCAGAAAAAATGCGCCCGCAGCTGCAAATGTTGAAAATATTGATGAAAACACCTTTTTTTCAAAAATGATAGATTATTGTGTAGATAAATTTAAAGCAAACCCTAAAAGGGTGTTTGTTATCGGCACTTCAGGCGGTGGTCACATGGCGTATAAATTAGCATTCACAATGCCCGAAAAAATTAAAGCGATTACTGCTATAGTGGCCAATATACCCGATACTTCAAATATGGATTGCATCGAAAAGCTAAAACCTATTCCCGTGATGATTATCAATGGCACAAGTGATGCTACCAATCCTTATAATGGTGGAAATGTTAAAAATAAGGGATTGGTTCGCTCTACTGACCAAACATTCCATTACTGGGCATCATTAGCAGGTTATAGCGGAGATCCAACCATGGAAACTTTACCAGATACTGATCCTACTGATGGCAAAACAATTGAAAGGTACACCTATAAAGAAAAAACGAAACCAGAAATTGTATTGTTAAAAGTACTCAATGGAGAACATAACAATCCAAAGGATATAGATGTTTTTGTAGAAAGTTGGATGTTTTTTAAAAGACAAATCGAATGAAAATAAGGTATTACGACTTTACAAAATATTTCTGTCCAAAGCTATTCAATGCTCCACAAACGTCCCGACTTTGCGGAATTAATAACCCCCTTATAAAAACTTAAACTCCACGAACAATACTCAATATGGAACTGATAATGTATTGCACCCCAATGGCGATGGTCAAGAAACCAACAATGAGCAAAATGGCAACAATACCTGACGTTCCAAGTATTTTAGATAAATAATGCGCACTCTTCAAAATTAAAAAAATCACGATTGAAACCACAAAAAAGACAGACCATAGAAAACTTGAAAGTATGCTAACAATTATTAATCCAAAGTTGCCAATGCGTGACAAAATTCTTACAAAGAATTTTTACGTAAACCAATTGAATTTTAAAGTACTCGGAGAATTCGATGACTATTTAATTGTTGGAAAGGACAAAATAGAAATTCACTTTTTTGGATTTAAAACACTTGACCCAAAAAAAAATTACGGACAAGTTTACATCAGAACGGACGACATAGACACTCTTTATCAATCATTGCTTGAAAACAATATACAAATTCACCCAAACGGTGGTTTGCGGCTTCAACCTTGGGGACAAAAAGAATTTTCACTGCTTGACCCAGACAATAACTTACTTACATTTGGACAAAAAAACTAAAAAATATGAATCAGCATAAAATAGTTCCTTGTCTTTGGTTTCACACAGAAGGAGGAACAATAGCAGAAGTAACAAACTATTACAAAACTATTTTTGGAGAAAATTTTCAAAACGGACCAGTAATTCCACTTGGAGAAACACCTAGTGGAAATACAGAAATGTGTGAAGTGTATCTTTTTGAAAAAAAATATACGTTTATGAGTACAGCAAATGCACACCACGCATTTAATGATGCTTTGGCATTTGCAATTAATTGTAAAGACCAAATTGAAATCGACCAATTTTGGAACTATTTTACGAAAGAGGGAGAAGAGGTGCAATGCGGTTGGTGTAAAGACAAATTTGGACTTCGCTGGCAAGTGTTACCCGAAAATTTAGGTGCATTAATGAGCAAACCCAACGCATTTGAAATAATGATGCACCAGAAAAAAATAATCATTGAAGCTTATTTAAAATAAGCACCGAATTTTATTATTTCACTTTGATGCTTGTTTTCAAACAATGCTCATTTTATATTTTTAAATAAAATTACAGCATTAAAGTGCCGTTTGTTCAAGTGTACAACTACAAAAATGCCGTTCCAAAAAATACATTTTGAAACGGCTTTTTGATTGTAAATTGCTTTACAAAAAGGGGGGCTTTTTTTTAGAAAAGGAATTTAATCCCTAATTGTAGGCTGCCTAAAGTTCTGTCGGCAACAGAATTCATTGGATTTGCACCAAAATAGAATTTTGTTGTTTTGTCACCAGTTTGAGGTGTTTCTGTAGTTTGTCCAACATTAAACACTGTAAAAGACGATTCAACAGTTAACCATTTATTGATTACATAATCAAAACCAGGCGCAACTTCTAAAGCAAAAGAACTGGTTTTTCCATTTGAAATGTTGTCTTTACCCATAGTTATAGGTAATGCAGCTTGACCGTAGAAAAATAAATTACCGCTTACATTCCAGTATTTTCTAATTAAGGGTTTAATTACTGTTGTAGCAACATCTTTAGTTGTAGTAACACCATTATCAACTTTTGAATTAATAACACCAACTCCTAATCCAATTGTTGTTGAAGGAGCAATAAAATAACCAGCAATTGGTAAAATCATGTTGTCACTAGATTTTGCATTACCAGTTGTTGAAGTGGAAGAAGAAATTTCTCCTGCTACCCACCAAGTGCCTTGTAATCCTTTTCCTTTGTCTTGTGCATTTACATTCATTCCGAACAATACAATTCCTGCAATTAATACGATTTTTTTCATATTTGATTTAGTTTTTAAATTATTTGACAAAATTATAGGGGTTAACTTACATAAAAGCTGATAAAAATCATTTTTAAATAAAATCTATTTTAGCAAAAAAAGTTTATAATTTCTTATAAATTTACATTTTCAAAAAAACCAACAACGTATAATACAAGTAAAAAATATAATGTTTCAAAACCAATCCGTTAATTTAGAAATTTTACAAAAGCGTGCCTTTAATTTACGATGGGCAACTTATCCTAAAGATGTCATTCCATTAACCGCTGCCGATCCTGATTTTCCTTGTGCTCCCGAAATTCACGAAGCAATTGCAAAATATTCCAAAGACCGTTATTTTAGTTACGGAAACGCAGAAGGGCTTTCGGAATTTAAAGAAAGTTTGGCTCATTTTTTTCGAAAAAAGCGTAACGTACCTGTTGAGGCACAATTTACGCTGCCAGTAGATAGTGCCGCTTTTGGAATTTACACCGTTTGTAAAGCGTTTTTATCGGCTGGTGACGAAGCCATTATATTCAATCCAGTAGATTTTCTTTTTAGATATTCAATAGAAACAGTAGGGGCTAAAGCCGTTTCGTTTGCTATTCCACAAAATTGTGAAGCATTGGATTTTACCTATTTGGAAGCATTAATTGGACCAAAAACAAAAATGATTTGTTTGTGCAATCCTTTAAATCCAACAGGAAAAGTTTTCACAAAACAGGAATTAGAAACTTTAGGAACACTAGCTGTACGCCATAATTTAATCATTTTGTCGGATGAAATTTGGAGTGATATTGTTTTTGCACCACATGTTTTTACAAGTATTGCTTCTATAAATGAGGCAATAAGAGCGCAAACCATAACCGTTACAGGATTTAGTAAATCGTATGGATTGGCAGGCTTACGAATAGGTGCAATTATGGCTCATACAACAGTTCATTATTCCAAAATATTTGAAGCCTCATTACACCAATCAACCATTCATGGCGCTTCTATTTTATCGCAAGTAGCAGCCATGACAGCTTTAAATGACTGCGAATATTGGCTACATGGTTTTGTTGCTCATTTGCAAACGATGCGAGATCTAGTTGTTGAAAAGCTAAATGCTATACCTAATTTTAAGTGCAGCGCACCCGAAGGTTGTTATGTTGCCTTTGTCGATATTAAAGCGACCAATAGTTCTAGTTTGGAATTACAGGAAAAAATTTTAAAAGAGGCTAAAGTAGCTGTTGTACCGGGTTTAAAACAGTGGTTTGGAGATGGATCTGATGGTTATTTACGTTTAAGTTTTGCGACTTCTGAAGAAATACTGACAGAAGCAATGCAAAGAATTCAAACTATTTTTTAATGAAAGCAGTAGTAATTGGTGGAGGTATTGCAGGATTAACCGTTAGTGTAATGTTGCTAAAAAACAATTGGGAAGTAGTTGTTTGTGAAAAATCGAAGCAGATTGAAACAAGAGGACACGCTTTTTTAATGGATTCAAATGGAATGGGAATTATTCAAAGTTTAGATAGTAAATCCCACAAAAAACTTCAAAAAGCTAAAATTGATCTTTACAGTTTGAAACGACCAAATGGCGAAGAGCTAATCAAAATTAAATTAGATCCTTGGTACTGTATAAAACGAATTGATTTAATCGATTATTTGTACCATTTATTGCCCAATTCAATTGTCGAACACAATCGTGTTTTTTCTCATTTTATATATGCTAACGAACGTGCGGTTGCTGCTGTTTTTGAAAATGGCACAATAGAATACGGCGATATTTTTATTGGTTCAGACGGTAGTAATTCTAAAGTGCGAGAAGCCATTTTTGGACCAACGGATTTTACACCAATGGTTATTAAAGAGATTGTGGGTGTTTCCAGTACAAAATTAAGTGCTAGGCATGTAAAAACCATGTTTCAAAAAATACAACACAGCGAAAAAGGGTTGTCTTTTGGCTACATACCAACCAATAACAACGATTTTGTTTGGTTCATGCAATACGACATTGCTTTAGTAGATCCGTTACAACACAATGAGCAAGATTTGAAATCCTTTTGTTATGATTTATTGAAGGAATTTCCAATAGAAGTAAAAGAAGTTCTTGATGGAAATGATTTCAGCACTACTTACATTTGGAATACTAGAGATTTTGATTTGTTGCCGAGTTTTAATAAAAACAACATTGTATTAATTGGCGATGCAGCCCATTTGGCGTTACCGTTTACAAGCGCAGGAACAACTAATGCACTTCACGATGCAAAGGTTGTTACAGAGTGTTTGCTAAAATTTAAAGATCCAGTCAATGCCTTTAGTAACTATTACCATTCTAGAGCTTCAGAAGTTAAAAGCCATTTAGAACAGGGTAGGGCAATTAAAGAATTGTTTCTAAATCCATTATCAAATAACGAAAGAAATTTTTTATTGCCTTTAATTTCTTCCAAAAACAAAGTAACGCAAGCTAAAAAACCACTTAAAATTTTATATTTCACCGATCCAATTTGTTCTACTTGTTGGGTAATCCAACCTATTTTAAGAAAATTACAATTAGAATACGATGATTTTATTGAAATAGAATACAGAATGGGCGGTTTATTGCCTTCTTGGGTAAATTTTAACCGAGGAAATATTGCAAATCCAAATGATGTTGCCACACATTGGGAGGACGTAAGCCAACAATTTAGCACACCAATTGATGGCGATGTTTGGATTGAAGATCCGCTAGAATCTTCTTTTCCGCCTTCAATTGCCTTTAAAGCAGCACAATTGCAAAGCAAAGAAAATGCAGTGTTGTTTTTGAGTAGGCTAAAAGAAATGGTTTTTATTGAAAAAAAGAATATAACAAAAACAGAATTTATTGAAGATGCCGCTTTAAAATGTGGCTTAGATGCCGCTGTTTTATTAAAAGACATTCGAACTAAAGCCGTTGATTTGTTTTTAGACGATTTACGATTAGCTCAGTACAATGAAATTAAAACCTTTCCCACACTATTTTTTATAAACGAAACTAAAAATGTAAGTGTAAAAGGTTTGCAAACGTATGAAAAATTAGAATCTATAGTGACAGAACTTTTGCCGGATTGTATAAAAAAACCAAATACGGTTCAGCCAGAAGCGCTTTTTCAAAAGTACAATTACATGACCGAAATGGAATTTTCATTTTTAATGAATTGCACGGTAGAAAAAAGCCAAGACATATTGAATCAATTGAATTCAGAGGAAATAATTGAAAAATACGACAGCAAAAACGGTTTACTTTGGAGGTACAAAGACTACAATTAAATAGGAAGTGACAATGACAAAAACCAATTGGGATTTTTACATTAAATCGTACCAATCTTTTTTGCAAATTGAAAGAGGATTGTCCAAAAACACAGTAGCAAACTATACATTTGACATCAAAAGGTTGTGTTTTTTTTTAACGGAAAAGAACATACAAGTAACGCCAATTGCCATTACGGAAGAAACCGTACAAGATTTTATTTACCACATTTCAAAAGAAGTAAATGCCCGATCTCAAGCAAGGATTCTTTCGGGTTTAAAGAGTTTTTTTAACTATTTAATTTTTGAAGATTACCGAAAAGACAATCCTCTTGAACTTATAGAAACCCCAAAAACGGGAAGGAAATTACCAGATACTTTAGCCGTCAGCGAAATTGATTTACTAATAAATGCTATAGATTTATCAACAAAAGAAGGTGAGCGCAATAGAGCAATGTTAGAAACACTGTATGGTTGTGGCCTTCGAGTTTCAGAATTAGTTGCCTTAAAAATTTCGGATGTGTTTTTTGACGAAGGCTTTGTAAAAGTAACCGGAAAAGGAAACAAACAACGATTTGTACCACTTGGAAAACAAACCCAAAAGTACATTGAAATTTACACCCAACTAATCAGGTGTCATTTGCCCATTCAAAAAGGGTTTGAAGACACATTGTTCTTAAATAGAAGAGGGAAACAACTGACACGTGCCATGATTTTTACAATAATTAAAGAATTAGCAGTAGCCGTACATTTGAACAAAACAATAAGTCCCCATACTTTTAGACATTCGTTTGCCACACATTTGTTAGAAAACGGTGCCGATTTAAGATCTATTCAGTTAATGCTAGGTCACGAATCGATTACTACCACAGAGATATACGTTCATTTGGACAGGAAATTTTTACGAAACGTACTGCTCAATTTTCATCCAAGAAATTAAATATGCCATCCCAATTGGTCAAGTAGTTAAACACCATCAATTGCTTACGCTCATTTTTTAACTACATTCAAACGCTATAGTTTGTTTTAATTTTCATAAGGTGTTTATAGTCAGTATAATGTAAAACCAAAAAAAATCGAAAGGAACACTTTCGATTTTCTTGTAATAATTATTTCTTTGATTTTTTCTTTTTTCCAATTCTTTTTTTCTTAGCCTTTTTCTCTTTCAATTTGTTTTTGGCTTTGTCTTTTTTTGCTTTGTTTTTTTTCTTTTTCTTCGCTTTTTTCTCTTTTTCTTTTTGCTTATCAATTGCTTTTTTCTCTTTCTTTTTCACTTTCTCTTTCAATTGTTTTAATTTTTTAAGATTCTTTTTATCCAATTTTTCAAAGGAATGAGAGGTACTATTTTCTATTTCAACTATTACATCTGTATGAAGTAGGTCACTAGTAGATTCTATGGCAGCAGGAACAAGAGTATCTTCCAATTTTGGTTGAACAACTGTTTTTTTAACAGCTGGTTTTCGTGAAACAACTTCTTTTTTCGTTGTTGCCTGTTCATTAGTTGCGGCATTTTCCGTTTCGGGAGTATTGGTAGTCGCTAAATTATTTTCTTCCATTATAAAAAGGTATTATTTTATTTCTTGTATTAAATTAAGGTTAAACAAAAGTAAACTAATTATGAACAAGTCAATGTTAAGTTTTTAGTTAGAGTAAAACCTTAACATTGGAATGTAATACACTGTACAAAAATTGGTAGTCGTAGCAGTTATTAATAAGCTAATCTGAGTAACCTTGTTGCAAACGCTACAGTTCATTTTAAATTTTTAGTAGATATTTACAGCAAAAAAGAGTTAAAAGGGGATTATTTTAAATATTCTGGAAAATCAACTGTTTTTTCTAATAATAATAAATGGCATCTACCACGATTTTTTATTGCATCAGCTGTTTCAATTTCTTCTTTTGTTTTCATATAATAAGCTTTATAACCTACTTCTGAACACCATTTTAAAATTAAGTTTGCATTGTCTTCCATAGTTAAATCTGCATTTGAATGCATTTCAACTAAAAATTTAATTTTAGTTTGTTTTGCTAAATTTTTACCACCCTGTAGTACTAAACCTTCTGCTCCTTCTACTTCAATTTTGATAAAGTTAGGCAACCAACCTATATAACTAGCTAAATGGTCAAGTGTAACTGTATTAACTTATATCTTACTTCCAATAGCAGCGGCGGTTTCTGCATGCGACGCATACATACTTCCGGCTGCACCTGTTCCAATTGTATAGAAATCTAATTTTTCGCCTATTTTATTACTTACAAACCCTAAAAATGATTGAGATTTATGGATTAAATTGTTATGAATTAGGTTTTTATTTGCAACGCTCAGTGCTTCAGGATTTGGATCTACAAGTAAAATTTTTTTTACATTATCGTTTGTAAGTGCATATACAGCTGTTTGTCCAATATTACAACCTACTTCATAAATACATTCACTATTTTGTGCTAATCTATTATACCAATCTGTATCAACTTCTTTTATTTTTGAAACCGTTGCTTTTGTTGTTTTAATAGTTTTTCCATTCAAAATATTATTTTCGAAAACTTCATTTTTGTTAGTTATTTTAAATAATATTCCACCTAATAGTTTTTTTATTTTCATTAATTTATTTTTAAATACTATAAATTTTAATCAAGGACTCATTGTATACAAGCAAAAGTAGGGATTTTATTTAGTTACTCGTTGCTAATGATAACAAAAGAGATAGTGCTTTTATTCGTTGAGTAAGATTGCTACTTCCTTTTGTAAAACAGGTAAATTCTTAATCACAATTCCCCAAATTACATCATCAGAAACAGAATCGTAACCATGAATTATTCTATTTCTTACATCAACTATTTTTCTTGAATTTGAAATCTCAATAGTGTTATTTTCTTTAAGAATTCGACTCATTGCTTCACCAATGATTTCAATATTTCTTTCGACGGCTCTTTTGGTCTTTATATCATTTTGGTAGCTTTCAAACATTTTTGGAATTGCAATAAAATAACTTTCAATTTCATTTATTGAACTTTGAATATCATAAAGCCAAGTTTTGATGTTAGTATCCATAAATCAATACTTTATTTTGATTTACTATTTTTTTAAAGTATGGATTTTTTAAAGCCTTTTCTTCTAGTAAATCAACATTTCTTTGCAAAACATTTTCAAGTGAAAACTTTAAATTATAATAATTATCGCCATACTCTAACACATCTAAATTTTCAAAATCAACAATTAAATCAATATCACTTTCGTTAGTAAATTTGTCTGTTACAACGGAACCAAAAGCATATAAAGATTTTACTTTATGCGCTTTACATAAATTTAAAATGTCTTTAGTATGGTTTTCTATTAGGTTCATTTGCTTAAAAATTTATATTCAAAAGTACATAAAAAAAAACAAGTTCCAATTTTATAAGATTATTAAATAATACCACTAACACAAAACTCTAACCTTATCTGCTCTTGCAAGCGTCTCGCTTGTTCTCATTCACTATCAGTTAATTTTTTTCATTTTTCTCCCGATATCGTTAGGTACATAAGAGCATGAGAGTTTTGAACTTAATTAATGCTTTTTCGAATTTGCCAAATTATTCCAAATCCGTTGAAGTAGTTGTTGAGTGCTGTAGCTTTAAAGCAACTTTTTTCGGTTATTGTCCCAATATCTTGCTTCCAAACTTTGATTTTCCAACTCAAGTTCAGCGTTTTCTATTTCGTTGAATCTACTTTTATCTGTTTTCTCAATTTTCACTACAATATATTTTCTTTCATCAACGTTTTCAACGTTTATTAATTTCAAATATTCTTCCGCGCAATTTTCGTCAAGTATCACTTTTCCTCCGCCTGCCCAATGTCTATCTTCTCCATTTTTCTTGACACCAGAAATCCAATATTCTTCTCCAGTTTCAATGTCATAATGATTTCCACTGATTCCAGTTGTTTTAAGTTTCTTTAATGCTTTATTGTTAAAGTAAACAGTCTGTCCAGATTTTGAAAATTCAGCAACACCAATCCAAGCTGAACCACTGTGACCTTCGGCTTTATTTTCAATATACATTATTTTTGGTCTCATATTTTATAATTTCCTTTTAACTGTTTCGGATGACTATAATATATAACTTGTAAATATTTTCTTAACGCCTTACGCTATATATTTCCCAAATATACAAAAAACCTTCAACCAACTCAAAACACATAATTCATAACTCATAATTTCATAATTGCCTTAATTTCTGCCAGGGTTTTTCCTTTCAGCCATTCGGTTACTGTGGTTGGGGCGGTTTTGTTAAAGGTTTTTGGGAGAGGGTATTTAATATATTGCCTCAAGATTTGAATGTATAGTCTCACGGTTTCAATAAACAGATTCAAAGCATGAAGAAACAAGCACAAGGGTTCATGAAACCTCTTTAGGTTAAAATGCTGTAGCCATAAGTTAAAAAGAAATGAGGTGTTGTAGAATGGATATACTTTTTGTAGGTACTGTAAACACGTTTATTTCCAGCTGATTGCAAATATTAAATGGGTTAGGTACTGAAAACTGTCGTGAAATTCAATTATTTGTAAAAAACAGAAAAGGCTGCCTTTTTAGGACAGCCTCTTGTTGATAAAGAAATTTATTTGTTGCTTATTTAGCAATATTTACAGCTCTTGTTTCTCTGATTACGGTAACTTTTACCTGACCCGGATAAGTCATTTCTGTTTGAATTTTTTGAGAGATTTCAAATGATAAGGTCGCTGCATGTTCATCGCTAACTTTTTCACTTTCTACAATTACTCTCAATTCTCTACCTGCTTGAATTGCATACGCATTTTTAACGCCACCAAATCCAAAAGCAACTTCTTCTAAGTCTTTCAAACGTTGAATGTAAGAATCTAAAACCTGTCTTCTAGCGCCTGGTCGTGCACCCGAAATGGCGTCGCATACTTGAATTATTGGTGATAGCAACGATTTCATTTCAATTTCGTCGTGATGCGCACCAATTGCGTTGCATACGTCTTCTTTTTCGCCATATTTCTCGGCCCATTGCATACCTAAAAGGGCATGTGGCAAATCGCTTTCAGCATCTGGTACTTTCCCAATATCATGAAGTAATCCGGCACGTTTGGCAAGTTTAACGTTCAATCCTAGTTCGGCAGCCATAATTCCACAAAGTTTTGAAACTTCACGAGAGTGTTGCAACAAGTTTTGACCGTAAGAAGAACGATATTTCATTCGTCCAACTACTTTAATTAATTCGGGATGCAATCCATGAATACCTAAATCAATTACGGTTCTTTTTCCAACTTCTATAATTTCATCGTCAATTTGTTTCGTTGTTTTGGCAACAACTTCTTCAATTCTTGCAGGATGAATTCTACCATCGGTAACTAATTTATGAAGTGATAAACGAGCAATTTCTCTTCTAACTGGATCAAAGCACGATAAAATAATGGCTTCAGGAGTATCGTCAACAATAATTTCAACACCTGTAGCAGCTTCAAGCGCACGGATATTTCTACCTTCACGACCAATAATTCTTCCTTTTACATCGTCAGATTCGATGTTGAATACTGAAACGCAATTTTCAACAGCTTCTTCTGTTCCAACACGTTGAATGGTGTTGATTATTATTTTTTTAGCTTCTTGTTGCGCGGTTAATTTAGCTTCTTCAATAGTGTCTTGAATAAACGACATTGCTTTTGATTTGGCTTCACCTTTCAATCCTTCAACCAATTGTTCTTTTGCTGCTTCAGCAGATAAACCAGAAATTACTTCAAGTTGGTTCAATTGGCTTTTGTGCATTTTTTCCACTTCCAATTGTTTTTTCTCAAGCATTTCAATTTTTGAAGCGTATTCTTCTTTTTTAGCTTCAAAATCATCGTTTACTTTTTTGGCTTTGGATAATTCGCTAGAAACTTGCGATTCTTTGTCTCTGATTCTTTTTTCAATTTCAGCTACTTTTTTGTCACGACTCAAAATTACTTGTTCGTGTTCTGCTTTTAGTTCAATGAATTTTTCTTTAGCTTGAAGAATTTTGTCTTTTTTGATGTTTTCTGCTTCTAAATTGGCATCTTTTAAAATTGAAGCGGCTTCTTTTTTTGCATTTTTAATCAAATTGGAAATGTTGTTTTTTTCCATGTATTTTGCCACTCCAAAGCCACCCGCTATTCCTGCTATTCCGATAATTAATAATAGTACTATTTCCATATTATGTGTTAAAAAAAATTATAAAAAAACCTACATCAGAATGAATTGTATAAACTCGAGAAGACAAGTTTTGAGCTAACTCACTGTTCAAGTTTCCGAAATGAATTCGGCATGCTTTAGTAGTGATGATTTGCTCATTCTAAATTGTTAGTGTTGAGTTTATCAAATAAAAAACTAATGTAGGCAGTATTTTAGTTTATGTAAAGAACGTTGTTTTATTTATCAATATAAAGCGTCAATAACTCATTAATTTTAGTCAATCGTTCAATGGCTGCTTCGCCATCACTAGATGTGTCTATTTTTTTTTGTTCTAATTGTGAAGCAAATTGTAATGCACACATAGCCAAAACGTCTTGTTTATCTCTCACAGCATAATTTTCTTCAAATTGCTTTATCATTAGATCAATTTTTTTAGAAGCACTTCTCATGCCTTCCTCCTGAGCGAAATCTACTGTTAGTGGATAAACGCGATCAGCAATTGATATTTTAATTTTAAGCTTTTCGTCCATAATTTACTATTCTGATAATTGAGCTATGCAATAATCTATTTCACGAATTAATGAATTTATTTTCAGCTTTGTATCTTTTTTATTTTCGTCACTGCCAAGTAATGAATTTGCCATTTTAAGTGAAACTATCTTTTTTTTTAACATCTCAATTTCTTGATTTTGTTGATTGGATAGCATTGTAGCTGTTTTTAAATTAGCGTTTAATTCTAAAAGTGTATGCTCTAAACTTTCAATTTTTGCTAAAAGTTTTTTAAGCTTACTTTCAAGAGAATCAATAATTTCTACAATTTCACTCATTCTATTTCAAAGTCCATTACGAATTTTACAAAGTTATAATTCCTATTGAATTAATCTAATGTTTTTTCCAAAAAAAATGAATTAAGGTATGTGTTTTATAAAATTATGATATTCAATCGAATACAATAGTAAGTTTTTTTTAATTTGTTTGAACTTATTTTTATATTAGCAAAAATCTTTAGTATGAAATTTCTCTTGCTTCTTTTTTTGATTCCTACCAGTTTGTATTGTCAAACCAACTATCCCAAAGATTATTTTCGCTCACCACTTGACATTCCTATGCAACTGTCTGGAAATTTTGGTGAATTACGAAACAATCACATTCATTCCGGTTTTGATATAAAAACAAATAAAATGGAAGGTCTTCCTGTTTTTGCTGCAGCGGATGGCTATGTTTCAAGAATAAAAATTTCAAATTTCGGATACGGAAAAGCACTGTATATTACGCATCCCAATGGATATACAACGGTTTACGGTCATTTACAAAAAGCGAACAATCCTATTGAAAGCTACATTAAAAAAATTCAATATTCAGAAAATAAGTACGAGATAGAGGTTTTTCCAAAGTTGGATGAATTACCTGTTAAGAAAGGCGATTTAATTGCTTTTTCAGGAAATACAGGAGGTTCTGGCGGGCCTCATTTGCATTTTGAGTTTAGAGATACTAAAACTGAAAAAATTATTAATCCTATGTTTTTTGGATTTAATAAGGAATTTATTGACACGAAAAAACCTTCAATTTCTAGTTTGATTTTATACCCACTTGGAGAACAGTCTATTGTAAACAAATCAAACCAACCCGTTGTATGCAGTTTAGCACAGCAAAAAGACGGATCCTATTTGGCTGAAAGAGTATTTTTGAATGGTAAAATGGGTTTTGGTATCAATACTTTTGACATGTTTGACAAGTCGTATTCTAAATTTGGAGTGTACAAAGTTGCTTTGTTTTGTAACGGTAAATCCATTTTTGAGTATAAATTTGATACCTTTTCATTTGATGAATTTAAATTTGTAAACGCGTTAATTGATTATCCAAGGTATGTTCAAACCAATCAAAGGGTACAACAATTGTTCATGCAGAATCCCTATCCTTTAAGCATTATTAGTACCGACAATGATTACGGAATAGTTACTATGGAATCGCCTAACCTTCAAAAATCGTACAGAATTGAAATTTCTGATTTTGAAAACAACACCACTGTTATTACTATTCCCGTTGACTATTCCATACAAAAACCAATTCAAAGTGAAAAACCAAAACATGCTGCCTATTTTGTAAAAGCAACACTTGACAGTAATTTTGCTAAAGACAATGTTGATGTTTTTTTTCCAGCCGGTACTTTTTATTATGATTTTTATTTAGATTTTGAAGTTAAAAAGGACACTATTCACATTCATAATGCAACTATTCCTGTTCAAAACAGTTATACTATTGCAATTGATGACACCAAACATACTGAATCCGAACTTAGTAAAGTTATTTTAGTAAAAATCGATAAGAAAAAACTAGAATACATTCCAACGAGAAGAAAAGGAACGCTTTTTACTGCTAAAACAAAAGAACTAGGCATATTTACTTTGTTAAAAGACACAGTTGCACCAAAGATAATTCCCATTAAAAACATTGATAACAAATGGATAAGCGCCGATACAAAAATAGAGCTTAGTGTCAGCGATGAGTTGTCTGGAATTAAAGAATACAATTGCTATTTAAACGGTAAATGGGCACTGTTTGAATACGAATACAAAACAAAAACATTAACCTATAATTTTGAAGACAATGTAACTTTAGAAGGTAAAAATGATTTGAAAGTTATCGTTACTGATAATGTTGGAAATTCTACTATCTTTGAAACATCATTTTTTAGAAGTCAAAAATAAACTTACGCATCATTTTGAAAACAATACACTTTTTTATATTACTAGCATCATTCGCATTTACAACCGCTATTTTTTCTCAAACTGCTCGATTAAAAGGTGTGATTTTAGACGAAAACAACAATCCCGTTGAAAAGGTAAACATTACCGCAGGCACCACTAAAACTTTAACCAACAGCGCAGGATTCTATTCCTTAAATGTACCTGCAAATGTAAAAGTAACGGTTACTTTTTCTCATTTAGGATTTAAAACAACGACTTTAGTTTTGGAATTAAAGCCCAATGAAGATTTTGAATTGAATCCGGTTATGAGTAACAAAACCGAAGAAATGGGTGAAGTGGTAGTGGTAAACAATAGAAAACGTGTACAAGGAATTACAGTAATTGAGCCTGAAATTATCAGAAGAATTCCTGGTGCAAATGCAGGTATAGAAAATATTCTAAAAATATTACCTGGTGTAAATATGAGCAATGAGTTGAGCACCCAATATTCAGTTCGTGGAGGAAATTACGATGAAAATTTAGTCTATGTAAACGAAGTTGAAATTTACCGTCCCTTTTTAGTGCGTTCGGGGCAACAAGAAGGATTGAGTTTTACCAATACGGATATGGTTCAAAATGTAGATTTCTCAGCAGGAGGTTTTCAAGCCAAATACGGTGATAAGTTATCGTCTGTGTTGGATATTACTTACAGGACGCCTACTAAATTTGGATTGTCAAGCGATATTAGTTTTCTTGGTGGAAGTATCACAATGGATAATGTATCCAAAAATCAAAAATGGACAGCGGTAACAGGGGTTCGTTACCGAGACAATTCAATGTTGGTTAAAAGCCAAGAAACCAAAACTAACTACAAACCTACCTTTGCCGATGTTCAAACTAACATCGTATTTAATGCTTCTACAAAATGGCAATTTAGTTTTTTAGGGAATTTTTCACAAAACAAATACAATTACCAACCGGTTTCGCGTCAAACAAATTTCGGAACAGTTTCAGAACCTATTGCGCTGCAAGTTTTTTATGAAGGGCAAGAAAAAGACCGTTATCAAACCGAATTTGGAGCTTTAAAAACAACTTTTAAAGCGAACGATAAAAACAGTTTTAAACTCATTTCGTCCGTTTATCACACACTTGAACAAGAATATTACGACATTGACGCGGCCTATTCTCTAGGCGAAGTAGATACCAATATTGGTTCGGACACCTTTGGAAATGTAACCTACAGTCGGGCAATTGGGTCGCAATTGAATCATGCCAGAAACGATTTAGATGCTTTAATTGCCAATATTGAACTCAAAGGGTTTCACGATCTTAAGAAAAACCAATTAGAATGGGGACTAAAATACACAAGAGAAAGTATTCGAGATCGAATTATTGAATGGGAGGTAATAGATTCGGCAGGTTTTTCAATTAATCCTCCCAATCATAATGTACCTCATAACGACCAACCTTACAATCCTTATGTTGGGCCACTAGTACCTTATAAAAACGTTAGAGCTAAAAATTTTGCAGCAATAGATCGCTTTTCGGCCTATTTGCAATGGAGCAGAAAAGACAGTATTGGAAATTGGAAAGTTTGGTACAATGCTGGTATCAGAGCCCAACAATGGGAAGTTTCTGGCGACAATATTCAAGGAAAAGCGCAAACCGTTTTTAGTCCGAGAGCACAATTTGCTCTAAAACCCAATTGGGAAAAAGACATTGTTTTTAGACTTTCCGGTGGCGTTTACCAGCAGCCGCCTTTTTATAGAGAACTCAGAGACTCAACGGGTACAGTTCAACCCAATGTGAAAGCTCAAAAATCAATTCACTTTGTTGGAAGCTTTGATTACAGTTTTAAAATGTGGAAACGACCTTTTAAGCTAGTTACCGAAATGTACTATAAATCCATGACCGATGTAAATTCATATACGTTAGACAATGTTCGAATTCGATATGCTGCAAACAACAATGCTGTTGCCTATTCTCAAGGATTGGATTTGCGTTTGAATGGCGAATTTGTTGCAGGAACGGAATCGTGGTTAAGTTTTGGATATTTAAAAACGGAAGAAAATATCGATAATAAAGGATATATAGCCAGACCAACTGATCAGCGTTTGAAATTTGGCATTTTATTTCAAGATTACATGCCTAACATTCCATCTATGAAGGCCTATTTGAATTTAGTGTACAATACTGGTTTGCCAGGAGGTTCTCCTTCCTATGCAGATCCGTATGTGTATCAAAGTCGTTTGCGCGATTACCGCAGAGTGGACGTAGGTTTTTCGTATGTGTTGACCGAAAAAAACAAATTTAGACCCGAAGGACATTGGCTCAAAAAATTCAGAGATGTATCAGTAGGATTTGAAATATTCAACATTTTTGACAACCAAAATTCAATAACCAACACTTGGGTTAGGGATGTTTATACCAAAAGTCAATATGGAATTCCAAATTACATGACCACTAGAGTTTTTAATGTAAAAATTTCAATGAAATTATAAGATGAAGTTCTCCCGCTACTTGAAAATACTATACCGAAAACTAATAATTTAGTTGGTTCGGATAAAGGGAAAACTTAGGGGATTTTCATTATTGGGTAAATTTTAATGGTAAAAATGTTTAAATTTGTTTCAACTTAAAAATAAGAAATATGAAAAAAATTATTTCAGTATTAGTATTATTGCAAAGTTTTATTGGATTTTCTCAAGCTAAAACAAAAGAAGAAAGGCAAGCTATTTTAGATGCTAAAAAGAAAGGAATTACTTTAATTGATTCGTCAAGTATTTTAAAATCTTATAAATACCATAAAAATATTTTAATGGCAAAAGATGGTATAGAAAATGCTTCACAAGTTATAATTTTAGATTCTTTAAGTGCTAAAGAAATCTACTCAAGAATAAATAAATATATTCAAAAAACTTACGCAAACCCTGATAAAGTTTCAAAAGGAAATGTTGAAAATGAATATATTAGTTTTAACGGAATAAAGAATAATTGTATTACAAGAAGAATTTTACTAACTAATTATTATTACTCATTAGAATATTATTTTAGCATTGATATTAAAGATGGAAAAATGAAAATAACGCTAACTAAGGCAGAGGAAAGTTGTAATGAATCTAAAGGCTTTATGAATAGAATAAATTGCTTTTTTCCAAATACATACAATCTATTTAATAATAATGGAGAACCTCGATCTGCAACATCAAGTATAGTTTTCGGTTTTGATAAAAACATAAATGAAATCGTCAATGAAATTATTATTAACATTAAAGGAACTAAAAAATCAGATTGGTAGTATTTAGTTTTATTAAATTAAAAGTATTTTCAAGCCCATGAAGACTTAGATTTTTTTCATAACAAATTTCAACTTGTTTGAAACTCTTTCCAAAAGCCTAGATATACCTAAAAATACATTTCTCTATAGAGAGAAAAGTTACAATATTTGAGAAAATAAATTTTCATTTAGGAGAAATTTTGTTACGTCAATTGGTAAGTTTTAGTAGGCGCATTCATAATTACTCAATTACTTGTATATCAATAAAATAATTGTTATTTTAGAAGAAACAAACCCCGAAATTACCCAAAAAGAGTCAAAAACGGGGTTTTTCTTTAAATGCTATGCCAAAAATACTACGTTTAAGCGAATTTCAATACGAAATTCCAATTTTTACTATCA
>CANGIF010000045.1 GCA_947453885.1 Flavobacteriaceae bacterium
ATTCGCTTAAACGTAGTATTTTTGGCATAGCATTTAAAGAAAAACCCCGTTTTTGACTCTTTTTGGGTAATTTCGGGGTTTGTTTCTTCTAAAATAACAATTATTTTATTGATATACAAATAATTGAGTAATTATGAATGCGCCTATTTAGTAAGCACACGAAAAAAACTAAGAAACGTCAACTGTTGTTTCGTTTGCAATTTTTTTGTAGGTTCCATTTTCTAATTTCTCTCGAATTGCTTCAAAAGCTGAAAGTGTTTCATCTATATCCGATAAGGTATGCGATGTAGTTGGAATCATTCTCAATAAAATAATTCCTTTTGGAATAACCGGATAAATTACAATTGACAAAAATATGCCGTAATTTTCTCTTAAATCATTTACCATTACCATTGCTTCGGGTACACTTCCTTCTAAATAAACAGGCGTAACACAAGTATTCGTATCTCCAATATTGAAATTTCTAGCACGTAAACCTGATTGCAACGCGTTTACATTAATCCATAATTTTTCTTTCAATTCTGGATGGTTTCTTAATAATTCCAAACGCTTTAAAGCGCCAACTGTTTGAATCATTGGTAACGATTTTGCAAACATTTGAGAACGCAAATTGTATTTTAAATAATCTATGATGTCCTTATCAGCCGCCACGAATGCACCAATACTAGCCATAGATTTTGCAAATGTTGAAAAATAAACATCAATTCCATCTTGACAATCTTGCTCCTCTCCTGCTCCGGCACCTGTTTTTCCTAGAGTCCCGAAACCATGAGCATCATCTACTAATAATCGGAAATTGTATTTCTTTTTCATTTCAACAATTTCTTTCAATTTTCCTTGCTGACCTCGCATTCCAAAAACGCCTTCTGTGATGAATAAAATTCCCCCACCTGTTTCTTCTGCTAATTTAGTTGCTCGTTGCAGGTTTTTCTCCATACTTTCCAAATCATTATGGCGGTAAGTAAATCGTTTTCCCATATGTAAACGAACACCGTCAATAATGCAAGCATGAGCATCAACATCGTATACTATTACATCGTTTTTAGTGACCAAAGCATCTATTGTGGATAGAATTCCTTGGTAACCAAAGTTCAATAAATACGCAGATTCTTTCATTACAAAAGCAGCTAATTCATTCTCTAATTGTTCGTGGGCATCTGTATGACCACTCATCATTCGAGCACCCATTGGATAAGCTGCACCATATTTTACTGCGGCATCAGCATCTGCTTTACGAACTTCTGGATGATTAGCTAATCCTAAATAATCGTTCAAACTCCAATTTAATATATTTTTCCCTTGAAACTGCATTCTTGGTCCAAGTTCGCCTTCAAGTTTAGGAAAAACAAAATATCCTTCTGCTTGGGATGCCCATTTTCCTAGTGGCCCTTTATTGTTTTGTATTCTTTCAAATAAATCTTTTACCATAACTAATTAAATTATTTTCAAAATAAGTCTATTCTTTTTTATTTTTTTTGTGTTTTAAACTTCTTAAATTTAAACTGTATTAACGCTTAAGGCTGAACAATTTCACCATTCCATTCCATAATACCTCCTAGTAAATTATATGCGTTTTCAAAACCTAACTGTTTCATTATACAGCATGCTTGAGCGCTTCTACCACCTGCTTTACAATAAACATAATAATTTTTGGATTTATCTAACTCTTCAACTTGATAAATAAATCCTTGTCCTTTGTAAATATCTATATTTAAAGCACCTGGTATACATCCTTCTAAAAATTCATCCTGAGTTCTAACGTCAAGAATTACAGCGTTTATATCGTTTTTATATTGGGATTCCCAAATTGATTGTATTAAATTCATAGTTTACTATATTTTTCCCAAAAGTACTATTTTTCTGTAAAATCCTGAAATCATTAAATACATTTTAATACGTTACTGTCATTAACACTTTAAATAAAAAACCCAATCAAAGATTGGGTTTAAAATAGAAATAATTTAAGTAAGTAATCCTAAATTGTGTTGATAAAACGTTTATTTAATTTTATTTAAAATTGCTTTGAAAGCTTCAGGGTGATTCATTGCTAAATCTGCAAGAACTTTTCTGTTCAATTCGATATTGTTAGCTTTTACTTTTCCCATAAATTGAGAATAACTCATCCCTTCCAATCTAGCTCCAGCGTTAATACGTTGAATCCATAATGCACGGAAATTTCTCTTATTCACTTTTCTATCACGGTAAGCGTAGCACATTGCTTTCTCAACCGCATTTTTAGCAACTGTCCAAACGTTTTTACGACGACCAAAGAAACCTTTGGCTTGCTTCATTATTTTTTTTCTTCTTGCTCTTTTAGCAACAGAATTTACTGATCTTGGCATAATTTTGATTTTTTTTTGTAGTAGGCGTCTTGAATTTAATCTAAAGAACTTATGAGCCGTACTCCAAGGTTATATAATTTGTTTTTAACCTAAAGAACTATTAAATAAAAGTTATATGTATAGTGCCCAGTAGCTTTTGTGCCATTGGACTTTTCTACAATATCACTTTATTACATAATTCTTAATTGTTGTTTTACACTTTTCATATCAGTACTATGTACTAATGCTGAGTGTGTTAACGCTAATTTACGTTTTTTAGACTTTTTAGTCAAAATATGACTTTTAAAAGCGTGCTTTCTTTTAATTTTTCCAGAACCAGTAACTTTAAATCGTTTCTTAGCGCTAGACTTGGTTTTCATTTTAGGCATTTTTTCCTAGTTTTTTTAATTTATTCTTACTTACTTATCTTTTAGTCTAATGTCCGAAAGTCTAATGTTTGAAAGTTAATTATCGACTTTTAACTTTATACCTTTCGACTTTTTGAGACCTATTTTTTCTTTTTTGGTGCAATAAACATTATCATACGTTTTCCTTCCAATACTGGCATCGCTTCGACTTTTCCAAATTCTTCTAAATCAGTAGCTAAACGTAACAATAAAATTTGTCCTTGATCTTTATATATAATTGAACGTCCTTTAAAAAATACAAAAGCTTTCAATTTCGATCCTTCTTTTAAGAATTTCTCTGCATTTTTTCGTTTAAAATCATAATCATGCTCATCAGTTTGAGGTCCAAAACGAATCTCTTTTACAACTATTTGTGTTGATTTTGCTTTAAGTTCTTTTTCACGCTTTTTTTGCATGTAAACAAACTTCTTATAGTCCATTATCTTACATACAGGTGGCTCTGCATTTGGAGAAATTTCAACTAAATCCAACTCAAATTGGTCTGCAAGTCTTAATGCTTCGGCTATTTTAAATACGCCTGGTTCTACATTGTCACCTACAAGTCTTACTTCTGGCACTCTAATCAAATTATTGATTCGATGTGCATCTTTTTTTTCTACTCTAGGTTGATAACCTTTGTTGCTTCTAATTGCTATGGCTTTATTATTTTAAGTTAAACTTCAAATGTTTTTAATGTTTTACTGATTTCTTGATTGATTATTTCAGCAAATTCTTTTATAGTAACCGTACTATTTCCTTTTCCTTCTTGTCCGTGGCGACGAACTGATATTGTGCCATTTTTTGCTTCCTCCTCACCAACAATCAACATAAATGGTACTTTTTGTACCTCAGCGTCTCTAATTTTCTTACCAATTGTTTCGTTTCGGTTGTCAATCAGGGCGCGAATTTCGTGATTTTCTAGCAATTCTAAAACTTTTTTAGCATAATTTTCATATTTCTCACTCAAAGACAAGATTATAGCCTGCTCTGGCATCAACCAAAGTGGAAAATTTCCTGCGGTATGCTCTAGTAAAATTGCAATAAAACGTTCCATAGAACCAAAAGGAGCTCTATGAATCATTACTGGTCTATGCAATTTATCGTCTGCTCCTTTGTAGGTTAAATCAAAACGTTCCGGTAAATTGTAATCCACTTGAATTGTTCCAAGTTGCCAACTTCTACCTAAGGCATCTTTAACCATGAAATCTAATTTTGGACCATAAAAAGCAGCTTCTCCATATTCTACAACAGTGTTTAAGTTTTTATCTCGAGCTGCATTTATAATTGCATTTTCAGCTTTTTCCCAATTTTCATCACTTCCAATGTATTTTTCTCTATTCACTTGGTCTCTAAGTGATATTTGAGCCGTAAAGTTTTCAAAGCCTAGTGAACCAAAAACATAAAGTACCAAATCAATTACTTTTTTAAATTCAGCATCTAATTGGTCTGGTGTACAAAAAATATGAGCATCGTCCTGCGTAAAACCCCTTACTCTGGTTAAGCCATGTAATTCGCCACTTTGTTCGTATCTGTAAACTGTTCCAAATTCGGCATATCGTTTTGGTAAATCTTTGTATGACCAAGGTCGCACGTTGTAAATTTCGCAATGGTGGGGACAATTCATTGGTTTTAACAAAAACTCTTCTCCATCAGCTGGTGTTGTAATGGGTTGAAAGCTGTCTGCTCCATATTTTGCATAATGTCCCGAAGTTACATACAATTCTTTTTGTCCAATGTGTGGTGTAACTACTTGTTCATAACCCGCTTTCTTTTGTGCTTTTTTCAAAAACTGTTCCAATCGATCTCTTAACGCAGCGCCTTTTGGCAACCATAGAGGCAAACCTTGTCCTACTTTTTGAGAAAATGCAAACAATTCTAATTCTTTCCCTAATTTTCTATGATCCCTGCGTTTTGCTTCTTCTAAAAGTTCTAAATATTCGGTTAAGTCTTTTTGTTTTGGAAACGAAATGCCATAAACACGAGTCAATTGTTTGTTTTTTTCATCGCCTCGCCAATAAGCTCCAGCCACACTCATGATCTTCATGGCTTTAATTATTCCTGTATTTGGAATATGTCCACCACGACAAAGGTCAGTAAAAGTAGCATGGTCGCAAAAAGTTATGGTTCCGTCTTCAAGGTTGGAAATTAACTCTGTTTTGTATTCATTGTCTTTATAAAGCGCTAAAGCTTGTGCCTTAGTTACTGGTCGCATTTTAAATTCGTGTTTCTCTCGCGAAATTTCTAAAATACGGTCTTCAATTGCGTTAAAATCAGTTTCTGAAATTTTAGACGCTCCAAAATCGACATCATAATAAAATCCGTTTTCAATGGCAGGTCCAAGTGTTAGTTTAATTCCTTTAAACATTTCTTCTAAAACTTGTGCCATTACGTGGGAAGTAGAATGCCAAAACGCTTTTTTACCTTCTTTATCGTTCCAAGTAAAAAGCACTAAAGAGCCATCCGTAGTTAGGGCTGTTGCCGTTTCAACAGTTTCGCCGTTAAAACTGGCAGAAATTACATTTCGGGCTAAACCTTCGCTAATACTTTTTGCTACATCAAGAGGCGTAGTGCCTTTAGCAAACTCTTTTACAGACCCATCGGGTAAAGTAATCTTAATCATGATTCATTTTTTGTGACCGCAAATATAGCGATTAACCAAAAAAATACAACATATAATTTCAATTATAATTACTACTTTCTCCTTCTACCCAACATCCCAATTGGCTTTATAATTTTCAACACAAAAATCCTACTTCATCATTTAAAAAACATAAATGTAGCATTTGGGTTTTGGCAGTTCCTTTTAAATAACAATGCACTCCTTTTTGGTTTTTAGACAAATGATGCCTGTTTTAAGCTATACAATTGATTTCCCCTCCCCAACCCTCCCCGAAGGGGAGGGAGCCGCGATGGACAATTCAAAACTCAAAACTCATAATTAAACCTAATCCTTCACCACCTTACAACTCTTACCGCCTTTTTCGTCTTGAAAGTTCAGGAGATATACCCCTTTGCTAAAACTACTAAGGTCGATGCTGGCACTAGCAGCAACACCTAGGGTTTGGGTGCTGATTAATTGCCCCATGCTGTTATAGATTTGAACGGTTTTAAAACTGTTATTGCTGTTGTCTAGATACACCACACCAGTGCTAGGATTAGGAAAAACCGAAACCTCACTATCATTAAACCCCTCAACTCCCAGCCCACAATTTGAATCTATAGTGATGGCTTGGGTGATGTTGCAACCAGTCAAGAAACTCTGCAATGCGGGAATCTCTGCCGCATCGGCACAAATATGGTTAAGGTTGGGGTTGCCACCCCAGCATTGCTGTAATTGTGTTTGACTACCAAATAATTGGGTGTGGTTGTTTTTTATCTTAATGCTCGTAAGGTTCGGATTGTACTCACACCCCAAATCTTCAAACAGAGGATTATTAGTAAAATCTAAACTACTGATTAAATTATGACCACAATACACATTTTTTAATTTGGGTAGCATTGAGCAGTCAAAAGAAGTGATCTGATTGTTTTGACAAATAAGATAAGTCAAATCTGGATAGTTGGAAACATCAAGACTTGTCAATTGATTGTTGCCAATATACAAAGTATATAAATATACTAAACTAGGAAAGTAAAAAGAAGAAACGGAATTATTACTTATTAATAGAACTCTCAAATTTGTAAAATACTCTAAACCAGTGATGTCACTTACAAATGTAGAGCTAATACTCAAGCTAGTCACTTGCAATGCCTCATTTTGGTCAATTTCGCCATCGCTATTGCTGTCTATTTTGATTTGTTGACCAGCATAAGTACCAAACCAACCTGTTTGTGCAATAAAACTAGTTGGTGATGATTGCAAAAGTTTCGCTTTGAAATTGGCATCAGGAAAATTAATAATTTGAGCATTGATAAAGGAGGAATAAAGAGATAATATAAAAAAGAAAATATATTTTGTTTTCATGGAGCTTGAATTTAAAAGTAGTTGCAAATCCCTACTTTTTTATAAATAATTGTTTTTTTAGTGCTAGAGGTTTGTAAGTGGTTATGGCTAGAACTTTAGTTTTGTAAAAATAAAAAAAATAGGTTACCCTACTGTTAAATAAATTAAGAATACACTAAAAAAAATGCCACTAAAATGTTCAAAGGAATAAGTGGGAGGTATTTATCAATAAGTGGTGTTTTATTTAGCAAACTGTATTTTATTTTAAATAAATAAAAAGGGTACAACGCGACTGGACAGCATTTTATGTAAACTCTAAAAATGCTTACTGTTTTAGTATACCCTGCTTTTTTTTAATGTCTCACAAGAGGCATTTTTCCTTGTTGAGAGGCAAAAACGCCAAGTTTGGCATCAAGGACGTCAAATTTGGCATCAAAGACACCAATTTTGGTATCAAAGACGTCAAATTTGGCATCAAGGACGACAAAATTGGCGTCATACCACGTCAAATTTGACATCAACAACGCCAAGTTTGGCGTCAAGGCCGTCAAGCTTGGCATCAAAGACGTCAAATTTGGTATCAAAGACGTCAAATTTGGCGTCATACCACGTCAAATTTGACATAAACAACGCCAAGTTTGGCGTCAAGGACGTCAAATTTGGCGTTGTTGGAGAGACTGGACAGCATTTTGTGTAAACTCAAAAATGCTTACTGTTTTATTTTACACCTATTCCCAAATATAACCAAGAATTGATTCATATTTAAGCTCTAGTTTGAAATGCATTTAGTCCAGTTTTTTTAATTGTTTTTTAGGGCTAGGTAAACCGTCTTTTTCACACTTCTTTCATCTGAAAATTGCACTTTAGTTTTGGGAAAATAGACTCCAATTTATCATTCTGACGAAAAAAACTTAACTTAATAACAATAGGCGCGCTGTGGCGTTTTCCAAAGCATACAACACATCATGCGATAATTTAGGTTCATTGTTTAATTTAAAAGTACTACTAGTTGCTGCTACCTACCGAAACAACTACTTTAAAATAGCTTAAATTTTTAAGTCTTAGGTAATTTCATTGTGAACAATCTAATTATTCACTAATATTGTGGGCAATTAACGATACTGTAACTTTAGATTTTTTAAATAAATCTTAATTTGACAAGCTACTATGAAACAAAAAATACTTTTTCTATTTGTTTTTATCCCTTTCTTTGCCTATTCTCAATTTAGTAAAACGCATTATATTCCGCCTGTAAGTCATTCCGATTCACAAGAGCCACAAGGGCAATTTATGTATATTTCTTGTCCGAGTACAACACCTGTAAATTTTAAAATTTATCAAATGGGAGGTACTACAGTTACAGGAATAGTTTCGAGAGACGCGCCTTACGTTTTTGAAATTGCAGCTACCTCACCAACACGTGCGCCCCAAAACGACACCCAATTTTTAATTGACAAAGCAGATGTTGGTACTATCAAAAACAACAAAGGTTTTGTTGTTGAAGCAGACGATTTGGTTTACGTGAATGTTCGGTTAACCTCAACCCCCCAAGACAATCAAGCAGGTTGTGTGGTGTCAAAAGGACTAGCGGCACTTGGAACACAATTTAGAATTGGTGCTTTTATAAACACAGGGTCACCTGTTACTAGTGAAAATTATTATACGTTTGCTTGTATTTTAGCCACAGAAGACAATACTACAATTAGTTTTGGCGATATAAAACCAGGCGTTGCCCTTGTAAACAATACTGCTGCTGGAAGTACCCCAGCTCCTATTGTGCTTAACAAAGGGGAAAGTTATGCCATAGCGGTTCAAGGGGCCAACACCAGTTCGCCCTCTGTCATAGCCAATAAAGACGGATTGATAGGTGCTTTTATAAATTCCAACAAACCCATTGCTGTAAATTGTGGTTCGTTTGCAGGTAGTAACGGAACAACGGGTAATTTAGACTTGGGTTTTGATCAAATTGTTTCGGCAGAAAGAACGGGAACCGAATATATTTTTATAAAAGGAAATGGGGTCGATGTAATGGAGCGACCTTTAATTGTTGCTAACGAAGACAATACAGCTGTTTTTTTAAACGGTAGTACTACTGCCACAACTACCTTAAGTGCTGGACAATATTTAGCTTTAGACGGAAGTGCTTTTTCTGCCTCTGGAAATTTATACGTGAGTACCTCTAAAAAAGTATTTGCCTACCAAGGAATTGGAGGGACGGACCAACAACAAAATCAAAACATGACTTTTGTGCCACCACTTAGTTGTCAAACACCAAAAGTAATCAACAACATCCCTTTTATAAACAATGTGGGGTTATTAAATAATTTTACAGGCACTGTTTGTGTAGTTACAGAAACAGGAGCTACTTTAAATTTTATCATTGATGCCATTCCCTACACCATTGCAACCTTACCTTCAGGAATAGTTGTAAGTGGTCCTTTTACTGTTACAGGAAACAGCAATTATGTTACCTATACCTTTGAAGGTTTAACAGGCAATGTATCTGTTTTTTCTACTAAACAAGTGTATCTTTCTTATTTTGGATCTAGTGGCGCAGCAACCTATGGTGGTTTTTATTCCGGTTTTACCTTTAAACCAGAGGTTGCTTTTAATCAACTCAACACGGTACAATCGGGATGTATTCCCAACATCCAATTAAATATAAACTCTTTAAGTTCGTTTGATACTTTTCAGTGGTATAAAGATGGCGTTGCCATTGCGGGTGCAGCATCTAACAGCTTCACACCTACTCAACCAGGCTATTACCATGTAACAGGAATTATTTCTGGATGTGGACTACCCATAGATTCTGATGAAATTCCTGTAAGTGATTGTCCAACAAATTTTGATAACGACCAAACAAACGACAACATTGATTTAGATTTTGATGGTGATGGTCTAACTAATTGCTATGAATCCCTTGGCGATGTAGTTCCTTCCCTTCAAAATCCTACCGCAGGTACTTTTGGAGTTACTGGCTATTCCAATTCATTTACGGGCACTATTTCCACATCGGGAATTTCAGCACCTGTAGCAACTCCATTTATAGGGAATAGTGACGGCAGTTTTATTTCAGAAGTTCCTTTAGGAAAAGGAAACACCGTTAGTTATGCAATGAGTTTTACAAAACCGGTATCGCTTTCTTTCCAATATGTAGCTAGTGCGGCATCCACTGATTTGATCAATTCAAATGGAGAATTCATTCTGAAATCGTCAACCAATAAAACAATTACTGTTCTAAATCCCAACAACCAATTGTTAATTGACACCAATTACGACGGAAATTTTGAAAGCGGTGTAACCGAGTATTCCTCATTTGAAATTCATTTCCGTTTAAACAATGTAGTGCCGTTAGCTGCTGGTACTGGTACTTTCAAATTCAGAACCCACGAAACAACTACTTTAACTTTTACACACACCAATTTATCCGAAACACTAAACAACAAAGCAACTTTTTCTATTATAGCAACCTGCGTTCCTTTAGATTCCGATTTAGATGGAATTGCCGATCAAGTGGATTTGGATTCGGATAACGACGGTATTCCAGACAAAATCGAAGCTCAAGGGGTTACCATAATTGCAGCTTCAAATACTGATGCCAACCACGATGGAATTGATGATGCTTATGGAACAGGTTTAACACCAGTCGATTCGGATTCGGATACTATAAAAGATTATTTAGATTTAGATTCCGACAATGACGGTATTTATGATTTGGTAGAATCCGGTAGTGGAGCAATCGATGCCAATTTAGACGGTGTAATTGATGGCGCTCCAAGTGCATTTGGTGGCAATGGATTGGCAAATGTAGTTGAAACAACTGCTGATAGCGGCACCTTGAATTATACTCTTGTAAATACGGATTCCGATACCTTTCCAAATTATTTAGATTTAGACAGTGATGCCGATGGTTGTGCCGATGTTACAGATGCCGGTTTTACCGATTCAAATAACGATTCAATCTTAGGAAGTGTCGCTCCTCCTACTGTAAATAGTCACGGTAGTGTAACCAGCGGAACGGGCTATACTTTACCAAACCCCAATTATATACTTGCTGCACCTATAACAATCAACACACAACCCGTTGCACAATCGGCTTGTGAAAATAAAAATGCAACATTCACCATAGACACCACCCTTGTAAATGGCTACCAATGGCAAAGTTCAACAGATGGAGTTACATGGACCCCATTGACAGCAAATGCTACTTACTCAGGAGTAACTACCAATTCGCTTTTAGTTAGCAATGTTACACCTGCAATGGTTGGCACTAAATACAGAGTTGTGTTAAACAAAAACGGCAATACTTGTGGACTAGTTTCCGATGCTGCTGAATTGACTGCCTATCCAAAGCCTGTAGTTATCTCGCCAATTACCATTAAACAATGTGATGATGATACTGATGGTATTTCTAATTTTAATTTAACTGTTACCAATCCTAATATTTCTGTTAATGCAGCAAACGAGGTTTTTACGTATTACACAACCCAAGCGGGAGCACTTACGGACGATGCAACTGTAAAAATTATCAACCCAACAACCTACAACACCGGAAACGGCACTGTTTGGGTAAGAGTAACCAGCATTCACGGTTGTTTTCAAACGGCTCAATTGAATACCGTTGTTTCTGTAACACAAATTCCAGCTAGTTTCCATCGTGATTTTTCTCGTTGTGACGATTATTTAGATGCTGCACACGACAATTATGATGGTGTTACTACATTTGATTTTAGTAGTGTAACCAATGACATTCAAACCAATTACTTGCCCAATACGACTACTTATACTATTAATTATTATCGCACTTTAAACGATGCTTTGGCATTGTTCAATCCAATAACGGATATTTCCAATTACCGAAATATAGGGTATCCAAATTCGCAACAAGTATTTGGTAGAATTGACAGTACATTGGATAATTCTTGCTATGGTTTTGCTAGAGTCAACCTTACTGTTGAAGCTTTGCCTCGTTTTTACGATGTAAACCCTACCAACACCATCAGACATTGTGACGATGATTACGACAACATCTACAACTTTACTACTAGCACACTTCAAGCTGCTATTGTGAATGGACAAACGGGTGTAGCAGTTACCTATTACGAAAATGGTAGTTTATTACCTAATTTGCCTAACCCCTTAGTAGTAAACACTACGCGTACAATAACTGTTAGACTGACCAATACCACAACTTTAGACCCAAGTGGTCCATGTTATATTGAAAAAGACCTGCATTTTATAGTTGATGTATTGCCGAGAGTTTTTCCAATCAGTCCAAATGCCTTTACTACTTGCGACGACGAAACAGATCCAATGTTGCAAGACGGCAATTACACTTTTGACACTTCAGGATTGGAAGTTGCTTTACTAAATGGGCAAACTGGTTTGCAAATAACCTATACTTTGGCAAATGGAACTGTTTTACAAGCGCCTTTCCCTCCTACTTTTACAACCGCTACCCAAGACGTAACGGTTAATCTGGTAAACCCTGTAAATACAAGTTGTCCAGCTACTACTGTAATTCATTTTAAAGTTTATCCGTTACCAAAAATAGACCAAACGCCACCTGACGATTTGATTTGCACCAACCATCCCACCATTTTTGTGGTGTTAACGGCAGGTATTTTAGACGGAACACCAACTGGTAATTATACTTATGTTTGGAAACGAAACAATCAGATAATTCCTGGTGCCGTATTGCCTACGTTGAACGTAAATGCTGGCGGTGTCTATTCGGTTACTGTTACCAATTCTTCCAACTGTTCCATGACCCGAACCGAAACAGTAATTGGTTCAGACATTGCCCACCTTCAAAGTATTGATGTTGTCGATCTTACTGATTTCAATACCATTACTGTTCACGTAACGGGAGCTGGAATGTACGAATACAGTTTGGACCAACCCGACGGTCCGTTTCAATCGTCTAACTTTTTTGGTGATGTTAGTATTGGTTTTCACGATGTGTATATCAACGATATCAACGGTTGTGGCGTTACACACCAAACAGTTGCTGTAATTGGCGCACCCAAATACTTTACCCCAAATGGCGACGGTTACAACGACTATTGGAACATTAAAGGTGTTAGTTCCACATCGAGTCCGAACTCTTTAGTATATATTTTTGACCGTTACGGTAAATTAATTAAGCAAATTAGTGCCAAATCGCTAGGATGGGACGGAACGTACAATGGTGTTGCCATGCCCTCAGACGACTATTGGTTCTTGCTGGAACTACAAGACGGCAGAACTGCCAAAGGACATTTTACTTTGAAACGATAAAAAAATTGAAAAAAGGGAATCGAAAGATTTCCTTTTTTTTTGATTATTAGCTACTCTAAAAAAAAAGACATGAACCCTTCGCGCATCCCTACACGAACTGTTACAGATAACTTTTCAACATTACTTTTAGGCAAGTAAAACGGTTGTTTTTACCTTTCAAGTAAGAAATGTGTTATTAAAACACATTTTTAAACGCTTTACTGTTGCAAGAAGCATACTTAAGGCTAATGCGTTACTAAATAGTAATTGTTTTTTTTATTGGTTTGGAATATTTTATATATTTGGGGGATGAATAAAGGGGAAGAAACATTTCTTTATTATCCTTTTTTGGTTAACCAACAATTAAATACAAATTACTAATAGATACTTACATTTTCATTGGACTTTTACTTCTTATTTTCGTTGGAATTTCAATCGGACTTGAACTATTATTTTATTTTGTTTCTAAAAAAATTGGTAATCCACAGACTGCAAATCACTTGAAGATATTATACGTAATTTTTGTTATAATAATTGGACTTTGTACAGCATTTGAAGACTAACTTTTTTCTTAGACTATGCAAAAGAAATAATAGAAGAGCAAGGATTCAAATTGACAGATGAATTTAAGTTATTAAAAAATGAATCATTCTCTGCAATTGGCGATTATTATCACTCTAAAAATATTAGAACATGACAAACAAAAAGCAAATCGATAAATGTGTCGTTTAACTACGACAGGTTTTTGGATCAAAGGTTACTTGGAATTACGAAAAGTTATATAATTACGTTAGAGAGAATTTTCAACCAGCATAAAAAAAAGGTTATGCACTTACTTTTAGACGAATTTTAATACGTAAATCATAAAAAGTAGTAATATTAGAAGACATTGACGAATAAAATAGATGGCGTGTTCTTCAAGTTTGTTCTTACAAAAGAAAGCAATAACAAAATTGAGATAAAAAAACAGAAATAATAGTAGTTCAAGTTGGAGAAGTAGCTAATTACATAATGAATAATGGAATTGCAATTTAAATCCACTTAAAAAAGTAGTCTAAACTTAATAAACAAGTAAACGGGAAAGCCGAAAACCGAACAAAGTAGGCATACAAAAAAAATAGAATGATAAAAAGAATTGTACTTATTGCTTTAATTGCAACAACAAGTTTTAACTTATTGTCAGCACAAATAACTTCTTCTGCACCCTATTGTGATGCTTCGTTTGATGATATGCAAGGATTTCTTGTTGATGACCACATTAACGCTGTATCTTTTGGCACACTTAACAATGTATCCAATTCTCAATTTGCAGCCCCACATTATGTTTTTTTTAACAATTTAGGTGCTGTAAATTTCACTCGTGGCAATTCATATACGCTAACCGTGAACTTTTCTACTGCTGGTGGATGCGGGTATGGTGTTTGGATTGATTTTAATCATAACAATACATTTGAAGCATCTGAAAAAATTGCAGGAACAACAGGAACAACTATGTTAGCGGTTGGAACAACAACAACAATTACACAATCTGTAAGTATTCCTTCCACAGCAATACTTGGAACTACAAGAATGAGAGTTAGGATTGTAGAAGATGATACTTATAATATGACTACAACGAGCGAACTGCCATGTAATGCTAGTACTTCTGCTACTGATGTTATGGATTGGGGTGAAACAGAAGATTACGCAATCACTGTTACAGCACCACTTGGAATTAATGAATTAAGTGAAATAGATTCGTTTTTTATTTATCCGAACCCTGTAGTCACAACACTTACATTAAATGAAAACTTTTACAACAATTTAACATACAAAATTTTTAATCATACAGGACAAGAATTACAAGCTGGATCATTAACCAATTCAGATAAACAAATTGTTGTTTCAACACTTGCAGAAGGCATGTATATTTTACAGTTATTTGACAATACAATCTATTTAGGTCAACGAAAGTTTACTAAGACCATTAAATAGTTCACTAATATAAACTTAAGTATTAACCTAACTTATAATGTAAAAGAGTAACAATCCAATAAAAGAGAAAACCTCAAAATGTATTACAATTTGAGGCTTCCTTTATTATTTAAATAGGTATTATCCTTTTAACCATACGTTTTTAAGCGCTGTTTTTGAAGTATCTGAAGCTTTATATCCTTCAGCATCTTTGTAAGAAAGCTTTACTTTACCAGTTAGCGTTAGTTCTTTTCCATCTCTTTTTATAGCAACTGTAATGGCGTCTCCTTCTTTCCATTCTTGACTTTTTGTAATCATTTCGTAGATGTTACTTAGGTCGTATTTGGTACCATTGATTGCTGTTACTATATCATTCCCTTTTAAATCCAGTGCTTTCATAAAATCATTTAATTCAATTTCTGGTAAAATCATAATTTCTTTTGTCTCTTGTTTTACCGTTATGTAAGGAACTTGACCGTTTAGGAATACATTTTCAGGAGCTTTTACTGTTGTTTTAGTTACGCCTACTTTTGCAAAATACTCTTCATAATTAATAGAAGTAGTACCTGCCACATAAGTAGTTAAGAATGTACCAACTTCTGGATAGGTCAATGCTGTAATTTTATCGAAAAGGTCGTTGTCGTTAAATGCTTTTTTACTTCCATATTCAAGAGATAATTTTTGCATTAAGTCTAAAATACCTTTTTTACCATTGCTTTTCTCACGAATAATAATGTCGATACACATCCCAATTAAAGCACCTTTTTCGTACACATTCAAATATTGGTCTTTATAAGGTTTTTCTAAAACATTTGCACTCATAGTTGTAAAGGCCATATTGTCATTTAAGGATTTAGCATGTTCTATTTTATCAGAAAGTCTTTTGTAAAACGCTTCTTCATTTATCAACCCTTGATTGATTTGGAAGAGGTTTGCAAAATACTCGGTTACCCCTTCATACATCCACAAATGTTTAGACATTTTAGGGTTGTTAAAATCAAAATCTTGAATTTCTTTTGAATGAATAGTTAGCGGTGTAACTATATGAAAAAATTCATGAGAAACAACGTCTTTTAATTGTTCAACCAATTGATCGCGCCCCATCATTTCTGGCATAACTACTGTTGTAGCCGTAGGATGTTCAAGAGCTCCAAATCCTTTTGCATCAGCTTTTTTAACATCTGAAAGATACAACAAAACGCTATATTTTTTTGTTGCATTAAACGAGCCTAAAAATGTTTTTTGAGCCGTCATCATTGTTTTCATTTCTGGCAAAATACTTTCGGCAGTAATTGTTCCATCAGGAGCGTAAACAGCCAAAAGTATTTCCATCCCGTTTACAGTAAAAGTGGTGTAATTGGGCTTTGCATACATTATTGGATTTTCAACTAGTTCTGCATATCTTGAAGTGTTGAAAACATCTTTTGTTTTGCTATCATCAGCATCTATCATTGATGTTGCTCCCCATAATGTTTCTGGATGCTCAATTGTAACCTGGTAAGGTGTACTTAAAAAATCTGAAAAGTAACCAACAAAACCATGTGTGTTCAACATGAAGTTTTTTCCTTGGTCAATGTTTGTTCCTGCTGGAGAAAAAACATCTTCTTTTCCAAATCCTTCTCCTTTTTCGGTATCAAAAGTATCGTTTACGGAATAAGTAATCTTTACTAGATTTTTAGCATTTGTAATTGTCCAAGAATTAGCATCTGATTTTGTAATGCTTAGTTCTTTACCTTTTGCATCTAAAGCTTTGATGTCTTCAATAAATCGACCATAATTGTCAGATGAATACGTACCTGGTACAGTTTTAGGCAATCGATATTGAATTTCGTTTGAAGTGATTTTTGGAGGTGTAACCGTAACTGTTACTTTGTCGTCTTTAACATTCACCAAATCAATTCCAACTTTTACAGTTGTTTCTGTTTTCTTTACTTGAGCTTCAATTGTAAAACAGGATAATGAACTTGTAAGTAAAAGTGCAAGTGCTACATTTTTCATTTGATTTAATTTTTAAATTTACGCGTTAGTCTAATTTAATTATTATTGTTACAAAAAACTCCTGTTTAAAACAGGAGTAAAAGTTAATCGATTTTATTTTTCATATAGTATTTTCCATCTAAATCTTCGTCAAAATCATCAAATTTAATTGGTTTGGGCTTTGGTTTGCTCGCAGTGGCTTTTTGTCTCCAAAGTTCAAAACGCTCTTTGGTTAATTTTTTTCTCATGATTTCGATTACGTCCTTTTCAGGTAAACCAAACCCTTCCTTAATTACTTCAAAAGGTTTTCGTTCTTCTAAAGCCATAGTTACAATTTGCTCAATTTGTATATTGCTAAGATCTGCTAATTTGCTCTTTTTCATTATGTGAAAATTAATTCAGATAAAAAGTTTTATTTTAAAAGCCAATATTAAGAAAAAAAATAATTACTTGTTAAAATTGATCTCAAAAAAAAATAAATTTTTACATTTTACAAATTTTAAATCGTTTAAGTAAAAAGTTGCTTGCTAAATGTTTAGACCATAAAAAACTTTAAATAATTTGCTTTATTGAAATATAAGTTTTAAAATAGTAATTAAATTATTCCTAATTTACCAAGTTATTTTCTATTTTAAGAAGCAAAACCAACCCCTTTTTTGTATATTTGAAATTATTTTAACGACTACAAATTAAACCTTCAAGATGAAAAAACTAGCCCTTTTATTTTTGTTTCTATTAGTTTTTAGTAAACTTTCAGCCCAAGTAAATTCTCAAATGCGTTATCATTCAGACGAACGTACTTATTATGTTTGGAACGAAGAAAAACAAGATTATGATTTTAAAGAAAATGAATTTGAACATTCTATAATAGAAATAAGAGAGATAGGCTCTCGTACCAATGGCTATGTTGCTATAACACTTATTGACGATGGAAAAGTAAGACTCTATCATGGTTCTATAAAAGACTACAAAGTTGACGACAACAACGAAGCAACTTGGTCTATTTTTTCTAAAAACAAAAGAGGCAAATTGATTTACAACGAAAAAAAACAAACGTTTTCCTTTTCATTTGAAAGCGATGAAAAGCGATATTTGAAAATATTTATTTTTAAATTAAAAGAAGGTACTGTAGCCGAACTGGATTAAAAACAAAAAATACCAGTACATGAATTGCACTGGCATTTTAAAACTAACTCAACCAAACCAAATAAAAACCACTTTTTTTATCGCTACAAATATCAAAATAATTTGTATTATAGCATGTTAAGCTAATGTTATCATTTAATTTACTTGAATTAATTTTGATAACTAAAAAAATCTATTTATCAAAGTTAGCTTTTAAAAATTGAAATAAATTAAACAAAAAAGGTATCTTTACGGCCTAAATGTGCTGCTTTATGGAGCAAAAAGCAATCTTAAATTCCAATTCAATTAAAATTATTCTGCAACGTTTGGCATGCCAAATGATTGAGAAGCATATTGATTTTTCAAACACAGTTTTAATTGGCATTCAACCTCGAGGCATTTATTTGGCTGAACGGTTAAAAAAAATTCTTGAATTAAATTATTTAATAGATGAAATACAATTAGGCTATTTAGACATTACTTTTTTTAGAGACGATTTTCGAAAAACGGACAAATTGTTAGAAGCTAAATCCACAAAAATTGACTTTATCATTGAAAACAAAAACGTCATCCTTATTGACGATGTGTTATTTACAGGACGCAGTATTAGTTCTGCTTTAACTGCTTTACAATCTTTTGGACGACCAAACGCTATAGAATTATTGGTGCTAATTGACAGAAGATTCAGTCGACATTTACCTATTCAACCGGATTATACTGGACTTCAAGTTGATGTAATCAAAAATGAAAAAGTTTTAGTGAAATGGAAGGAGAACGAAACGGAAGACGCCGTTTTTTTAATTAATAAAAGCCAAATTTAGTACTAATGGCAACACTTTCTGTAAACCATCTTTTGGGAATTAAATATTTGAATGTTAACGATTTGAATTTGATTTTAGAAACAGCAGAACATTTTAAAGAAGTAATTAACCGTCCGATAAAAAAAGTCCCCTCACTAAGAGATGTAACGATAGCCAATATTTTTTTCGAAAATAGCACCCGAACCAAATTGTCGTTTGAATTGGCTCAAAAAAGACTATCGGCAGATGTAATAAGTTTTTCAGCAGCACAATCATCGGTAAAAAAAGGAGAAACATTAATTGATACTGTCAATAATATTTTAGCTATGAAAGTGGACATTGTTGTTATGCGGCATTCTAGCCCTGGAGCTGCCCATTTTTTAGCACAAAATGTAAATGCAAGTATAATAAATGCTGGAGATGGAGCACACGAACATCCAACCCAAGCGTTACTAGACAGTTTTACCATTAAAGAAAAATTGGGTGAAATTAAAGGAAAAAAAATAGTAATCATTGGAGATATTTTACACTCACGAGTTGCTCTTTCAAACATTTATGCCCTTAAAATGCAAGGCGCAGAAGTTAAAGTTTGTGGACCAAGTACACTTATTCCAAAACACATCAACTCATTAGAGGTTACAGTAGAACCTAATTTACGAAAAGCACTTGAATGGTGTGATGTAGCTAACATTTTGAGGGTTCAAAATGAAAGAATGGACATAAGCTATTTCCCATCTACAAGAGAATATAGCCAACAATTTGGTGTGAATAAAGAATTATTGCAATCAATAAACAAAGAAATCGTAATTATGCACCCAGGACCAATTAATAGAGGAGTAGAACTTACAAGTGATGTAGCAGATTCATCACAGTCTGTAATTCTTAATCAAGTTGAAAATGGTGTGGCAATTCGCATGGCAGTTATCTATTTATTGGCTTCAAAACTTACCTAATTAGTCTTTTTTTTAAACAACTAAAATGAAAGTAGAACACAAAGAACACACAACTCTTATAAAAGATACGCAAGGAGATGCTTTAGATTTTCTTGAAAAAGTTATACACGAACATGCAAGTTTTAAAAATAATAATATAATTGTAGATATTTCACGCAGTAAAAATGTAACGTTGTCTATCGTTAAACGATTTGTACCATTAGCAAAGTTGCATCAAAAAAATAAAAAATCATTTGTATTAGTTGCAGAAAACATTGATTTTACAGCTGTCCCAAATTCAATTATTGTTGTTCCTTCTGTATTAGAAGCTCATGATATTATTGAAATGGAAGAAATTGAACGAGATTTAGGTTTTTAAACTATTACTCAAAATGAAATTATCCATAATGGGTTGTTATGCCGCAACTCCAAGAACCATTACAAATCCAACATCTCAAGTTTTGGAAATTCGAAACCACCACTTTTTAATAGATTGTGGTGAGGGTACTCAAGTACAATTACGAAAAAATAAAATAAATTTTTCTAAAATTAACCACATTTTTATTTCTCATCTTCACGGCGATCATTGTTATGGTCTGATTGGTTTGGTTTCGACTTTTATGATGCTTAATCGTCAAAATGATTTGCATATTTATGGTCCAAAAGGTATCAAAGAAATAATCTTGTTGCAACTTAAATTATCAAATGCGTGGACAACTTATGGTTTATTTTTTCATGAATTGGAAACAACAGAAAGTCAGATTATTTTTGAAGATGAAAAGGTAATAGTGACAACAATTCCATTAAAACACAGAGTTTACACAAATGGTTTTTTATTTAGTGAAAAACCAAAAGACAGAAAATTAAACATGGAAAACATCCTACTAAACAAGGTTGAAAAATGCTATTATCAAAATTTAAAAAAAGGAAAAGATGTTACTCTCGATGACGGTACGTTACTAGAAAATAAACGTTTAACTTTTGATCCTCCTACTCCTCAACAATATGCTTTTTGTAGCGACACCGTTTACGACGAATCAATTATACAGTATATTCAAAATGTTGATTTTTTATATCACGAAAGTACTTTTTTAGATTCAGAAGCGCATTTGAGCGAAAAAACAATGCATTGTACAGCAAAACAAGCTGCCACAATTGCGCATAAAGCAAACGTTAAAAAATTAATTTTAGGACATTATTCAACTAGATACTTTGGATTAGAAGGTTTTAAAAAAGAAGCAGAATCTATTTTTCCTAATGTAATGCTGGCAGACGATGGAAAGATTTTTGAACTATAAATGATATTTAAAATGAACGATTTAAGCAATTACAGAAAAAATTACGACAAAAATGAACTTTTGGAAACTACCATTCCAGAAGATCCTATCAATTTGTTTAATAAATGGTTTTTTGAAATTGAAGCTTTTGGTGGCGCCGATGAAATAAATGCCATGACTATTTCAACTATTGGTTTAGATGGGTTTCCAAAATCAAGGGTTGTATTATTGAAGAAATTTTACGAAGAAGGTTTTATTTTTTATACTAATTACGATTCGGAAAAAGGAAAGGCAATTGCAACAAATCCAAAAGTTTGTTTGTCTTTTTTTTGGCAAGCAATGGAGAGACAAGTTATTATTAAAGGTATTGCAGAAAAAACAATTCCAATTATTTCTGATAATTATTTTGCATCTAGACCTAATGGAAGTAAACTGGGCGCACTCGTTTCCAATCAAAGTGAAGTAATTCCAAACAGGGACTTCTTAGAAAAGAAGCTTTTAAATTTGGAATCAAGTTTTGAAGGAAAAGAAATTCCAAGGCCCGATTTTTGGGGAGGCTATTTAGTTAGACCTCAAAATGTTGAATTTTGGCAAGGAAGACCTAATAGACTTCATGACCGTATTAGATATAAAATACAAGAAGATTACAGTTGGAAAATAGAAAGACTTTCGCCTTAATAAAAGCTGTGTTTTTTTGCAATTCAGCTATTTAGGCGCATTCATAATTACTCAATTATTTGTATATCAATAAAATAATTGTTATTTTAGAAGAAACAAACCCCGAAATTGCTCAAAAAGAGTCAAAAACGGGGTTTTTCTTTAAATGCTATGCCAAAAATACTACGTTTAAGCGAATTTCAATACGAAATTCCAATTTTTACTATCAATAAAGATTTTGATGGTTTTTACGCCCAATTTCTAAAAACTGATTTGGGTAAA
>CANGIF010000046.1 GCA_947453885.1 Flavobacteriaceae bacterium
CTACGACTTATACATTTACACCTGATGCTGGACAATGTGCTTCGACTGCAACAATGACTATTGCTGTAAATACAAGTGCAACTCCAACGTTCACGCAAGTGTCAGCAATTTGTTCAGGAGCTAGTTTGTCAGCATTGCCAACAACTTCTAACAATACTATTACAGGAGTATGGTCTCCAGCGATTGATAATACTGCGACTACGACTTATACATTTACACCTAATGCTGGTCAATGTGCTTCAACCGCTACAATGACTATTGCGGTAAATATTACACCAGCACCAACAGGTATGGCTACTCAAGATGCTTGTAGTACCTCAACATTGGCGGATTTTGCAGTTACGGGAACAAATATTTCTTGGTATTCATCAGCTACTAGCACGGTCAACCTGCCTTTATCAACTCCTGTTTTGTTGAGTAATATATATTTTGCTTCACAAACTATTTCAGGCTGTGAAAGTATAGATAGACTACAAGTTACAGCAAATGGGCCTTGTTTAGAAGCATCTGGTTTTGATATTGCACAATTTAATTTTTATCCTAATCCAGTGAAAGATGTGTTATATGTAAACTATTCTAAAATTATAAACCAATTAAGCATAACAAACATGCTTGGTCAAGAAATTAGAACTGCAAATAATCAATCTCAGATAAGTTTAGAAGGATTGCCAACAGGTACTTATTTCTTAAAAGTAAGTACAGATGGAGCAAGTAAAATTGTAAAAGTCATTAAGAATTAACTATTAACCAACCTTAAAAAAATACCGTTTCTAAAATCTAGAAACGGTATTTTTTATTTTACTAATTTAGTTTTAAAATAAATTTTATAGATTTGCTTTAATTGCTTCGGCTAAAGAAATGAATTCATCTTTTGAAAGTGTTACTTTATTTTGAAAGCGCATTTCATCCATTTCATTGAGAGGAATTAAATGAATATGAGCATGAGGAACTTCAAGACCTATTACAGCCATTCCAATTCTTTTGCATTTAATTGTTTTTTCAAGTGCAATAGCTATTCTTTTTGAAAACTGCATTAAACCATTAAATAACTCATCTTCAATTTCAAAAACTTTATTAATTTCTTGTTTTGGAATGCATAATGTATGCCCTTTGGCATTTGGATTTACATCTAAAAAAGCTAAAAATTTATCGTTTTCATCAATTTTATAACAAGGTATTTCACCTTCAATTATTTTAGTAAAAATTGTACTCATTTAACAAATAGATTATAAATTAATCTCTTGAAATTTCTATAATTTCAAATTTCAATACACCATTAGGAACAGTAATTTCTGCTATTTCACCAACAGATTTCCCAAGTAAACCTTTTCCTATTGGTGAGGTAACAGAAATTTTACCTGTTTTTAAATCTGCCTCACTTTCTGCAACTAAAGTGTATTTCATTTCAATTCCATTTAATTGATTTTTTATTCTCACTTTTGAAAGAACTAATGCTTTTGAAGTATCCAATTGAGATTCGTCAATCAGTCTTGCATTAGAATGTACCTCTTCCAATTTTGAAATGCGCATTTCTAATAATCCTTGCGCTTCTTTTGCAGCATCGTATTCTGCATTTTCAGACAAATCGCCTTTATCTCTTGCTTCTGCAATATCTTGTGAGGCTTTTGGACGCATTACATGTTTTAAATAATCTAATTCTTCTCTCAGTTTTTTTAATCCGTCAGCAGTATAATATGATACTTTTGTCATGTTTTCTTAGTTTATATAAAATAAAAAGAAATCCCTTCGAGATGGGATTTCTTAATGCAAATATATTAATAATTTCTATTCTTACAATTTTTTGTATATTCAAAAGTTAAATTAGAATTCAACTTTTATTAATTGGAATTCAATAGTGATTTACCTGTCATTGCTAAAGGTTTTTCAATTCCCATTAATTCTAAGATTGTTGGAGCAATATCTCCTAAAACGCCATTATGAACTGTCTTTAAATCGTTGTCAACTAGTATAAAAGGAACAGGATTTGTTGTGTGAGCAGTGTTTGGCGAGCCGTCAGGATTTATCATAGTTTCACAATTGCCATGATCAGCAATTATTAGAGTTGTGTAGTTGTTTTCCAAAGCAGTTTCTATTACTTCTTGGACACATTTATCTACTGCTTCACACGCTTTTATTGCAGCTTCCATTATGCCTGTATGACCAACCATGTCGCCATTTGCAAAATTCAAACAGACAAAATCAACTTCACCTTTTTTCAGTTCGGGTACTAATGCATCTTTTAATTCAAATGCACTCATTTCAGGTTGTAAATCATAAGTAGCTACCTTTGGAGAATTTCTCAAAAACCTTGTTTCACCTATAAAAGGGATTTCTCTTCCTCCAGAAAAGAAAAAGGTTACGTGAGGGTATTTTTCGGTTTCAGCTATACGAATTTGCTTTTTGTTGTGAGCTTCTAAAACTTCGCCTAACGTTTCGGTTATATTGTCTTTATCGTAAATAACATGGACTTTTTCATATGTGTCATCATAGTTTGTCATTGTAACATAATACAAATTTAGCTTATGCATGTTTTGTTCGTGATTGTCTTTTTGAGACAATACTTCAGTTAATTCGCGACCTCTATCCGTTCTAAAATTAAAGAAAATAACTACATCATCATTTTCAATTTTAGCAAGTGGTTCATTACTATCATCGGTGAACACAATTGGATTTATGAATTCGTCGGTAATGTTTGAAGCATAACTTTCCTTTATGCTTTTCACTGGGTTTTGAGAAAGTGTTCCAATTCCATTTACTAATAAATCATAAGCAATTTTAACTCTTTCCCATCTTTTGTCTCTGTCCATTGCATAATATCTTCCTACAACTGATGCTAATTTTGCATTTGTATGAGCAAGATGATCTTCTAATTTTTGTATGTAAATTGCACCTGATTTTGGGTCAACGTCTCTACCATCAGTAAAGGCATGGACAAAAACGTTCTCTATTCCAAAATCCTGAGCTGCATCTAACATACTAAACAAATGTGATGTATGGGAATGAACTCCACCATCTGAAAGTAAGCCTAAAAAATGTACTTTTTTATGGTTGATTTTGGCATATTCAAAAGCATCGTGCAACGCCTTTTCTTGACTCATGCTTTTATTTGCAACGGCTAAATTAATTTTTGCTAAATCTTGGTAAACTATTCTTCCAGCACCTAAATTCATGTGACCAACTTCTGAATTTCCCATTTGACCTTCAGGCAATCCAACGTTTAATCCATCGGTTCTAAGTTGTGCATTTGGATATTTGGTATATAAACCATTTATAAAAGGGATGTTTGCATTGTCAATTGCTGAGACTTTAGGGTCTGGTGATTTCCCCCAGCCATCTAAAATCATTAAAATTACTTTTTTGTCCATGATTTTTTAATTTGAACAAATATAAGCATTTCATCAAAACGGAATTTTAAAATGAATTAAATTCAACGAAAACGTTATCGACTGTATTATATTTTCTTTTTAATAAAATCAAGAATTAGTGCCAATTTTTAACTCTATTATAGTCAATAAAATACTTTACGCTTATAGAAAAAGCATGACTTAAGGCCTGATTGTTTAGGATGCCTGTAACATTTTGACCAAAATCTTTGTTGATTTCTCGTTCAAAATTAGCGGCATTGTTTCGGTATAATATAGAAACTTGACTTCCTGGAGCAAACCACCATAAATAAGCCAAATCTAAATTCCAAGCACTAAAATTAGAATTTCGATTTGTGGTATAATCTGAAATAGAACTAAGTGAACCATCATTTTCTAATTTAAAAAAGTTTTTGTTTTCTGCAAAAGACCAATAATGACGGATGGATAAATTAAACGACATGGTACTATTTACAGAGTATTTGGCACTTAAAGCATTTGAATAGGTAATGACATTTCTATTTGCTATTACAATTTCGTCAGGATTTTCGCTATCAACACATCCTTTGTTGTTGTTTTGTCTAAAAAAATTAAAATTATAGTTTAGTGAAAAATGATCATTAAAACGGTATCTTGGACCCAAAGAGCAACCATACGAATTGCGCCCACTATCTTCTAACACAGCAAACGAGGGATTAAAGTCAAATGCAAATTTATAGTTGTAATTGGACGAAAAATACATCCAAGTTCCCATTCGTTTTGGGATTGCTAAAAAGCGTCCCTCTGTTCTGGGTTCATAATAATCAAAGCTTACTAGCGGATTGACATTTACTCCAATTCCGAAATAATGATTTTTTTTATTGACTGTATTGATGTTAATGTTGAAATTGTTTCCTTGTACTTTACCGCTTTCTTTTTGAAATTGAGTGTAGCCATTAAGATTTATGTTAAAGCTATTGAATAATTTTGTTGGATTTAAAATTCGATAACTTCCATTTCCATAAACATCAAAATAATTGGTTTCAAAATTGATCCCCAAATCGTTATTGTCAAAATGTTTTGTTACCAAATCGCCACCCAAACTGTATCGGTATTTTCCACTTGTTTCGGCAATATTTAATGTAGTGTAAGTCCCATCTTTTTTACCGTTATCATACACAAAACTGTATTTGAAATTTCCTGACAAATTGTAGGTGTTTTTTTTAGTATTCAAATCCCAAACTAATGCAGCCACATCAGCATCTCTAAAATGGCCGTTTCTGAAAACGCTAGTATTTACAAATGAAACAGATGAATTTTTTCTAAATCGCTGATCCAAAACCAATACATTGTAATTGGTTAACGGTTGCGATGTTTTTTGAAAAACGTAATTAGTATCGGTATTTTCAACAGTAGCAGTTGTGTTTTCGGTAACTGCATTTAAAAAACCAATTCCTAAACCTCCTTTTGTTCTTCCAGAAACTTTAGTGGCATTTATTAAATTGACTGTAGAACTGTTTTTAATTAAAACTTCATTGTCTTTTAAAGTTGGATTCCCATTTTGACCAATTCTTCTTGAATACAGCAAACCACCTTTACTAAACAAATCAGTTCCTTCGGTAAAAAAAGGTCTGTTTTCATTAAATTGTTGTTCAAAAGGACTTAAATTTAAAATTTTGTCATCAAATTTTGTTTGTCCAAAATCGGGAATTAAAACAGCGTCTAAAGTAAAAGCGTCATTAATACCATATTTTATATCCATCCCACCTTTTAGTGTTCCAAACGTTTTTTGATTGGCGTCTGAATTCAAATAAAAAGAAGAATACGGCAGAAGAAACAAACGAGTAGGAGGTTTTATATTTTGAATTCCTTCTAAAATTCCTGCTTGTTGAATGAATGCATTGGTTTTATTATCAATAAAATTCCAAGAATATTTATGTCGGTCTCTTTTAATTTCTCTAAAAAAATTCAAGCCCCAAGTTTGTTTGCTTTCTGCTGAAAAGCGCAATGCAGCATACGGAATTTTCATTTCTACAATCCATCCAAAAGAAGTAATAATTGCTTTGCTACTCCATACTGCATCCCATGAATAGTCTTCGCCGTTAGCCGCAGTTACTACACAATCTGCTTGCGAATCAGATGCCGAAACATAAAATTGAAAATCTTGTTGCCCGTCATTGAAACCGTTAATAAATACGCCAAAACCATCAGAAGTGCCAAATTCGTCTCTTTTGGTAATTTCTCTTAATATTTTTGAAGGTTCATTGTCGTACATAACGGCAGCTATGTAAACCGCATTATTGTCGTATAATACCTTAACTTCTGTTCGTTTTTCGTTAGGGATTGATTTGCCGTTATCTGGATCAAACATTACAAAATCAGTAGCAATTAAAGCGGTTTTCCAGTCGTTTTCGTCCAATTTTCCATCAATAGTAATAGGTGTTTTACAAAAAGTGGTTTGCAGCGTTTTTTTTTGACTAAAGCTCCAAAATGAAATTAATAAGAAGGTAATTAATAACGAATTTTTCATGATTGAATTTTGCTTGATGAAATTGGCTGTAAAGAAAACGAATGCTCTACAAGTCTAAAGATTGCTGTAATTGTTACAATTTAATTTATAAATAATGTAAGTTTAATTTTGCTTAAAACTGTTAAAAATTAGCTTTTTAACCTTTTTTTTCAAAATAGCTACTTCTTTTGTCCTATTTTCGCCTCAACAAAAAAGCATTTCTCACATGAATAACGCACTTTTAGTATATATATTTTCCTTTGTATTCACTTTAACTACAAGCTCTATAAACACTGAGCCACACAAAAAGCTAGCAAATAGAATAGAAAAAGCTATTGACAATAGGTCGTATGCATTGTATGCACTTTTAGATAATCAAGATTTTCAGTTGCCTAAATTTGAAATATTTTCTAAAGCACTTGATGGTTTTTACGAACTTAAAAACAATGGAAAAGTTCAAAAAGATGTTTTGACTATTATTGATTTTAGTTTGCCTTCAACAGAAAAAAGACTTTGGGTCATTGATTTAGCAACCAACACAATTTTATTTCAGTCTTTAGTTGCACATGGAAAAAATTCTGGCGAAGCTTTCGCGGTTTCTTTTTCAAATGAAATGGATTCAAATAAAAGTTGTCTTGGTTTTTTTGTAACAGGCGAATGTTACAAAGGAAAACACGGACTTTCGTTAAAATTAGACGGTTTAGAAAAAGGTGTAAACAACAATGCAAGAACTAGAGGAATTGTAATTCACGGCGCAGAATATGTTTCCTCCAATTTCATAAAGCAGCAAGAACGAATTGGTAGAAGTCAAGGATGTCCCGCTTTGCCAATGAATTTGTTTCAGCCAATTATAAAAAGTATTAAAGACAAATCCTGTTTGTTTATTTATCATTCAACACTTCAAAATACTCCAAACGATTTACTAATTTCGTAACCGGTTATACAATTCTTGGTCTAAATTGTAAATATCTTCTCTAAAATACAATTGGTCTTTTTTACTCCAAGCAGTCCAATACAATTGATAATGTAAGATATTCGCTTTTATTTTAATTGCTTTTGTTTTCCCTGCTTGAATAACAGCATCAATTTTTTCAGAATTCCAATTAATACTATCGTCTAAAACTGTTTTGGCTAAAAGTAATGGATTGTCAATTCTTGTACATCCGGAACTTAAAGAACGATAATGCCTAGAAAATCCATCTTTATGGTTAGTGTCATGTAGGTAAACCGAAAAATGATTAGGAAATAGTATTTTCATTTGTCCTAATGAATTTCCTACTCCAGGATCTTGTACATAGCGGTAAGAATTTGCTTTTGAGGCTTTCCAGTTTTTTATAGCAACTTCTTTATTATTGGAATCATATACTTTAATGTTTTTAGAAGCTAAATAGTTACTGTTCTTTATAGATTCTGGAATAACATCTTCTTTTAAGATTGTTGGAGGCACTGTCCATGTTGGATTAAAAACAACGGAACTCAATTTTGAACTTAAAATTGGCGATTTGCGTTTGTCAGTACCAACTACAACTTTGTGCGATTCAATGGTATCTTGATTTTTAACCACAACCAAGCTAAAATTCGGAATGTTTACTAATGTGTAAAGTGATCCAAATTCATTAGGAAACCATCTCCAACGTTCTATATTAGCAATTATTTGTTGTCTGCGTGCTTCTTTACTAAAGTTTAAAGCATTGATTGTACTTTTTCCAATTACACCATCAGGAATTAAACCATGGCGGAATTGAAATTTCTTTAATGCTTTTACAGTAGCTTTATCGTAAAACTCAGTTAATGAATCTGTCGATTTTAAATCCTTCCAGTAGATCAATCTTTTTTTTATAGAAATTAGTGTTGAAGCAGTATCTGAGGGTTTAATTTTTTCCGAAAAAGGAATAGTAGTAATGGTATTGTTTGGAAATGTAGCAAGTATTTTTAACGCATTTAAAAGCGAAACGTACACTTGTTGTTTGGGTTTGCATTTTGTTAGTGCACTTGTTATATCTTTTGTGTTTAACGCTTCAAATAGTAAAGTGTTTATAGCTATATCTTTAGGTTTTAAATCCCAATTGCCGTATAAAAACTTAGGATTCATTTTGCCGGTTGCCAAATGAGCTAAGTAAATTCTAAAATTATAGGAAATTAAAATATCATATGATTTTATTTGAGTAGGAGTAAGAGTAGTCCAATTTTTCTCTAATGCAGTCAATTTTGAATAATTGTAATCTTCTGGATTTAAGCCTTGGTCTGAACAATTTCCAATTTCACTTAAGATTTTTTCTCGATTTTCTTTTGCTACCCAAAAAGTATGAAAAGCACTACCTCTGTAAAAATCCATTAAACCTTTGCTTTTATAAGTACTAACTGTATTTGAATCAAGTAATAGGCTTTGCCGATCAAGTGTTACTTTTGGAACAATTTTTTTTTCAATTGTTAGTGTAGGATTTATTTCCTTTTTACACTGAACAAAAACAAATAAAACGAGTAACCAATAGCCTTTTTTCATGTTTCAAAAGTACATTTTTTTAATCTGAAAACCTATTTCTATTTACGTCCTTAAATAGTAGGTAATGAGTGCCAATTTCTTTAATTTCAAAGGGTTTTCCTATTTTAATATAGCCTGATTTTTCGTAAAAAGGGACTGCTACTAATCGAGCATTGAACCAAAGTATTTCAAATTTTCTTTTTTTAGCATATTCTTCGCAATGAAGGAGTAGTTTTTTGCCAATATTCTTATTTCTATGTGTTTCTAAAACAGCCATTCCTCTAATTTGAAGTTGTTTTTTAGAAGTAAAAACAGTTGTTTTTTGCTCTAAAACCGATACTACACCAACAAGAGTTTGGTTGTCAAAATAACCAAAGTGCTTGGTGGTACTAGCGTCATCGCCATCAAAATGACAAGCTGTTATTGGTTTTCCAGGTCTCAAAACAGGATGCCGAACCACAAAAGTTTCAATACTGGTAATTTCTTGAATCATAAAAAAAGCATTTTCGTGTTTTTAATAATTTTCTTTTTTTGATAACAATTTAATAACAAAACAATTAGGTTTTGAAAGAATACTAAGTTTAAAAAAAAGCAAATTTTTTGTAAAAATAATTTGGAATCAAGCAAACTTATCCGCTATATTTGCACCATCAAAATGCGGAAGTAGCTCAGTTGGTAGAGCTCCAGCCTTCCAAGCTGGTTGTCGCGAGTTCGAGCCTCGTCTTCCGCTCTAAAGCCTCAAACTATGTTTGAGGCTTTTTTATTTTAATTCACTTAAATCGAATCCAGGTTGAATTTCTATTGGGGTTTCGTTTTGTTTAAAAAGACGTGCTGTTAGTGTTCCTCCTAAAGTGACTTGATTTCCGTTTACGGCCAACCAACTGCCTTCTCTTAGTCCTAAAACCGGTACAGTATTAAACGCATGGAATTCGTTTATTCTAGTTTCTCTGGTTTCTCCCATGTGTTTTGAATTTAAATCTGGATCTAAAAAATGAGGGTTTACATTGAAAGAAAGTAATCCTAATGTTTTAAAACTTGGCGGATAAACAATTGGCATATCATTAGTAGTTTGCATGCTCAACCCTGTAATGTTACTACCGGCACTTGTTCCTAAATATGGAGTTCCATCTTTAACGGTTGTTGTTAAAAGAGTCATTAAATCGTTAGCATAAAGTTGTGAAACCAACAAAAAGGTATTACCTCCGCCTACAAAAATAGATTCGGCTGCTGCTACCGCTTTTTTGGGATCGTCAAACTCGTGTATGCCTTGTACCTGTATGCCTATTTGACTAAAAAAGGCAGCTACTTTTTTAGTATAGGTTTCATACGAAATACCACCAGGTTGAGCATACGGTAGGAATAACAGGGTTGAACAATTTTTAAACAAGGTTGTAAGTTCTGGTACTAGATAGTCTAAGTAGTTACCTCCATGTAGGGTAGAGGTGCTGGCGATGAGTGCTTTTTTCATTGTGATTGACAATTATAAATTCAATTAATCAAAGATACATTTTCTAAAGTTACAACATAAATAATATTTTTTTAAAACTTCCTAACTTAGTTGGTTGTAATTGGTTTTACTAACTACACTCAACGGAAAAGATTCTACAATTAATTACAAAAAATTCTAGCTTTTCAGCAAATTGCCACAAAAAAAGTATTTGTAGCTGGTTTTATTTTACTGTTTAATAAACTTTTGAACAGTGGTTTTTCTGCCGGCTGTTACTGAAAGAAAAAAATGCTAGCGACTAGTTGTTGAACGTTAATTTGAGTTGAAGTAGACTATTGATTAATTACTACTTTCCCCATTATATCTAGGACTTTGCTATATTCTATTTTTGTTAGGAAAAATGTTTAAAACGGAAGTAGCGGGATTGGGATAATTAGCCAACAGGTTTGTCATTGCTTCCTGCGCTATTGATAAAGCTGGGCAAGTAATTGCAATTGGAATTAAAGACATTGTATTGTTTCTAATTCCTAATTGATCATAAGAATTAGAATCACATGCCCTAAAGTGCCAACTGTTTTTATTAATAAAGTTGAAGCAATACCACCAAAACTTATTGTCTACATTGTGCATTTGTTATTTAAACGGTGTTTACAAGTGCGAGTACTAGTAATTTTTTTTATTTCTAGGATTTATTATGAATGGCAATTATTAGATGATAGCTTTTTTTAGTTGTAATTCTGATTGAACTATTTTTATTCAAACTAACTCTATTTATTCTAAAAAGAATACTATGGTACTTACTACTCTTACTTTTTGGATGTAGGGCGATGTGGGTGTTTCATTATCGGCGACTGTTCCGTCTTCGCTATTGTAGCGGCCCGCTATTGTTATTTGGCCTTGCGACGCTGTTTTTATTTTTCCTAAGCTTGCTTTTGAATCATTGGCAAATTGTTCTCCGGCTACTCTTGCGTTTTTGGTGCTTTCTGCAATGAGTTTTGGTTTTATGGAATTTAGTTCTGGAAATGAATAGCTATTGGAAACATTTGACGTTAAATCTTTGCTTACTAGGTCTAATTTTATTTTTGAAGCGGTGTCTTCTGTGGTTTTTATGTCTTTGGATTGAATGGTTACGCGTTGTTCTGTTTGGTAACGATCGATTTTAGTTTTTACTTCTATTCCGTTTTTCCATTGGTTTTCGTAGTATTTTTCATTATCTGTAATGTCAATGTTGTTTAGTTCAATAGTATTTTTTTCGTAACCAATGCTGGACAAATAAGCTATTACAGCGGCTTTTTTTATATCGGATTTTTTGATTAGGTCTTGTAAATTATCGCCAGAGAAAGAAAATTTTAGGGTTATTGCTGCTTTTGTTGCGGTTATATTCATTTCGGCAAGTCCTTTTACGGTTACTATGCGATCTTTGTCGCTAAATGTTTTTAGCCCTTTAAATATGAAAAGTCCCAATAAAGATAATCCAATTAATAGGGACATTCCTAAAATAAATGATTTTGCTAGTGTTTTATTTTCCATTGTTTTTATTTTTTAAGTGTTATTAAAAATACGAAGTAAAGATATAAAATTGTTTTTTGTGTTGGTATTCAATTTTCAAATGTATTGGTTTTTAAAACTATATAAATATTGTAACGTGCTTTTTTGTTTTAATTCATTGTGTTTAAGTTTTTAATTTTAGTGGGTATTTGATGGAATAGGAGTACAGAAAGAAAATATGACTAGTGTTTTTTTAATTTTATTTGCTTATTTAACATTATTGATGGTTTGTTTTTAGTTTTGGTTGTTTTTTATATTGTTTTGTTTTTGAATTCTAATTTTGTTAACATAGAGACGCGTTCGCGGGGTAAAGAGATGGACTCGCGGGGTAAAGAGACGCGTTCGCGGGGTAAAGAGATGGACTCGCGAGGTAAAGAGACGCGTTCGCGGAGTAAAGAGATGGACTCGCGAGGTAAAGAGACGCGTTCGCGAGGTAAAGAGATGGACTCGCGAGGTAAAGAGACGCGTTCGCGGAGTAAAGAGATGGACTCGCGGGGTAAAGTGCGGTTAAATAAGTCAATAAAAAGGGAGGCAATTTGTAGATGCCTCCCTTTTTGTTATTTTATGAGTAAATGGTTTATTTTAATCCATCAACCGTTACGCTTACGGTTCCGTTTACTTTTACAAAAGCTATTATTGCTTTGTTGGTTAACTGGATTTTTTGAAAATCTAAAGCATTGATTTTGCCGTTTACAAAAACGCCTGGCATTGGTGAATAGTTGTTTAAATAGTTAACCATACTTTTTTTGCCTTCTTCCATGTTGCTTTGAATGGAGTATCGGCAACTTTCTTCTATTTTTTTCAGAATGACGCCTTGCATTAACCAATTTGCTGTTCGTAAAAGGGAACTTTTGGTGTCTAAGGCATAATCCAATTGGTCGAAATAGATTTCTTTGGTCGTTTCGTTGTAAGTTGGAATTCCTGTTAGATAAATTGTGCCGTTTACGGTTCCTGTTACGTCTAGGGCAATGACCATTTTGCCGGCTTTGTGCCATAGTTCCACTTTTTGTACGGTAACTTTTTTAGTGCCAGATCCAAATTCTTTGTTGGCAAAGTTTTTCATAATGAGTGCTGTTGCATCAGTATACGTAGAAACGGCAGCAATACTAGCTGTGATTTGATCGGGCATTTTAGTTACTGGTTTCAAAACAATTTTGTCCTTTTCAAATTTGCTTTCTGGTTTTGCTCCAATAATGGTTTCCATGTAGCATTTCATTCCCATTTGCATAGAAATGGTTCCTTTGCTGACTTTTGAATCTGTGCTGTACAATTCTGCAGGTACTATTCTAAACCAAGTTTGGTAGGCTTCGTTCATTTGGAACGGTGTACTGATTTTTTGTAACGCATCCATTACGTTTGGTTTAAAATCCATTGATTTTTCAATGCTTTCGTCGATTTTCTTTTCGATTTTTGATTTGAAAATTTTAACTGCTGGATTGATTAAATAGGTAATTGGAACGTTTTTGCCTAATATGGTAATAGAAGGACTTTCGGTCCAGTCTAGCGATTGTAGAGTAGTGGCGGAATTTAATTTCCAATTGCTCAAACTAATATCGCTAACTAAAGTGACTACTCCGTTTAGGTTTAATTCTTTGGTATCTCTAAGGTCTAACCCTAATTGTTGTGTTCCGTAGCGTACTTTTACATACACTTTTAGAGGCAAAACAATTTTAATTTTACTGTTTTCGCTAGTAATTACAATGGGTGCTTGTTTCCAAACTTTAATGATTACATTGTCGTCTTCTAAATTGGCATCGTCATAAATAACGCCAGAAAGTGCGGTGTTGGCTTTGTTTTCGATGTCTTTTAATTTGATTGAAACGGGTAAACTGATGAAAGAATATTCGTTATCGTAGAGCAAAGGCGACGCATCGTCTGGTTCTGGTTTCAAACTGTTTATTTTGTTAGTTGAGGAACAGGAAACTATTGTTAGTGCTAGCATAAGTGCAGCAAACAATCGAGAAAAGGTATACATACTTTTGGTTTTGAAAATTTATGAGTGCAAAATTACGGGTTATTTTTAAAAGTTTTGCCATAGAAGTGTAACAAATAAATCTGCTTACTGTCTAATGAAACAGTTATAAATTAAAATAGCACCTACTATTTTATATTTTTGTACTTCTAAAAGAAAATACGTCTTTGTAACGTTTTAAACTATGAAAAAAACAGTACCAACTACTTTTTACTTGCTTCTAGTGCTTTTTTTAGGGCTAAGTGTTCAATCACAATCTAAAAAATGGACATTAGAAGCCTGTGTTGACTATGCTTTGAAAAACAATATTTCGATTAAGCAAACGGATTTAGATGTTAAATCGGCAGCAATTGATAAAAACAGTGCTTTGGGCGCTTTTTTACCTTCTATTAATGCTAGTACTAATCATTCTTGGAATATTGGTCTCAACACCAATGTAATTACAAATGCTTTAGAAAACCAAACTACTCAAAACACTTCGGTTAGTTTGAGTTCAGGAATTACAATTTATAATGGACTTCAAAATCAAAATCGATTGCGTAGGACCAATTTAGCACTAGTTGCTACTCAGTACCAACTTTCAAAAATGAAAGACGATATTGGGTTGAATGTTGCAAACGCTTTTTTGCAAATTTTGTTTAACAAAGAAAATTTAAATGTTCAAAATGCACAATTGGCTAATACTGAAAAACAGTTAATTCGTTCAACGGCTTTAGTAGAAGCGGGTTCTGTTCCAAGAGGTGATTTGTTGGATATAAAAGCAACGTTAGCTGCTACAAAACAGAACGTGGTTGTAGCAGAAAATAATTTATATCTTTCAAAATTAAGTTTGGCACAGTTACTTCAATTAGAAGATTTTCAAAATTTTGATGTAGATGATACTGTTCCTGAAGTAAAAGGAAGTGGAACAATGCTTGAAAATCCAGTTACGATTTATAAAAAAGCAAAAGAAGAACGTATTGAATTAAAAATTGCGAAAACCAATTTACTACTTGCTGAAAAAGATGTTTTGATTGCTAGAGGTGCCTTGTTGCCTAAGTTGTCTGGATTTTATAGCTTTAGTACACGCGCAGGCTATTCGGACAGAATTGTTGGATATGCTCAAAATGCTGCCAATCCTTATTCGGCTTCGCCATCTTATGTAGATGTAAACGGTACTCCATACAGTGTTATGCAACCAAATTACGCTCCGATATTAGGAAAAGCCGCACCTGTTTTTAGCCAGTTTAGCGATTACAAAGGACATTCTTTTGGTTTACAATTGAATGTTCCTATACTGAACGGATTTTCAGCTAAAAACAATGTTGCTCGTTACAAAATTGCATTGGATCGTTCTAAAATAGCTTTAAAACAAAGTGAACTAGATTTAGAACGCAATGTTTACACTGCTTACACAAATGCGAAAGGTGCTTTTAACGCTTACGAATCTGCTAAAGTGACACTAGAAGCGCGAGAGGAAGCATTTAAATATGCAAAAGAAAAATATGCGGTTGGTTTAATGAATTCGTTCGATTTCAATCAATCGCAAACCTTGTTTGTAAACGCTCAATCAGAAGTGTTGCGAACAAAATACGATTATATTTTTAAAGTTAAAATTGTGGAGCTCTACTTTGGAATTCCAATTATTAAAAAACAATAAGTCATGTCAAAAAAAACAATTTACATTTTAGTTGGAACATTAGTTGGAGTAATCGTCCTTTTAATAACTTTGAAAAAAACAGGTGTCATAGGTTCTGATACAAAAGGAACTGAAATAGAAACTGCTATAGTTCAAGAAACTTCAGTTGTAGAAACGGTTTCTGCAACAGGAAAAATACAACCTGAAATTCAAGTAAAAATTTCTTCAATGGTTTCTGGAGAAATTATTGCATTGCCCGTCAAAGAAGGTCAAGTTGTAAAAAAAGGCGACTTATTGGTAAAAATCAATCCCGATTTATATACCTCTGGATTAAATAGAACTGTTGCGGGACTTTCAGGAACAAAAGCAAGTTTAGGACAAGCAGATGCGCAATACAAAGAAGCAAAAGCAAGTTACGAACGAAACAAAACCTTGTTTGACAAAGGGATTATTTCAAAATCCGATTGGGATAAAGCAACAGCTTCTTTTGAAGTGGCATCAGCTACAAAACAAGCTGCTTATTACAATGTTCAAAGTGCCTCTGCAACTGTAAACGAAGCTAAAGATAATCTGGGTAGAACCATAATTTATTCGCCTGCCGATGGTACTATTTCGTCCTTAGCGGTTGAACTTGGTGAACGTGTTTTAGGAACGCAACAAATGACAGGTACAGAAATGATGCGTGTAGCAAATTTAGACAATATGGAAGTTGCTGTTGATGTAAATGAAAACGACATTGTTAAAATTAAAGTAGGCGATTCTGCAAAAGTCCAAGTTGATGCCTATTTAAAAAAACAATTCAAAGGAATTGTAACTAGTATTTCCAATTCAGCAAGCACAACTCTTACCGCCGATCAAGTAACCAATTTTAAAGTTAAAATTAGAATTTTAAAAGAGTCATATAAAGATTTATTAGAAGGAAAACCTTTAAGCTATTCTCCTTTTCGTCCCGGAATGACTGCTACTGTTGACATCATAACAAAACGTAAAGTAAAAGTTGTAGCTGTTCCAATTAGTTCAGTTGTAGTAAAATCGGATACCACAGCTTCTAAAAAAATTGAAGTTAAGGATGACAAAGATGAAAAAATGAAACCTAAAACCGACAAAAAACTAGAATGTGTTTTTGTAAAAGTCGGAGATAAAGCTAAAATTAGAATCATTAAAACAGGTATTCAGGACGACACAAATATTGAAGTTTTAGAAGGACTAAAAGTAGGCGATGAGGTCATTACAGGACCTTATACAACAGTGACTAAAGAGTTGAATTCTGGAGATAAAGTTACAGTTAAAACGGACAAAAAAACTGGAAAATAAGTTGAAATGCTTTTAGAATATTCCAAATATATAGCTTTATTAGCCGGAAATAATTTTGTATAAAAAAAAGTAGAAATTGATTTTAAATATTGAAACCGCAACACGAAACTGCTCAGTTAGTTTAGCTGATAAAGGCAAAACAATTTGTTATAAAGAACTTTCTGAATTGGGATATTCTCATGCAGAAAAGCTACATGTTTTTATTGAAGATGTTATGGCGATGGCAAATTGTAAATTTGAAAATTTAACTGCTATTGCTGTTAGTCAAGGTCCTGGTTCTTACACAGGTTTGCGAATTGGTGTTTCTGCTGCAAAAGGGTTTTGTTATGCTTTAAATGTTCCATTACTAGCGATAGACACACTAGAAATTCTGGCAAGGCAAGTTACACAAAACGAAGGACATATTATCCCAATGATTGATGCCAGAAGGATGGAAGTGTACAGCGCACTATTTGATACAAAATTCTTAAAATTAAGAGCCGTAGCTGCTGAAATTATTTCGCAAGAAAGTTATTCAAACATAAAGGGTAAAATTTACATTGTAGGAGATTGTCAACAAAAAATAAAAACAGTTTTACAAGACGAACGTTTTGTTTTTAATGAGCAAATTGAATTTCCTTCCGCCCAAAACATGAGTGAATTGAGCTACATAAAATTTCAAAACAACCAATTCGAAGATCTTGCTTATTTTGAACCTTATTATTTAAAAGATTTTCTTATTACTTCAAGTAGCAAAAAGTAAGCTATTTTTTATTTGCCTCTCTTACATACGGTTGAACAACAATTCCTACTTCATCAAAAGCGTTCAAACACTGCTCTAAAACATCCGACCAAACTACCAAAAAATCTTCGTTTTTTGCCCAAGGATGTATAGCAAGTTGAATACCACTATCTGTTAATCCTTTAACGGTAACAACTGCCTTTGGCGTTTCCAAAACTTTTGGGTGCTCACTCATTACTTTCAAAACAATATTTTTAGCAACTTTAATATTTGTTTCATACGAAATACTAAACAACAAATCCACACGTCTATACCCTTGTAACGAATAGTTAATTATTGTTCCATTTGATAAAGAACCATTTGGAATAAAAACAGTTTGATTATTGGCTGTAAGTAACTTGGTGACAAAAATCTGAATTTCATTAACAGTTCCTGCAGCTCCTTGTGCTTCAATATAATCGCCAACTCTAAATGGTTTAAAAAGTATAATCAACATACCTCCCGCGAAGTTAGACAACGAACCTTGTAACGACAAACCAACTGCCAAACCAGCAGCACCTAGAATAGCTACAAACGACGAGGTTTCAACACCTAATTTTGATATAAAAGTTACAAAAAGCAACACACGAAGAGCCCAAATTAAAATGTCAGCTAAAAATTTTGACAGCGTTGGATCCAATTCCCGCTTTACCATGATTTTTTTAACCATTTTGTTTATAAAACGAATGGCATAAATCCCCACCAAAAGAATAAAAAGCGCCGAAATGACTTTAGGCGAATAATTAATAATGAGTTTTAAAAACTCGTTAAAGTATTCCTGAACCGAATGAATGTAATGAATTTCTGATTGCATAGTTATTGATAAAATATTATTTTTGAATTAAAAGTTGCTCTTGAAGGGATTCAAAACTAGTTAAAGGTAAGCCACAAATGTTATTTTCGCAAACATAATACAAATCGACATCTGCCACAAAACGATCCTTTAAAACAGGAAGCCTAGATGGTTTTTCACTTCCCGAAACATGTATAAAGGGTAGGTACTTCGCTTGTAAAGCAGTTACAATAGCAACTGCATTTGTACCACAAATTGATACTTCCTTTTGAGGGCCGTGTTCTGTCAAAAAAACATGCATCCAATTTGAGAATGCCGACGGATAATCAACAGTTGGCATAATTTGATCCAACATATCGCCAACTATTTTCTTATAATACGCATTGGAAAAGTAAAAACCAAGTTTACTCAAATTGTCTGCCATAACTGAGTTTGATGCTGGAATAACATTGTCTTCCGTTTCAAAATGAGGCGCTACTAATGGTGCATCGATTGATGAGGTAAAGAGAAAAAAGCCTTTTTTTGTATCAAAAAAGTAATCAAATGTATAAGCGGTTAACTGATTGGCTTTTTGCAACCAACTTTCGTCCAACGTAACTTCATACAAACCAATAAAGGCTTGAATTACCAATGCATAATCTTCTAAATACCCATTTACAGCCGCTTTTCCTTTTTTATAGGTATGAAACAAATTTCCTTCTTCCGACCAAATTTTGGTACCTATAAATGCAGCATTTTGCAATGCAATATCCAAATACTTTTTCGTACCAAATGCTTTATAAGCATCCACAAATCCTTTAAGCATTAACGCATTCCAAGAAGTAATGCACTTATCGTCAAGTCGAGGCTTGCTACGTTTTTCACGAGCTTTATATAAAAGATGTTGCCATGTTGTTTGTTTTAATTGCAACTCATTTTCAGTACAATTCAACGCTCTCGAAAGAGTTTGCAATGAGTCCTTTTGAATCAAAACATATTTGTCGTGTTCCCAAAAACCAAAAGCATTTACATTATAAACAGTTGCGAAAAGTTCAAAGTCATCGCCTAAAATGGTTTGAAGTTCTTCTTTCGTCCACGCATAAAAAGCACCTTCTTCCAGTTTTCCTTCCATATTTAAACTGTCGGCATCCAAAGCAGCATAAAAACCACCATCAGGACTCAACCATTCTTTTACTACAAACGAAAGGGTTTGTTCCACTACTTTTTGATACAAAGGATTTTTTGAAAACCGAAAAGCTTCGGCATAAAGACTAACCAATTGTCCGTTATCATACAGCATTTTTTCAAAATGGGGAACATGCCATTTTAAATCTACAGCATAGCGCGAAAAACCACCGTCAATAGTGTCAAACAAACCACCAAAAGCCATTTTGGTTAGTGTAATATCTACAAAATCCAACAGACTTTGATCGTTTTGCATCCAACCGTAACGAAGTAAAAACGAATAATTGTTGGGCATCATGAATTTTGGAGCACGTGCCATACCGCCAAATTCCCAATCAAAACTTTTTTTCCATTTGGCAACAAGAGTTTCTAACCCTTCTAAAGTAAATGCACTTTCATCCGGAGTTGCTGTTACCAAGGCTGTTGCTACTAATCCTTCTTGAAGCTGTTCGGCATAAGTCGTCATTTTCTCTGGTTCAGTTTCAAATATAGTGTGTAGTTGTTGTAACGTAGCTATCCAATCAGCAGTTCTAAAATAAGTTCCACCCCAAACGGGTCTTCCGTCAGGTAGGCAAACAACATTTAAAGGCCAACCTCCTTTTCCCGTCATCAATTGTACTGCTTTCATGTAAACAGCATCAACATCTGGGCGTTCCTCTCGGTCCACTTTAACATTCACAAAGGAGGCATTCATTACTTGGGCTGCAGCTTCATTTTCAAAACTTTCGTGCTCCATTACGTGACACCAATGACAGGCAGAATAACCAATACTAACCAGCAGTAGTTTATTGGTTGCTGCGGCTGTAGCCAAAGTGGTGGCACTCCACGATTTCCAAAAAACAGGATTTGCGGCATGTTGCAGCAAGTAAGGACTAGATTCTAAATATAGCTCGTTCATAAGTTTGGATGTTGAACTAAAAAAAAGTGCTTCAACTGAAGCACTTTAAAAAAAGTTAGGCGTTTAGTGCTTCAACTATAATTGCATTATCTTTTAGCATGTCTTTTAGCATGTTTTCAATGCCACTTTTTAGCGTAAAAGTTGAGGAAGGACAGCCGTTGCAAGCGCCTTGTAAAATTACTTTAACACGTTTTTCGATAGGATCAAAAGAGTCGAACACAATGTTGCCACCATCAGCAGCCACCGCTGGTTTTACAAATTCTTCTAAAATATTGATAATTTGTTGCGAAGTAGTATCTAACGAATCAAAATCTTTGTTTTGATGTTGTACTTCTTTAGCAGTAGGGGTAAGTAGTGATTCGTCTAATACAGTTCCTCCGTTTTCTATAAATTCTTTGATAAAAGTACGTACTTCTAAAGTGATTTCTGACCAATCTGTTACCTCGTATTTGGTTACTGAAATGTAGTTTTCGTCAATAAATACCTCTTTTACAAAAGGAAATTGAAACAATGCTTTTGCCAAAGGCGAAGCACTTGTTTCGTCTATATTTTTAAATTCGATAGCGGTTTTGGTCAGCATTCTGTTTACCACAAACTTTAAAGCGGCTGGGTTGGGGGTTGATTCGCCGTAAACAGTTGTAGGTGTTTTTTTTACTTTTTCTATGTTTTCTTTAATTATAACTCCTCCATTGGCTATAAAAGTCTCAATTTGTGCTGCAACGTCTTCCTGAACATCAGCCCATTCCACAATACTAAAACGTTCAATAGCCACAAAATTACTAGAAATGTAAACTGTTTTCACAAAAGGGAGGTAAAACAATTGTTGTGCTAAAGGCGATTGACCTGCTTCATCTATGTTTTTAAATTCAAAGCTTTCATTTTGAGTAATAAAATCTGGAAATTCAAATTTTACTATGGCAGTATTTTGGGTTTCTTTTATAACAAGTTTCATGATTGTTTTTGTTTTGTTGGCAAATTTAACAAACAAACTAGCATAATTAATGTTTTGAAACTTTAAAATAAAGTTAAAGAATTTTTTCCAAGCACACGAATAGGCTAGAAATTAGTATTGTTGAAATACTGTTACTTGTCTTAAATCATTTTTATTGCTTTATCATGAGAAACTAAAAACTGGAACCAACCTTTCGTATAGCATTTTTTAGATTAGCAACGGTATCTTTTAGTTTTGAAACGGTATTTCGTATTAAACTTACAGTGAGTAGAACTTGAAAACGAAGTGATATGCGCTTTTACAAACTTAAAAAAGCAAAAGAAGCACAAAATTGTTCTTAAAAACGCCCCACTTATTTATTTCACCTACTAGTTTTAGTTAAAAAAATCAAAATATTCCAATAAATAATTATATTTGGATTTTTAAATGGTTATGTAATCGTTA
>CANGIF010000047.1 GCA_947453885.1 Flavobacteriaceae bacterium
AACTTATAACTTCTAAAACTCTAAAATAATTTTTTACTATATTTGTCATAAATGTTGGTTTGTTTTGCGACTTCAAGATACTGAATTTCAGTATCTTGACCAACATTTAAGCAATATTTTTTTATTTTAAATAATTACACCCAACGGGTAATCTAGTAATTCATCTGAAATACTGTCTTTTTGAGCAGTTAAAGTTTTTAGATATTCGTTATCACTAATTGTTGGGCTATTAGCTAAAGCTTCTAAAGCAATTTTTTTTGTTTTGTCATTGTCTAAAAAAGGTTTGAAAGTTTCTAGCAAATTTCCCATTTGAAGTTCTTTTACAGTATAAATAGCATAGCCTTTTATATTCATATCCCAATTTTTAACAGCATCTAAAACAATCTTTTCTGTTTCAGGATTTTTTCCTGTTTGAGATAGAATTTGAATAGCTAAAATTTTGGCTTTTAAATTTTCGCTATTATATCTTTTGTATGCTGTTTCTTGTAAACTATTCTTGTCTAGTTTAACAAATAATGGCAACATATGTGCATCTCCAAAGTCTTCGTTTTCTACTAAAAAATCAAAAATTTCTGTAGTATGTTTAGTTTTTAAATTGAGTAATGACATTCCACACCAAATCAAATTGCCTTTTTCTTTTTCAGTTTTTAATTTGTTGAGTAAAATATCTTCTTTTGTTATGTCATTTGAAGCACCAATGATTAAATATGAAAATATTCGTTGAAAAGAATTATCAGAATTTAACATATTATCTATGTTCTCTTTATATAAATTATCATTCTTAAAATCACTCAAAGGAAAAGTGTATACAGTTTCACCTTTTAAGTTTGAAGTTAATTGTGTAATATCACTTTGTGGTGTTAAAAGGTGAGGATATTTAGAAAATAAATTATTTAGTTTTTTTTCATTAAATGCTTTGTCTAAAGACAATTTGAAATCATTTTTAAAATTCGTTAAATTTTGGCTTTGAGCTTTTGCGTAAAAAGTCAAAAGAAAAATTGTAATAATTATTTTTATTTTCATTTCTATTTTTTTTGTCATTTTGGAGAATATAGCACACAACTCATAAATAAACGCAACTTCTATTGCGTTTATTTGTATTGTCGTTTCAAATATATAAAAAACGCGGCACAAATCTAAATTTCCTAAAAAGTAAACTTTAATTGGTTTTTAGTAAACCAAGCTTCGGAGAGTCGAAACGAAGCTTCGGCGAGCCTGAACGAAGCTTCGGTGAGCCAAAACGAAGCTTCGGCGAGTCGAAACGAAGCTTCGGCGAGCCAAAACGAAGCTTCGGTGAGCCAAAACGAAGCTTCGGCGAGCCTGAACGAAGCTTCGGAGAGTCGAAACGAAGCTTCGGCGAGACTGAACAAAGCTTCGGTGAGTCAAAACGAAGCTTCGGTGAGTATTTTTTGCATTGTTTTCGGGGTTTTGTAATTTTTTTTACCCAAAAAAAAGGAAACTGCATAAAAAATAGGGAATAGTCATTAGATTGTGTAAACTTAAAATTCAATTGTTTTTATATATAAAAAAAAGCGTGAGTCTGTAAAATCTCACGCTTTTTAAGTAGTACTATTTAACGAAAATTTTACAATTTCCCTTCTTTAATTTCATCCACAATTTCTGGGTTAAGCAATGTGCTGATGTCACCAAAATTAGAGAAATCGCCTTCGGCTATCTTACGCAATATTCTACGCATGATTTTCCCAGAACGTGTTTTTGGCAATCCAGAAACAAACTGTATTTTGTCTAGTTTTGCAATTGGTCCAATGTGGTCAGAGATGTGTTGGTTGATCTCTTTTGCTAAATTTACACGGTCTCTGGTTTCTCCTGTTTCTTTCAGAATCACAAATCCATACAACGCATTGCCTTTGATATCGTGAGGGAAACCAACAATAGCACTTTCTGCCACCGCTGGATGCTCATTGATAGCATCTTCTATTGGTGCTGTACCCAAATTATGACCTGATACAATCACTACATCGTCAACACGTCCTGTAATTCTGTAGTACCCCACCTCATCGCGCAAAGCACCGTCTCCTGTAAAATATTTACCCGGAAAAGCACTGAAATAGGTTTCTTTATAACGTTGATGGTCGCCCCAAATGGTACGAGCAATTCCCGGCCAAGGAAATTTAATACACAAACTGCCTACTACTTGGTTGCCTTCTATTTCGTTGCGTTTTTCATCCATTAAAACCGGTTGAATTCCCGGCAATGGAAGTGTGGCATAGGTTGGTTTAGTTGGTGTTACAAAAGGAAGTGGCGAAATCATGATGCCTCCCGTTTCGGTTTGCCACCAAGTATCAACTACTGGGCAACGTTTGCCACCCACGTGGTCATTGTACCAGTGCCAAGCTTCTTCGTTGATAGGCTCACCCACAGATCCAATAACTTTCAAAGATTCTAACGGATATTTTTGAACGTATTCTAAACTTTCTTTAGCCAATGCTCTAATGGCAGTGGGTGCGGTATAAAACTGTGTTACTTTGTGTTTTTCAATAGTTTCCCAAAAACGACTAAAATCAGGATAAGAAGGAACGCCTTCAAAAATAACGGTTGTCGCACCATTCAATAAGGGACCATAAAGAATATAAGAATGTCCAGTAATCCAACCAATATCGGCAGTACACCAGAATACGTCATTCTCTTCATAATTAAAAACGTTTTTAAAGGTATAAGCCGTATAGACCATATAACCTGCGGTGGTGTGCACCATTCCTTTCGGTTTTCCTGTCGAACCCGAAGTATATAGTATGAATAATGGATCTTCGGCATCCATAATTTCTGCTACATTATTGTCTGAAGCTTCGTCTAAAAGCGGCTGCAACCATTGGTCACGACCAGCTTTCATTTTAACATCTGTATTGGTTCTTTTGGCTACCAAAACTTTTTCAACACAAGGGCTTTTTTCTAAAGCTTCGTCCACAATTCCTTTTAAATCGATGGACTTGTTTCCGCGATAACCACCGTCAGAAGTAATTACCATTTTACACTCGCTATCGTTGATACGAGCTGAAACGGCAGAAGAAGAAAAACCAGCAAAAACAACAGAATGAATAGCCCCAATTCGCGCACAGGCCAAAACAGCAACTGCCAATTCTGGAATCATTGGTAAATAGATACATATTCTATCTCCTTTTTTGATGCCTTGTTCCCTAAGCACATTTGCCATTTTGGAAACACGCGAATGCAATTCGTTATACGTAATGTGTTGGGCCGCTTCATTTGGATCGTTGGGTTCAAAAATTATAGCTGTTTTAGTACCCCGTCTTGCTAAATGTCTGTCGATACAGTTTTTAACAATATTTACTTTGGCATCTGTAAACCATTTAATTTTAGCTTCACCCATGTCAAAATCAAACACTTTTTCCCATTGTTGGTACCATGTAAAATTTTCTTCAGCAATTTTTCCCCAAAACTTTCTAGGTTCTCTTATTGATTTTTTATAATGCTTGAAATACTCCTCTAAGTTGTTAATTTTATAGTAACTCATTTTGATTAATTTAATTTATTTGTGTTCTTATTGTTTTTTTGAAAAAAATCCTATTTCATATTTAGTCAATACGGCTTCAATTTCAGATACTATTGCTTCGTCATCAATTGTAGATGGAATTTGAAAATCGGTTCCGTCTGCAATACTACGCATTAATTTTCTTAAAATTTTACCTGACCTTGTTTTTGGTAAGCGTTGTACAATGACCACATTACGGAGTGAGGCAACAGCACCTATTTGATGCCGCACAAGTTGAACAATTTCTTGTTCTATTTGAAAATGTTCCATCAAATCACCTGCTTTTAAAACCACCAATGCCAAGGGGGTTTGCCCTTTCAAGTCGTCGTTTATACCAATAACAGCGCATTCAGCAACTGAGTGATGAGCCGCTACAATTTCTTCCATTTCAGCAGTTGATAATCTGTGACCTGCTACATTGATAACGTCATCTACACGTCCAGTGATGTAAATGTACGCATCTTCATCTTTAAAACCTCCGTCTCCAGAAAAATAATACCCTGGAAATTTGTCTAAATAGCCCGCATTAAAACGTTCATGGTCATTCCAAATGTCTAGTAAAGTTCCGGGAGGCAATGGCAGTTTAATAACTACATAGCCTTCTTCGTTGGGTTTTAATTCCATCCCGTCTTCTCCAATTATGCGAATATCATAACCGCATACCGCTTTTCCAGCAGAACCTGGTTTAATTTTTGGGTTTTCAATTCCCATCATGTTAGAAATCATTGGCCAGCCAGATTCTGTTTGCCACCAGTGGTCGATGGCAGGTACAGGAATATGCTCCAAATACCATTCTAGTGTTGCAACATCACAACGTTCGCCCGCTAAAAACTGTGTTCGTAATGAGCTTAAATCATATTGCTTAATGAATGTTCCATTAGGATCTTCTTTTTTTATAGCTCTTATTGCTGTTGGAGCAGTAAACATTACGTTAACGCTATGTTCCTCAATAATGCGCCAAAAAGTACTTGCATCTGGCGTTTTAATTGGTTTTCCTTCAAAAATTATAGTCGTATTTCTATTTATTAATGGACCATAAACTATGAAACTGTGCCCCACTACCCATCCTACATCTGAAGCGGCCCAAAAAACTTCGTCTTGCTGCACTCCGTAAACATAATTCATTGAAAATTTTAAAGCTGTAGCATAGCCACCTGAATCTCTAACTATTCCTTTGGGCTTTCCAGTTGTGCCTGAAGTATATAAAATATATAAGGGATGTAAAGCATTAACAGGAACACAGGACACTTCTTCTGATCCGTAAACTAAAGCGTCATAGTCTACATCGTACTTTTTGAACGGAACTCTTGCACCTAATTTTCTATTGAAAACAATTACTTTTTTAGGTTTATGTGAGGCTAAACTTATAGCTTCATCAACTAGAGGTTTATAGGCAATTAATCGATCAATTTCTATTCCAGATGATGCCGTTATGATTGCTCTTGGCTTACAATCGTCAATTCTAATGGCAAGTTCGTGGGGCGCAAAACCACCAAAAACAACAGAATGGGTTACTCCAATTCGAGCACAAGCTAACATAGCAAAAGCTGCTTGTGGAATCATAGGCATGTATATAACAGCAGTATCGCCTTTTTTTAATCCTAACGATTGCATGCCTCCTGCGAGTTTGGCAACTTCTGTTTTTACTTCCGAAAAAGTGTATTTTTTTATTGTTTGTGTTACAGGTGAATCATAAATCAGTGCAATAGTATCTCCAAATCCATCTTGAATGTGCTTGTCTAAAGCCAAATAACAAACATTTAAAGCACCATCTTGAAACCAAGTTGGATAATTTTGTTCATTAGTTGATAAAATGGTTTCTGGAAAGCTAAACCAATCAATGTTTTGAGCTTGTTTTTCCCAAAAAAGAGCTTGGTGTTCAATACTTGTGTTGTAAATTTCTTGGTACTCCATGTTGTTTTTATTAAAAGTTAAGTGTTAGGCCTCTAAAAGTTCGGCAACTTGTTCCACTAATTTTTTAATTGAAAAAGGTTTAGTTACATACAGGTTTGCTCCTAGAGCAAGTCCTTTTTCAACGTCTTTTTCTTTATTTTTAGCAGAAAGGAAAATTACTTTACAATTTTCAAATCGTTCGTCATTTTTTAGGTATTCTAAAGTTGAATATCCATCAACCATAGGCATCATTATATCTAAAATAATTAAGTCCGGCACTTGGTTTTGAACTAAGTCAATTGCCTCCTGACCATCTCTTGCAATAAACACTTGGTAGTTTAACTTTTTAAAAGTATATTCCAAGGTCATTACAATGTTTGGTTCGTCATCAACTAAAAGAATTTTTTTCATTTTAATTTTCAATAGTGTTATAATTCGGTAATGTAAATGTAAAGATAGTTCCTGTTTCTAAACTACTTTCTGCCCATATTTTACCCTTATGATGTTCTATAATTTGTTTACAAATTGCGAGCCCTAAACCACTTCCAATTGGTTTTTTTATATTTTGATTGCGAGACTGGTAAAATTTATCAAAAACAGCTTCTAGGTCTTCTTTGTCAATTTGTTTTCCGTTGTTAGCAATTTGGATTTCCACAGCATTTCTATTTTCAGTAATTGCAATTTTGATGGCGCCATTTGTTTCATCTGAAAATTTTATACCGTTTGAAAGCAAGTTTGTTACTACTTGAATAAGTCGTTCTTCGTCATAAAAAGCTTTAATTTCAGTTCCACTACATTCAAATTCAACGGTTATGTTTTTATTTATTAACAATTGTTTTAACGAATCAAGGGTGTTTTCAATTGTTTTAACAATGTTGTTTTTTGATAAATAAATTTTTTGTTTACCTGTTTCAAACTTTTCTAAATCTAATATTTTATCAATCAATCGGTTCAATCTGTCGGATTCGGAAATAATGTTTTGCAAAAATTGTTTTCTTAGTTCCTCTGGAATTGCATCGTCGTCGTATAAAATTTCACTTGCCGCTCGAATTGCCGTAATTGGTGTTCTAAGTTCATGTGTAACTGTGTCCAGAAATTCATCTTTTTGAATGTCTTTAGTTATCAATTGCGCATTGGCTATTTGAAGTTCGTCTGTAATTTGTTTTAATTCTTTCGACGCTTCGGTAAGTTTTTTGTTTACAATAATATTTTCTTTAGATTCTTCTAAAATTCGTAATACTTCAAGTAAAGAGATTTTATCTTCCTTAACTACGTTAGCAATCAAAATTTTTGCCGAAGCTGTTCCAATATGTCCCGTTAGTAAATTTTCAGCAAATTTTATAAATCGTGGGTCAGCAGTAGTCACTTCTTTATCAATATTGTATTTTAAATTGAAAAGCGACAAGGCTCTTTTGGTTCGTTCTTCGCCCAAAAAACGTTGCAATACTTTTTGGATATCTGATACAAAAGCAGTTCCTTTCCACACAAAAGCATTTTCATGATTGGTAATATAATCATCAATATCAACAAACATTTCGGCATAATTTCGTTCGCGGTAATTTCCTTTAAAACTAACTGAAATTGCCAAATAGCTCATTATATTTATTAGCAAACTCCAAAAAACAGCATGAGGAATTGGTTCTAGGTAATCAAGTCCAAATAAAGCAAACGGTTTTAAATTTGCAATTCCCCAAGGTCCGTTTTGAATAAAAGTACTAGTCGATTTTGATAAACCTATGGCATAAGGCATTAAAAGCGTATAAAAACAAACTAAAAAACCTAAAATTATTCCTATAACAGCACCTTTATTTGAGCCTCTTTTCCAAAAAAGTGCACCAAAAAAAGCAGGTGCCAATTGGCCTATAATTACAAATGAAACAAGTCCAATGGAAACTAATGAATAATCTAAAATAAAAATTCTATAGAGTGCATAGGCCAAAATAATAAGAGAGAAAATTCCAATTTTTCTGCTGTTTATAATGCGTTTACTATTCTCTATTTGCGATTTGTTTTGCAATGAACCAATAAATCCATAAGGAATTAATAAATTATTACTCAACATAGTTGAAAGCGCAATTGAAGAAACAACAATCATGGAAATGGCGGCAGAAAAACCACCTAAAAAAACCAAAATAGTTAAGGTATTATTATGGAAAAACTGAGGGATTAAAAGTGAATAGGTGTCAGAATTAAATCCTTTTCCTTGAAATAAAATATTTCCTCCCCAAGCAATAGGAAATACAAAAATATTGAAAAGTAAAAGATACAAAGGAAACAACCACATGGCTGTTTTTATATGAGCTTCTTTGTTGTTTTCAACAATGGAAGTATGAAATTGTCGGGGTAATAAAAAAATGGCAAACATAGAAATTAAGCAAAGGAAAAACCAATTGAGTCCGTTCGACAAACCTCCAATAGTATTTTTTTTACTAAAATCTTCTAAAAGTGATGCTTTTGCATAAATATCGCCAAAACCATCGAAAACAAAATACGTTATGTAAATACCAATGATTAAAAAGAAAACCAGTTTCAAAATAGATTCCAATGCAACTGCAGTAACAATACCTTTTCTTTTTTCAGAAGCATCAACATAGCGAGTGCCGTAATAGGAAGCGAATAAAGCAAGAGCTATACAAACATAAGTTGTAGTATCGTAAAATAAATTGGAGCTTGCTTTTGTTTGTGTTACAATATGAAACGTTTCCGAAATGGATTTGAGTTGAAGTGAAATGTAAGGTAAAATTCCAAAAATGCATACAATGGTTACTAAAGCACCTAAAAAACGGCTATTCCCATAACGCAAAGAAATAAAATCAGCAACACTGGCGATTTTATTTACTCTGGAAATTCTGATAACCTTTCTTAAAAGTATCATCCACATTGGAACAATTAATACAGGACCTAAATAAATGGGTAAATAATTCAAACCCGATTTTGCAGCAACACCAATACTTCCATAAAAAGTCCAAGCTGTACAATAAACCGCTAATGAAAAGGAGTAAATATAGGCGTTGTTGGTCCATTTTGTATGACTTCGTTTTTCGGCCCAATAAGCCACGTAAAAAAGCAGTACTAAATAAACCGTTAATATCGCTAAAAGACCTATACTACTCATGGTATTTTTTTAATATTAGCAAGGTAATAGCAATGGAAAAAAGCCAAACTGAAAGGACATATACATAAATTATGGGTAATCCTAAAAAGCATGCAGCATTGTCAAACAATAACAAAAGCGGAATATTCAATGCTAAAAGTAAAAGCATTGAAAGTATAATTAACTTTTGTTCGTGTCGTTTTTTCATGGAATTAAAAATATACAATCTCAACAATAAAATTGATGAGATTGTATATAAATTAAATTATTAGGATTTAATGTTTTCTACTATCATATTCACCCATTAAGGCATAATATCCAAATGTACCTAATCCCAATACAATTAAAGGAGTTAATACAAAAAGTATTATAATTCCAAAAACTAAATCGTCTTGTTTACCCGATTGAAATTTAGGTAATCCGAATTGGAAGATACAAAAATAGGCCGCTGCTAACGCTAATGCTAGCCAAACCATTCCTAAAGCTCTTTTTATTTGATTCATGATTCAATATTTTTAAACGTGAGTATTTTTATTTTTATTCTCAATGTAAATCATTCCTACTACAAAACATACAGCAGCAATTACAATTGGATACCATAGACCTTCTAAATAAAAATCAGCTTGACCTGAATCTTTAGCATGAGTTACAAAATAAGTAGAAATTGCAGGTAGTAAACCTCCAAAAATACCATTTCCAACATGGTATGGCAATGACATAGAAGTATATCTAATTTTAGCAGGAAACATTTCAACTAAGAAAGCAGCAATTGGTCCATAAACCATTGTCACAAAAATTACCTGAATAAAAATTAAAAAGATTAACAACATTTTGTCATTGGAATTAATGTTTATAGTGGTTTTAGTTTCCACTTTTGCTTTCCCATCAACCATTTTTGCTTTCCCATTTTCTAGAGAAACAGTTTTTACTTCTAAAAATTTAGTTCCATCTGAATATTCTTTGTTTGTAGTATATAAAGAATCCATTGTTTTCTTTTTATTTTCTTTCAACTCAGCTACTAATTTGGTTTTCTGCGTAAGCTCCGTTTTGTTTTTAACAGATGTCGTTTCATACATGGTTTTGTATATTGGACGGTATAACAAGATTGCAAATAGCATACCTCCCATCATGATGTATTTTCTACCTATTTTATCACTTAACCATCCAAAGAAAATAAAGAAAGGAGTGCCTAAAATTAAAGCTATTCCGAGTAAAGTATCAACTTGTGAAGAATCAATATTCATAACGGTTTTCATGAAACTCATGGCGTAAAACTGACCTGTGTACCATACAACGCCTTGTCCCATAGTAGCACCAAATAAAGCAAGCAATACAAATTTTAAATTGTATCTGTTTCCAAAACTTTCTTTTAGTGGATTCGTACTTGTTTTACCTTCTGTTTTTGCTTTTGCAAATACAGGAGATTCATCCATGTTTTTTCTAATTAAATAGGAAACACCTACCATAATAATGGAAACCCAGAACGGAACTCTCCATCCCCAAGCATCAAATTCTTCTGGAGACAAAATATTTTTGGTTGCCAAAATAACCATTAACGAAATGAATAACCCTACAGTTGCAGTAGTTTGAATCCAAGAGGTCCAATATCCTCTTTGACCAACTGGTGCGTGTTCAGCAACATAAGTAGCTGCTCCACCGTATTCGCCACCTAAAGCTAAACCTTGCAATAATCTTAGGATTAAAACTAAAAGTGGTGCTAAAAATCCAATTGTTTCATAGCTAGGAATACATCCTATCATAAATGTGGCACCTCCCATTAGTAAAAGGGTAACCATGAAGGTATATTTTCTACCTATCAAATCGCCTAATCTTCCAAAAAATAAGGCTCCAAATGGTCTTACTACAAATCCAGCAGCAAAAGTTGCTAAAGTAGATAAAAATGCAGCTGTTGGATTGTCAGAAGGGAAAAACTTAGTTGAAATTACTACTGCTAAACTTCCAAAAATATAGAAATCATACCATTCTATCATTGTTCCCATTGAGGAAGCAGAAATAACTTTCCAAATTCCTTTTGTTGATTTATTTGTCATAAATGTAAATTTTTAAAAGTTATTAAAATGTATATACACAAGAAACCATTACTCTAACATTGTTTACATCTGTTTTGTTAGCACCCGCTTTTCCATAAAGATCAGCATCGCCCCATGTAGCAGTAGTATATTCTAATTCTGGTGAAACTCTAAATTTATTTTTCTTGAAATCTACTCTTGCAGAAGCTCTCATAACATTATCTACTACTCTACTTCCACTAATTCCTCTCATGTAAACATTACTTAAAGCAGTTGCTGCGGTACTTGCACCATTATTTTTAGTGAATCCAAAAAACAGCCCTGGAGCAATTGACTTACCATTACTAGCAATATCAATCCAATAGGCAGTGGTTTTAATAGGGTCAAAAGAAAGGATTCCGTTTGCCGTTGTTGTTCCAGTAAATCCACCTAACATAACTAAACTGTTTAAGTTTCCACCTGAAATTCCATAAGCTTTTACACTAATTTTATCATTTGAATATTTAGCGAAACCAAAAACAGTAGTACTATTAACTTTTTCTGTTGTAGCTAAATTATTCGATTTAGTCAATGGTTGTAAGGATTTATATTCTGCCCCTAGTCCTACTAAAAAAGTTTTATTTTTATATTGAAAAAGAGCATTAAAAGTTGGTACTACTGAGTTTATAGAACCCGAATTTTGAGACCAATCAGTAGTAGAAGGAGTAGCGTTAGTTCCAGCTGCAGTTGCAAATTCTCTCTCTTTGTAAGCTGTTAAAGCAACTGAAAATTCTTTAGTTAAATTTTGTTTTAATCGAACTTGAGTTGCCCAACCAAAAGGATTGAACATTATTCCTGTATTAAAATTGGCAACACCTGGAAAACATTCAGGAATAAAAGTTGGATACCATGTTTGACCCATTGTTACTGATGTTTTGCTCCAATCCATATTGATATACGCATGACGAAGTCTAAAAAGACCTATTGAATTTCCTGAAGCGGCAGATTCCGAATTTCCATAAAAGTCACCCTCTAAAGTACCGCTCATTTTAGCACCCCAAACGTTAGGTCCTTTTACTTTAGCTCCTAACCGAGATGTAATAGCTAAAAAATTCGATTGATTAACCGCATTAATATCTTTCCCATTACTGTCTTTTACAACATCTAAAGGATAAAGATTAAGTTCATCTTCTCTCACAGATGAAGATTTTCGAGAATCGAAAATGTAATCTGTTCTTAAAAAACCGTAAAAAGAAATATCATATTCTTTTTCAGTAGCGGGTACTGGCGAAGCTACAGGTGCAGCAGTTTGTGATAATCCTTTTAATGAGGCAAAACCTACTAAAAGAATTAGGTAACGTTTTTTCATAATTTTAAATATTTAGTTAATTAATGGTTTGATTTAACAGTGCCAAATTCATTAATTATGAAGCAATAAAAAAATTTACTATATAAAATTGTAAATTGTATAGCTATTCTTTGAAACGTTCCCACTTAATTAACATAAATTTATCTCCCAATTCTGTTATAATCATTCCTGCTCCAGATAATAAATCTTTATTTTTAATATAGTCAATTAACTCTAAATGATTGTATATCTTATAGGTTGGATGATAATCACTATGGGATGGTTTTTTTACTTTATATTCCTTCACCCAATTACTGATTGTCACGTGTGAAACCCCTAAAATTCGCTCAATTTCTCTAAAACTTAGCCCTTCTAAATACAATTGTAAAGCTTTAGTTACATAATAATTATCTATCTTTTTCCCTATTTTATTTACAGTAAAATAATAGTTACATTTTTTACATAAATACCTTTGTTTACTGTTAATTATACCGCTTTTTACAATATGATTATTTTGACATTTTGGACAATACAATAACTCCATATATATAATTTTTGCATAAATATAGTAATTTAGCAACATAAAAAAAAACGAATAAAAGAAAAATTTCAAATAATTTTTATGAAGTCCCTATAAATAGTCAATTTTATATCAATTGTTGTTAATAAATATCGGAACGATACTTTTTTGTTAGTTTACTAAAATAGTTGCCTAATTTTAAAATTCAAATCACTTTTGCATTGTTTTTTAAGCTTAATAGTTGTACATTTATAGTGCTCTAGTATTAACTTTAAAATAAGTTATAATCATGAAATTTGTTGGTAACCTTTTTCTGTTTATTTCTATTAATTGTGCTTATTCACAAGAGTCTTTTCATAAAGAAATTGACAGAATTTATAATTTTCAATTACAGAAATTGACCAAAGAACAAAAGGCAGCTAAATTTGAAGAACTAAATGCTTTTTTTGTAAAAATTAAATTTGATACTTTAAAGTACTTTCCACAAATTAGAAAAGAACTTAAAACCAATACTCACAAACCCTATTTTTACTACGATTGTGCTCACTCAATGATGATATTAAGTAGTAATCCTTCAGATAATAATTTGATTGCAATGGCTTTTTCAAAATGCGATTTAAAAGACATTGATGCTAAAGTATTTGTTAGTTTACTCAATAATTTAGCAATTAGGAAAGCAAATGTTACGCAAGCAGCATTAAAAATAATTGCCGATGAGTCCTTCTCTTTTTATGTGCCTGAACATGATTTTTATTTTACAAATGACTATAGTTTATTGTATTGTTTACTGCCTATGGACTCAAAATTGTATGTAGAATCTTTAACGGAGTTGTACTATGAAACTACTGATTTGGCAATTCAAAAGACTATTGTCTTAGTTTTATGGCATACTTATTCTTGCGAAAGTGAAGCTTTTTTAAAACAAGTACTCAATTCAAAACTTACGAATCCTGAAATTAAATCCTATTTAAAAACAGTACCAAATTCCATAAAATCTTCCGTTTTCTATAAAAAAAATGACAAAAAAATAACAATGAAAGACCTAATGGAATTGCAAAAAGCCTCTTTTAACAGGTTTTCCGATGAAGCCATTGCAGATTTGAATTACATTGCAATGACTCGAAGAAAAAAACAAAAATGTCAGGAATAATTATTGTTTCTTTTGGTACTTTGATAGGTTGAGTCTAAAAATGGCTTCTATTTTTAAAAACAAACTGTTTTGAAAACCCGCATTTAATTGGGTTCTTTTATCTCCAAATTTAAAAGCAGCAACCTGAAGTGCAAGCTTGTCATTGCTTGAATACACTTCATAGTTATTAGAGGAGTAACCCAACTTTAATCGGATTAGTAGTTGATCGTTACATGTTTTATTTTGAAAATAAGTGCCAAATTCTAATGTGTTGTCTTGAATATAAGTAGTTGATAAATTGTACTTTTGAGTTGTAAAACTCCTTCCATGTCCATTATAGTCAAGCCCCAAACTGTATTTTGTATTTAAACAATAATTAAAATCCAATTCATTGGGTAAATAAAATTTAAGCTCAAACTGTTTGTCAGGATGTTGATAATAGTAACCAATAATTGGGCTTACATAAACCCCGTAAGCTTCGGTACTTGAGTACAGTCCAATGCTGTAATTACTACTATCCTTTTTTGTTTTCTTAAAGATAGCCAAACCACCAAAGTACAATTGCTCTTTATTTATATTTTGATAATCTGACGCTAATTTGGGAAGAATTAGCAAGGTACTGCTCCATTTTGGACTGTACTTTATTCTAACTCCTGCTTTTAGCAAAGTGTTGTAAAATTGTATTTTATCTAAATTAGGAAAAAACTGCAATCCAATAGTTTCAAAATTAAAACCAGTAATTACAGTTACTTTATCATTAACAACTAGTGGCAATGTGGCATAAGAATCCAATGAAATGGCATCTGCTTTTTGATTTGCGTCTTTGAGAAGCATGCCATTGGTTTTGCCATATTTAACCGACACCAAATCTACATAGTGTTGACTCATACCTACAAAAGGAATTAAAAAAAGTAATCTAAAAACTATTTCTTTCATAACCTTCTGCTTTTTTAAGTAATTCAATCTTCTTTTAGTGCTATAGTATGTAGAACCCGTTGGGTGTAATTATTAAAAGTATTACATTTTGTTCTTTTTCTTACTGAAAAATTTTACAGAGAAATTATCCCTCCAAATATATAAAATATTCTAAACCAATAGAAAAACCAGTTATTATTAATTAGGACACAAATAGTAACAAAAAAAGCACCACAAAATGTGGTGCTTTTATACTTAATAAAAAAAGAGTTTTTTACGAAACTGCCATTTTTTTAAGATTTTTCTTTTGTGCTTTTTTAGCCAAAATGGAATGACCATCTGCTTTTGCACTACAACCACATGCTTTGTCTTCATGTCCTTCTGAAAGCAATTTTGCTGCTTCGTGATGGTGTTTTGCTGCTTGCTCTAAATGCATGGCTGCTTTTTTGTGGTTATCAATTCCTTGTTGTTTTTCGGTAGCGGCTGTTTTTGGTGCTGCGTTTTTTACTTCTGTTGTCATTTTGTATATTTTTTTGTCTTGTAAATTAAGTTTTACAAGAGTATAAAGTTATACTTATGACTTATGTATTTGTTGCAGTACGTTTGAAAAATGTTGTATTATTTACTGCTTGTTAGTTGTTTTTTTGCGGCTGCTTCTTTGGCCTTTTTCTGTTTTTTAAAATAGCCTCTCAACAAAAAATTGTTGGCCGCAGCATCTTCTAAAGTGTTTAGTTTTTTTGTGCTTGCTTGTAAGTTTATCAAAGTGGAATCTAATGAATTTGCCATTTTTTCATCGGAAAGTAATCGGGGTATAATTCCTTTATTATCTTTTAGTTTGGAAGTAAAATCATTAATGTCTGCCGCGCTTTTTTCAAAAGTGACAAGTGTTTTTTTAATACTATTGGCATACGTTGGATCTGTCATTAGTTTTGACAACGTACCGTTTTTAGTATTCATTGTTTTAGTAAAAAGCAGGAACTCTGCGCTTCCTGATTCTAAATTTTGCAAGGTTTTGTCAATGCTTTTTGAAAATTTTTCATCGGTAAGTACTTTTGCTAAAGTGCCTTTTCCATTGTTAATTTTACAACTGAATTCAGACAGTTGTTTGGTAACAATACCTGTATAATCCATACTTGTTTTTAGACTCTTCATAATGTCACTCATTTCTATGGCTTTGTCAGAAACAATAAATGCGTTTTCTTTTACCACCGGATTAGCTGGTGTTCCAGGAGAAACAGTCAGTATTTTGTCTCCCATTAATCCGTCGGTGCCAATACTGGTTTTGGCATCCGTTTTAATGAATTTTTGTATTTCGTCTTTAATAATAAAATCTACGGTGACAAGTGTGTCCGAAACAAAGGCAATCGATTGTATGGTTCCAATATTAATTCCAGAAAAACGAACGTTGTTGCCCACTTTTAATCCCGCTACATTTTTAAAATTGGATTTTAAATGTATTGTTGAACCAAACAAATTTCTAGTTGCGCCAACAAAATAGACCGTTACTACAAAAAAAGTAATTCCAATAATGACAAATAGCCCTAATTTCCATGTATGATTTGAAGTTGTAGTCATGATTTTAATTTTATAAAAAAAATGATTTTACCCATTCGTCTTTGCTGTTTTCGAGTTCGGTGTAGCTTCCTTCACAATGAATAACACCGTCTTTTAGAATCATGATTCTGTTGCCTGTTTTTTTGGCACAGGACAAGTCGTGTGTGATGATTATAGAAGTTGTTTTGTACTTTTTTTGAATGTCTAAAATTAAGTCGCTGATTTCTCTTGACGTTATGGTGTCCAAACCCGTTGTGGGTTCGTCGTATAAAATAATTTCGGGTTTGCTAATTAACGTTCGAGCCAAACCAATGCGTTTTTTCATACCACCAGAAAGTGCTGAAGGCATTAAATCAATAGCGTTTTTGAGTCCAACGTTACCAAGCGCTTCCATAATTTGTTGTTCCACTTCACTCTCAGAAAGTCCTTTGGTATGGTGCTTTAATGTAAATGCTAAATTCTGTCGTACAGACATGGAATCGTACAATGCGCCGTTTTGAAACAAAAAACCTATGCGCGTTCTGATTTTGTTTAACGCTTTGTAGTTCAATTGCGTAACATCTGTTCCAAAAACTACAATCTCGCCTTTATCTACTTCAATTAAACCCACAATACATTTTACAGCTACTGATTTTCCACTTCCTGAACGACCTAAAATAACTACATCCTCGCCTTGGTTGACTTTAAAACTAATGCCGTTTAAAACTTGATTGGTTCCAAATGTTTTACAAACGTTGTTGAATGCTATTATGGGAGTTGTTGTCATTTTGATTTAGAAAAAAAAGTCAGTGATTTGAACAGCCAACATGTCTATAATAAATATGGCAAGCGAAGCTGATACTACGGCCGAATTAGCCGCTAAACCCACACTTGCTGTGCCATTTGACGCGTTACACCCTTTGTAACATCCAATTAATCCAATAAAAAAACCAAAGAAAAACGTTTTAATTGTAGCCGGAAAAATGTCAATGAATTCTATTCGTTCAAAAACGCCGGTACAATAGCGGTACCAACTCATACTTCCATGAACATTGTAGCCGATATACCCTCCAAAAATGCCCACAAAATCGGCATAAAAAACCAAAACAGGAACCATTAAAGTGGTGGCTACAATTCTGGTTACTACCAAAAACTTGTAAGGATTAATGGCAGCCACTTCCATGGCATCAATTTGTTCGGTAACTTTCATAGCTCCTAATTCGGCACCTATTCCCGACGCAATTTTTCCAGCACAAATTAAAGCCGTAATTACTGGTGCAATTTCACGAATGAGTGAAAGTGAAACCATACTCGGCAACCACGATTCTGCGCCAAATTTGGTCATTGTAGGACGCGATTGAATGGTGAGTACCAATCCCATGATACAACCCGTAATGGTTACTAAAGGCAATGATTTGTAGCCAACAGCATAACACTGTCTAACAAATTCGTTGCACTGAAAAGGAGGTGCAACTAGTTCTTTAAAAAATCGACCCGTAAAGAGGGTAAATTTACCTGTATCGTAAAAAAAAGAGGGGACTGAAGGTAGCAACACGGTAGTTTTTATAGTGTTAGTAGGATATAAAATAATGCCGTTTGGTTAGTACCAAAAAAAGTTTTTTTGGTGAATAGCTTCTTCTCTTAACCCAAAAAGCAAAATTTATGGACTCTTTTTTTGCTAAAAAATAAGTAAAAAAACGTGCTGTTTAATGTCTGTTTCCATTGCGCCATTTGAACCCTCTGCGAGAATTGTCCCAATGTCCAGGCAAGTAGTTTTCGCCTCTTCTGGGAGTGTCCCAATGTCCTGTTCCGTGATAATACGTTCGTTTATGGTTGTTCCATTTCCATTCGCCTTCAATCCAAATAAAGTGTACACCCGGTTGGATTGGTCGAACTGGAGCAACATACGTTGGTTGTTCTGAAACGTAGCCTGCGCCACAAGAAGATAGCACTGAAAACAGGCTTGCTACAACAACTAATACTAGGTGTTTTTTCATGATAGGTGTATTTAAAGAAGTAATTATTACTGTAAAGGTACTTTTCTTCTCTTTGTAACGTATTACACCTGTTTAGTCAAATATTACAGATTTTACAGTTGCGTTTCATTTGTATTATTGTACAAATAAAAAAACTACTCCTTTGTAGCGTTGTAGTTGGCGTTCGTTGTTTTTCTTCGGTTAAATTTGTCCTTTATAATTTGGGTCAAAATCTACCATCCATTCGATACCATATTTGTCTCTAAACATTCCAAAGTAAGAACCCCAAGGGCTGTCTGCGATAGGCATTTCAATTTTTCCTCCTGCTGAAAGTCCGTTAAACAATTTGTTGGCTTCTTCTTTGCTTTCTGCACTAATTGAAATTTTACTTCTGTTTTCATTTTCGTTTGTTCGACCCAAAATTTCTGGAACATCATTAGCCATTAAAATGTTCTTACCAATTGGTAAAGCAATGTGCATTATTTTATTTGCTTCATTTTCTGCTACAGGAAATTCAGTACTTGCCAAGTCTTTGAAACGCATAATTTTGGCAAACTCTCCACCAAATACTGATTTGTAAAAATTGAATGCTTCTTCGGCATTTCCGTTGAAGTTAATGTGAGGATTAATAAGTGCCATAATTTTTATTTTTTTATTGTTACTTTATTGCTTGTCTTTATTTGCGGCCGCGCTCTACAATGACGCCTAACTCCTAAATAAACGCAACTCCTATTGCGTTTATTTGTATTGTCGTTTCAAATATATAAAAAACGCGGCACAAATCTAAATTTTTTAAAAAGTAAACTTTTATTGGTTGTAGGGCAACCAAGCTTAAAAAAGCGTACTAAAAAAACTACTCCTTTGTAGCGTTGTAGTTGGTGTTGGTTTTTTTTTATGAGCACGGTGAATTCCTTCCGTTTAACAGGAGTTGCCTTGTTCTTGCTACGCACGCAACGAAACTCTAGGTGTTAGTGGCAGTATTAATTATTTTATTGTAATATATTTATCTTATGCTTTCCAGATTCTGTATTCAACTGACCACGATTCAGGAATGTAGAATGGTCTTGCATAATAACTTTGATATTCAATAAAAATATCTTGACTGCTAAAAATT
>CANGIF010000048.1 GCA_947453885.1 Flavobacteriaceae bacterium
ACTCCAGTTCAGCCGCTGGCCGTTATCAAATTTTAAAGAAAACCGCAGATATGTTAAAAATGCCAGACTTTACTCCAGAGAGTCAAGATAAAGCCTGCATTCAATTATTAAAACAAGCAAATGCTTACCAGTTAATTGTTGATGGTAAATTTCAAGAAGCTATTTTAAAATGCAATAAAACATGGGCATCGCTACCTGAAAGTCCATACGGTCAACCAACGCATACAATGCAATCGGCTTTGAATTTTTTAAAAACTGCTTAATTATAAAATCATGAAAAAATCACTAATATTTTGGTTTACATTCTTACTAATATTATTATTAGCAAGCTGTGGCACACGTAAAGTTGAAAAGTCAACTTTAGACGTAAAAAAAGAATCAGAAAAACAAACTACTGCAGTTGATAATAAAGTATCAGAAGCTAAAGTTGAAGAAACTAATGATATTACCACAGATGAATTTGAGATTATTCCAAATGATACTACTAAACCAGTAGAAGTCATTGCTCCAGATGGAAAAATTACCAAGTTTAAAAATGCACGAATTACCAACAAAAAAACTTCTGATAAATCAAAAGTAGTTTCTCAAGAAAAGGTAACTCAAACTACTCAAATAGATGCAACTGAAAAGAGTAATGAAATTACTAAAGTAAGTGAAAAAAAAATAGAACGAACAAGTTCTTATTGGTGGTTGTTATGGTTTCTTCTAGTAATTCCAATTTACTTAATTTGGAAAAATAAAGAAAAATTTTTTGTATAAATTTTAATAATGAATAAATTAACAATTCAGCAAGGAGAATCAGCTAAAATAGCTATTGCATTACCATTAGAAAGAATGGCTAGTGTTCAAGATATCATTTGTAATATTGGAAGGAGTTTAGTTTATAAATTAAGCGATGAAACTTTAATTGAATCAAATGATCCAAATATTTTTTATATAGATTTTAAGTCTGTAAATTCTTATAGACATTTAGGAATTCAAGAACTATCAATTGCCATTGACTATTCTGATTTAGGAATTAGAAAAACAGATAAATCTCAAAATTTATATATTGAAGTACTTAAAAATAGTAACCCATTCAATAATGAAAGTAGTTCTGAATTAGTTAATGCAACGGTTAACGTTGTGATTACAGAAAATTTAGTTTCTATTGATGCTGAAATCGCTTCTTTTATTAAAGGTGCTAAAGGTGATAAGGGCGACCAAGGTATTCAAGGCGATAAAGGTGACGCTGGTGAGCAGGGATTGAAAGGAGATAAAGGTGAGCAGGGTAATATTGGACCACAAGGATTAGCTGGAAATAATGGAACTAATGGAGCTCAAGGAATACAGGGTATACAAGGACCTATAGGTTTAACAGGCGTACAAGGAATACAGGGTGCGCAAGGATTAAGTGCCTATCAGGTATGGTTAGCTGCTGGAAATACAGGAACTCAAGCACAGTATTTAGCTTCATTAGTTGGAGCACAAGGTATTCAAGGTATTCAAGGACCTCAAGGCATTGCTGGAACTAACGGTACAAATGGAAATAATGGAACTAATGGAGCTCAAGGAATACAGGGTATACAAGGTGCTACAGGTGCAAGTGGTAACACGGACAAACGTTTAGGTTCCTATTTTATTTTCAATGAATTTTTAACCTCAATTATTTCTGGTGACTTTCAGGCTGGAGTTATTTCTTCAGGGTCATTGCGTTCTAGCGCTTCAATAGTCAATCACCCAGGTGTTATTTACGTGAGAAATACAGGTGTTGCTGGTGGTGGCGCATGGATAAGTACTACTAACACACCAGTTGCTACATCAGTGGGAATGCTTCCAAGTGCCGGCTATAAATTTGAAGTAATACTTCATCCAGTGTATAGTTCGCCAACAGGTTCGTTTGTTGCTACAGCTAGGATTGGTTTTTTAGATACACCAGCCTCAGCAACAGATGCTACAAATGGTATATATATTGAGATGAACGGTACAGCATCAGGAATGTCGTTTTATGGTAAGACAGCATCTGCATCTGTTAGAAGTCAAACAGCATCATCCTACTCATTAGCGTATGGTTCTGCTGCTTCATTGAATAGTACTAACTGGCATCGGTTGGTAATTACGGTTACATCGGCATCGCTAATAACTTTTGAAATATACAATAATTCAAATACTTTAGTTTGGACTGATACTCTAACAACTAATATACCAACAGCTGTTGTAAATGGTGTACTAATTGCAACATCAACAAATACGGCACAGTATGACATTATTTCGTTTGATTATGCGCAAATAACAATTCCTGCTTTAACACGGTAACTATGGCAACAATTACTAAATATAGAATGATTATAGGAGGTGGTTATATTGAGACTACTTCATTAGATGAGGCTATTGCTTCTAGTCATGAATATATTGAAATAATAGAAACAGTTGAGGAAATAAATTAGAAAATAGTTTATCTTTGATTCCACGAAACAGAGAAGTCCTCAACAACTTAATTCCGTACCGCCATAAAACCACACCCTTTAAGTGTGGTTTTTTATTTCTAAAAATCAGGTGACTTTTCTAAAATCTCATTTCTATGAATTTCCTTTATTTTTGTTGCATAAATTTTAGTTGTCAGTTTAGAAGTATGCCCGAATAGTTCTCTTAAAGAATCCATGCTCATTCCTGCCATAATCTTTGCATTTGCTCCAGCATGTTTATTACTGTACATATTCACATCTTTAAACCCTAAACCTTTTTTTACAATAGATTCCCATCTACGTGTTGCAGTATCTCTATTTGTATGCGTTGGTCCTGGAATGAAGTCTTTTAAAAATTGGTTGTTTCCACGATTACCCAATCCAGGTTCTTTGAAACTTCCAAATAAATAATAGTGCTGCGGTAACTGTTCAAATTCCATTAACTTATAAATTTCAAAAAGATACTTATTAATTGGTACTATTCGCTCTTTATTAGTTTTGGTTATTTCTGCTGGTAGTATAATCTCTGCATTTATCACATCTTTTATATTAATCATTGACAATTTTATTTTTAAAATCTCTTCAGGTCTAATGCCAGTATGAAATATTGTGACAATGAAATTGTAAAAATCAGGAAAGGAACTTTGTAAATGATCCTTTATTACTTTATGCTGTTGTGGTGTTGCTGGTATGTTCGCTCTGCTTTCGGCAACTGGCAAATTCTTAATATTATTTGCTGGATTGATTGGAATTATATCCCATTGAATAAGTTCGCTTAAAACGGCTCGAAAATGGTCAAGATATTTGTTGTAGGAATTATTGGAAGCTTTACGCTGCAACTTTATTTTTTCTAAAATAGTTTTTATATGGATTCGCTTAACATCTACTACTGGTAAATAGATCAAGTCAAGAGCTATAATTGCAGTTTTGATAAATCCAACCGAACTACGATAGCCTAAATAAGTTTTAGGTGCTAAATTATCTTTTTTCTTTTCGATAGCAAAGTCTAATGACTCAATTAAAGTCATTTCTGAACTAGTATCATAGAAATCTGGAATAGTTGGATTCCAACCTCTTTTCAACTTATCATACAAAGCATCACGCAAAGCATTAGCTTCAGCCAAACGCTTGTTATAATTCTTTATGTAGTTGATTCCTTTTTTATAAACAATTTTCTTACCATTATATCTAAAATAGACATACCAAGATTGTTTTAAGTCATCATATTTGATAACTTTTGGCTTTGTAAAATTTGATTGATTCATTTTAATTTATTTAAAATTAAAATGCTTGAGGGAACATTTAACCAATCATTTGTACACTAATTGTACACTTTTATTTTATAAAAAACGGGAAGCCCAATAAAATCAGTACTTCCCGAATTTAGCGGAGAAAGAGGGATTCGAACCCCCGGACCTGTTACAGTCAACAGTTTTCAAGACTGCCGCAATCGACCACTCTGCCATTTCTCCAATAAGTCGTGCCTACTTCCGTAATGCGGATGCAAATATAGCAACCTTTTTTTGTTTTCCAAGAAGATTCTAAATAAAAAATACTTTTTTTTGTATATGTTTTTATAAAGCATTCATTTTGTTTTAAATATACGATTATATTTCAATACTTATTTTTTAAAATCTAATATTTTAATCTCCTTTTAGAACTTTTAGAGTTTTATTTCTAACTTTTATTTGAGTAAAATTTTTAATATGTGGTATATATTTATTTTAAATTCATTTTTTTTATGAATTTCGGTTTGTCTAGCTATTTTTGCAAACTAAAAAGAATAGCAAATTGAGAACAAAAGTTATAAAGTCTATCGCGGATTCAGAAGAATTTAAAAAGAAAATAATGTTTTGGTCGCAAACCTATAGAGAAATAGCTGTTTTGGATAGTAATAACCATTCAGAAAAGTATTCCAAATTTGATTGGGTTTTGGCCGTAGATGCTTTAACTTCAATTCAAACTGATTTTAGCACTAGTTTTGATGCTCTTCAACAATACCAACAAGTTACAAACGATTGGTTATTTGGTTATTTGACGTTTGACTTGAAAAATAATATCGAAAAATTACATTCATTGAATTTTGATGGCTTGCATTTTCCGGATTTGTTTTTTTTTCAACCTAAGAAGCTTTTTTTTATTTCATGTAATCAGGTTGAAATGCTTTATATGAATTTTTGTGAGGATGAAATTGAAAAAGATTTTATATCAATTTGCTCAATTAATACGGATATAAAAAAAGATGAAGTCCCTATTAATGAAATTCAGATTAAGCAACGAATATCAAAAGAAGTTTATTATAAAAAAGTAAATGAGATGTTGGAACATATTCAAAAAGGAAATATTTATGAAGCTAATTTATGTATGGAATTTTATGCTGAACAAACTACTATTAATCCTTTAGATACGTTTGAAAAATTAAATGCAATTTCAAAAGCACCATTTACAGTTTTTTTTAAAAACAACCTACACTTTTTACTTTCAGCTTCACCAGAACGGTATTTAAAAAAAGAAAAAAACAAATTAATTTCCCAACCAATTAAAGGAACTGCCAAGCGCTATAAAGATCCAATTGCCGATTTTAAATCAAAAGAACAATTGGAAAATAATCCAAAAGAGCGATCAGAGAACATTATGATTACAGACTTGGTTAGAAATGATTTATCAAAAACAGCTAGTAGAGGTAGTGTTAAAGTTGAAGAATTATGCGGTATTCATACTTTTAATCAAGTGCATCAAATGATTTCTACGATAACCTCTAAAATTAATCCAGAAATTCCTTTAATATCAACAATTACAACTACTTTTCCAATGGGTAGTATGACTGGTGCTCCAAAGATTGCTGCTCTTCAAATTATAGAAGATTTGGAAGAAACAAAACGAGGTTTGTATAGTGGTTCTTTTGGGTATTTTACCCCTGATGGCGATTTTGATTTTAATGTAGTTATTAGAAGTATATTGTTCAATGCTGCAACTAATTATGTTTCATTTTCTGTTGGAAGTGCTATTACATCTTTGTCTAAACCGGAATTGGAATATGAAGAGTGTTTACTTAAAGCGAAAGCCATGTTTCAAGTTTTAAATAATTTAGACTAACTTTTACTAAGGTTTAGTATTTCACTATCTCATTTAAAACGAAAGTTTTATATTACTAGGATAGTACAATTTTATTGTATTGGCATAAACTTTTAAAGCCTTAGGTTTTGAAGGATTTTTTCACACAACTATTTATAAATTAAATGTTGAATTACGCCTTACATCATCAATTTAGTTTATTTAAATTAATAGTTTGAATAAAATATTTACATTTGAAAAATGTTAGAAAAGTTTAAAAAGCACCTTGAACTAAACCTTCCTTTTTTGGTTGGAAGTAGACTTTTAATAGCGGTAAGTGGCGGAATCGACAGTATGGTTTGTTTGCATTTATTACAACAATTGCAATTTAATATTGCTGTGGCACATTGTAATTTTCAATTAAGAGGGTACGAAAGTTTAGAAGATGCACTTTTTGTAGAAAAATATACTAGTTCACATAACATTCCATTGTATTCAGTATCGTTTGACACTAAATTATTCGTTAAAGAAAAAGGTTTATCAACGCAAGTTGCAGCAAGAAAGTTACGTTATGATTGGTTTTATGAACTTGTTGAATTATATGATTTTGATTATATTATTACAGCACATCATGCGGACGATTCTATGGAAAGTTTCTTTATAAATTTGAGTAGAGGTACTGGTCTCGAAGGTTTGATTGGAATTCCAGTTGTGAACGATAAAGTAATTCGACCACTTTTACCTTTTGACAGAGCAACATTGCATGAATATGCTACTGAACATAGTATAATTTGGAGGGAAGACAGCAGTAACGCAACAGATGATTATTTGAGGAATAAAATTCGGCATGCGGTAACTCCTGTATTAAAAGAGTTGCAACCGCAATTTACAGTTGCTTTTTTAAAAACACAAACTTTTTTAAAAGATTCGCAAGCCTTGGTTAATGATGCCGTAAAAATAGTATACGAGCAAGTGGTTATGGAAAGAGAGGATGCTATTGAAATTGATTTAGAACTGCTTATAAATTTACAGAATTATAAGTCCTATTTATACTATTGGCTTAAAATCTATGGATTTACATCATGGGAAGATATATTTAAAATGGTCCATTCTAAAACAGGTAAGGTGGTTTATTCACCTAGTCATATACTTTTAAAAGACCGTTCTTTTTTGATAGTACGTCCATTTAAAGAACAGGAAACTGAAGTTGTTTATGAAATTAATTGGGATCAAAGAGATGTTAAACTTCCCTTAAATATTACTTTTTGTCGGGTAACTAACCAATCACAAGAATCGAAATCTGTTATCTTTGTAGATGAAAATGAATTAAAGTTTCCATTGACATTACAAAAATGGAAAGTCGGTGATCGGTTTTATCCAAAGGGAATGAATGGAAAATCAAAAAAAGTCAGCAAATTTTTAAAAGACAAGAAAATATCCTTGCTTGAAAAAGATGCTATTTGGACTTTAGCATCAAAAAACAAAATTGTTTGGATTATTGGATACCGTCAAGATGAACGATTTATAGTCAAACCTAACACAAAAAATATATTAAAAATAGAATTTACACAATGAAAAAAATAGTAGTAGTAATCTTCTTATTATGCTCCTTTGTTGCTGCAAAAGCACAAGTTGTAGACCCTGTAAAATGGTCTCCAAAAATAGAATTAAAAGCTGATAACCATTTTTTAATAACCTTAAATGCTACCATTGAACCTAAATGGCATTTGTATTCCCAATTTACACCAGAAGGAGGTTCGCTTCCAATGGAAATTAAGTATAAAAATCAAAAAGGAAATTTTGAACTAGTTGGAAAAGCAAAAGAATACAACACCAAAACTGCGTATAACGATGTTTTTGAAGTAAATGAACTGTTTTTTGAAAAAAAAGCAAAAATTGAACAAGAAATTGTTTTGATAAATTCAAAGTTGACAACAATTGAAGTTAATTTGGATTATCAAACATGTAGTGATCGTTGTATTAACTTAAAGAAGACATTTCAATTGACTATTCCTTCTGGAAAAGCATCAAAAATTGAAAAAAATGAATCAATTGCTGATTTAAATAAATCCGTTGAACCAGCAAAAAAAATAGATTCTACTTCAAATAAATATTCAAAAGTAACAACAATTAGTTCAAAAATTAAAGTTGATTCTAATCCAAGTAAACAAGAAGATAAAGGTCTTTTAACAATTTTTATTTTGGCTTTCTTTTCTGGATTTGCAGCACTTTTGACACCATGCGTGTTCCCAATGATTCCAATGACAGTTAGTTTTTTTATTAAACAAAGTAAAACAAAAGCTGCGGGAATAAAAGCTGCAATTTTTTATGGTTTTTCTATTATTGCCATTTATGTTGTTTTAGGACTTGTAATTAATTTTATTTTTGGTGCCGATGCATTGAATGCACTTGCTACTAATCCATGGTTTAATATTATTTTCTTTATATTACTAATTGTATTTGCGACTTCCTTTTTAGGAGCATTTGAAATTATGTTGCCTAATTCTTGGGCAAATAAAGTTGACAAACAAGCTGATAGGGGAGGAGTTGTAGGAATTTTGTTTATGGCATTAGCTTTGGCAATTGTTTCTTTTTCGTGTACAGGACCGATTGTTGGAACACTATTAGTTAATGCAGCTTCAAAAGGAGGAATAGCACCCATCATTGGTATGTTAGGTTTTTCAACCGCTGTTGCTTTGCCTTTTATGTTGTTTGCTATGTTTCCGAGTTGGTTGCATTCTTTGCCTAAATCAGGAGGATGGTTAAATACAGTCAAAGTTTTTTTAGGATTTTTAGAATTAGCTTTAGCCTTTAAATTTTTATCTAATGCAGATTCTGTATTACAAACACATTTCATAGAGCGTGAAGTATTTTTATCTATTTGGATTGCAATTTTTGGAACGTTAGCATTGTATTTATTTGGAAAAATAAAACTACCACATGACAGTCCTTCTTCTTCTATTTCAGTTGGAAGGCTATTATTAGGGCTTTTAGTTTTAACGTTTACCGTTTACATGATTCCGGGACTTTGGGGAGCACCTTTAAATTTAATTAATGCTTTTCCACCTCCTATGGAATATAGCGAGAGCCCATTTGGTGTTGATGATGTTAATCAAAAGACTGCTACTGTTTCAAGTGCTACAAAGTTACCTGATGGAGCAAAAATAGGTCCACACGGAATAACCGTTTTTGATGATTACGACAAAGGTTTAGCGTATGCAAAAATGAGCAACAAACCAATTTTGTTAGATTTTACGGGATATGCTTGTGTAAATTGTCGGAAAATGGAAAATACGGTATGGTCAGATAATCAAGTGGAAACCATTTTAAAAAATGAGGTAGTTTTGATTTCTTTATTTGTTGATGACCACAGACTTTTACCCAAAAATAAACAGTTTGTATCTAAAAAGACGGGGGCATTTATAGAAACAATTGGAGACAAATGGACTGATTTTATGATTAGCACATATAAAACCAATACACAACCCTTGTATGTTATTACGAATTTATCAGGTAAAAATCTTAATGCAATAACACCAACTAAAAGTTATGACCCAAATATAGACGTGTATATTGCCTGGTTGAAAGAAGGTATTTCAAACTTTAAAAAATAATTTTTAAAAGACCAATATTAGTTAATCAATTATTTTAAATCTCAAAATATAAATATGCTAAATAAAATTGAAATTCTAGAGCATTTCAATAGAATTGGAAAAAATACGTTAATGGAAACCTTATGTATTGAATTTATTGATGTTGGTGATGATTTTTTAGTTGCAACAATGCCGGTTAATTCTACTGTACATCAACCTATGGGACTTCTACACGGTGGAGCTTCAGTTGCACTAGCAGAGAGTGTTGGCAGCGCAGCCTCTATGTTTTTGGTGAATTCAAAATACAGCGAAGTAAGGGGAATTGAAATAGCTGCGAATCATTTAAGAGCCAAAAAGGAAGGTATTGTCACGGCTACTGCAAAAATTGTTCACAAAGGTGCTAGTTTGCACTTATGGGAAATCAAAATAACGGATGAAGAAGGCAGATTAATTTCACTATGTAAACTAACAAATATCGTTTTGCCTAAAAAAAACAGTCAAAGTTAAAATGAGCTTAATTGTAGATAAAGTTTCACGCCATTTCAATGAACAACTTCCTTTTGTTGTTTTTCGTAAACCAAATACAAATCGACTGGAAGCTTATTTTCAGAATACAAATGATTTGTTTACAGTTAGTGAATATTCTGAAGAAGGTTTTGTATTTGCAAGTTTTGACATCAGTAAAATTTATATTTTTCCTAAAGACGATTGTGTTTATATATCTGAAATTTTCTGTCCAGCATATGTGGAAAAAGAAGCGATAAAAGTTATTAATCCAGATATTTCTCTAAAAGAGAATCACATTTCTTTAGTTCAAAAAGGAATTCAAGCCATTGAAAAACAATATTTTGAAAAAATTGTTCTGTCAAGAAAAGAAGAAATTGAAGTTTCAAATTTTACAATTGAAGCATTGTATTTACAAATAGCAACCCAATATCCTGAATCGTATGCATATTGTTGGTATCATCCAAAAGTAGGTTTATGGATGGGTGCTTTTTCGGAACAACTTGTAAAAGTAAAAGATACCTTTTTGGAAACAGCATCTGTTGCGGGAACTCAAAAAATAAACCCTGAAAAAGCTGTTTCTTGGAGCCAAAAAGAAATAAAAGAACAATTGTATGTGACAGACTTTTTAGTGTCTAATTTACAAAATGAATTGGAAACTATTGTTGTTTCAGAACCAACAAATATGATAGCTGGAAAATTGGTACATTTAAAAACAGTTATAACTGGAACTATTAAAGAGACATTTAGTTTAAAGAATATAATTGCTTTATTGCATCCAACTCCAGCGGTTTGTGGACTTCCAAAAAAAGAAGCAATGGCATTTATACTTCAAAATGAAAAGTACGATAGAGAATTTTATGCCGGTTTTTTTGGAGAATTAAATTGTAATAAATTAACAGAATTGTATGTAAATTTACGGTGTATGAAATTGAAGTTTTCAGCATCATCACAAATACAAACAGCTACTCTTTTTATGGGTGGAGGTATTACAAAAGAAAGTGAGCCAATTAAAGAATGGGAAGAAACAGTTCAAAAGTCACAAACCCTAAAACAAATTTTAAGTTTTAAAGAAAGTATATGAAATTAGATATAGTAGCGTTTGGAGCTCATCCGGACGATGTAGAGTTGAGTTGTAGCGGCACAATAGCCAAAGAGATTTCCTTGGGAAAAAAAGTTGGAATAGTAGATTTAACTAGAGGAGAACTTGGAACTAGAGGAACAGCAGCAATTCGAGATGCAGAAGCCAAAAAAGCTGCTGCAATTTTAGGTGTTATAGTTAGAGAAAATTTAGAAATGAGAGATGGTTTTTTTGTCAACGATGAGGAACATCAACTTAAAGTTATTTCCATGATAAGAAAGTACAGACCAGAAATTGTACTTTGTAACGCAGTTGATGACCGCCATATTGATCATCCAAAAGGGAGTAACTTGGTTTCAGATGCTTGTTTTTTATCAGGGTTACAAAAAATTAAAACCGAATTGGATGGGCAATCTCAATTACCATGGCGTCCAAAAGTGGTATACCATTACATTCAATGGAAAGATTTAAAACCAGATTTTGTTGTAGATATTACTGGATTTTTAGATATAAAAGTAGCTTCAATTTTAGCGTATAGTTCCCAGTTTTATGACCCAAATTCAAAAGAACCGGAAACTCCAATTGCAACTAAAACATTTTTGGAAAGTATTCATTACCGTTCAAAAGATTACGGACGACTCATTGGAACAGAATGTGCCGAAGGATACACTGTTGAAAGGTATTTGGCGGTCAATAGTTTAGGAAATTTAATATAATTTCTTTATAAATTATTTGGAAAACTAAACTTTTTGTGTAAATTTGCACTCGTTAAAATGGTGGTTGTAGCTCAGCTGGTTAGAGTATTGGTTTGTGGTGCCGAGGGTCGCCGGTTCGAACCCGGTCAGCCACCCAAAAATATTAAGCTTCGAAGAAATTCGAGGCTTTTTTTGTTAATTTAAATTTAAATTATTTATGAAATATACTTATTTGTTTATAGCATTGTTATTTTCAGTTTTAAGTGTTGGACAAATTGAGCGTACAATAAAATTAAAAGTTGCTGTTATGCAAAATTTTGTAAAAATGAATGAGAAAGGAGAAGAACTTTTTTGGCAAACAAAAGGAAAGATAACTTTTAGTTTTGTAAACTATACAGAAGAACAAAACCCTATTTTTAAAGCATTATTTATAAGTCAATATCAAGAATTACTACCAATTTATAAGAAAATGGTGGTTTCTGAAGACGAAAAAGATACTAATTTATTTATTAAGATATTGATAAGACAAGAGGAGGATTATCGTAATTTGCTAACAAAGCAGCAACTTAAACGATATTTGGACAAATTAGATGAACTTGAAAAAAATAATCAACAATCAAACGATTCTTATTCATCGTTATTTTTTTCTGAAAATTTACTTAAACAGTACAAAAAAAGCTTTGAGTGAATTACATAAAACAAAATGAAAAGTATGCTAAATTAGTCTTGGTACAACTATTACCGTTGCATCTTGTTTTTGCGTTCTTCAATCATTGTTAAATAGATTATTTTTTGATCTTTGTTTAAAAATTCATTTATTTTTCTATCCGTTGTATCCATTATGGCTTGAACATCTTTTTGTTTTGCAGAATCATCTGTTTCTTTTTTCATCACAACTCCTTGTGCTTTAAAACTGTCTTTTAGCAAATTAGAAATTGCAATATATTGTAGCTCATCTAAAGTTAATTTAGCTTTCAAAACAGCCATCTTTTTTTCAACTAATTCCTCTGGTTTTTCAGCTACTTTTTCTGGTTGACGTTGGTTGTGCATGCTGTTATTATTCATAGAATTTCCCATTCCACCTCGATTCATACCACCTCCATATCCGCCATTACCAAAACCTCCCATTTGTGCATTTAGATTATAAACTGTAAATAATAATACAACGACTATTAATTGAATTTTTTTCATTTTAATGGTATTAAATTTGTTTTTGTTGCAAGTATTTTTAATTCTCTTTTCGATGTTTCCACCGTTTGTGAGTCCATAAATAATATTCTGGATTCTCATAAATTTGTTGTTCTACAAGACGTAGAAAATGATCTGTAATTCCATAATTCGGTACGGATTTGGTATCTTCAGATATCATTTCAAACGAAGCTTCATAAAAGCCACGCTTAACTTTTCTGTTTTTCATGAACACTACGGTCATGTCGTATTTTTTCGACAACATTTCTGCGCCAGTATGAACTGGTACAAAACTACCCATAAAGTAGTTCCAATGAAAAGCGGCATTTATTTTTGGCGATTGATCACTCGCAAAGCCATAAACTGCCAATACATTATTCCTACTATTTTGAGCTATTGTAGGAATAGTTTCTTTAGTTGTGATTAAATGTGCTTTAAATTTAGAACGAATATCTTTAACTAATTTATCAAAATAGATGTTTCTTATTTTTTTGTAAATACCGTAACCTTTAAAATTAACTTTATTGTTTAAGGAGATTGACCATTCATAGCTAGCATAATGTGCGCACATTACAGCAACACTTTTACCTTTTTTTTCAATCGAATCAAACAGTTCTAAGTTTTTAAAAACAAATCGTTTATCAATTTCTGATTTCGAAATGGTAAGTGTTTTTATCATTTCCAAAAACAAGTCGCAAAGATGGTGGTAGAATTTTTTTTCGATTAAAAGTTGTTCTTTTGCCGACAAATGAGGAAAGGTAAGTTGAATGTTTGCTCTAACCGTTTTTTTGCGGTATCCAATAATTTTGTAAACCAAAATGTAAACCAAATCAGATACAAAATAAAGTATTCTGAATGGTAAAATGGAAATACACCAAAGTATGGGATAAAAGAAAATAAAGATTAAAAACTGCATTAAAAAAGGATGATTATATTATTTGTTTGTTAAAATTCCAAATACATTTTGTAACAAAGGAGACGTTCTTGATTTTAAATCGGTTCTAATGTTCAATTCTTCAACGGCTATCATTTTAAAAACACCTTCTAATGCTTTTGTTGTAACATAGTCGTTAATATCCGGATTTACTTTAGAAACCAAAGGCAAATTATTGTATTTAGAAATCAAAGCACCCCATGCTACATCGGCGCCAACTTTTCCTATTGATTGCTGTACAATTGGTGAAAATTTAGCGTATAATTCTTTTGTTGTTGCTGTTTGTAAATAGGTAGTTGCCGCATTTTGGCTTCCCATTAAAATACTCTTAGCATCGGTAATATTCATGCTTTTAATAGCATTTAAAAAAACAGGAGTAGCTTCTTTAACAGCGTCTTCAGCGGCTCTGTTTAACGATTTTACACCGTCTTCAACTATATTGTTCATGCCAAATTTTCGTAAAGTACCTTCAACTAAACTCATTTCTTCTGGCATTGGAATTTTTACGGTTTCGTTTTTGTAAAAGCCATCTAATAAAGTTAGTTTTGAAACTTGCTTAGCAATCCCATTATTTAAAGCTTCTTTTAGTCCAGCACTAATGTCAGGTAACCCTGGAATTACTGTAGTTGTTGAAGCACTAGGAACAGTAGGAATTTTAATTTTTGGAACCGTGGTTTTAGTTTTTGGTTTTTTAGATGTGTTTTTTACTTGTGCTACACCTAAAAAAGGAATTAATACTAAAAACAATACAGATTTTTTCATAATGTGAAGAATACTAAAATTAGATTTCAAAAGTACAACAATTTAAAAAAATCCACAACTACCTTTTTTGTTTCTAAAATTCGAATTAATTAGACTTTAGAAATAGTAGTATTTCATTTTTGTTAATTTTTTTAATCTATTAATACAAAAGAAGTTCAAAAAATAAAAATTCATTTATTGAAGCAAATTGAGAAGTAATTATTTCAAAACAATAAAAAATAGAAATTCAAGGTATAACCATTTTCACATCAAACTATCGGATTTTTTTGTGCATTTATAACTTTTTTTAGCAACAAAATCCTATTTTTAGTGTCCAATCTTTCAAAAAATTGTAATTTGCGACTCTAAAATTATCAAATTCACAAAATGGAACAAGTACATCCTTATATACCCATTAATAAAGTTAGAATTGTTACAGCTGCATCACTTTTTGATGGTCATGATGCTGCCATCAATATCATGCGAAGAATTATTCAATCTACAGGTGTAGAAGTGATTCATTTGGGGCACGACAGAAGTGTGGAAGAAGTAGTAAATACAGCTATTCAAGAAGATGCAAATGCTATTGCAATGACATCCTATCAAGGCGGACATAACGAATATTTTAAATACATGCACGACTTGCTTGCAGCAAAAGGAGCAGGACATATTAAAATATTTGGTGGTGGTGGAGGAGTTATCCTTCCTACAGAAATAGCCGAATTACAAGCCTACGGAATTACAAGAATTTATTCTCCAGATGATGGTCGTGCTATGGGATTGCAAGGCATGATTAATGATTTGGTGCAACGTTCCGATTATCCTGTAGGTGATCAATTGACTGATGAATTAGAACATATCGAAGATAAAAATCCTACTGCCATTGCGCGATTAATTTCAGCTGCAGAGAATTTTCCAGAAATCGCCAAGCCAGCTTTTGATGCTATTCATAAGAAAAACGAAACCAATAAAATTCCGGTTTTAGGAATTACAGGAACTGGCGGTGCCGGAAAATCATCTTTGGTAGATGAATTGGTGCGTCGATTCTTAATCGATTTCCCAGAAAAAACCATCGGATTAATTTCTGTAGACCCATCCAAAAGAAAAACTGGAGGAGCTTTACTTGGTGATAGAATTCGTATGAATGCTATTAATAACTCAAGAGTTTATATGCGTTCGTTGGCCACACGTCAATCCAATTTGGCTTTGTCTAAATATGTGAATGAAGCGATTGAAGTATTAAAAGCGGCAAAATACGATATTATCATTCTGGAAACTTCTGGAATTGGGCAAAGTGATACCGAAATCATGGATCATTCCGATGTTTCTTTATATGTAATGACTCCAGAATTTGGAGCAGCTACGCAATTGGAGAAAATCGACATGTTAGATTTTGCCGATTTAGTAGCCTTAAATAAATTTGACAAACGTGGTGCTTTAGATGCCATTCGTGATGTTAAAAAACAATACCAACGCAATCACAATCTGTGGGATGCTGATGTAGATACAATGCCAATTTTTGGAACTATCGCTTCACAGTTCAACGATCCTGGAATGAATACGCTCTACAAATCTATTATGGATAAAATTGTAGAGAAAACAGGAGCCGATTTAAAATCGACATTCCAAATTACTCGTGAAATGAGTGAGAAAATATTTGTCATTCCACCACATAGAACACGTTATTTATCTGAAATTGCAGAAAATAACAGAAAATATGACGAAACTGCTTTAACGCAAGTAGAAGTGGCTCAAAAATTATACGGAATTTACAAAACTATTGAAACCGTTTTTGGAAGTAAAACAAATTTAACCAAAGCTGGAATTGAAGAAACAATTTTGCATTCTAAAGATGAAAGTAGAAATGAGTTCTTGAATCTTTTAGTTAAAGAATTCGACCGAGTAAAAATGAATTTAGACCCATACAATTGGGAAGTAATTCTTACTTGGGACGAAAAAGTAAACAAATACAAAAATCCGTTTTACAGTTTTAAAGTCCGTGATAAGGAAATCAAAATAGCAACACATACCGAGAGTTTATCACATTCTCAAATTCCGAAAATTTCGTTGCCTAAGTACCAGGCTTGGGGAGATATTTTAAAATGGAATTTACAAGAAAATGTACCAGGTGAATTCCCGTTTGCATCTGGATTGTATCCTTTTAAACGTGAAGGTGAAGATCCAAGCCGAATGTTTGCTGGTGAAGGTGGCCCAGAACGTACCAATAAACGTTTTCATTATGTAAGTGCTGGTTTGCCTGCCAAAAGACTTTCAACCGCTTTCGATTCGGTAACGTTATACGGAAACGATCCACATGTTCGTCCTGATATTTATGGAAAAATTGGTAATGCAGGAGTTTCTATTTGTTGTTTAGACGATGCTAAAAAATTATATTCAGGTTTCGATTTAAGTCATCCGTTAACTTCAGTTTCGATGACGATTAATGGTCCAGCACCGATGTTGTTGGGATTCTTTATGAATGCTGCCATCGATCAAAACTGCGAAAAATACATTGTTGAAAATAATCTTCAAGTGGAAGTTGAAGAAAAAATCAATGAAATCTATAAGAAAAAAGGAACGGCTAGACCAAAATACCAAGGTGATTTGCCAGAAGGTAATAATGGTTTAGGGTTAATGCTTCTTGGGGTAACAGGTGACCAAGTATTGCCTTTAGACGTGTATAATGACATTAAAATTAAAACGTTAGCTCAAGTTCGTGGAACGGTACAAGCGGATATTTTAAAAGAAGATCAGGCGCAAAATACGTGTATTTTCTCAACTGAATTTGCCTTGCGATTGATGGGTGACGTTCAAGAATATTTCATTAAAGAAAATGTTCGTAATTTCTATTCGGTTTCTATTTCGGGTTACCATATTGCCGAAGCAGGAGCGAACCCAATTACCCAATTGGCTTTTACCTTGGCTAATGGTTTCACTTACGTGGAATATTATTTAAGTCGTGGAATGAACATTAATGATTTTGGACCAAACTTATCATTTTTCTTCTCCAACGGGATTGATCCAGAATATGCGGTGATTGGTCGTGTGGCGCGTAAGATTTGGGCGAAAGCTTTAAAAAATAAATACGGTGCTAACGAAAGAGCACAAATGTTGAAATATCATATCCAAACATCTGGTCGTTCGTTACACGCACAAGAAATCGATTTCAACGATATTCGTACAACTTTACAAGCGTTGTATGCTATTTATGATAACTGTAATTCGTTGCATACTAATGCGTATGATGAAGCTATCACCACACCAACGGAAGAATCAGTTCGTAGAGCGATGGCCATTCAGTTGATTATCAATAAAGAATTAGGTTTGGCGAAAAACGAAAATCCAATTCAAGGGTCGTTTATTATTGAAGAATTAACCGATTTAGTAGAAGCGGCTGTATTGCAAGAATTTGACCGAATCACAGAGCGTGGCGGTGTTCTTGGAGCTATGGAAACCATGTACCAACGTTCTAAAATTCAAGAAGAATCATTGTATTATGAAACTTTGAAACACACAGGAGAATTCCCAATTATTGGTGTAAATACCTTCTTAAGTTCTAAAGGTTCACCTACAGTAATTCCTGCCGAAGTAATTCGTGCCACCGAAGAAGAGAAACAATATCAAATTGATATGTTAACCAACTTGCAAAAAACCAGCGCCGAAAAAGTAGCTGAACACATTACCATATTACAAGATGCAGCCATAAGTAACCAAAACATTTTTGAAAAGTTAATGGAGGCTACCAAGGTTTGTTCGTTAGGACAAATTACCAATGCGTTGTTTGAAGTAGGTGGTCAGTATAGAAGGAATATGTAGTACTTACATTTTTTTTTAACAATTATTGAACCGTCACTTTAACTCAGTGGCGGTTTTTTTTGCTGTCTTTTAGCTAATTGCTTCTTTTGGAAAAAGTCTTTTTAAAGTAAAAACTCAAAATATATCAAGTTTTGGTTCTAGTATATATAGTTGACTGAAAAGTAGATACAGTCAACTGGATATACTAATTTAGCTTGGAGTTAGAGTTAAGAGAAAAAGACTTAATTTTAACACATGACACGAGAAAGAAAAATTTACGATTCAGCCTTTAAGATAAAAGCTGTAGAATTAAGTAATGAAAGA
>CANGIF010000049.1 GCA_947453885.1 Flavobacteriaceae bacterium
GTATTACAATGTCATCGACAAATGCCTCTGTTTTAGAATTTGATTTCACGCCGATTTCTTCTCAATTTGGTTTTGATTTTATTTTTGCATCTGAGGAATATGGTAATTTTCAATGTCAATTTTCAGATGCATTTGCATTTTTATTAACAAACTTAAATACAGGAGTAACTACTAATCTAGCAGTTGTGCCAAATACAACAACTCCAATTTCTGTAGTAACAATTAGAGACTATTTGTATAACTCTTCTTGTAATTCTCAAAATTCAGGATATTTTGGAAAATACAACGGAGGAAGTAGCGCTCTTGGTTCTGCAACTAATTATAATGGTCAAACAGTTTTAATGAATGCTCATGCTGTTTTAACTCCAAATGTTCCTTATCATGTTAAATTAGTAATTGCTGATAGAACTGACTCCTTGTCTGATTCAGCAATATTTTTATCTTCTAATAGTTTCAATATTGGTCAGGACGTATTAGGTCAAGATTTAACGGTTCAAAATAATACAGCAATTTGTTATGGTTCAACCTATACAATTAATAGTAATTTAGATCCTAGTGTTTATACTTTTTCTTGGAAAAAAGATAATGTAACTATTTCGGGTCAGAATGGAGCTACCTTGAATGTAAATCAACCGGGATTATACAGTGTCACTTACAACAAAATAGTAATGCCTTGTCAGGAAACAACCGATACTGTGAAAATTGAATATTACCCAAAAATAAACTTTCCAAGTCCAATTGATTTGACCAAATGTAATTCAGGAGCAACTTCATATTCATTCGATTTAGAATTAAATACACCAATAGTTAAAAACGGATTGGCTTACATGAATGTTCAATATTTCAATTCAATTTCAAATTTACTAAACCATACTAATCCAATTACTAGTCCTTATTCAAGTATTGGAAATGAAAAAATATTTGTTTTAGTAACCAATACTTTAACAAATTGTTCTACTTATAGATATTTCTTTCTAAATGTAACACCGCCACCTGCAATAGGACAACCTCAAAGTTTAACTTTATGTGAAACAGATGTAGTAAATCATAAAGCGATTTTTGACTTAACGACTCAAAATACAGTTCTATTGAATGGTTTAGCAAATACAAATTATTCAGTTACTTATTATTTAAGCCTAACAGATGCAAACACTATGTCTAATCCAATTAGCGGTAGTTATACATCTTCAAATGGAGTTGTAATTTACGCTAGAGTAACCAATAATGGCGATCAAAGCTGTTTTTCAATTGGATCATTTACTTTGATAGTTAATCCAAGACCTTTAGTAGACAGCTTTCAAAATATTGTTGTTTGCGATTCCTATATACTACCAGCTATTTCAAATGGTAATTACTTTACTGGCCCTAATGGAACTGGTGACGCTCTTTTTGCAGGTAATGTTATTAATCAATCATTAACAATCTATATTTATAATTCAAATGGGTTATGTTCGAAACAATCAAGCTTTACAATTTCAATATTAAATATTAATTCAATAACCCCTCCAAATGCAACTTATTGCGATAGTTACTCTTTGCCGTCATTAGCATATGGGAAGTATTATTCAGAACCTAACGGTGCTGGTATAATGCTTCATGCAGGCGATGTTATTAGTTCAACTCAAATAATCTACATACATTATGTGTCTGACTCATTACCCGTATGTATTGCAGATAGTCATTTTACAGTTACTATAATTGCCACTCCGATCATACCTAATTACCCTTCCGTATATGCTTGTACTAGTTATCAGTTGCCAAGTCTAAATTTAGGAAATTATTATCCTCAGCCAAACGGTCAAGGTACAATAATACCAGCAGGAACATTAATTACAGCTTCAACCACAATGTATGTTTATGCAGAAACAGGAGGAATTACGAATTGTTTTAGTCAAGACGAAATTAAAATTACAATTGGTTTACCAGTAGTAAATGATGTAATAGGATGTCAAGGATATAATTTACCTGTTTTAGAATATGGAAATTATTTTACAGGACCAAATGGAACAGGTACTCATTTAACATCTGGAAGTACAATAACAGCTTCTCAAACTATTTATGTTTATGCAATGTATGCTAATGGTTGTTTTATTGATAATAGCTTTCATATTACTATCAATTTACCATTATTAACACCATTAGCTAGTGTAAAAACTTGTGGTAGTTTTACTTTACCAGCAATTCCAGCTGGAAATTATTTTACAGGGACTTTAGGCACAGGAACACAACACAATGCAGGAGATATATTGACTACATCTCAAAAAGTATATATTTATTTAAATAACAATGGTTGTGAAAGTGAAAAATCATTTAATGTAACAATTGTTCCAATTCCAAATATTGATTCAAGAGCAAATGTAGATGTTTGTAATTCTTATACTTTAACAAATTTAAGCGTTGGAAGTTATTATTCAATGCCTAACGGTACTGGTACTGTTATTCCATCTGGAACTGTACTTACAACTACACAATCCATTTATGTTTATGCAGTTAATGTTTCTGGGACAACTGTATGTTCAGCTGAAAATAATTTTATAGTTTCAATTTATACAATAGAAGCTGATAATCTGCCAAATGTAAGTGCATGCGATAGTTATATTTTACCTGTTTTAACACATGGTAATTATTATACTGCTCCGAATGGTTTTCATGGAACAGGTACAGTATTACATGCAGGAGATGTAATCACAAGTTCTCAAACTCTTTATATGTATTACGAATCAGGCGAACGTATTAATTGTTCTGACGAAAATACATTTACAATTACAATTAATCACACTCCAGTTTTGTCTTCTATTACTAGTTCTTCAAATTGTGGAAGTTTTGTTTTACCACATTTGAATGTAGGAAATTATTATTCTCAAAGCAATGGGCAAGGTACTCAGTTTAGTCAAGGAGATGCTATTGGTTTAAATCAATTGATTTATGTTTATGCTGCAACTAATACTCAACCAAATTGCTTTGCTGAAAATAGTTTTCAAATTAGTATTTTTAAAGTTGATGTATTACAAGATGTATCAAAATGTGATACTTACCTTTTACCTATTTTAACAAATGGAAATTATTATACAGGGCCAAATGGAACTGGACAACATTTATTTTCAGGAGATGCTATTCATTCTTCTCAAAAAATTTATATTTATGCCACTTCAACTAATGCAGTTTGTTTCGATCAAAGCTCTTTCAACGTTGTTATAATTAGTAAACCAATCATTAATTCAATTCCATTAAATGCAAAATCAATTTGTGACACAGACGGTACCAATAACGGAATTACAATTTTTCCATTGAATAATTTGAATACGTATGTACTAGGAAATCAAAATAATTCATCAGTATCCTATTATAATACAATTCAAGATGCTAACTCAGGAATAAATCCAATAAATACTACTTCAAATTCAACAGTGTTTATAAAAGTAAGTTATAATAATTTACAAAATTGTTTTGCAATTGGAAGTACAAATATTATTGTTAATCGAATTCCTGAACCAGTTGTATCAAACGGTGTTATTTGTTTAAATCCAAATACTGGGAATGTCATTAATTCATTTCATCTTGAAAGTGGTTTGTCTCTTAATCAATATACTTTCAATTGGACAAATCCTAGTGGTCATTTTGCTGGAAACAATTCTTCGATTTTAGCAAATCAAGTGGGTAATTATACTTTAACAGCTCATAATGTAGCAACTGGATGTAATTCGTTATCTACAAATTATCAAATTACGGCATCACAAACAGCTGTTATTACCTATGAAGTATCAGATGCTTTTTCTGAAGATCAAACTATAACTATTTCTACAACAGACATTAACGGAGATTATGAATACCAATTGGACGATGAAAATTTTCAAGACAGTCCAGTTTTTGAAAATGTAACTTTTGGAAATCATACTATAAAAGTACATGATAAAAATGGTTGTGGTACTTCTGAAAAAGTAGTAGAAGTTGCCAATTATCCAAAATTCTTTACTCCTAACGGTGATGGTTTTAACGATACATGGAAAATTATTGGTTTTAAAGGAAAAGCTTTCAATGTCATTATTTACGATCGTTTTGGTAAGTTTATAAAAAACATAAATTCAGATACTGATAATTGGGACGGGACATTAAATCAAAATCTTTTGCCATCAGATGATTATTGGTTCACCGTTACCTATTTTGAAAAAGGAACTACTAAAGAGTTTAAAGGTCATTTCTCTTTGAAGCGATAGTTTTTAAAAAGACTAATTTTTTAAAGCTAACTAAAAATTTATGATTAAATTTTTAGTTAGCTTTTTTGTATAATTATAAATTGATGTGTTGATTTTTTAATGATTCTGTAAATTGTTTAAAATTTAACATTTTGTTTTCTTCAAAATATAGCTTTCTATTGTTATTTTCAAAAAGAAATGTATATTTGCCAATTAATAAAAATATTGAGTGTTAACATAAATTTATAGGAATTTTATAATTTATAGCAATACGCAACTATCAAAATGAAATATTAATATCCCTTATAATTACTATTGACATGAAAAAGGTTTTAATCTATGTTTTTCTTTTTGTTTCCATTTTTGGATTTTCGCAAGCAATAACTGTTACTCCGTTAGGTACAAATGTAAACGGAACAACTTACAATGCGAATTATTTGGTCAACCAAGTTTTGTTCAACACAAGTTGCCCATTGGGAACTAATGTTATTACTAAAACAGGGACTGATTTTGGTTCAACAAATGGTATTGGTTATTTTGAAAATGTAAATCCTAATTTTCCTTTCCAAAGAGGAATTGTACTAACAACAGGAAGTGCTTCAAATTCCACCGGGCCTAATAGTTCAACTTTGAGTGATGGTTCTTTGGCTTGGACGGGAGACACGGATCTTCAATCAAATTTATTGTCGCAATCAGGTGTTGTTTTCAATCAATCGGTTAATGCAACTTCTTTAGAATTTGACTTTGTGGCTAAGGTTACTAGTTTTAATTTTAATTTTGTATTTGCTTCTGAAGAGTATGGTGCTTCGCAATGTAGTTATTCTGATGCCTTTGCTTTTTTGTTAAAAGACGTTACGGCTGGAACTGCTTATACTAACCTAGCTGTTTTACCTTCTACTAATGTTCCAATTTCTGTTGCTACAATTAGAGATAACCAGTTTAATGGAAACTGTGCATCTGTAAATCCAGATAAATTTGCTGCTTTTTATTCGCAATCTAATTTAGCAACTGTTCCAATCAATTTTAATGGAATGACAATTCCTTTACAAGCACCAGCAACAGGACTTATATTAAATCATACTTATCATATTAAATTAGTAATTGCTGATGGTAACAACAACGTTGATTATGATTCTGCAATTTTTTTACAAGCCAATAGTTTTGATATCGGACAAATTGTTTTAGGACCAGATCCTGCGCCAGTTTGTTTAGGGGCTACTTATCCAACTTTAAATACAAATAATGGTACTCCATTAAATCCTGCAACTACTTTTTCTTGGTATTCAGGCCAAGGTACAGGAAATCCTATTGCTGGCCAAACGAGCAGTACATTAGATTTGAATAGTCCTGGAATAAATTTAGTTACAGGGGATAACTACATTACTGTTCTATATGCAGAACCAGGTTGTACAGGAAATACAGATGAAATTAAAATTACTGTTCTGGATAATTTAAATCCTGTTTTTGTACCTATTAAATATATATGTCAAGTAACAGGAGTTACAAACTACCCAGTTGATTTGAATGTGACTAAAACTTATTTAATGGCTGGAAATGGATCACCTCTACCGGCATCTACAACAATAACATTTTATACTACATTTGCTGATGCGAGTAGTGCAACACCGCCAACTCCGTTAGCTCTTAATCAGAATATAAACAGCCCAGCTGCACCAACTACTGTTACTTATTATGCTAGAATATCAAATGGTTCATGTTTTGTTGTTAGATTAGCAAAGTACACTGTAGTGCCTCCTCCTGTAATTGCAGCGCAGCCAGCTGATGTTTCTTTGTGTGCAAGAAATACAACTGATCCTACCCCAAAAGCAACCTTTATGTTGCTTCCAATAACAACAGCTGCTATGGGAACTATAGCGCAAAATGATCCTCAATATTCAAATGCTTATGTTTATGGAAATATAACAGATGCTACAAATGGAACTAACCCTCTTCCTAATGGGTTTTTATCATCTACTACTACAGTGTATGTTAGGATAACTAACAATACAGACAATGGATGTTATGTGGTTTCTGGACCAATACAATTAACAGTTAAGCCTTTGCCATTAGTTGATTTTTTACCAGATGTAGTTGTTTGTGGAGGATTTACACTGCCTAATTTGCCTTTAACAAGTAATCCTGCTTATGTTGGTGAGATTTACAATAGTTTATCAACAGGATTAGGTACAACTTATTCTAATGGAGCTTATATTAATACAGATTCTACTGTATGGATAACAAATGCAAGTGCAAATGGTTGTAAAAACTCAAGGTCTTTTAAAATATCTATTGCAGATTTAAGTTCTATACCTCCAGTTTCGCAAACAATTTGTCAAAATTCAACTTTTTTATTGCCTGCTTTACCTTATGGGAAATATTACACACAACAAGGAGGTGCAGATAATTTAACCAATACTGTTGTTCCTGCTAATACGCCTGTAAACAATACTACTACTTATTGGATTTGGTTTAAAGATACGTCTGTAACTCCAGCATGTATTCAAGAACGAAGTTTTACAATTACCGTTAAGCCTTTTACAAACTTACAACAGTCAGATTATCCAAATCAGTTCAGTTGTTCAGCTTATGTATTACCAGCTTTACCAACAGATCCAAATGCAACATTTACTTATTATACGGGACCTAATAAAACAGGTGGAGTTTTAAACGTTAGCACTGCAATTAGTACTAATCAAACAATCTATGTTGTAAAAGAAGCTACAGCTACTCCATTTTGTATTTCTGAAGTTTCGTTCAATGTAATAATTGGAATTTCTAATGCACCACAATCTGTCATTAGTTGTTCTACTTACATTTTACCTGTTTTGAGTGCTGGTCAATACCGTACTGCACCATCTTCTATAATTGCAGGAGTTGAAACACCAGGAGGTACTCAAATTGCCGATTTAACACCAATTGATGCAACTACAACTATATATTATTATGTACCAGGACAAACGTGTACTTTTAATTATTCATTTACAGTAACTGTATTAATTAGTCCTTTGCCTCCTTTAGTAAACCCTACTGCAATTTGTGATTTGTACCAACTTCCAGTTGTCAATCATGCAGGAAGCTATTTTACGGGTGCTTTAGGTACAGGTACTTCTTACAATGGGAATCAATATTTATATACTGATGGTACTACCAATCCTAGAACCATCTATTTCTATAATACCGTTCCTGCACCTCCAGCTATATCTCCTTGTTATGTACAAGATAGTTTTACAATTTCTATTTATAAAACACCATTATTGGATTCTAACTCTCCAATTTTACCTCCAGTTTGTATTGATCCTGTTAATGGTATATTAGGATATACTGTATTAACACCAGTAAACGGTCACAATTATCAATACCAAGGTGGTTTGAGTAATCCTTTAAACAACAATTCAAATTGGGACGGTCATTTAATCACTACTGATGGATTGACAACGATTTGGATCAACAATACACCAGCTCTACCAAATTATTGTGTAAACGAATATTCCTACCAAGCAGTAGTAGTAAACACGCAAATTGATCCAGTAAATTATTCGGGACAAGCGGCAAACAGATATTCTTGTGGGCCTTATACTTTACCTGCAATAGTAGGTACTAATGGTGTGTATTATGGTTTAGCAGGTGGCCCAACTACTATTGGGCAAATACCTTTAGTTGCTGGTGATGTGATTTCTGCAAGTCAAACCGTTTATATTTATTCAGAAAACAATACGCGTGTAACTTGTCATGATGAACACTCATTTGCTGTGCATATTTTAGCAGCACCTACAGCATTAATTGATCCAACGGCTGCTACTTCTATTTGTTCTAATACAGCAGTATCTATTCCTTTGAGTACACCATCAAATACTACCAACAGTTACAGTTGGACAGTTTCTACTAATGCCAACATTACAGGAGCTGCAAATGGTACTGCCAACGGAGCAACTGCTACTATTAGTCAAACATTGATCAATACTACAGAGGTGCCTCAGTCTATTACATATACAATTACACCAATATATACTGAAAACGCCTCTACTCCTCCAACAATATGTACTGGAACTCCAATTACTACAACAATTACAGTTAATCCAGCACCAAAAGTTGCAAATCAAACGGTAACTATTTGTACTGGGACTGCATTTACAGTTAGTCCGTTAAACGCTGCACCAATAACAATTGTGCCAGCAGGAACTACTTATACATGGACTGTAGTTGATAATACAAACGTTACTGGTGATGCCAATGAAAGTACACCACAAACTACTATTTCACAAACGTTAACTAATAGTACGTTAGCTGTTCAAACAGTAGTTTACACAGTAACGCCAACATCAGGAACAACTGGTACTTGTGCAGGAGCAACTTTTACTGTTACTGTAAATGTTAATCCTTCACCTAATGCTATTGGTACTCCTTCAACTCCAATAATATGTTCAGGTTCGACTACTAATATTATTTTAACTAGTGGTGCAACGGGTGGTACTACCTCTTATGCTTGGGTAACTACTGCCAATACTAATATAACAGGTGGAAATAGTGGAACTGGAAATTCAATTGCTGATACACTAACTAATATTGATACTTTAGGTCAACCTCAGAACTTAATTTATACCATTACACCAACATTCTCAAATAATGCTATTACTTGTGTTGGTACTGATTTGAATTTAACAGTTACTGTGAATCCTAAACCTGTAATGACAACTAGTTTACCAGATCAAACGTTGTGTTCTAATACGGCAACCAATTTAGTAACGTTTAATTCTATTTCTCCAAGTGTGAGTTATGCTTGGACTGCTGTTCAACCTGCTGGAATAACTGGTGTAACTACTGCTGGAACAAGTAGTATTCCTGTTCAAACTTTAGTTAATAGCACATCAAATCCAATTACAGTAACTTATACAATTACTCCTTCAACAACTATTGGACAAACTTGTGCTGGAACGCCATTGGTTTATACTATTACAGTAAATCCAATACCAGTAGTAGTGGCTAACATACCAAATCAAACACTATGTTCAGGAGCTACTTCAAGTCCGGTATCATTATCATCTACTACTACAAATGTAACTTATGCTTGGACTTCATCTGCTCCAGCTCAAATAACTGGATATACTGCTTCTGGTGCTACTAATGTTATCAATGCTCAAACGCTTACGAACATTGACCCATTAAATGTTTATTCTGTTGTATATACAGCAACAGCTTCTACAACAGGAGTGGCAACTTGTACAAGTACACCATTAACCTATACAATTACAGTAAATAATGTACCAGTATTAAACCCTACTGATTATGCTACAGTAAATGCTTGTAATAGTTATACTTTACCTTCTTTAACTGTTGGAAATTACTTTACATCAATAGGTGGTGTAGGCCCAATTCCAAATGCAACAATTTACACCGCTGCTACAACTACTATTTATGTATATGCGGCTTCAGGAACAACACCAAATTGTCCAGTTCAACAACCGTTAACAATTAATGTGTTTAACGTATCTGAACCAGCTAGTATTACAGAGTGTGGTCATTATCAATTACCAACGTTAACGAATGGAGCTTATTATAATTCATCAGGTGGTGTAAGTCCAATTACAAATACAGATATAAATCCATCTCAAACAGTATATGTGTACGGTTTAAATCCTGTATCCGGTTGTTCTGATGAGTACTCATTTGTTGTAACAATAATTTACCAACCAAATATTTTTAATGTACCAGTAGCAATGCGTACTTTATGTGATACTGATGGTACAAATGATGGAATTACTGCTTTTGATTTAACATCAATGAATACTACTTTGTTAGGACCTAGTCAAATTGAAACGACTCTAGGAGGTACTTTCCAAGTTAAATATTACCCAACTAAAGCGGATGCTGAGGCAACTCCTCCTACAAATGAAATAGTAGGCCCAACAACTTTATTGCAAACAGTATGGGTACGAATTGATGATTTATCAGTTGTAAATGCTTGTTTTATTGATCAAGCAATTAATATTATAGTAAATCCGTTGCCAATTCCTTCTCCTCAAACACCAGTACTGAATCCAGTTATTTGTTTTGATGTTGCTGGAGTTGTAGCAACACCAATAACATTAAATGCTAATTTGCAACCAACAGCTAATTTCATGTACACTTGGAGTAACGCAGTACCAACTGTAATTGGTCATTCCGCTACACAATCTGTATCAGCACCAGGTACTTATACGGTAGTTGCTCAAAGTAACATCACAGGATGTATTTCTGATCCAGCACCTGTAACTGTTATTCAGTCGCAACCTGCTCAGGTAACGTATACTGCAACATCTGCTTTTTCTGATTACGAATCTATCGAAGTTATTGCAACAGGAACTGGTGGTAATTACGAATACCAATTGGATGGTGGTGCTTGGCAAGACAGTCCGTTATTTTCTGATTTGAATTATGGTGATCATACTATAATTGTAAGAGATAAAAACGGTTGTGGACCAAACTCTCCATTAAACGTTACGGTAATAAATTACCCAAGATATTTCACACCTAACAAAGATCAATGGCAACCGTATTGGAACATTATTGGTATCGATAAATTCCAAGACGCTAAAGTTTATATCTACGATCGTTACGGTAAAATGATTAAACAATTGACACAAAACAGTACAGGTTGGGACGGAACTTATAATAACGTTGACCTTCCAGCTACTGATTATTGGTTTGCTATTTACTACACAGAACAAGGTGAAAGTAAAGTGTACAAATCGCACTTTTCTATGATTAGATAATCAATCATTGCATAAAAATAAGGCTGTCTCTAAAAGACAGCCTTATTTTTTTATTGAAAAAGGTAGTATTAATTTTCTAAAAAAAATGCATTCGTTTTATCGTCTTTACTTTTTTTAAACTATACAAAAGGAATTTGAAATGTTTTTGCGTTTAATTTATATAAATAGGTATCAAAATTTCTTATTCAGAATTTGATTTATTGTTTCTGTAATTTTTACCTAAAATTTCAAAATGAATTCTTTAAGCTATATACAAGTTAGAAGCGACTAACCCTGTTCCATAAATATATTCGAATAGTTCTGTAGTCGTATCTAATCCTTTATACTTAATAACGGCATACATTCCACTTGGAATAAAAATCGTTTCCATATCTGTTGGTACGTTGTCAAAATCGGTAATTTCATTTGCAGCCCACTTTTGATAGGCTACTTTGTTTTTGAAAAACTAAAATCAAATGCTTCAGGATATATTTGAATAGAAAATATAGTTAACGATTTCTTTTCGATGTGGCATAAAAGAATGCCAATGTTTAAAAGTTTCATTTTCGGAAAATGGCATAGTTGTTTTTTTACCGATACGTTTTTTTTTCCTTTACCAATTCAATTCTTGGTTCCATTTTTCTATTTTCAATTTTTCTCGTTTCGTTATTTTTAGTACATGCTAAATGCATAAATACGTTGAGTAAACTTGTAAAACAGTTGTAAGATACTGTCATAATTTAAGTAAATAGGTACAATCTATTTTGGTGTAGTTTCCCTTCAAATATAATAGTTATAGGTATACAATCGAAATATCCATTTTTACTGAGTAACAAAAGCCATGTCTTTGTAATTTTTTTACAATTAGTTTTTATATAGGTAAGATGAGGCTTGAATCGGATAACATGGAAGATTATTTTTTTTATTTCATTTGTATTTGCTTTATCAAAACGTTGCAATTAGAAGTACTGACCTTTCGTTTAGAAAGTTGAAATTGGCTAAGTTTGTTAAATATTCATATTTTTTGGTTTGCATTTTACATCCCAATTTAAATTTAAACATTTCACTTCAAATTAAATACGGTTAATGATTTAAATTTCCAGATTTGCTAAGGAAAAATAAAGTTCTAAAATCGATTTTAAATAATGTACAATTTGAATATTGATGGTTTCATCTTTTTTGCATAATTGAAAAGCTTAATCAATATAAAATTATAACTAAACACCTATTAATTATTTATTTAACCTACTATTTTTAGTTAAATTAATCTAAATTATATAATAAATAATTATATTTGGTTTTTTAAATGGTTACGTTAACGTTAACCACTGCCATTTTACACTACTATTATCATTTGATACTTTAGCAATATGAAAAAATTTTTAATTCTTTGTGGATTTCTTTTACTAACTATTCAAAACTTTGCACAAACTGATTTAGCCATCAACCAAACGTGTAGTTCGTTAACGCCAAATGTAGGGAGCAACGTTACATTTACGATTACAGCAACAAATAATGGGCCAAGTAATGCAACAGGCGTAACGGTTACGGATGTTTTACCAGCAGGTTACACATTGGTTAGTGCTACACCAACAGTTGGGATTTGGAATGGTTCTACCTGGACTATAAATAATTTGAACAATGCACTTTCGGGTACTTTAACTATAGTGGCTACGGTAAATAATGCGGGTTCGTATTCTAATACAGTATCGATTACTGGTACTGAGACAGATCCAATTGCAACAAATAATACAACTACCATAACCCCTGTACCTGTTCCAATTACAAATTTAGCCATCAACCAAACGTGTAGTTCGTTAACGCCAAATGTAGGTAGCAACGTTACTTTTACGATTACTGCAACAAATAATGGACCGAGTAATGCAACGGGCGTAACGGTTACGGATGTTTTACCAGCAGGTTATACTTTTATATATGCTAATCCAAGTACTGGTACTTGGGCAGGTTCAACTTGGACTATAGGTGCATTGGCAAATGGTGCTACTGCAACTTTAACAATTTTTGCTACTGTAAAAGCAACTGGTCCTTATGCAAATACGGTTACAATTGCTGGAATACAAACAGATCCTGTTGCAACAAATAACACCAAAAGCGTTACCCCAGTTCCGGTTCCACAGGCGGATATTGTGGTAACCAATACTAACTATCAAACTACTTATTCAGCGGGATCTACAGTTGTGTATGCTATATCTGTTACAAATTTAGGGCCTTCAACGGCTACTAATGTTGTGGTAAGCAATTTAATTCCAGCTGGTATTTCCAGTTTTACGTGGACTTCAAGCACTGGAAATTATAATATAAATCTCCCTATTTTAGAAACGATAGCTTCTTTACCAGTTGGAGGTATAATTACGTATGAAATTACGGTAAAAATTCCAACCTCCTTTTTAGGAAACTTGGTAGATACAGTTTCGGTTACGAGCAGTACCGCGGATCCTAACCCAAATTGTACCTTGTGTACCGATACGGATACATTAATAACTGGTGCTGATTTAGAAACTACATTAACAGATAATCAAATCAACTATTCACCGGGTACTACCCATACCTATACATTGACAGTTTTAAATCACGGTCCGGATAGCGCTATGAATGTTCATGTGCAAAATGCAATTCCTGCAGGTATTACACAGTTTTCATGGATTGGAAGTAATGGAACAAGTGGAAATAATGTGTCTTTAGATGATACTGTTTCTTTTATTGGAAGTGGTAACTCTAGGGTCTATACCATTACAGTACTGATTCCATCTACATTTACGGGTAATTTGACTTCTCAAGCAGTTGTAACATCCACTACTTCAGATCCAGACCCTAATTGTTCTCTATGTACAGATGTAGATTTGCCTATTGTACATGCAGACCTTGTTGTTGTAAATACAGACAATCAAACTGCTTACACGCAAGGGAATACAAATGTTTATACGGTTACAGTAACTAATAACGGCCCTGATGATGCTTTAAACGTTCAAGTAAACAATCCAAAACCTACTGGTATTACCACATTTTCTTGGACTGGAAGCAACGGAAGTTCGGGTACTAATACCGCTTTGAACAATACTATCCCGATTTTGCCAGTAGGTCAAACTGTAACTTATACGATTACGTTATTAGTACCCAATACTTTTTCCTCAAACTTAATAAGTAGTACAACGGTAACATCGAGTTCAATTGATCCAAATCCTACTTGCTCTCAGTGTACCGATACCGATACATTAGGAGTAGGTGCTGACATCGTAGTTGTAAACACAGACAATACTTCATCTTACACTCCAGGAAATACAAATGTTTATACTGTAACAGTTACTAATCATGGCCCTACTGCAGCTGCTAATGTGCATGTAACCAATCCAATTCCAGCAGGTATTACACTTTTTTCTTGGACAGGAAGTAATGGTTCTAGCGGAACAAATGTACCTTTGGACAATACATTAACTTCTTTGGCAAATGGAGCAACAGTAACCTATACAATTACGCTTCAAGTTCCAGCTGGTTTCACTGGTAACTTGGTTAGTCAAGCAAATGCAGTTTCAACGACATCTGACCCTAATCCCAATTGTGTTGCATGTACAGATACTGATGTATATGCAATTGCGGATGTTGTGCTTGTAAATACGGACAATCAAAACGTATATATTCAAGGAGCAACTAATGTTTATACCTTAACGGTTACTAATAATGGCCCCAATGCGGCATCAGGTGTACATGTAACTAATCCCATTCCTGCAGGAATAACAGCTTTTTCATGGACAGGAAGCAACGGATCAAGTGGAACAAATGTTTTACTAGATTCTACTTTGGCAAATTTGGCTAATGGTGCGACTGTTACCTTTACCATTACGCTAATAGTACCTACAAATTTTACGGGACCTTTGACCAGTCAAGCTACTGTAACATCAAGTTCTTTTGATCCAGATACTACCTGCGCATTGTGTTCAGATACAGATATACAAGCTACAGTAGGTGCTGATTTGGTAATTAAAAAAACAGACGGTTCGACAACATTTACACCGGGAACAACCGCCTATTATACTATTCAGATAAAAAACAACGGGCCTGATCCTGCTGTAAATGTTGTGGTAAGTGATCTTGTTCCATCAGGAATTACCAGTACAAATGTGACATGGAGCAGCTCGACGGGAGCTACAGGAACAGGTGATGTAACTGAAACTATTCCAACAATTTCAGTAGGGCAGACCATTTTTTATCAGGTAAATGTTAAAATTCCTAGCAACTATGACCCTATGGTTACTCTGACAAACCAAGTAATTGTAACTAGCAATACGCCAGACCCCAATCCAAATTGTACGAACTGTACAGATGTAGATTTACCAAATCCTTTAGCGGATTTAGTAGTTATGAAAACCGATAATATTACAAGTTATATAGCCAATACCAATAATGTTTATACTATTACAGTTGCAAACCTTGGTCCAAGTAATGCTTTAAACATAGTTGTTTCAGACCCTGTTCCAGCAGGAATTATTGCTTCAACAGTAACTTGGGTAGGTAGTAACGGAAGTTCGGGCACAGGGGCTTTAAACGACAACTTGGCAAATTTGGCAGTAGGTCAAAACGTTAGTTATACTGTAACACTTCCAGTTCCTGCTGCATTTAATACAAGTATTAGTAACACAGTTTCCGTTTCAAGTAGTACGTCAGATCCAGTTCCAGCTTGTGCCAACTGTGTTGATACTGATACTCCAAAACCAAAGTATATTACAATTGATTCCACAAAATTTACTGTAACACAATTAGTAAAAGATGTTTTAATTAATTCACCATGTGCTACTGTTAGTAATTTTACTGCACAAGCAGGAGCAGGTAACAATTGTATTGGTTATTTTTCTGGAAATAATTCTAATTTTCCTTTTAAAGATGGGGTTATTATTAAATCAGGAACAGCAGCCACATCACAGGGTAATTATTCAGGAAGTAATATTACTACAGGAGGAACTGGTTTGAGTGATGCGCAATTACAAGCAGTAAGTGCTGCTTATGATGCTGCAAATGGTGTTAATCCAGCCGAAACAATTTTTGATGCAACATACATAAAATTTAATTTTACACCAGCTACTACCAGTTTTAGCTTTAAATTTGTTTTTGCTTCAAATGAATATGGAACTTTTCAATGTTCATTTGGCGATGTTTTTGCTTTTTTATTGACGGACTTAAATACTGGTGTAGTATCTAATTTAGCAGTTATACCCAATACCAGTACACCAGTTTCAGTATATACCATTCGAAATAATCTTTACAATAATGCATGTTCCTCTGTTAACCCAAGTCTTTTTGCACAATATAACGTAACTGCTCCAGTAGCTTCTACAGTTATGGACATGAGAGGTTATACGGTTCCTATGTTGGCATCAGCCACCGTAATTCCTAATCACAATTACAGTATTAAATTGGTAATTGGAGATTACAAAGATGCAGCATTTGATTCGGCGGTTTTCATTGAAGGTGGTAGTTTTGATGTAGGGCAACCAACCATTAATGCAGTTGGTCAAATTGCTACATCATTTACTGTTGCTGATGGAAATGCTTTGTGTCCAAACGGTAGTCAATTGTTACAAGCTGGAACAACTCCAACTGCAGGAGCAACCTATACTTGGACATTAAACAATCAAGCTATTCCTAATACTAATTCGTATCAATATATTGCAACTCAACCAGGCGATTATAGAGTATTGGTTACAACTAGCGGTGGAGGTGGGTGCCAAGATTTAAAAAAATTCAAAGTAGAGTTTTTGGACCCTGTTCCTTACCAACCCGCTCATGATTTAACAAATTGGTGCCCCATTTTTAATTTAGCACAAAATACACCTTTTGTTTTAGGTTCATTAAGTGCTACTTCGTATTCAATTACATATTATACAACTTTTGCAAATGCGGATTTAGGATCTTCTCCAATATCAAGTACTACAGCCTATACTGGATTTGATGGTCAAATTATCTATGTTAGAATTGAAGATCAAAATACAAGTTGTTATTCAACTACTTCATTTGTATTGCATGTAACGCCAATGGTACTAACGGTATCCAATCCAGCTGCTGTTAGTTATCCATCAACTGTAGATATTACAGTTCCAGCAGTAACAGTTGGTAGCACTCCAACGGGAGTTTTATCCTACTGGCAAGATGCTGCTTGTACTATTCCGTTAGTAAACCCAAATGCCATTGCCTTATCGGGCATTTATTATATCAAAATGGTAATTGGTAATTGTAGTGAAATAAAACCAGTAGTTGTAGTAGTAAACACCTCAATAGTGGCTAGTAATTCAGGGCCTATTTGTTCTGGAGGAATTTTTAACTTAAGTTGTACAGATGCAGGTACAGGTTTTACCTATTCCTGGACAGGACCCAACGGATTTACATCAAATGTTCAAAACCCAACGAATGTTCCAGCACCAACAGGTAATGGGCCATTTATTTATACAGTAACCGCGAATGGTCCCACTTCGATACTAAC
>CANGIF010000050.1 GCA_947453885.1 Flavobacteriaceae bacterium
ACTTATAACTTCTAAAACTCTAAAATAATTTTTTACTATATTTGTCATAAATGTTGGTTTGTTTTGCGACTTCAAGATACTGAATTTCAGTATCTTGACCAACATTTAAGCAATATTTTTTTATTTTAAATAATTACACCCAACGGGTTGGATTTAATTTGTTAGCACATCCAGAAAAAATAATGGAAAAACTAGTAATAACTTCATAATTCAAAAATCATAAATCTTCAATTGTTAATCAATATGAACATACAACAATTTTACGAATTCTGCCTTTCCAAAAAAGGAGTAACTGAACATTTTCCTTTTGACGAAGACACTTTAGTATTGAAAGTTGGTGGCAAAATGTTTGTTTTGACATCTTTGAAAGAATGGGAAAATAAAACACCTTCATTAAATTTAAAATGCGATCCAGAAAAGGCTTTAGAACTTCGTGCAGAATATGAAGCTGTAATTCCAGGATGGCATATGAGTAAAATCCATTGGAATACAGTTAGTTTCAATAGCGATGTTTCCGATAAAATGATGTGTGAATTAATCAACCATTCCTACGATTTGGTTTTTAAAAGCTTGACCAAAAAAAGTAAAGAAACAATTTTAAATGAGGAATTATAAATTACTCTTTAAAATTGCCATGAAATCCTTTCTTTCAATTTCTCTTGCGCCTAAACTTTCTAAATGTGAATTGTAGACCTGACAGTCTAATAGTATGTAGTCTTTAGTGATTAAGTTGTTAACCAAATAAACAAACGCTATTTTGGAAGCATTACTAACTTTTGAAAACATGCTTTCACCACAAAAAATGCGACCTAAATCCACACCATAAAGACCGCCAACCAGCGTATCGTTTTCCCATACTTCAATAGACTTTGCATGACCTAATGTATGAAGATTACAATAAGCTTCTAACATTTCATTTGTTATCCAAGTTCCAATTTGACCGTTTCTATTAATTTGTTGACAATTGGAAATTACTTCTCTGAAGTTTTGGTTATAAGTAACCCTAAAATTGTTTTTATTTAGAACATTTCGCATACTTTTAGAGATTTTAAGCTCATCTAAAAAAAGTACCATTCTCGGATTTGGAGCCCACCAAATTATAGGGTCATTAGCTTCAAACCATGGAAAAATTCCGTTCTGATAAGCTACAAGTAAACGCTCTGGGGACAAGTCACCACCTATGGCTAAAACACCATCTGAATTAGCTTTTTCTACGTCTGGAAACTTGATATCAGTTTTTAAATGGGCCATACTGTATATGCTATTTGAATTTTAAATATAAGATTTTTTGTAAAAATATATTTTTAAAATCAGTATCTTTATTTTTTTAAAAGAAACAATGTATTCTAAATGAAAATCAAATGTACCCAATTGTTTTTTTTGTTAGTAGCATTTCAAATATATGCACAAAAAAAAGATTATCTTTTTTTAAACCCAAAAATGGATTGTTTTTCCTACAAACAAACAATTATACCCGCTGCTTTATTTTCAGGAGGGTTAATTTTAAAAAATCAATCTTTGAATGTACAACTTGAAAGTTCATTTCAGAAGCTATTTGGAATGAATTTCAAAACGGAAGTAGATAATTATTTACAATACGAAACTGTACTTCAAATTTACGGAGGGCACTTGTTAGGTTTTAAATCTAAAAATGATTTAGCGCATCAAACTATAAATATACTTGTAGCTAATGCTATAATGGGAGGAGTTGTAACAACTATGAAGCATTTCATAAATGAAACAAGACCAGACGGTACTGCTTATAGTTTTCCGTCCGGGCATACAGCAACTGCTTTTACAAATGCTGCCCTACTGTTTTACGAGTATAAAGACAGCAATATTTGGTATGCAAGTAGTGGTTTTTTATTTGCATCAGCAACGGGTGCTTTACGAATTGCAAATAATAAACATTATATTTCTGATGTTTTAGCTGGATCTGGGATTGGATTGGGAATTGGGTTGGCAATTTCCTATTGGAGTCCGTTTCAATCTTTAGTTTTAAAACAAAACAAAACCCATGCTATAGTTTACCCACAAATAGGTACAAATTACGGCATAGGTTTGGTAATTATTAGCAACTAAATTTACTAAAAAGGTAAATCGTCGTGATCTTCTTCGTTTAAATTAGTAGCTGGAGCAAATGCTTCAGATGCTGAGGCAGTTGGAATCGAAGGAGCATTTGTTGCTTGTGAAGTACCTTCTTTTTCAATTCTCCATCCTTGAATATCGTTAAAATATTTGGTTTCACCTTGTGGATTTACCCATTCTCTTCCTCTTAAATTTACAGCTACTTTTACAGCATCTCCAATTTGAAAATTATTTAACAAATCGCATTTATCCTGAACAAAATTAATACTTATAAATTGTGGATATTGCTCTTCTGTTGTAACTACTAATTCTCTTTTCTTAAAGCTAGCACTTATTTGTTGCTCAGCATTAATTACTTTAATTTTTCCTGTAACTTCCATAATTATTTTTTTGCTAAAAGTACTTTCCATGCGGCTAGTACGTTGTTATTATTCAAATATTCTTTTGCTTTTAACTGTTTTTTTTCTTCGTCGTCTGAACTTAAAACGCCTTTAACAGCAAAATTTTCATGTACAAAGATATTAATTTCTTCTGTTGTAGGCAAACGTTCAATGTTTCCTAATTTCCCCAAATCGTTGCCGTCAAAAATTGGACTTTTTTTAATGAAATCTGGAATAGCGTCAACTCCAATACCGATTGTAGATAAAGGTTTTTCTACTTCAAAAAGGCCTTGATTGGATCTGGAATACCAATTATTTCCCAGTCTTGAAACTAAATCAATTTTAAATTGATCTATCAAACCGTTTTCATCTAAAACAGATTCGTGTATGTGAAGTTTTACTATTTCACATAGTATCATATTTCCTGCGCCCCCTTCGGTTCCTAAAGCAATAATATCAGTAACTTTACACTCCATTTGAATTGGGCTTTCGGCTACTCTAAAAGGTTTTACCAAGTCGGAGGGAACAGCTGTCAGCCCTGCTTTTTTAAACTCATTTACTCCATCGGCATATTCGGTGCTCGACAATGACATTTGTTGAACAATATTGTAATTTACTACATTTATCACTACCTCACGAGTGGTTTCACAATTGAGTAAAGTATGTTTTACTGTGTTGTTGCGCACTCTTCGTGCAGGTGAAAAAACCAAAATAGGTGGATTTGAACTGAACACATTAAAAAAACTAAACGGAGCCAAGTTTGGATTGCCTTCCGGGTCTACAGTACTAGCAAAAGCTATAGGGCGAGGAGCAACTGCACTTTGTAAATAACCTTGAAGTTTGGTAGCTGTAATTTCACTTGGTATTAAACTTATCATTTTTGAATTTGTTTACACAAAAGTAGTAAATAGCGTTTAGTTTCAAAGCCTTTTAGTTAAGTAAAAAACAAAACCAAACACAAATTAAAAAAATCTAATGACTACTCCCAATTGTAAATAACAATTTTTGGATTAAAAATACAAACTTGCCAACTTTATATTTAAATGTGCCAAATTTGTATTTTAATGCACCACATTGGTAAACGTTGAAGAGACTGGACAGAATTTTGTGTAAACTCTAAAAACCATTAATGTTTTATTTGGGAGTAGTCATTGGTATTGTGTAAACTCAGAAAAACCATAATGCTTTTAACAATGACATAAATATCAGAAAAGAGAAAAGAATTTTTAAAGTTTATCGGAATAGTGAAAAATGACCTTTGTGTACCCTACCGTCTTGACGGGTAACCACAAACCAATAGTCGGTAGCAAACATTTTGTTGCCATTGTAGTTGCCATCCCAGCCTATGCTGTTGGATTTGAATCCAGTCATTATTTTGCCATATCGGTCATAGATAATTACAGATAATTCAGGCTCGAAGTAGGAATTTTTGATGAACCAAAAATCGTTTGCTCCGTCGTCATTAGGCGTAAAAAAACGAGGATAGTCCAAAAGACAAACTACTTTACTGTCCAAACCACATCGACTAATATCACGTACATAGACGGTGTACAATCCTTCGGTTAAATTAGAAAAAGTGGGACTGTCTTGATAGGTACTTCCGTCAATAGAATATTCAAAAACACCGGTATTTGAGGTAAAAACAGTAAGTTCATTTTGATTTACTGTCCAATCTATTGTTTCCACATGATTGATGTGTGGTGCTTCAGAAACAATTACGGTAATGTCTTTTGTGTTATGGCACTCAAAAGGGACTCCATTTAATTTTATTCCGTACGTATTGGTTGCCGTAATCGAAAGGTTGTTAATCCCTGGATTAGAAATGGTTTGTGAAGGGTTTGTACTGCCGTTATTCCACAAATAGGTGGTGTTGTTTACGTTACCAACAGCTGCGTTTAGCACTAATGGACTTTCGTTGGTACAGTGTAAATAATTAGCGTTTAAAAGTAATTTTGGTGTTTGCCCTACAATTAATTTAAAATCAGTTATTTCGTAGCACAATGCTAGTTGGTTGAATACCAATCTGGCGTATATAGTTTGTGGGTTAGAGGTTGGATTAAAAGTTGTCAAATTGGCAATACTGTTGGTGTTTAATTGCGCATCGTTTAACGAAGTATAATATGTTAGTGTATATTCAGTAGGCGATTGAGGCCCTAAAATTATTTGATTTTGTATTGAAATATCAAAAAGTTCGTTATTGGAAATACTTGACTTACATTGTAAAATATCATCAGGTTTATTGATGTTTATTAAAGAAATTAAAGCGGTAAGATCAAAAATTCGGGTAACAAAATTGCCGCAAGAGTCGTGTACTAAAAAAGTGTAAATAGCAGGAGATAAATTAGTAAAAACATTTGAAGTTAGGTTGTCTAAAGCAAAAGGGACATTGTTTTTTGTGGTAATTTCATAATGCAAAGGGGCAGTCCCTGTGGCAGAAATAAAAACATCTAAACTACTCGTTGCGCCACAAGGTACTCGATACGCATCTGTAATTTCAAGAGCTTGATTAAAATTAAAGGTTGGGGTTAAAATTTCAAAACAATTTTTGTCTTCGCCAGTAACTGTTCCATTATTGATTTCACTACCGTTGTTAAATGATAAAAAATGTCTAAAAATTCTAAAAGTACCGTTGTATTGTAAATTAAAAGTAGTTCCGCTATTTAGTAGTGCTTTTGAGTTGTTACTATCTGGAATAGTTCCATTTATGTAGGTGTTTGTAAACTGTGCTTCTGTCCATCCCCAAGTGTCGGTGGTACTATTCAATTGTTTTTGAAGCCAAAAAGTTTCGTTGGTGTTGCCATTACTTACAAAATTCAGGGCAAGATCAAATGACCCACAATTGGGTTGCATAGTATAATTACTTGAGGTAATGGCATAGCCATCTATAACCACATTAACTGTATTGGTAAATAAACAGGAATCAGTAACAGAAACAGCATAAGTTCCAGCCGCTATGTTATTCATAAGAAAAATTCCATTTGCAGTTACATTTGGCATGCCGTTGTAGGCGGTTGTTCCTGAAGCGGTAGGGTCGGGGGTTATCGAAATGGAAGTAATTTTATTGTTTAGACTTAGAACTTTAAAAGAACCTTTTCCTAAGTCGCAACCCAATCGAATCTCAGTAGAAAGACCTTTGTCTACATAATCTAAAACAGTTATATGAACTGGAGGAATAATATCGTTACAATCGTCTGTCAATTGAAAAATATAATCACCTAATGGTACGTTGGGTACTGTTAAAATTCCAGCTGCATTAATAAAAGAAGAAACATCTTGAGGTAAAGGTGGTAAGTAAGCAGCAGGAGCGCTGATGATTATGGCAGTTACAATTTTGTAATTTGGAATTCTAATTACAATATCTGCAGTATGTGTTAGACATCCATTACTGTAAAATTTTGCTATGGGAGCAGGAGGTAAATCAATTACTTTAAAAGTGGCTATTCCTGTTTTTCCGCAGGCATCAACACAGCTAATAGTATAATTGCCAAAGGGCAAAGGATTGTTGACATCTCCAAAATCTACGCTTGGAGTGGTGAAACTTCCAGGGAAAGTAGTGTTAAATAAAGTGGGGTCAAATCCAGCGGGTGAATTAGAAAATTGTAAAGTATAGGGAGGTGTAAAATTAGAGGGTGTAACTGTTACTGAATATTTATTGCAAGGTAAATTGTTAACATTAGCTGCTAAATTCAAATTTTGATTAGATATAAAACTATGCGAAAGAGTTGTGTTGCAAACATCCGTAATGGAAACATCAAAAGGATAAGTTTGGTTAATGTAGCTTGGAAAAGTTGTTGCTATATCTTGTGAACTGGGGTTTCCTGACGCAATAGTTGAATTTATAACAATATCAGGTGCACCTCCTGGAGGATGAATGGTATATGAAACGGTTAAAGGGTAGCCAATAACGGTTCCTGCAGCTGGTGTTATGGTTTGTGTTGCTATCGTTTCTGTACAGGAAGAAGGATTTGTATCACTATAAACTGGATTGCTTAAGGTCAAACCCGTAGGATTTAAAATTACTTTATAGGTGGTTACAGAGCCTATTCCACAACTGTCAATAACTCTAATGACATAGGTTCCTGCAGGTAAATTTGTAAATATATTTGAAGTTTGAACAGGAAAAGTTGCTGGGCCACTCAGAATTTCATAAGTTGCTGCTACCCCAGAAGTAACTAAAACCGACAAGGTACTTGTAGTTGAACAGGCTTGATTTAAACTTTCGACTGTAAAATTCAAGGTAACTATTGCGTTAACAACAGTAACATCTTGTTGTTGAGAAGTCTCAGTGTTGTTAAAAGTTTCTTTAGCAATCACTCTATAATCGCCAGCAACTAAACCACCTATGAAGTTTGTGTTTAATGACGCAATAGGAACAGTAGTATTTGGTAGTTTGTAAATTAAATAAACAATAGTTGATCCTGAATTTGTGTTTGAAACAGTAAAATTCATACTACCATTTCCAGAACACGTTTCAGAAGTTGGTGTTACTGACAAGTTAAAACAATACCCAAAAACAGGGAAAAGCACAAAAAACAATATGTGGAATAGGTGTTTTTTTATCAACATAAATTATTTTTTTAAAAGCTAAATATAGCAATTTTAAATTGACAATATGAATTTAGCTTCTTAAGACCTACTTAAAACTATTTTTAATGATAGTAAAACAATTTAAAATGTGTTTACCCTAATTTATTTTAACAAATTTATTTGTAAATATATCAATTAAAATGTAAGCATTAAGTTGGTCTTAAACTATTTTTTAAATATTGAAATTGTCAATTGAAAAATAAAATAGGTTTTTCAAGTAGGGTATTTTTGTAGTAAATTGTTTAAAAAATAAGAATTAGTTAAATAACGAAATAGTAAGGAATTGTTAAATTACAATGTTATTGAGTTTTGTTTTTTGAATTATTCTAAATTTAACATACGTTTCAATTCGAAATTAGTAGTTTTGTAAACTACCAATATTTAATAAGCTCTAAGAAAATTTATACCTTTAAAACATGAAAAAAATATTCCAAATAAAATTGTCTATAATTTATGTACTTTTATTTGTAGTGCTTACAATTTTAGTAACATATTTTGTTTCCGGATTAAATTTTGACACTAAAAATGTCAAATTAAAAGAATTGTCAGAAAATAAAAATTCATGTGACTTAAATATCGTTCGATTAAAAGGATATAAATACATAAGACCTCTCATGTTTATAGATTCTGAATGTGAGGGTTCTGATTTAACATCAACAAAGCAAAATATTGAACAAATAATTCAAAATTACAAAACGTATCAAGGAGTTTCTTCAGCATCATTTTATTTAAAGGATTACAACGATAACCAATGGTTGGGGATTAATGAAAACGAAAAGTTTGAGCCAGGTTCGCTTTTTAAAGTACCTATTTTAATGACTTATTTAAAAATGAATGAGCTTACTCCAGGGGTTTTAAATAAGGAAATTTTATTTAATCAACCTTTTGAAATTAATAAGGACGTAGTTTTTAAATCTAAATCCATTCAATTAGGGCATAAGTACAAAGTAAAAGAATTGCTTACCTACATGATTGAATATTCAGACAATAATGCAACTGCACTTTTAAATAATAACCTTCAACCAGAGGTTTTAATAAAATTATTTACGGATTTGGATTTAGAAGCGCCAATTATTGATGCAAAACAATTTCTTATAAATGCCAAACAATATTCTTATTTCATGCGAGCAATCTATAATGCTTCCTATTTAACTATTGACGATTCTGAATATGCGGCAGAATTATTAAGTAAATGTGATTTTAAAGATGGGATTTTAAGAGGTTTGCCAAAAAACATTAGAGTTGTACATAAATTTGGAGAGTCTGGAACGCTAAATGAAAGACAATTACACGAATCTGCAATTGTTTATGTAAAAGAGAAACCTTACCTTATTACTATTATGACCAAGGGGAAAGACATTAAAATTCTATCAAAATTAATCGGTGAAATATCCCAATTGGTTTATAAAGATATGGTTTCAAAATCGTAAAATCGAACTATAATTTAAACTTTGTTGAAAAAAGAAAGTAATTAACTACTATTTTTATAAATTTGAAAATTGAATATTTACTTAATATTTTAAAAAATTAAAAATGCAATTTTCAGACAAACGAAATTTTACCCGATGGTTTATTATCGCTACTTCGTTTGTAATTGTATCCTTGATTTTGTGGAATACTTACACGTTTTTTCAAATTTTCAAAAATGAGGAACGTATAAAAATGGAACTTTGGGCCAATTCTTTAACCACAATTAACAAAGCTGATTTAGAAAATACCGACATAGAGTTACCTTTAAAGATCATTCAAAACGCTACAATACCTATTATAATCACCGAACACGATACAATCATCAATACTAAAAACATAGATGAAGACGTGTTGAAAAATAAATCCAAGGCCGTTTTATTTTTAGCTGACTTAAAAAGCCAAAACGATCCAATCATAATACAATATGTGCCAGGTAAATTTCAATATTTTTATTATGGAAACTCGGTACTTTTAAATAAATTAAAATATTATCCCATTGCTTTAGTGTTGATTATTGTGCTTTTTGGAGCCTTAGTTTATAATTATTATAAAAGTACCAAAATGGCAACTCAAAATAAACTTTGGGCTGGAATGGCAAAAGAAACCGCACATCAAATAGGAACGCCATTATCGTCTTTAATTGGTTGGCTCGAAATCATGAAAGCTGATAATATAGACGAAGTGATGGTTGAAGAAATTGAAAAAGACATAAGTAGATTACAAACCATAACCGACCGATTTTCTAAAATTGGATCCGAGCCAATTCTTGAAAGCACAGATGTAGTTATGGAAACTAAAAAATCGTATGAATACCTCCAGTCCAGATTTTCAAAGCAAGTGTCTTTCGCTTTTGAAGCGCCCTCACAACAAATAAATATTCCTTTAAATTCAATTTTACACAGTTGGACAATCGAGAATTTAGTTAAAAATTCTATTGATGCCATGAAAGGAAAAGGGTCACTTGCAGTAAAAATTGAAACGGATGAAAATTTAATTAAAATTAAAGTAATCGATTCTGGAAAAGGAATTCCCAAAAATCAGTTTAAAAGTGTTTTTGAACCAGGATTTACAACCAAAAAAAGAGGCTGGGGTTTGGGATTATCACTTACTAAACGAATTGTTGAAGAATACCATAAAGGTAAAATTAAAGTGCTTCAATCAGAAATTGGAAAAGGAACAACAATACAGGTTTCTTTTAAAAAATAATTTTTTAGACTCTAAACCATTTAAATTTTTTAGAGTCTAAAAATTTGAACGGAATTAAATCTATTTTTTTTACATAATTGAGTAGGGTAATTTCAATTTAGATTGTTTTGAATGTTGTCAACGAATAATTTTACCAGATTGCAAAATCATAATTTGTATTAAGGTATTGTATAAGTTGAGTTTTTGAATGCTGTAATAATATGTTTTTTTAAATTTTTAATTTTCATTTATGAAAAAATTAATACTTTTTTTAGTAATTCTTTTTAGTTCTATTTCAAGTTTTTCTCAATTAACAGAGAGTTTTGAAAACACAACAGGACCTACTGCTTTGCCGTCAACAGTTTGGACATTAGGTTCTGGAAATTGGGCAGTTTTTGATAATGGAGTTGGAACCGTTCAAAGATGGAATTTTCTTAATTTTGTTACTAACCCACCAGTAGTAAATTCTGGCACTAATGCTGCAACTCTAAGCAGGGAAACCATTGGACAAGGAAATACTTCTGAAGACTACCTTGTTACACCATTAGTAACAGTACCAAGTAGTGGAGAATTACGATTTTTTGTAAGAACTCAAACTGCTGCAGATCAAGGCTCTATTTTTAATGTTAAAATAGCATCGGCAACAGCAACACAAACCAATGCAACAGCTTTTACATTATTACAGTCTTGGACAGAAACTACAATAAATACGGCATATAACGTATATGAAGAAAAAGTAATAAACTTAGCAGCCTATGCAGGTCAACAAGTTTATATAATGTTTGATGTATCTACTGCACAGCCTACAGCAGCTACTACAGGTGATCGATTTTTTATGGATGATGTTCGAGTAATTCAAAATTGTGGTACAGCTGCCCCTACGGCATCTGCTTCTCAAGTTTTTTGTGCGACATCAACCGTTTCAGATTTAACAGCAACAGGGACAAATATTCAATGGTATTCTAGTGCTTTAGGAGGTACTCCTCTAGCTTCAACAACGGCATTAGCTAATGGCACTTACTACGCAACACAAACAGTTGGCGGTTGCGAAAGTTTAACACGAACTGCTGTGGTTGTTACCGCAAATTCAACCCCTACTAATCTAACCACATCAAATATTGGAATTAATTCTTTGACTTTAAATTGGAACATTACTGGAGCTTCAACATCTTGGCAAATTTTAGCTTTGCCTTGTGGCTCAACTGCTCCAACAAGTACGTCAACAGGTTGGTCAACTGCAAATGGAAATTCCTTTGTAGTTAATGGTTTAAATGCCTATACATGTTATGATTTATATGTAAGAAGCGTTTGTTCTGTAAATAATTATAGCAACTGGGCTGGACCAACAACGGCAACTACTCTTGTAGGAGCTGCAGCTTGTGGTGGAAATTATGTTGACAATGGAGGTACTGCGGGTAACTACACTAGTAATGCCAACTCAATTACTTCATTATGTCCAACAATTGCTGGATTTGTAACAACTGTTACTTTTTCTTCATTTAATACAGAAGCAAATAATGATGGTATATATGTGTTTAATGGAAATTCAATTGCAGCAACTCCAATTTTAAGCACGAATGGAGTTGGAAGCGCAACATTAAGTACGCCAGGTGCCTTTTGGGGAACAACTATCCCAGGTCCATTTACTTCAACAAGTCCTGACGGTTGTTTGACTTTTCAGTTTAAAAGTAATAATAATACCACTCGTTCGGGTTGGGTAGCCAATATCGTTTGTGCACCTCCAACTCCAACAGCCACTTCACCTCAAGTTTTTTGTAATTCAGCTACGGTTTCCAACTTAACCGCATCTGGATTAACAGGAAGTACCTTTAATTGGTACACAACTGCAACTGGAGGAACAGCTTTAACGAGTACAGATATTTTAACTTCCGGAACTTATTATGTTTCTCAAGTTAATACTGGTACCGAAAGTTTAACAAGAGCTACAGTTACCGTAACAGTAAATCAAACACCTACACCAACAGTAGCAGACCAATCATTTTGTAATACAACCGTTACTGTAGCCAATTTAGTAGCGACAGGAACTACTATTCAATGGTATTCTGCAGCAACAGGAGGAACGGCTTTAGCTTCAAATGCAACTGTAACTACAGGAACTTATTATGTGACACAAACTTTGAATAGCTGCGAAAGTTTAAGAACAGCAGTACAAATAACAGTTACAACTACACCTATAGCAACTGCAAATGCACAAACATTTTGTAATTCAGCAACCGTTTCTAATTTAGTTGCAACAGGATCAAATCCTAAATGGTACCTTACAGCAACTGGGGGAACAGCATTAGCATCAACAGCAGCAGTTTTTACAGGAACTTATTATGTTACTCAAACTATTGCGGGATGTGAAAGTCCAACAAGAACAGCAGTAAATATAACAGTAAACGCAATACCACAACCAACAGCTTCTGCACAAACATTTTGTAATTCTGCAACGGTTTCAAATTTAGTAGCTACTGGAACAGCCATAAAATGGTATTCAGCAGCAACAGGAGGTTCGGCTTTAGCAGCAACCGCAGCTTTGACAACAGGGACTTATTATGTAACACAAACTCTTTTAAGTTGTGAAAGCCCAAGATTAGCAGTTACAATAACAGTAAACTCTCCAGTTCCCACTGCAAATTCACAAAATTTTATTTGTGTTGCAGGTACAATAGCAAATTTAGTTGCAACTGGAACAAATATAAAATGGTATAATGTTGCAACAGGAGGTTCTGCATTAGCTACTACAACTGCTTTGGCATCAGGAACCTATTATGTTACTCAAACTATTTCTGGTTGTGAAAGTCCAAGATTAGCGGTTTCCGTAACTATATCGCAATTACCAAGCGCACCAACTGCTACATCTCAAACTCTTTGCGCAGGAGCCACAGTAACTAATTTAGTTGCCACAGGTTCGGCAATAAAATGGTATTCAGCAGCAACAGGAGGAACAGCATTAGCTAGTACAACCATTTTAGCATCAGGAACTTATTATGCTACTCAAACGGTTAACACTTGTGAAAGCGCTACAAGAACTGCGGTTTCGGTTGCTATCAATACAACTCCACAACCTTCTGCTTCAGCTCAAACATTTTGTAATACAGCAACAGTTTCTAATTTAGTAGCTACTGGAACTGCTATTAAATGGTATAATGTTGCAACTGGAGGAACTGCTTTAGCAACAACTACTGCTTTAGCAACAGGAACCTATTATGTTACTCAAACATTAAATACTTGCGAAAGCACAAGATTGTCAGTTGCTGTTACTGTAAATTCATCTTTACCAACGGTATCTGATCAAACATTTTGCAATAGCGCAACAGTAAATGATTTAATCGCAACAGGTACAAATATCAAATGGTATTCAGTTGCGACAGGTGGTTCCGCATTGTCGTTAACTACTGCATTAACTTCGGCTACATATTATGTTACTCAAACCATTTCAGGTTGTGAAAGTCCTAGGGCTTCAGTAATAGTTACGCTAAATATAACTTTAGCGCCATCATCTCAAGATCAAACGTTTTGTAACGCAGCCACTGTTGCTGACTTAGTAGCTACTGGTTCAACAATTAAATGGTATTCGGCAGCAACAGGAGGAGTTGCATTAACTTCGGCTACAACTTTAACTAATGGAACTTATTATGCTTCTCAAACTTTAAATGGATGTGAAAGTATTACAAGAACAGCAGTTGTTGTAACTGTACAAGTAACTCCAGCTCCAACAGCTTCCGCTTTGTCTTTTTGTTCAGCTACTACAGTTGCTGATTTAACTGCTACAGGAAGTGGTTTGTTATGGTATGCTAATGCAACAGGTGGTAATGCTTTAGCAACAACTTCAAATGTAACTACTGGAACTTATTATGTTTCTCAAACGGTTAGTGGATGTGAAAGTCCAACTCGAACTGCGGTTTTAGTAACAGTTACCAATACTACACCAAGCAATTTAACTACTTCAAATATTGGTACAAATTCCTTAACATTAAATTGGAACATTGTAGGAGCTGCTTCATCTTGGCAGGTTTTAGCTTTACCATGTGGTTCAACTGCTCCAACTAGTACATCAACAGGTTGGGTGGCTACTAATAGTAACTCTTTTTCGGTTACAGGACTTTACGCCTATACTTGTTATGATTTATATGTGCGTAGTGTTTGTTCTTCTGGCACAACATATAGTGCATGGGCAGGACCAACAACGGCAACTACTTTAGTAGGAAGTGCTGTTTGCGGAGGAAACTATGTAGATGCTGGAGGAACTGGAAATCCAGGTCCTGGAAATTATCCTAGTAATGCCAATTCAATTACATCAATATGTCCAACAACTACTGGATTTGTAACAACTGTAACGTTTACTGCATTTAATACAGAAGCAAATAATGACGGTATATATGTGTTTAATGGAAATTCAATAGCTGCAACACCTATTTTAAGTACTAATGGCGTTGGAAGTGCAACCTTAAGTACTCCTGGTGCCTTTTGGGGAACAACTATTCCAGGTCCATTTACTTCAACAAGTCCTGACGGTTGTTTAACTTTTCAATTCAAAAGTAATAACTTTATTACGCGCTCAGGATGGGTAGCCAATATCGTTTGTGCGCCACCAACACCAACATCCACTTCACCTCAAGTTTTTTGTAATTCAGCTACGGTTTCCAACTTAACCGCATCTGGATTAACTGGAAGTACTTTTAATTGGTACACAACTGCAACAGGAGGAACAGCTTTAACGAGTACAGATATTTTAACTTCCGGAACTTATTATGTTTCTCAAGTTAATTCTGGTACCGAAAGTTTAACACGAGCTACAGTTACAGTAACAGTAAATCAAACACCTGCACCAACAGTAGCAGACCAATCATTTTGTAACACAACAGTAACTGTTGCCAATTTAGCTGCAACTGGCACTACTATCCAATGGTATTCTGCAGCAACAGGAGGAATGGCTTTAGCTTCAAATGCAACTGTAACTACAGGAACTTATTATGTGACACAAACTTTGAATAGCTGCGAAAGTTTAAGAACAGCAGTACAAATAACAGTTACAACTACACCTATAGCAAATGCAACTGCACAAACATTTTGTAATTCAGCAACCGTTTCTAATTTAGTTGCAACAGGATCAAATCCTAAATGGTACCTTATAGCAACTGGAGGAACAGCATTAGCATCAACAGCAGCAGTTTTTACAGGAACCTATTATGTTACTCAAACTATTGCGGGATGTGAAAGTCCAATAAGAACAGCAGTAAATATAACAGTAAACGCAATACCTCAACCAACGGCCTCTGCACAAACATTTTGTAATTCGGCAACGGTTTCAAATTTAGTAGCTACTGGAACAGCCATAAAATGGTATTCAGCAGCAACAGGAGGTTCGGCTTTAGCAGCAACTACAGCTTTGACAACAGGAACTTATTATGCAACACAAACTCTTTTAAGTTGTGAAAGTGCTACGAGAACTTCCGTTTCTGTCACTGTAAACACTACAGCAGCTCCGACTGCATCAGCACAATCATTCTGTGCAGGTTCAACCGTTTCAAATTTAGTAGCAACAGGAACAGCTATTAAATGGTATTCTGCTGCAACAGGAGGTACGGCTTTAGCAGGAACAGCAATTTTAGCAACTGGGACTTATTATGCTTCACAAACCTTAAGTACTTGTGAAAGTTCAAGAACAGCAGTTACCGTAACAGTGAATGCTGCAACCACACCAACGTTCACGCAAGTGTCTGCAATATGTTCAGGAGCGAGTTTAGCTGCATTGCCAACGACTTCGAATAACTCGATCACAGGAACATGGTCGCCAGCGTTGAACAATACAACGACTACGACTTATACGTTTACTCCTGCAACAGGTCAATGTGCTACTACTACAACAATGACTATTGCTGTAAACACAAATGTAACT
>CANGIF010000051.1 GCA_947453885.1 Flavobacteriaceae bacterium
AATAATTCTATATAAATCACCAAAAGGGCTATTATTTATTGTCTTCTTCACTTTTATATACCATTGCTGTCTCATTTTACCTCTTTTCACTACTTTATTATTTGTCGCCACTTCTTTACCTCTTGTCGCTACTCTTTTGGTTCATGTCGCCGCTTTTTTGGTGCTTGTCGTTGCGTCTTTGGCTCTTGTCGCCAGCGCATTGTTGTAAAGACGTAACGACAAGAAGTAAAAACCTGACAGCAAGATACAAAAACCTGACAGCAAGAACCAAAGACCTGACAGCAAGAAGTAAACCGTAAGCAACAAGATGTAAATTGAAATGGACAATTGGTGTTACTTTGAATTTATATTGAAAATGACTAATTGTTATTTGTACCAAACTATTATTCATGAAAGAAACTGTAGCTATTTTGTCTTTTCAACCAATGGGTGAAATCACGTAAAGTGAGCAACTGATGTGTTATTTCCTTAGTCGAAAGGACACAATGCTATAGCCTGGTTTAGAACAGTATTATACTTTTATCATTACTAGATTGGTCAAATAGTACTCCACCTTTTTTTGAATAGTATAAAGGGATGAAACTTTAATAAGTTGTAGTTGGCTTGTAGTTTAATTGGACATTTGTTGGCAAAAAAGCCATTTTCAGCACCTTGCTGCGAACCAAGTACGAACCAAGCACGAACAAAACCACTAGAAAAGTAACGCAAACCCGTCAAAACCGTTTAAAAGTAGTCAATTGTATTCAATTTATTTCAAAACCATTCTTTACCCGTCATAACCAGTCAATGGCTGTCAAATGCAGTTTAAAACAAGTTTTTTCTGTCATTATACAGCATTCCTTTTCAAAAGGAATCAAAGGCGTTCAAAAAATAGCAATTACCTTAAAATAAAGTATTTGTATTTATTTATTGCTAGTGTTTGTTTACATTTGTTGTGTCTTAAAACGATTCGAATCAAAAGGCAAATTAATTATTTTTAATCTTAAAATTACAAAAAAAATGGGTACGTACAACAAAGGCATCTTAGGTGCATTTTCTGGAAAAATTGGTCCAGTAGTCGGAGCCAATTGGCGCGGCAAAGAGGTAATGCGGAGCTTACCTCGAAAGGGAAATCGGTTGGTAACTGCAAATCAGTTGTTGCAACGAGAAAAGTTTAAAATGGTAGCGTCTTTTTTAAAACCTATCAATCCCGTAATTAAACTTTATTTTGGCTCCAACAATGAAATTTACACCAAACGTAATCGGGCAATGTCGTATTTAATCAAACAGGCTACAGTTGCTGTAGGGACTGGATTTGAAATGGATTATCCTAAAGTACTGATTAGCAAAGGAGCCCTTTTGGGTGTAGAAAATGGCACTCTTCAAGCGGGGCCTTTGCACAGTTTGGACATTAGTTGGACGGACAACAGTGGTCAAGGCGAAGCTTTAGCAACGGACAAGTTGGTGGTTGTGGTGTATGAGCCCACCTCCGAAACCAGCTTGTTTTCGTTACACGCAGGTAACCGTAACAGTGGCGCGGCTGCTGTTGGGCTTCCTGCTTATTTTTCTGGATTGACCGTTCAGGTTTGGGCAACATTTGCATCCGTTGATGACAAACGGTATGCTACAAGTAGCTATTTAGGAACCCTTTTAATTAGCTAGCCTGGAATACAACTTTACTTTGTAAACATCTCGAAAGTGACGCCTTTCGAGATGTTTTTTTTCTGCTAAATAGTTCCTTTGTTGTGTTTTAAATTGGAAGAAGGAGTATTGGTTGTATGGGGCAATCCAATTACTATTTGAGCATAGCGCCATTTCGTTTTTGTCAAAAGAAGTAAAACAGCTACTGTACCTGCTATGCAAAATCACTTAGGGTGCTACAATGGAATGAGCTAATAGCGTATTTATAAAACGTAAGCAATACAATGTCTATTAAACCGAACATTTGTAGTGTACCCTTAGTTAAAAGGAGCCACAAGCGTTAGTTAATCCAAGCTTTAAAATCAACCACTTTTTCTCTGCTAACAATTACTTCTTCGGCTTTATAGGTTGGTAAAATAATTTTAAGTCGTGAATTACTGTACATCAAAATTTCTTTAATTGCTGGTAAGGGTACAATGAATTTTCTGCTTATTCTAAAAAAATTGGCAGGATTAAGTTCTTGTTCTAAAACTTCTAAAGTAGTTTCAATCAGGTAGTCTCTATTGTCAATTGTATGGATGTATGTTCCTTTATTTTCGCTAAAAAAGCATTCAATTTCTTCAATCGAAATTACTTTTAAATGGTGACCCATTTTTACTGTAAATCGTTTTTTATACTCCTGATTGAATGGGGTGCTTAATAATTTTTTGATATGATTAAAATCCACTTGAACAGTAGTGTTTGGAAATAAGCGTTGTTTATATTTGGCTATAGCAATTTCTAAATCTTCTTCATCAATAGGTTTCAATAAGTAGTCTATACTGTTTAATTTAAAGGCTTTTAACGCAAATTCATCGTAGGCTGTAGTGAAGATAACGGCACTTTCTATTTTTACTTTTTCAAAAATTTCAAAAGACAAACCATCAGACAGCTGAATATCTAAAAATATTAAATCAGGGTGTTCATTTGCTTCAAACCAAAGTATGGCTTCTTCTACCGAGTGCAACATTTGATTGACTTGTAAACCAAGTTTGGCTATTTTTCGTTGCAACATTCTTGCCGCAGGTTTTTCGTCTTCTATAATTAATATTGTCATTTTGAAATCGTACTACGTTGGGTTTACTTCTTGAAAGTATTAAAATTTAGACGCCTCTTTATCCATTATTTCCTTGATCTTTTTTTCTTCCCACTTACTACTAAAGAAATAAAGTGTTCCAAAAACAGACAAACCATGACCAACCAATCCAATGCCCCAGAAAAAAGCTGTTGCATAGGTAGGCATTTTAAATAAAATCGTACTAGAATGTGCTTCTACAATTTGACTTACAATCAAAAAAAGATTAACTAAAACATAGACCAATAAGTGAATGTAAAATCCTTTTATTCTTTTTACGCGCTTATAGGCTATGTAATAGTCGTTTTTAGAAATAGTACCTTCATTCAATACATCGGCAACCGGTAATTCATTTCCATTGGTGCTATTTTCAAACCTATTATTGCTGTTATTTCGTTTCATAATTGCGTGTTATTCCCATTTGGATTTGGATTGTTGTTCTTTTTCCATGAGCTCTTGTATTTTTCTATTTTCCCACTCTTTACCAAAGAAAGGTGCATAATTAAAAACTCGCATTCCATGGAAGAAAACGCCTAATCCCCAACCTAATAATGGCCAAAAAAACCATAATTCATCAGGTGACGTTACCAAATTTAAAACCAAGAAAAATAAATTAAAAATAAGATATGAAATTAGATTTCCATAAAATCCTTTAATTTCTTTAACTCGCTTTTTAGCGTTGTAATACTGATTGTCTTCGTTTGAATTTGTTTCCATTACATCCATTTTTTTGTATTTTTTTCTTTTTCTAAAATTGCTGCTATTTTACGTTCCTCCCAATTGGAACTGTACCCAAAAACCTTTAATGCGTGCATTGCTACACCAAAGCCCCACCCTCCTGCTGAAAACCAAAACCATTGAAATTGAGGAGAATATTTTAAATTTATAAAAATTATAATTGGAATGATACAGCAATAGGCAATTAAATTTCCATAAAACCCTTTTAATTCTTCCACCCGTTTTTTAGCTCTAAAATAAGAGCTGCTTTCTGAATTAGGAATGGCTTCCTTATAGCTTATTTGCTTTGTTAAAATAGGTATTTTTACTCTAAATAGTTGTTCGTTTGCTTCAATAACTACTTTACGTTGGGTTAAAATAGCATATCTGTTTACAATGTTTTGAAGTCCAACGCCTTTCCGTTCTTGCAATACTTCTTTTTTCTGATAATCATTTTCAATCAGTAAATAGTCGTCTTTACAATAAATACGAATGTGTAAAGGCTTTTGTTCACTTGCACTGTTGTGTTTTACGGTGTTTTCTAATAGCAATTGTAAGGAAAGAGGAACAACTTTTGCTTCGTCTGAAATTCCAATTTCATCAATTTCAAAAAACAAACTGTTTTCAAAACGCATTTTTAATAATTTGACATACGTTTTTGCAAATGCAATTTCTTCTGCAACCGACACCAATTCTTTGTCTTTTTGTTCCAACACATACCTATAAATCTTGGATAAAGAAGTAGTAAACCGTTGTGCATTTTCTGGATTTTCTTCAATCAAAGCACTTAAAACATTCAAACTATTAAATAAAAAATGTGGGTCAATTTGATTTTTTAAGCTTTCAAACTTTGCTGATGCTGTTCCTGCAATAATTTTTTGTTCGTTAATTTCTTTTTCATTCGATTTTTTATAAAAATAAACGGCATGAAAAAACAACGAAACAATCATAGCAATTAATAGCGAAACCAAGTATTCACTGCCTTTTTCATTTTTAAAAAAATAAAGTAAGGTGTTGTTTTCAAAAACAACTGTAATGGTCATTCGTATAAAGAAAATACCAATTATAGTTAAAACAATTCCCCCAAGAGCTCCTACAATCAATCGTTTCTTTTTGGAATTTTCCTCCCAAGTTACTTTTTCGTTCAGATAATCAAACCATTTTTTGTTGACTATTGTTAAAACAGTGCTATAAAAAAAGGAATAGCCAATTGATTTGAAAAAATCACTATTTATAACAAGCGCTTTGCCATAAATAACTTCAAGTGTTATTAATAGTACTACCACTACTAGGCTTACTGCTATTCCTTGTGCAAAATATTTAATGAAACTTTTGAGTAGAGCTAGCATACTAAAATAATTTTGAAATTACGTTTTGTTTTGAATTAAGAATACATAATTTAGTTTAATTGAAAGGAATTCAAAAAGGGGTAACGCTACTTTATATCAGTAGCAACTTTTTAAATTCCTTTAACTACAAACACAACTAACTAAATAAAATCGTATTATTTGTTACACTCTTTTTGTTTTTCTAAAGCTCTATCCAATCCCCATGATGGGTGAAACGGAGTTTCAGGTTTAAAACTTTTAAATAAAAGTACGGCGTTATCTACTTCTTTACATAACTCTTTTACATTTGCACCCGTCCATTTTGCGCCGTTAATTTCATATTCCGCTTTACCAAAAACCACTCTAGGATTTGTTGGTGCAAGTACTTGTGCTTTGGTATAAAGTTCCATAATAGGCATTGAAAGTTTCATTCCGTTGGTCATAGGGTCAAAAACCACCCATGCAGTATGAATTAATGCTTGCATAACCATCAATTCAGGATTATTAGGAGCTTTAACAAATTCAACATCCAAAGCTTTTTGCGCTTTTGCTAACATGGCACTTACTTTTTCCTTGTCTTGTGTACTAAAAGAGCTTGTTGTGTTGACTAAGGCTACATAATAATTGGGCAACCAACTGGTTTTATCTGCAGCTGCAATTCGTTCAAATAAGTCTGACGCTTCATTTGATTTTCCTTCCTTCCAAAGCCCCATAGCTTTGTTCATTCCTGTTTCAAATTGTGATTGAGCAAAGCTTAATCCACTTACTAAAAGTGCTAAAATGATAATTGTTTTTTTCATGGTATTATTTATTTAAAGTTATTTCAATTGTTTGATCAGCGGTTAGCTTAAATTTTGCATCTTCATATTTTGGGGGCCCCATTTTTCCTTTAGCATTATTGGAACAAGCGGTATCTTCTTTTGGAATTCCAAACATTCCTCGTTCTAAAACACCACTGTTGTTTTCATCATGATAAATAGAAACCGCATAAGTACCAACTGGTACTTCTTTAAAAACAACAGTTGCTTTTCCATTTTTAATTTCAGCAGCAGTATTCATAAAAGTTTCATTAAGAAAATGCCCCTCAGAATTGTATACACCTACCCTAACTTTACCGTCATTGTTCTTAAATCCATTCGTTTGTATTGTTAATGTTACTTTTTGACCGTTTATAAAACCTGTCATTAAAAATACTAGATAGAAAATTAATTTATTCATTTTTGATTGATTTATTGTTTTTAATAATGCTCAAAAGTAAATGTATAGATGCAACTATAAAACTTTACCTTACTGAATTGTTGAAAGTAATGGATGAAATGCAGTTATAGCGTATTTAATTGGTTTGATTTTTTATCATCGCTTATAGACCAAAAGAAACCTACAAAGAAAAATCGATCGGCTGTTGGTATTATTTCCCTTCTTTTATAAAATCCATTACTGTCTGGAGTATTTGCATATTCATACCCAAAAACGTTTTGAGTTCCTAAAATATTGGATACTGAAAAATACAAAATCTTTTGAGTAGTTAGTAAATAAGCCCAATTAAAACTCAAACTATTGTACGATTTAGTTGTTCCGTTCATAAATTGAGTTTCGTTTGGATTGTTATAAGGTCTTCCTGAACTGAAGGAATTTGTAAAACCAATTTGTGATTTCCAATCATCAATCCAGTATTTGGTAACAATTGATAATGAATTAGTAGCTACAAAACTTGGTGTTACAGTTGCTGTGTAGTTTTTATAATCCCGTTTGGTATCTATGTACGAATATGAAATCCAATATTCTAAATTTTTAACGGAGTTGCCATCTCGCCAAAATAAATCCAAACCTTTAGCATATCCTGAACCGGTATTTGAAAAAACAGAATTGTATTGAACAATTGGAGTATCGTATTTAATCAAATCACTGTATTTTTTATAATAGGTTTCAGCTCTAAAAGTTGTTTTATCCTTTGTATATTGAAAATTTAAAATATAATGTGCTGCTTTTTCACTTTCAAATTGATGAAAACTAGAATATTTGATATAAGTAGCATTGGGTGTTTGATTAAAATTGCCATAAGCAAAAGCAAACTGACTATTTTTTGCGATTTTATAAGCCAAAGATGCTCTAGGAGAAATTGAATTTTCTTTTAACAATTCATTATGCGACATTCTAACACCAATTTTAGCAGCCAGTTGTTTTGAAAAAAACACATCTCCTTCTGTATAAGCAGCCGCAATTGAATTAGTGTACCCATCATTTAAAGAAAACCCTCCGTTTGGTGTGTAATCTTCGTTAAACTTAGTTGTAAAATAATCCCCTCCAAATGATAATTTTATGCGATCAGAAATTGTTTTCTTAATTTTTATTTTTACATGCGTTGCGTTTTCTTGATTTTGAACTTGATCATAAATAATTCCAATTTTATTTTTGCTAAAACCATAACTTAATCCAGTTGTTAGTTGCCAATTACTGCCAAAATTACCTTTGTAAACAGAATTTAAATAAAAATTGTTGTTTTTCAAATCCACATTTACTTTATCAACATAGTTAACATTTTCTTGATTCAAATCAAATTGAGCGGCATCAAAAGCTGCATATACTTTAAAAATACCTCGTTCAAAATGATACCTGTAAACCGTTTCACCAGAAAGCGATTGATAGGGCTTGTTCCATGAAACATTCTGTGGAATTGCTGCAGTATAAGGCGCTAAATTTATGTAAGCCGTATTGACACTTAATGAACTTTTTTTCCATTTTTCAGTATTGCCAAGACCTAAACCCACTGTCATAAAAGACAAATCAGTTTTGTTTTGATCTGCCTCATCCTGCGTAGTAAGGAGCAAGACACTTGATAAAGCTTCACCATATTCAGCAGAATAACCACCCGTGGAAAATGAAATTCCACTAAACAAAAATGGTGAAAATCGACCACGAGTTGGCAAATTTTGTGTAGCCGCACCGTAAGGTTGTGCTACTCTCATTCCATCTACATAGGTTTGTGTTTCGTCAGCTTCACCTCCTCTTACGAAAAGCCTGCCGTCTTCACCCACGCTTTGTGTACCAGGCAAAGTTTGTAAAGCTGCAATTATATTACCCGCAGAACCTGCAGTTGTAACAATATCTAATGGTTTTAAAACAGAAACTCTTGATTTATCACCTGCCTCTAAATTACCAGCTGTAATTACAACTGCATCTAAAGTGTTAACACTTTCTTTAAGCTTAACAACTATTGCAACTGCTTTTTCGGTTTCAATTTTTAAATTAAAAGTTTCAAAAGTCAAAGCACTAACAATCAAAGTTTGCTGTCCTTTTTCTGTAGTTTGAAATGAAAAATTACCTTTTTCATCACTAGTTGCACCATCATAAGTGCCGTCTAAGTACACATTTGCTCCGGAAACAGGTAGCCCTTTTGCCCCTGTTACACGACCTGAAACTACATTTTGAGCCATAATAAAAGAGGAGAAACAAAACAACGAAATAAAAAAAAGAGTCTTCATTAAAAATAAATTTATGGTTTTATTAGGGAACAAATTTCTGCGAAGTCACAAATATAAACAACTAAATAAAACCGAACTGTTTATTTTAAAGGATGAAATGCAAATATTATAAGTATTTACTTTAAAAATAGTAAATTAAAGATTTTAAAAATAGAAAACTTAAAAATATAAATTTATAAATTTTGTTAAGCATTTTATAATAGTTGCTTTATAGGGGCTTTTTACATATCTTTTTTTTATCATTTTAATTGTATTGAAGTAAATTAATCAAAAAAAAAACTGTCCGAAAATTACTTTTCGGACAGCTATTTCAAAATTTAATTAATTAGTTATACTTCTAACTAAATTAATAGTTAATCAAAAACTAATTGTTACTTTTATTTTTTACCTTTTGCAGGAGTTTTTGCAGCTTTTGCAGCTTCTTGAGCCGCTTTCATAGCAGCACGAGAAATTCTAACTTGAGCTACAACTGTATTGTCAGGGTGCATTAATTTAATATTAGCAGCACCTAATTTAGTTACATACAATTTATTTCCCATTTCAAGACCTGAAATATCAGCTTCTACAAAATCAGGAAGGTTTTTAGGTAAGGCTTTCACTTTTAATCTACGAGTATTTAAACGCAAAACTCCTCCAGCTAATACTCCTTTTGAAGTTCCAACAACTTTTACAGGAACTTCCATAATGATTTCTTTATCATCATGCAATTGGAAAAAATCAATATGTAAAATTTTGTCAGATACAGGGTGTACTTGAATATCCTGTAAAACAGCATTAAACGATTTTCCATTTCCAATTTCAATCACAACTGTATGTGCGTTTGGAGTGTAAACTAAGTTTTTAAATGCAGCTTCTTCTGCTGCGAAATGTACTGTTTGATTTCCTCCGTAAATAACGCAAGGAACCATTCCAGCATTACGTAAGGCTTTTGTAGCTACTTTGCCCACGCTTTCTCTTTCTGATCCTTTAATTGTAATCGATTTCATTGTAAATATATATAGTTAATAATAATTCAATTTTATAATACTTTTTGACAACTACATCAAAAATTTTCCACTAATGGAATTGTTGTGTTGTACCATGTGCATTACTTCTGCAAAAAGTGGTGCACAACTCACTACTTTAATTTTATTTGAACTAAAATGTAAAGGGATAGAATCCGTTACAATAAGTTCGCTTAATTGTGAATTTTCAATTTTAGCATAAGCATCACCAGATAAAATAGGATGTGTACAAATTGCCCTTACACTTAAAGCCCCTTTTTCTATCATTAAATCAGCAGCTTTTGCTAATGTACCTCCAGTGTCAATCATGTCGTCAACTAAAACAACATTTTTTCCAGTTACTTCTCCAATAAGCTCCATTGTACTTACCTTATTGGCAACTTTTCGCTGTTTGTAACAAATGACAACATCGGATTCTAAAAACTTAGAATAAGCATACGCTCTTTTTGAACCGCCCATGTCGGGAGATGCAATTGTTAAGTTTTTCAAATCTAAACTTTTTACATAAGGTAGAAAAATTGTAGATGCAAATAAATGATCAACTGGTTTTTCAAAAAAGCCTTGAATTTGATCAGCATGCAAATCCATAGTCATTATTCTTGTAGCTCCAGCTGTTTCAATTAATTTAGCAACGAGTTTAGCTCCAATTGGTACTCTAGGTTTGTCCTTTCTGTCTTGTCTTGCCCATCCAAAGTAAGGAATTACAGCTGTTATATGTCTAGCCGATGCTCTTTTAGCAGCATCAATCATTAGTAACAATTCCATTAAATTATCGGCACTTGGAAAAGTTGAACAAACAATAAATACTCTTAAACCTCTGATAGACTCTTCATAAGAAGGCTGAAATTCACCATCACTGTATTTTGAGAACGTAACTTTACCCAGCGGAACACCATAGTTTTTTGCTATTTGTTCAGCTAAATATACACTTTGGGAACAAGCAAATATTTTTGCTTCTGGTTCTTGATGTGACATTGTAATAATTTGTTGTTTTGTAGTTAGTTAGTTGTGTGTCGTTTTAACGAGGTGCAAATTTAGTAATAAAATCGAACTTTGAAAGAAAATTTTTCACTATTTTTTTAGTGATTGAAAAATTAATTTTTATATTTGCACCGTGTTAAAGAAATAGTATATCTATTTTATTGCGTTGAATCATTTTTTTGATTTTTCGTCTGCTAGGCCCGGATGGCGGAATTGGTAGACGCGCTGGTCTCAAACACCTGTGGGAAACCGTGCCGGTTCGACTCCGGCTCCGGGTACTTCAAAAAACCGTATTTATATTGTTTGTCAATATTTTACGGTTTTTTTAATTTGTAGTTGCCCAACTATTGCCCAACCATTGAAAAAAACATTAAAATTAAATTAGATTTAATTAAAAAAATCTACTTTAAAAGTTCAAAATAAAAACTAGTAATACTTATTTATTAGAATTTTTATTTTAGTTAAATGTCTTTTGTTAAATCTGAAATATTTGTAGTTTCAACAAATGCTGATTCAATATTTTCAGGACTCAAAAATATTTTCAAAAATTTTAATTGTTCATCTGATATCTCTTTATTTTTAGCAGCATACATCAATAAAATTGTTTGTGCTTTTTGGTAACCTTGAAAAAAACGGGAATACTAAAAATTACTCTAGTTATAATAACTCCTAAAATAAAACTTATTATACAACCGTGCTTTAACCCAAGATGAAATTACGAATCTACACTATATAAGAAAAAACTACGAATGACAAAGTGTACCATTTGTTAATACCAAAGTTCAAACCTAAGCGAACTAGAAATATTAAAAATAAATCTTGGCATATGTTAAGCGCAAATTTTGAAAGACAAAAAGATGTCATTAAAATTTATCAAGACAGCCAATACGTTGGTAGTTTATGTATTAATGATTCATTTTCATATACTCCAACATGTAATTCCAATATTTTAGTTGGTGGAAAAAGAAACTAATGTTCGCAATATTATTTTAATGGAGACATTGATGATATTGGTATTTGGAATCGTATTTTAAATGAACAAGAGATTTTAAATTTATACAATTCTGTTGGTACTAATGAATGCTTAACAATGGTAATTACACGGGAGTTTTAAGCACAAATCCTGTTAAACATAAAGTTCGGTAAATATTTACCCAAATCCAGCAAATGACCATATTACTTTGATTGTGGTAATTTAGCTAACGTGTTGGATTGGACAATTAAGATTGTAAACACTTAAGGTCAAGAGTTGTTTAGTGGTGCTATGAACATCCAGCAATATGTTGTTCCGCCAAATTCATGGAGCGGTCAAGGCGTTTATTTCGTCAAAATTCATGATGTTTCCAACAACATATTAAATACAAATAAAATTATATTACAATAAATTTTTTGTTAATATAGTAGTAAAACCCCGATTTTATTGAGCTTTTTTGTTTTTAAAAATGGTCTCGCCCTAAAATGCAATTCCTTTTTTAAATTTATAAAAGGATTAAACCTTTTTATTTTTTGAAAGTCTAATATCTGTTAACTATAAAAAAAATATAAAAATGAAAAAATTAATTGTAGCAGTTTTATTAGCTGCGGGTTTAAGTGGATTTGCTCAAGAAGCAGGTAAAAAAGGGGGTGCTGAAAAAATGTTGCTAAAAATGACAACAGAATTGTCTCTGACAGCTGATCAACAAGCAGCAATAAAACCAATCGTTGAAGAACAAGCGGCTCTTAAAAAAGACAGCAAGGAAAATCCAGATCATGCTGATGCTAACAAACAAAAAGGGAAAGAACTTTCTAAAAAAATTAAAGGAATGTTGACACCTGCGCAATTAGAAATTCAGAAAACGAATATGGATAAAGCTAAAGCTGAAAGAAAGTCCAATAAAAAAGAAGATGAATAATAAAGACCAAATCTTTCAAAACATATATAAACTTCCAGTTTCCTGGAAGTTTTTTTTTGATTGTCCATAGTTGCAGTCTGAAAATACAATTAAGCAATATGTTGGATATGCAAATACAAAATGAAATTTAAATTATAGGAAATTTTTGTAAAAAATTTGTACTTGGAGTCGAATCTGAAAAAGTTTGACACCTACCATTCGATTATCCATAAAATCAATTCCACAAAAAAAGTTCCTAGTTTACTAGAAGCTTTAAGTACACTATTTGATAAAAAATCTGACTTTTTATTCGATTTGAATCAATTTTATATTTTTTTTTAAATAAAAAACATCTAAACTTTTTTACAAGTTTTTTGAAATAATATATTAGTATATTTAGATGAAATTTCCAAAAATCTATTTGCCTATTTTTTTTGATTTATTTGGAGAAATAGTTTATTAATCAAGTTAAATTCTGTAAGAAAAAACAGCAAGTTTTTTACGATTGTTTTTTCGTAAAAAAACATTTTTTAAAACATAACCCAACAAGTAAAAAGATTTTTTTTTAATTTATGGGTAGTATTGTTTAAGGTAAAATCTAATTTTTGATTATTAATAACCCGTTGGGTATAATTAAATTATTTATGTTTTAATTTGGCAAATTCAAAAAGTAAAATAGTAAAAGAAAGCGAAGAGGAACTTAAGAAATTATTAAGGCAACTACCTATTCATAAAAAAACTGTATTCAAATGTTGTTGATTATGAAAAAAAACGGAAACACAATTGAGCAAAAGAGTTAGCTACTATTTTAAAAGTAAACCATAACACAGCCCAAAAATGGGGTAAGGTCTATTTTGAGAAAGATATTAATGGATTGCTTTTCGATAGAAGAGTTGGCTTCAAACCTTCTTAAATCAATACTGAAATCCATCAAGCTAATGAAAAAAGACTCACTTCACTAAAAGATGCTTTTACATCTTATATAGATTTAATTAATGCTCCAGAAACATTCACAAATTACAATTTTTATGTTCAAGACGAGAGTCGTTTTGGATTGTTTACAAGAAACGGAAGAGCTTTGAAAGCAAAAGGCATTAAGCTCATTTGCAATTTTCATAATATATTCGAATCAACTTATGTTTTTGGGGCATTTTCACCATTAAATGGAGATATTTTAGTGATGGAATTGCCTTACTGCGATGGAGATAATTTCCAAATCTTCTTTATCGAACTCTCTAATAAAAAACCAACAGAGTGTAAAGTGGTTATTTTAGATAATTGTCGTTTTCATAATGGAAAATCACTTATCATTCTACAAAATATTGCACTTATTTTTATTCCACTTTATTCACCTGAACTAAATCCAGCTGAACTAGTTTGGCTTAATATGAAAAGAAAAATGACTAACATAGTTTACAAAACAATAGAAGAACTAAAGCTAAAAATAAACGAAATAGTTAAAAAATTAATAACAGAAGATTTCATTTAAAGTCTATGTGGATTTGACTATTTTTTTTCATAAGTTAGTCTATTATATATGTCTAAATGGTATAAATTTAAAACTTAAAATAAATAGTTCCGGTGTTTAAGTGCAAAAATTTATAGAAAGTAAACTGCTTCTTTTAAACCAAAAATCCCTCTAACTCCAAATGGAATTAAAGGGATTTTTTTGAATTGTGATTAATGAGTCGCAGTTTTCAGCTTCATAAGTTACAAACTTGAAACCATCAACCAACCACTATTTCTTAATCAAACGAATTGCTTGCATTTCGTTGGCTTGAGATACAATAATATTGTAGATGCCTGCTACAAAGTTGCTACCTATTGGTAAATTAGCCACTTCCATTGGGTTTACTTGGTGTGTTTCTACCAATTTACCCATCATGTCATAAACTGCAACAGTAACATCTTCTTTGCTTGGTGTTTCTAAACTTATATTAAAAACGTTTTCAAACGGATTTGGATAAGCTGAAACTTCGAAAGATTTGGTTTTTAGTCTTGTTGTATTTATATTTGGGTCTGCTGGAGTAGTTACATTGCATAAAACTCCATAATTTCCATAAACACCATTAACTAAAGCAGC
>CANGIF010000052.1 GCA_947453885.1 Flavobacteriaceae bacterium
CTTATTAGGGAACGTGCGCCTCGTCACGATCAAAAAACCATTTTTCACACAAAAGAATCTTTTGAAAAACAAAAATGACCAAAAATGAAAATCAAAATTGGTCATTTTTATATTTTTTGCCAAAAAGTAAGGTTACTTCTGAATTTGCCAAGCGAAAGTTTTAAATTTTATCTTTTTTAACCAAAATAAAAAGTAAAACAATTGGAATTGCTAATACTAAAACCATTACAGTATTATCAAAAAGCATACTTGGTACTTTTGTTAAAGTAATCAGATAACCTCCAATAGCCCCTCCAAAATGCGCTGTGTGCCCAATATTGTCATTCTTTGCTTTCATGCCATATATGGAATACAATAAGTAACCTATTCCAAATAAAAAGGCAGGAATTGGAATTGGAATAAAAAATAAGTACAAACTCATATTGGGTTCTAACAAAATAGCCGAATACAGTATTCCTGTTACTGCTCCAGAAGCACCAATTGCTCTATAACTATAATCGTTTTGATGTATCCATAAAGTTAATAAACTTCCAAATATAAGACTTATAAAATAGATTACTAAAAAAGAAACATTGCCTAAATAGTTTTGAACTACAGGGGCAAACATATACAAAGTAAACATGTTAAAAAACAAATGACTAATGTCTGCATGCAATAAGGCAGCAGTAAACATTCTGATGTGCTCACCATTTTTGATACTACCTATGTGAAATTCAAATTTTCTAAAAAAAGAAACGTCATTAAATCCTTTAAAACTAAATAGTAACGTTACTGCAATTAATCCTAAAACTACATAATTCATAATGATTTCTTTATTTGAATTTACATAAATTCAATTTATAAAATACAAAAAGAGCTTCAATTTCTCAAAGCTCTTTTAAATTAAAATAATGTTATTTTTTTACAACCAATCTAAAGCCTTCTCCGTGAATATTTAAAATTTCAACATTTTCGTCTTGTTTTAAATATTTGCGTAATTTAGCAATATATACATCCATACTTCTCGAAGTAAAATAGTTGTCATCGCGCCAAATTTTAGTTAAAGCTAATTCTCTTGGCATTAAATCATTTTCATGAAGAATCAACATTTTAAGCAATTCATTCTCCTTTGGCGATAATTTTATTGGTTCTTCATTTGAAAAAGTCAAAAAACGTAGTTTTGAATTCAAATGAAATTTACTTACTTCAAATTCAAACTTACCAGTATCTGTTTTGGACTCACTTGATTTTCTTTGAATGATGGCTTTAATTTTCATTAAAAGTACTTCCGAATCAAAAGGTTTGTTTAAATAATCGTCTGCTCCTACTTTGTATCCTTTTAAAACATCTTCTTTCATTGCTTTTGCAGTTAAGAAAACAATTGGCACTTCTTTATTTTTTTCTCTAATTTCTTTTGCTAATGTATATCCATCTTTATAAGGCATCATTACATCAAGAATACACAAATCGTAGGTGTCTTTCTTGAATTTTTCAAAACCTTCCATACCATTTTTAGCTAAAGTAACATCAAAGTCATTCAATTGTAAATAATCTTTCAAGATAGATCCAAAATTTTGATCGTCTTCAACTAATAGAATTTTTTTTATTTCAGTTTCCATGTTTGTTCTTTTAGGTTTTAATTTGTATTTTTTTAGTCGTTTAAATAGTTTTTTTTTAATTTATCAATGGCACTTTTATCGTAAAAGTACTTCCATGTCCTTTTTCGCTTTCAACGAAAATTTGACTGTTATGGTCTTCAATTATTCTTTTAACATAGGATAATCCCAAGCCATGTCCTTTTACATTGTGCAAATCTCCAGTATGTTCTCGGTAAAATTTCTCAAAAATGCGCTTTTGCGCTGCTTTTGTCATACCAATTCCATTATCCTTAATACTTACCACTATAAAATCTTTTACATTTTCCGTCTTTATTTCAATAACGGGTGCTTCAACAGAATATTTTATGGCATTGTCCAAAATGTTAACAATTACGTTTGTAAAATGAACATCGTTTAAAAGTGCAACATCTCTTTTGGCTAAAAAGTTGGTTTTAATTTCACCTTGTCGGTCTTCGATAATCAAATTTACATGATCTATTGCGTCTTCTAAAACTTGATGCAATTCCAACGGTTCTTTTACTATTTCCAACTCTCTTTTTTCAAGTTTTGAAATTCTCAACACATTTTCTACTTGAGCGTGCATCCGTTTGTTTTCATCTCGAATCATTTGCAGGTACCGCGTTACTTTTTCTTTGTCATCAAAAACTTTTGGATTTTTAATAGCATCTAATGCTAAATTAATCGTAGCTATTGGCGTTTTAAACTCGTGCGTCATGTTATTGATAAAATCAGTTTTGATTTCGGAAATCTGTCTCTGCTTTATCAATTGATTTAAAGCACTTGAATAGGCTATAATAATAATCAATGTAAAAATTATCGACAACAAAGAAATTCCAATTAATTCTGAAAATAAATACCGCTGCTTATGAGGAAAACTAACCAATAATTGGTATTTATTATTCCCATCACTGTCAACAAAAATTGGAATAGAATACGTTTTATCTTTGTCGTAATGAAAACGGTCAGATTTTATTTTGGTTGCTAAACCATTACTGTAAATGCCAAATTCAAATTTTGTTTTTACACCGTACTCGTTCAATTCATTTCTAAGTGTTTTTTGTAAATTAGCTATCGAAATGCGCTCTTGTATTGGCAAAGCTGAGGCAATGTCTTTATAAGCAATTTCAAATTGAGCATTTTTCAAAATATCCAAATTTCCCGATTTTTCAATTTTTACATCAGGAGTAATGGACTTATTAACATTCGAATTGTCTATTGAATTTTCGCTGTACACTTCTGTTTTTCGTTTTGAAGTGTAATTTTTAAGTCTAAGGCTGTCTGCTTTTCTATCAAAGAACGAGGGCGAAATTTGATAATCTTCCGCAATTATACTATTTGAATAAACAATTGTTTCGTTAGTTACGGTATTTTTCTGAACATAATAGAACTGCAACAGTTCACTTTTTTCAGGAATTTTTCCCGTACTGTCTTTTAACTTTTCGTATTTGTTAATAAAACTTAACGCTTCTTGTTTTTGAATAATATCTGCAACATTTCCAATAACTTGCTTAACATGAAATTTAAACTGTTCGTCGTTGTTTTTAAACGAAGTGTTGAACCAATATACTTGTACTAAAATAATGCCTATCAGTGATAAGCTCATTAAGAAAACAAGAAGTCTAAAAAACAATTTATTCATTAATCAAAATTAACCTTTTAACAGTTGTTGTTAAAATAGATTAACCAAACATTAACAATTTTAAGCAAAATTAAAGATTGTTTAAAATTTTAAGAATAGTATCAACTTGCTGTTCTGTTTCAAATAGAGAGGTATTAGTAATTGTATAGTTACTTCTTTTCAACCTTTGTGCTTCCGTCCATTGGTTGTTCATTCTTGCTTCCACTTCTTCTCTACTACAATTGTCACGTTTCATCACTCTTTCTATTCGGGTTGCAACAGGTGCTTCAACATTGATAATTAGGGCACATTGTTTGTAACTACCGCTTTCAAACAAAATAGCGGATTCTTTTATCAAAAAAGGAGATTCTTGATGTTGCTTTGTCCAGTTTTCAAAATGATGTTGAACAGCTGGGTGTACAATTGCATTTAATTTTTTAAGCTCCTCTGGTTGGTTAAAAACCAAAGTCGCCATTTTTTTACGATCCAGTTGCTTATTACTAATAAACGAATCACCAAAAATAGTACTAATTTGTTGAAGAAGTTCCGAACTATCGGTGAGTTGTCTTCCAGCTTCATCGGCATTGTAAACAGGAATCCCTTTTTGGTTAAAAAGTCCAGCTACAGTTGATTTACCACTGCCTATACCTCCTGTCAAACCTATTAGAACACTCATTTAATTGGGCTTAAAAAATAAATAAGGAAACGCTTTTTGAGGATCTTGCTTCAAAATTACAATTTTAATATACGATATAATAAAACCATTACCGTAACCAAAAAATTGTTTCCAAACAGCAATTACACTCAACCAACCAATTTTTATACTCCGATTTTGGACTGAAGCAACACCAAAAATAATTAAAAAATACAAGAAATACAGTTTTAAAAAAAAGTCGTGCAACAACACTAATGCAAGCACCGACATCCAAAAACCTATTACGAAAAGTGCGGGTAAACAATAGGTAAGTTTACTGTATTTTGGGTGCCATGTGTTTAAAATAGGACGCACTTTCCCAAATTTATTTACCTGCAAATAGAATTTTTCCCAATCAATTCTGCGTTTGTGGTACACAAAAGCATGTTGTACTAAACGAGTTTTAAATCCTAATTCCCATAGTCTTATAGATAAATCAGGATCTTCACCTGGATGAATGTTGGAAAAACCACCAGATGCTTCAAAAGCCGTTTTCGAAATACCCATATTGAAACTACGTGGCTGAAATGTATCCAAACGTTCCGACCCTCCTCTAACACCACCAGTAGTTAAAAATGAGGTCATGGAAAAGTTTATGGCTTTTTGAATTGATGAAAACGATGGGTGAGCTTGATCAGGACCTCCAAAACAATCTACGTATTCCGTTTCTATTGCTTTTACAACTTTTTCTAAGTAGTCTTCGGGTAAAATACAATCGGAATCAAACAAAATAAAATAAGTCCCTTTTGCCAGTTTCATGCCATAATTTCTAGAATCGCCAGGCCCTGTATTGGATTTATAGTAGTAGGAAATGTCTAACAGTTCTTTGTACCTAACTACTACTTCCTCACAAGGATTTGAAGAGCCGTCTTCAACAATTACAATTTCAAACGGTTGCTTAAAAGTTTGCTTTGCCAAACTGGCTAACAACTCCTCTACTTCGTCTGGTCTGTTAAAAACAGGTACAATTATTGAAATAAACATATTTTGAAAATTTTCACAAATATATACTTAAATCAAAAGTAAGCAATCAGCTGTTTGATATTTTTCTTATCTAAAGCTTTGAATGTACAGTTTAAGTGCTATTTAACTTTAAAATAGTTGGTTATAACGCCCTTAGTAATATAACTTATTACTTTATTCTATTTAAAAATGCAGGACTAGACAATTAAGTTTGAATTCAAGAAATAATTGTAATTTAATTTCAAGAATTCATGTTTTTCGTCTCTATTTTACTGTATTATAATTTTTTTGTTTAAAACCATATTAGTGTTATCTGTAATCTGAACAAAATAAATCCCTTTAGGTTGGCTTGATAAGTTTAGCACTGGTAATGCGCTTTGAGTACTGTTTAAAAAGGTATAAATAATTTCTCCTAATTGATTTACAATTTTTATTTCAGAAATAGTTAAAGCTGATTTTATAATAAATTCCCCATTTGATTGATTTGGATAAATAACAATGGTATTTGCTGCTTTTATTGTGTCTTCAGTAGAAAGTGCACTGCATAAATAGGCAGGTCCTGTATCACATAAATCCAAGGGACGATTGTTGATGTTTTCGCTAGAATATTGGTCACAACCTACATCTTATAATGGAAGTGCCGATGGTCGATTTTGTCCTTCAAAGTCTTTCAGAATGCTCGGGTCATTATTAAGCCCGGTAAAAGTAGGAATTGAAGGATAATTTGAAGAAGCTGCCCCAATGGCTGGACTTGAAGGCGAAAGCACATAATACCCATTAGGAGAAAGTGCAAGCAAAGGATTATTACTAGTCATTCCGGAGGATATAGAAAGCCCTATAGTTCCTTGATAAATATTGCCAGCAAAAGTTTGTCCATCTGCAACACCCGAAAATATAGCGCCAAGTACATGTTCATTGTCATTGTGTTATGGTTGTTTAAGTGCATTTTGATAGTAAAGAATTGTCATTGGTTGTATTTCTATTACTAGAATTTTGTACAAGTTGAAGCATCAAATTACATTGTTTGTATTGATTTTAAATAAAATTTGTATTTAAAAACTTATATGTCAATAAATTAACATATAAAATACATTCCATTGTTAAAAACTTATTACAAATGTGAATAAGTCTCTCTATTTATTTTACATTTCTTATTTTATCTTTGTAAAACAAGAAACCAACTAATTATAAACCTATTAGCCATGAAATCAAAAAATAAAATATTAGAATTAAAAATCAACGCGATGGAACAAACCATCCAAATGCTGCAACGAAAAATGGATACCGAAACGTGGTTGGATTCAGCCGATGTTAAAATGAAATTCCACATCAGCGACAGTACCCTATCTCGCTACCGTAAAAGGAAATTGGTTCCATACACCAAACTTGGTAACAAGTATTTGTATCCAGAAAGTTTTTTTAATAAATCGTTAAAACAAAAAATTGTAAACAGCCATTTACTTTAATTCATTGATTCCCCTTCTGGTTCAGGCGTATTTTTAGTTTCACTCTTTTAGTAACTGAAGCAACTATTGGGTTCCCTCCTATTTTTAAAGTCCTTTTACTTTTTCTAGCGCACGTATTGCTAGTAGTACCTCTGAAAGACTATGGCACTTTATTTTTATTCCATTTTGTTATAGAATGCAATATCAGTAGTTACAAACCTTATTTCAGTATTGTCTTTCCACAAAATTTGTTCGGTTTCCCTTTTAGGGTGTTCAAATCTAACTAACTCTTCAGTAATTGTTGTCTTAAAATAATCTGCTAGCTGTTTTGTCTTAGTTTTGCTGAATCTGTTTTTGAAGAAATTCATCTTGAGTTATAGGTGTTGAAATATGGCTCATAACGTCAGTTCGTCTAATAGCCTAATTTTTTTTACCAACCAACTTTCGTAAGTTCAAATATACTATTTTTTAGTAATGATTAATTGCTAAATTAAAAATTGTCGTTTTAGTTTGATTGAAAAAGGAATGCTTTAAAACACTCCAAAAAAAAGAGGACACAAATCCTCTTTCTATTCTTTCTAAAATTTTAACGATAACTCCATAGTGTTGACGGCATGTATTCGGTGTAGCCTGCCTTGAGCCTGTCGAAAGGTTCAACAGGAGTTGCATTGTTTGTGCTAAGCACGCAACGAAACTCTAGGTGCTGTGTGTAGTGCTTTAATCACATTTTTGTCCCGAAATAATATACTTTTTTATCTTTCGGCACTACGAATATTAATTGGGCTCCACTTGGCTTAATTCCATTGCAATATATACTCCAAGGATAAACGTATACATCTTCTTTTTTTAATTCTTCCAATCTCGGAAACCAAGGAATTTCATGTTGCCAACCTATTGTCATCTTTACTGCATCATTCAAAACTTGTGGTAAACTATCTAAACGATAGAACCCGTTTTTATTTTTTAATTCATCGAGTGTAACTTTCGATATGTCAATCGCATAAGCATCAAGATAATCGCCAGTAAAAGAGCTACCAGATGCATAGCTATTTGTGACTTTTTCAATTCTCTGGTCTCCAAGACCGCACCAATTTAATACAAATCTCACATCAGATTTTGTTGCTTCATTTTCAACATTTTTATTTCCAATTGTCATGGAATAAGCTAGATATCCTAAAAGCAAAATAATTCCAATTAATGATATTCCACCACAAATCGCGAGTATATTTTTTCCTATTCTTTTTATGTTATTTTTCAATTAGTTAAATTTCAAAGGGTTTGTTTGAGCATTACACACAATGGACGCGCGCTTGACGAAGTCGCTTGAGTTTTTTTCAAGCGTCGAGTTGGGCGAAGGGCGCACCCATTGGACGAAAGGTGCTCGCGCCTTTTGTCCAACGTCAGTTTGTCTAAAAACCTAAATTTCTTTACAAACCGACATTAGTAAGTTCAAATATACTACATTTTAGCAATGATTAATTGCTAAAATGTCGTTTTAGTTTGATTGAAAAAGGAATGCATTAGAACACTCCAAAAAAAAAAGAGGACACAAATCCTCTTACTATTCTTTCTAAAATTTTAATGATAACTCCATAGTGTTGACGGCATGTATTCGGTGTATCCTGCCTTGTGCCTGTCGAAAGGTTCGACAAGAGTTTCATTGTTCGTGCTACGCACGCAACGAAACTCTAGCTGTTAGCCGTTCGTTGTTTTTTCTCTATACCATTTTTTTATTTCGACTATAAGATTTGAAATGATTTTTTTGTTAAGATTAATTTCTTCTTCTTTTAACCAAATTTCCCAAGTTGTATTTAATATTTCAAAAAGTGCTTTGTTTTTTAATTTTAAAAATTCAAAATGTTCATTTATTTCATTCTCGTATAATCCACTTCGATTATCCTTGCAAGAAAAAAAAGTTGAAATAAAATAAAGAATCCCAATATTTGGTTGGTCAAACTTTTCAAAGTTATCATCTATTTCTGTTCTGTAAAAAACTGGCAATTCGTTAAAATCGGAAGTGAATTTTTCTTTTAAAAACTTTTTCTCAATATAAGTTTTATAAAATTTTTCATGAGCAAAAATATTATTGATATGCCCAATCAATCCTAATGGTAGTATTAATTGGTAATCCGAATTAGTTTGAATATCGTTATAAAAGTCTTTTGTATCAGCAAATTGTAAATGAGTTAAAAAATATGCGTGAAGAATTTCGTGGGTAAAATAGTCAATAGATTCTTCACCATTATAAAATGTAAGTTTAAATATTTCACCTTGTCGCAAGCAAGTCCAAATTTTTGTGTTTTCTACATTTTCAGTTATTAGAATTTTATAGAGTTCAATTGTGTTTCCAGAATTAATTATTGCGTTTACAAATTCTCTATTATTATCATTGACAAAAATATTGTAATCAATTTGTTCAGTCATTTTTTCTTTTTTTAGGTTTCTGCGGTACAATGACGGCTAACGTCAGTTCGTCTAAAAACCTAAATTTCTTTACAAACCAACTTTCTTAAGTTCAAATATACTAAATTTTAGCAATGATTAATTGCTAAATTAAAAATTGTCGTTTTAGTTTGATTGAAAAAGGAATGCATTAGAACACTCCAAAAAAAAGAGGACACAAATCCTCTTACTATTCTTTCTAAAATCTTAACGATAACTCCATAGTGTTGACGGCATGTAATCGGTTCCGTTCAACAGGAGTTTCATTGTTCGTGCTACGCACGCAACGAAACTCTAGCTGTTATGGGCTGGTTTTCTTGTATTGTCAATGTTGATTAATAACGAAATTTGTAAAATCCCCTTTCGAAATTCTCGCTCTTTCAATCAGAATGTTTTGTATATCTGCATCTGATGTGTTTATGATAAATAGGTCTGTTATTAAATTATCCCCAATAAATTCAAGGTTATTTTCAGTCCATTCACCTTGGGTTTGAAACCTCAATATTGAGCCAATTTTACAATTCTCGAAATTTGGATTATTGTCACAAATCAAAATAAATCCAATTAGTTGACCATTACCGATAATTTTAAATTTTCTTGTATTCATTACTATTTGATTGAATTAATTTGAACTGCGCCCTTTGTATTCATTCTGAAATCTTTCCAAGAGATATAAGTTGGTTCTGTATGAAATTTATTTTTTATACTGTCTTTTAGTTTTTTCTGGTAATTTTTTCTGGCCATAAGAAAGATGATTTTAGTTTCATTTGTAACTGGAAGCTTTTTTACTCTTTCAGAAAGGTCATTTAAATTACTGTCAGAAACTAAAGTGCTAATATTTTCTTGATTTAGTGATTTGTCCTTTTTTCGAATCTCAAGCGGCAAATTAATAATGTCAATTAGAAATACTCCCTTTTCTTTAAGGCATTCTAGAAATTGTTCGTATTCTTTTGTGTCGTTAGGTCTTCTGCCAAAATAATGATTGAATATAGTCGCTGGCAAGCTTGTGTCATCCTCTATTGAAGACTTTCGTGTAGGATATTTTTCAGGGACTGCGTAAAAATAAGTCTTGCCATTGGGAGGAGGGGCTTCACCAATTAATAAAACCTTTATTGTATCAGGTTTAAACTTTTCTGATATTTTTTTATAATTCATAATTTTAAATTTAATAATTTGGATGGGATTTCCCATCCAAATTAATTTCAGCTTATAGTTTACCTAATATACACGTAAGCACTGATGTTTTCATTAAACAGCCACCTTCAGCAATAAGTAGTCTGCTTTGTTTGTTTCCTGAACGGTCAGATTGCCAAAGTGTATTTCCATCAATAATATACAATCTACTTTCTTTATTTCCTGAACGGTCTGATTGCCAAATGGTATTGCCGTCAATAATATACAATCTGCTTTGTTTGTTCCCTGAGCGGTCAGACTGCCAAATAGTATTTCCATCAATAATGTACAATCTACTTTCTTTATTCCCTGAACGGTCTGAAAGCCATATTGTATTTCCATCAATAATGTAAAGTCTAGATTCTTTATTGCCTGATCTATCGGATTGCCAGAACGTACTCCCGTCAACGATATAAAGCCTGCTTTCTTTATTTCCAGAGCGGTCTGATTGCCAAATTGTGCATTGTGCATTTGCGTACCCAAATGTTAGCAACATTGTTGCTATTAATAATAATTGTTTCATTTTGTTATTTTTTTTTAAAATTTTGTTATTACTCTTTTGGATTTTCTGAATACTCCCTGTTTTTTTAAGTTGTTTTCTTGTCTCAACTTCTTTTGTTTGTCACTTTAGGTGGTCAGCCTGCCTTCAACCGCTATGTTGTTTAAACTTGCCCATAACGTCAGTTCGTCTAAAAACCTAAATTTCTTTACAAACCGACATTCGTAAGTTCAAATATACTACTTTTTAGCAATGATTAATTGCTAAATTAAAAAATGTAGTTTTAGTTTGATTGAAAAAGGAATGCATTAGAACACTCTAAAAAAAAAGAGGACACAAATCCTCTTACTATTCTTTCTAAAATTTTAACGATAACTCCATAGTGTTGACGGCATGTAATCGGTGTAGACTGTCTTGAGCTTGCCGTAAGGTTCAACAGGAGTTTCATTGTTCGTGCTACGCACGCAACGAAACTCTAGCTGTTGGCGGATAGCCCTTTTATCTTATGATTCTTCATCTTGTGGAATAGGTTCGTCTTTCATAAAAGATTCAAACGACCCAACTGGCGCAAAGTCGATATTTATTATTGAATAATCATCTTTTTTTCTCCATAATCTAACAGAATCAGTTCCTTTTTTCTGTAACCATTCTCGAGTTACTAATTTACGCTCTTTAAGTCCTAAAACATCTAATAATAACCATTGACCTAAAGCGGATTGTCCAAATCTTTTTCCGTTTACGTCATATTCTGTATTGCTTCCAGATTGAAAATTTTTCAAATTATCACCCGTAAGTAGTGAGGGTATTCTTTTACCGTTTGGAAGTTGTAAATGAAAACGAACTGTTGGTCTATTTTCTTTACTACCTTCATAATTTGCACGATCTTTAATTAAAGTCAAAATATCTTTTGTAAAAAAAGCGGGATACTTTCTGTGAAAGTCTATTGGTACAGGAATATAAACTTCATTTAGTGGTCTCAAAGTATTACTCCCTTTGTTTTTACTGGCTCCATTCCAAGCATTTAAACCTGACTTTTCTTCAACTTCTTTAGAGTCAAAAGAATATAGTGGAAGATATATTTCAACAATATCATTTTCTACTAATTTAGTAGTTCCGATTAAATTTAGATATGAATCTAATAAAAATTTAAAAGGGTCTTGTATAATATTTACATCAAATTGTTTGAGTTTAAATGTATCTTGTTTTGAAGAGTCAAATTTTTGCCAAATTTGAGAATCTCCAAAAGTAAATTTGTAATTTTTATTACCATCAGACCATGACAAAGCAGTTGAAGTAGGATTAAAATCTCTTAAATTATTAGTATCAATCAATAAATAAGATGATTCGTTTAGATTAAAACTACCTTCATCTCTTGTTACATAATGATAAATATTTTTATCTTCTGTTAGACCAAGGCGCTTGTAATCGCTTCTCATTTTTTCATTCTTTATTTCAGAAATTTTGTATGCAATTGCTTCAAAATCGCTTTTTGAAATACTGTTTATTTCATTTTGGTAGCGTTTTAATTGCATTACTTTCTGAAAAGATGGCTTACTACTCATCCACGTTTTCAGCCCAATTCCAATCCTATCGCTTCCAAAAACTGACAAAACATCGTGCGGAGTATTTCCAATATCCACATTTTGACTTTTAAATATTTTTGCAAAAACTGTTTCTTGAAATTTAGAATCAAGGTAAGGAATTAATTCTCCTTGTTTTTGACGAAATAAATTTGATAAAGCACCATAAACTTGTAAGAATTGAATGTACTCATTTCTTTGTTCTTCAGAATATCTACTCCAAATACTCATTATAATACTTTTATGATTTCGTTACTAATTCGTTCAATTAAAGTTGTAGTTACAGAATTACCTGCTTGCATATAAAGTTTACTATTTGCCAAGTTTGGCAAAATATAATTTTCTGGATAACCTTGAAATAAAAAGCATTCTTTTGGTGTAAGTTTTCTTATTCCAAAATCGTCTTTTATTAACGGAACATTATGTCCACCTGTTCCCATATTTGCCGTTAAAGTTGGGCAAACATTGCTTTTGTTTTCTCTTGCATAAACTCTACGCCATTGGTAAACAGTATCTTTTGAAACCATTGCTTTCTCCAATTCAGGATAATATTGATGGTCTTTTTGATAATATAAATTATCGGCTTGTTTGCCTTTTTCTAAAATATCGTGAATGTTTTTTGTCAATTTAATTTCAGAAGGAAATTTAAAATTAACATAATTTTCTACTTGATTTGGGTCAAATGCGACAATAAAAATTCTTTCACGATTTTGTGGAACATTTGCGTGTGTCATTGAGTTCAAAATTTTTGTAAAAACTTTGTAACCTAATTTATCTTCTAAAACTGAAATAATAGTTTTAAATGTATTTCCGTTGTCGTGAGAAACTAAATTTTTTACATTTTCTAAAAACACAACTTTTGGTCTATGTTTTTCAACAATTTGTTCAATGTCAAAAAACAAAGTTCCTCTCGTATCAGCAAAACCTTTTTGGTTTCCTGCAATTGAAAATGCTTGGCAAGGAAAACCTGCACACAAAACGTCAAACCCTTGCGGAATATAATTTTTAACACGTTCTTTTGTAATGTCGCCAAAAGGAATTTCGCCAAAATTTTCTCTGTAAGTTTTTTGAGCTGATGTTTCCCATTCGCTTGTAAATACACACTTTCCACCAACATTTTGCATAGCTAATCTAAATCCGCCAATTCCTGCAAAAAGGTCAATAAATTTAAAAGTATAATTATTTGGAGTTGGAAACGGGACGTTTTCAACTTCAAAAAGAAGTTGCTGTAAAGCATCTTCTGCGACAATATTTACTTGCTCTTCAACTTGTTTATATTGAACAAAGTTGTTTAAAACTTTTACAGCATCTTTTTTATAATGCTTTGAAACTCCGTTATGATAATTATGTAAATAGTGTGTAATTAATGCTTTGTCGTATGGTTCAACAAGTTTTATTTGATAGTTTTTACCATCAAATTCTTCAATACTTATTTTCTCTTTAACTGCTATCAATTTACTTTTATTTATCGTTTTAGCAAAATTACAATTTAATTTTTAAAATTCGTAAATAAAATATTTCTCGTTTCCGATTTCGTTCTGGCGAAGCAGTATATCAGGTAACGGGCGGAGCATTGCCGAAGAAGCGAAGAAAGTAAGCGAGTACTTTCGGATAATCACAAAAAATAACAAACACAAAACCAACATCATAGTTTGCCTTAACTCGCTTTTTTGGCAATGCTATGTTGAACTAAACCTTCGGTAGCGTATTGCCTGAAAAAGTTAGTCCTTTGTAAAAATACATAAAATTTATATATGACTACAAAAAAAAGCATCCAGATTTATTAAGAGCGAACAAAATCCTGAATCAAGCCAAGCGTGAAGTTCCACGATTTGAAGAACTTTTAAGTCGCTTTGAGCGCACCGTTTCGGTTTTGGGCAGAAGCCAAAGTACCTTCAAC
>CANGIF010000053.1 GCA_947453885.1 Flavobacteriaceae bacterium
ACATTTTCTCTGTTTATATATGCGGCATTTGCACCTGCATATACTAATGGAGGAACGGTAACACCACTGTTTATTCCCCAACGCTGTAATGGACCTACTCCATTATCAAAAACAGCCCAATTTCCAGTCCCTAATGTCCAGCTTGTAGCCGGCAATGCATCTGGTCCTGTTGTATTCTCAAATCCTTCTAAAGCCATTTGAGAAAAGGCAGTGAATGAAAACAAAAAAGCTATTACTACTATAATTTTTTTCATAATTACTATTGATTATATTTTAAAAGTGTATTTAAGCCCCAAATATAAAAAAATAATTTGCTATTTCACACTTTTTTATTAATACTCGTTTAACCTATAGAAAATTTAACAATTGTGCCCTATCTTTAAATAAATCTCAATAAATGTTTTACCTTTATTTTTTAACACAAAAAAATAGTATTCTTAAATACCCGAAACCAAAGGTAAATTAGTCAAAATAATATATGTAAAAAAATAGTACAACCTTAAATGCTATTTCCATACTTTTGTAAAAACCAAACCAACTAACTGTGTTATTAAAGCTAAAAACAAAGAAATACACAACTAAAAAACAATACCTCATCAGCACTTCATGGGTACTTTCTGTATCAACCATTTGCTATTTGCTTTCCAGCTTCATCGACTATCGAATTACAGCTTTAATACTTCTAATGTCAGTATCCATAATAGCAATGCTGTTTGACATTTTACCTGTTTTGGTTACTGCTATACTAAGTGGACTAATACTTAACTACTTTTTCATACAACCTCTTTTTACCTTTCACATCACTAATACAGAAGATGTACTCTTATTTCTAATGTATCTAATCATTTCTTTAGTTAACGCCGTTTTAACCTTTAAAATTAGAGAAGTAGAACACAAAGCCCGCGACAAAGAAGAAAAAGAAAAAACCATAAAACTCTACAACACACTATTAAACTCCCTTTCTCACGAATTGCGCACACCCATAGCTACCATTATAGGAGCAGTTGATATTTTAAAAGATAATAAAGAAAAAATCTCCGAAAAAACGCAAGAAATAGTCTTAAACGAAATTGACAAAGCCAGCATTCGACTAAACAGGCAAGTAGAAAACCTACTCAATATGAGTCGACTAGAATCGGGTATTCTGCAACTGAAACAAGATTGGTGTGATACCACTGAACTTATTAATGGGGTCATTCAAAAAGCGCTACCCCTCAATATCCATCATACCTTTGAGTTCAATCCAAACGACCACATTCCTTACTTTAAATTAGACACTGGTTTAGTAAAAGAAATCATGCGCAACTTACTTTATAATGCCCTGTTATACACCCCAGAAAACAGTATCATTCGTATTGAAACAGTACATGAAGGAACAAATTGTGTCATCATCGTTTCGGACAACGGAACAGGATTTCCGGTACATGAAATCCCCTATGTTTTTAATAAATTTTATCGACTCCCTAGTAGCAAAATTAGCGGAAGTGGACTAGGACTTTCCATAGTAAAAGGTTTTGTAGAAGCACACAATGGCACCATTCACTTGGAAAACAACCCTTCAGGTGGAGCGCGTTTTACAATTGTAATTCCAACCGAAACATCTTATCTAAAAAATTTAAAGAATGAATAAAGCTGAAATTTTAATTATAGATGACGAAGCTCCAATCAGAAAATTACTGGAAATAACACTTGAAAGTAACGATTACAAAGTATGGCAAGCGGATTCAGGTAAAAACGGTATATTAATGGCAGTAAACCATCCACCCGAACTAATTCTTCTTGATATTGGACTACCCGACAAAAGTGGTCACGAATTACTAAAAGAATTAAGAACATGGTACACCAAAGGCATTATCATGTTATCAGTACAAAACAGTGAAGAAGATATAGTAAAAGCACTTGACAACGGGGCAACCGATTATTTAACCAAACCCTTTCGCACCGCCGAACTGTTAGCACGAATACGTTCTATTCTAAAACGAAACCAGCGCAACGAGGATTGTACAATATCTACTTTCGGTAGGTTGCAAATTGATTTCAGTGCTCGAATAGTCAAAAAAGACAACGATGTAATCAAACTAACTGCTACCGAATTCAATTTGTTGGCGTTATTCATGCAAAACGAAGGGCGAGTACTAACCCATCAATACATTCTTAAAGAAATTTGGGGTGTAGGCTACCAAACAGAAACACAATACTTGCGCGTTTTTGTAGGAACTCTTCGAAAAAAAATAGAAGAAAACCCAAACCAACCGAAACACATAGTAACCGAAAGTGGCGTGGGCTATAGGTTCAGTTAGTCTTTATAAAATCTTTATAGTTTCGAACTATATCTTTATTTTTTGCCAATAGCCTTTTAATGAAATTTGCATTATTAATTCATTAAGACTATTTAAAAATGGAACTCTCTAAAAATGGAATAAAAAATAAAGTAACTGCTGCTTCACTTCTAGTAGCTCTAGGTATTATTTATGGAGATATTGGAACAAGTCCTTTGTACGTGTTCAGAGCCATAATAGGAACACGAACAATTGATCTACCTTTAGTTTACGGAGGGGTTTCCTGTGTGTTTTGGACATTGGTTTTCCAAACAACTATTAAATACATTTGGCTCACTTTAAGAGCAGACAACCACGGCGAAGGCGGAATATTTTCACTTTATGCACTTGTTAGACGCTATGGCAAAAAATTAGTAATACCGACCATTTTAGGCGCAACAACGCTGCTTGCGGATGGGATTATCACACCACCCATTTCTGTTTCGTCTGCAATAGAAGGCCTAAGCATGGTTAAAGGATTGGAAAACACAATTGTTCCAGGTAACTTTTTAACAATTGGAATAGTTGTAGCAATAATTTCTTTATTGTTTTTCTTTCAACGTTTTGGAACGCAAGTAATCGGAAAAGCATTTGGGCCCATTATGACCGTTTGGTTTGCTATGCTCATTTTTTTTGGTGTTCACGAAATTTTAATTCATCCAGACATCATTTCTGCGCTAAATCCCTATTATGCCTATAATTTGCTTGTAAACTACCCTAGCGGTTTTTGGCTTCTAGGCGCCGTATTTCTTTGTACAACAGGAGCAGAAGCGCTCTATTCGGATTTAGGCCATTGCGGCATACAAAATATCCGAATTACCTGGATTTATGTAAAAATAAGTTTGGTAACCGCCTATCTAGGACAAGCCGCATGGTTAATGCACCAAGGACAAAGCTTACTAAACGGTAGAAATCCCTTTTTTGAAATTATTCCAAAATGGTTTTTATTACCAAGTATTCTAATAGCAACAGCAGCTACGATAATTGCTTCTCAAGCATTAATTAGCGGTAGTTTCACTCTAATTAGCGAAGCAATGAACCTTAACTTTTGGCCCAGAGTTACTGTTAGACAGCCAAGTGACAGTAAAGGACAAATTTACATTCCAAGTGTCAATAAGGTCCTTTGGTTTGGCTGTGTTTTAATGATGGTGTATTTTAAAGAAAGTGCCAGCATGGAAGCTGCTTATGGTTTTTCTATTACTATTACCATGATGATGACCTCCTATCTACTTAGTTACTTTATTGGATTTCGTTTAAAATGGAACAAAATATATGTCGTATTGTTCTTATTTGTTTTTGGTGCTATTGAACTTGCTTTTTTCATTACCAATGTGGCAAAAATCAAAGAACGTTGGATGTTTTTGTTCTTTGAATTGGGAATTTTCAGTGTAATGTATGTCTGGTACTATGCACGAAAAATCAATAATAGTTTTACCAAATTTGTTGAATTAGGCAAGTTTAGCGAACCTTTGATTGAATTGAGCCAAGACGACGAAATTCCGAAATTCGCCACCCATTTGGTTTACTTAACAAAAGCCGATAGACGTCATGAAATAGAAGAAAAGGTCATTAAATCCATTTTTGCTAAAAAACCAAAACGCGCCGATGTTTATTGGTTTCTTCACATCAATCGAACTGAAGATCCTTTTTCCCTAACCTATAATGTTTCAGAATTGGTGGACAACAAACTAATAAAAGTAAACATTAATGTAGGGTTTAGGGTACAACCTCGTACTGAACTTTATTTCAAAAAAATTGTAATGGACTTAGTGGCTAACAAAGAACTCAATTTACACATTCGTCCTGATGGGTCTACAAAATACAATAACGAACCCGATTTTAAATTTGTAGTCCTAGAAAAATTCTTATCCGTTGAAAACGAATTTGCCATTCGGGAAGGTATATTGCTAAAAGGGTATTTCTATCTAAAACATTTGGGATTGAGCGATGAAAAAGCATTTGGATTAGACAAAAGTGATGTGGTTGTAGAACAAATTCCGCTTCTTTACCAACCTGTAACCAACTTTCACTTAGAGCGAGAAAATAAACACTAATTAAGATGGAAACAGATTCTTCTTTTGTGCTGTATGAAAAATACTACAGCCTATCAAATCATACAATTGAAATAGAGCTTTTGAACAACGTAATCCTAAAGGGAAAATTCATTGGGTTCATAAAAGGTTCGCGAACATATATTTCAAAATGGGAATTTGCAACAAAAAACGAGCTTTTAGGTAGCGATAGTTTTGGAACAACTGAAGCCCAAATAATTGACCATAAAGAAATAAAAAAAGTATATTTCTTTGAAGACCAATCCATGCTTACTTTTTAAACACAACCAAATGAAAAAAACAGCTATTATCTCTTGTTGTATTGCAATGCTTCTAACAAGCCTACTTTATGCACAAAACAATCCTAATTTAGCAGATACTATTCCTAAAACACCTTTCGACGGAATGGATCAATCATGGCAAAACGGTTCGGACAGAAGAACTTCGCCACCCGTTTTAACGAGCAAGTATTTCACAGGAAGCGTTATGATTGATGCAAATTACACCCACTCCTTCAATAACCCAAATGACAATACTGTAGTTGGTTCAACTGCCTTAGCAAGAAATAACGAAATGCAAATAGGAAGTGCCAACATAGGTGGCGAGTTCAATTACGAAGGTGCTCGTGGTAAAATAATGATGCAGTTTGGAACACGTTCAACCATTGTTGCCCGAAATGATTATAGCGTGTATCGTGGGCAATATCAATTAGACAATGCCTATCGCTATTTAGCAGAAGCTTATGCTGGTTACCATTTTAATAAATGGTATGGAATTAATGTTGATGCAGGTATTTTTACTTCCTATATTGGATTAAATTCCTATTACCAACAAGAAAATTGGGAATACCAAGCCTCATTTACGTCCGACAATACGCCTTGGTTTTTCAACGGTGTTCGACTTCAAGTGTTTCCAACAAAAAAAATAAAAGTAGAAGCTTGGTTAATCAATGGATGGCAAAGCTACGGGATGTTTAATAAAATGCCAGGATTTGGCGGCAACATAACTTGGTGTCCAAACGAAGCTGTAAAAGTGTTGACTAATGATTATTATGGTACAGACGCTGCAGGACTGTCCAACCGTTTTCGATTTCATTCTGACAATAGTTTGTTAGTACGTTATTTCAATCAACCAAAAGCTGCAGGAATAAGCAGAATGGCTTTATCAACAACTGTTGACGTAGGTTTTGAAAAAGGCGATGGCGTTAACGGGTTTAACAACAGTGACGCCTCTACTCCTGCACAGTATTTTGTAAGCGGTATGGTTTACAACAGAATTTGGTTCAATAAAAACAAGTTGGCTTGGACACTTGGCGGTGGTTACATGACCAATCCAGGACGGTACTTAGTTTTATATCCTACAGGCGATGCGAGTCCGCTTCCTAATCCTAATAATCCAACACAAATTGCAGGTTCACATCCCTTTTCGGCCAATCCCGGCGACGAATTTAAAGGTTGGGATTGTTCTACCAACTTTGATTTTATGCCCAATCAAAGTATAACATTTAGAATTGAGTTTGTACACAGAGAATCCAACGTCCCCTATTTTGCTGGTAGTGGTGGTGTAACTTCTCCAACAGGCTACACAACAACTGCTGTGCCAGCCGACTGGAAACCTGATTTGGTAAAAATGGAAAACCGTTTCATCTTAGCTTTACTTTTTAGAATTTAAAAATACATACCACAACCAACCCAACAACCACGTGGGTAAACTAAAAGCATTTAGATTGCAAACAAAATCTAAATGCTTGCGGTTTATCACATATTCTAGCAATAAAGTGCTACTTAAAACTTACTTTTTTGTTGCACAAGTTGAAATACCAACTACTGTATAAAGAGGACAAAAACTAACCAAACTAGTAAGTAAAAAAACAACGCCAAGCCCCAATACAACTAATGCTACAGTTCCGGTTATTGTTCCTGTAAAATACAATACACTAACTAAAATGGCGGCAACAACTCGAAGTGTGCGGTCTAAAATTCCCATATTTTTTTTCATGCTACTTTATTTTTAAATGAATATTGTGTAAAAGTAACAGTAAAAAAAGTACTACACAGTAACGTAAGTTACACAACTTAGGTGCACGATTTGAAAAACGCCAATAAAGCAGCAGCGCTTTCTTCCCTATTTTCTAGCAATGTCATGTGTCCGTCAGGAAAAGTAGCCAGTTGCACACGTGTTCCTTCCAGTTGGGCCAACTGGTCGTTGTATGGCAAAATAGGATCTTGTTTTCCTAAAACAAGCAATAGGGGAAACGGAGCAAAATGCAACATTACTTCTCGGTCTTTCCGAATTTTCATACCTTCCAACGAAGCAATAATGCCTTGAAGCGGTGTTTGTAACGCTTCTAGTTTTACTTGTTCAATAGCCGTTTCCAAACGTTCCCGATTGTTTTCGCTGAATAAATTTGAAATTGCAATACGAACAAAGTTGGTGTAGTTTTGTTTTACAGCCAGTATGGCTCGGTCCCTGTTGCTTTGTTTTTCAGGACTATCGGCTCTTGAGGTTGAATTGAGCAAGACCAATCCTTTTACGTTTTCGGTATATAACTCAGCAAAAGCTAAGGCTACATACCCTCCCATTGAATGCCCAACTAGTAGTGCTTTTCTGATTTTTAATTCTTGAAGTACTGCGTGAACAACATCGGCATTGTCCTCCATGGTGTGCACATAGCCAAGACATTCCGACTGACCATGACCCAATAAATCAATACAAATGAGGCGGTATTTTTTGCTCCATAGTTCCTGAAACGAATCCCACATGGTACTGTTTTCCAAAAAACCGTGCAGCAAAACTAACGCCGTTCCTTTTCCGGAATCTGAAAACGAAATGGTAGTGTTTTTAAATAAAACAGTGTGCTTTTTCATAACGCAAGCAAAAATAGTTTTTGTTTGGTACTAAAAACAAAAATCATTAGCTTTTTCCTCTCATCAAATAAAAAACCCTCTTTTTGAGGAAAGTTTCCCTAAATTTAGGAATAAATGCCTCTCATCAGAGAAAAATGCCTCTTTTTGAGGCAACTTTTCCTGAATTTAGGGAAAAATGCCTCTTTTTGAGGAAAATTTCCCTCTAAATGAGGAAAATTTCCCTGAATTTAGGAAAAAATGCATCTTGAGAGGCATTTTTGAAAAAAAGCATAAAAAAAACCAAAAAGAGCCAACATTTGCCCTTTTTGATTTTTTTAAGTAATAGAAACGAACTCTTTTTAGGTTTACGGTTTTGGTTGCGTAGCTTTTTTGGAACCTTTTCCTGGAAACCGTTTTTTTAAATCTTCATAAATCGTTTTGGCACTCGCTACGCCTTGACTAGCGTTAAACTTTACATTCCCATAATACATTAAGGCAGGAATAAATGCCTCATTTCCACATAACATTAGCGTGTCTTTTAAATCATCGCTAATTTGATTGATACTTTTTGAAACAGGAGCTAAGGCAACCACCGCAGCAACGTCAATTTTAAAATCAGCAACATTCATCATGTTTGCTGGCACAAACTCCGGATTAGAATCCGTGTAATCCTTTACTTTATCGACAAAAGCTACTGTTTTGTCGCCCATTTTAGCCATACCCGCAATTTCGTCTGGCGTTAAGCCCTGAATATAAGGTGCAACTGCCGTTTTTAATTGCGCAACCAGCTGGTTGATGTTTGCCAAATCCGCAGATGGAATTTGAATTGCAATTTCATTTTTTTGTGACATTTTTTACTGATTTATTTGTTAATACTACTATGAATTAATAGCTAAACTATACAATTATGCATTTAAACACAAAATAATTAACAAATTTTTAGAATTTTTGGCAACGGTACAACTTTTTATTATACATTAGCACCAGTTATAACTACAACGCGTTCTTACAGTACAAAAATAATTAGCGTTTTGCTTTAAAAAGCTCTGTTTCAGAAATCGTGGAAAATTTCATAAACACAAGAGAAGTAAAGTAGCAACGCCCATGCCTAGCGTGGGTGTTCCTTTTGCTTTGTGTTTAGGTTTCCACGAACCTCTGAAACTAGTAATTTGGAATGCCTGCGGTTTTTGTTTTTAATTAGTCATTTAAAAACAACAATTAATGAAAACAACAATCAAAAAATTAGTGCAACTTGTGGCAGTAACTGCTTTTTTTGCTTTTAGCAAGTTGTGAAAAAGATTTGTATGAAACAGGCATACAAAACGGGAATAGAAAAATTAGTTTAACATCAGTACCCGTTCACAAGTTGATGCAAATTCCAAAATTCAATACAGCGTACAGCAAAGCCAAAAGAGCCAAACCCGACCCAAAACTTTCGGGTGTAAAACGAACAGCACTTGAAGAAATGTATAATTTTACACTCGACACTGTTGTACTTGCAAAAGTGCTAGAAATGAGTGGCAAAATTTCCTACACTATGCTCATTAAAAATGAAGTTATTGACCCATTAACTTTTAAAAATTTAGTAATTCAAATTGATGAAGCAAACAACATGTATGCTGAAATTATAAAATACAATTTGAGTAAAGCTCCTGTTAAAACCACACAAGATTCCTATTTATTAGATATTGTAAACAAGGATATAAATGTGTTGGTTGATGAATATACTGTTACAATGGGACTAGCAACAACACCTTGTACGTATATAGTAGTATGTTACCAACCCTATTCTGACGGTTCTAGTGGCGGTGGACATACTCCAACTAGTGCTTGTTTAAGTGAATCTAATAATTTAGTAATAGAAATATCTTGCGGTGGTGGAGGTGGAGGTGGAGATTCGGGATCTGGTGGCGATACTTCAACTGGAGGAAACAACAGCGATGGTAACGGAACAAGTACTGGCTCTACTGGCGGTGGCGGCAGTCCAGGCACTCCACCATCGCCAAACGGACCAAACATAATTATAACAACACCAGTTTTGGTTACCGATCCAGATTTAACAACCGACCCCTGTGAAAAAATAAAAAAACAATTATCTGAAAATCCTCAAATTGTTGATGAATTGAGTAATATGGCTAATAAAACATCTGAAAATACAGAATGGGGTAGATATAAAATAACTTCGGCAAATGTTATACAAACACCCGCATCAACAGCAAGTGGTCAGGTTAGCTTTCCTTTCCCATCTGTTGGTGTAAAATACACTATGATGGCACATACGCATAATAGCCCCGCAGAACAAACCTTTTCGGTTTTTTCATGGACTGATCTTGTTCAAATGGGGGAAATGATAAAAAACAATCAAATTGACTCCAACCATTTTGTGGCTTATTTGGCAACAGCAGATGGTACCTATTTTGCATTAACTATTGAAGATCCTTATACTTTTGGGCAATTCTTTGCTTTAAGTGGGCAACCTAATTTTGATATGAACATAGCGGAAAATAGAGTAAATGAAGCAAATAAATATTTTGGAGAACTCTCACCTAATAATGACCCAATAATAAAGGAAAATAATACTGATTTATATGCTGACAAAAAAGCATTTTTACAATTTTTACAAAACAATAATTTAGGAGTATCACTTTTTGAATCGAATCAAAACTTTAGTACTTTTACCAAACTAGCCTATAACCCAACAACCAATAATGTAGATTCAGAAAACTGTCAATAATTATGAAAACAATATATTCAATACTGCTCGCTTTACTTTTTGCCAACTGCCAAGCGCAAACAATAGTAAATATTAATACCCAAAACAGAGGAAATTATTCTAACAAATATTTTAAAGATATTAATAATAATTTTCAAAACTTTGAAGGTACTTGGGAAAATACAACTGGGAATAAAACATTTAGAGTGATTATATGGAAAGAAGAAAAGGTTGCTTTACCAAAAGAAGAGAATGCTTTTGAAGATAAGTTATATGGACGATTTTTAATAATACAAAACGCAGGTACTTCAAGTGAGGTAATTTTGCACAATTCCGTAAAATATTATCCTCAGAATAACATAACAACAAACTGGTCATTACTCGGATCTGCTTTAGACTCAAATGTTTTTGGGACCTATATAATGGATACTTGTGCCAATGGAGGAGATGGCGTAATAGACGGTACTGCAAAGATGGAAATCACTAATTTTGGGAGTACACCGTCTACTGCTCACTGGACTGTTAAAAGTGTCCTTCAACTGCAACCCGGTCAATCATTCTCAGTGCCTACTGATTGTATTTTAACAAAAGTGAATTAACTTCCTGGCCCCATCAATTAACCTATGGATCATAAAATACCTATACAATTGACTTTAAATAAAATAATACTAATTTTTACGATATTAATATTTAACATTGTAAACGCACAGACAATTGTTGATGTGAGTGAATTTCAAAATAATATAAATTTAACTCCAAATATGCACTATAAAGACTTAAACAATATCTTCTCTAATTATATCGGTATTTGGGAAAATGTTACAGGAAATAAAACTTTTAGAGTAACATTTTGGAAAGTTGAAAAAGTAAAAAAGTCAAGAGGAACTAATGTATATAAAGATGAAATTCATGGTAAATTTATGATGATTCAAGATGCAGGTCAACCCAACGAAACAATCCTCTATCGTTCGGATAAGGATTTTATTTATGGAGGAACTTGGATTGATGTCATACAAGAAATGCCTACGACTACAAATGGGATTGGTGGAGGAATTATTGATAATTGTATGGCTATTGAAGGAGATTCTAGATTGAGAAGTTTCCGTTTTAAAATGGATTATACTACAACACCAGTTACTGCCCTTTGGAAAGTAAAATACCTTCCTGAAACTCGTTCAAGCGAACCTCCTATTTTAATTCCAACAGACTTGATTTTAACTAAGATAAATTGAAAAATAAAAAAACCACAGACCAAACAGCTGTGGTTTTTTTTGTTTATTTACATTCTGTTTTTCCTAGCACCAAACTCAGTTGTTGAAGTTCCTTGCAATAATTAATTTTAAATAATAGAAAAAATGAAAAAAATAATCATAACCATAGTACTTCTTTTTGGACTTCATTGTGTAGCTCAAAATACAATTATTGACATTCCAAATTGGAATGGAGAAAATAATCCACCCAATTTTCATTTAAAAGACGTGAATCATATTTTAGACAATTTTGTAGGCACATGGCTCTATACAAACGGTACAACATCCTTGAAAATAGTATTAGAAAAAAGAGAGCACGTTCTCAAAGGAAACTACTATGAAGATATTCTAATTGGAGAATACCAATACCGTGACATTACAAACAACACTGACCTGTTTAATTCCTTACCAAATTTGCAGGCTGCATTACCTAGCGAATACTATCATAAAATATTTGGTAATTATATGCCTACAACTATTACGCCTTTTGATAACCCATCGCCTATCAGAAGAGTTGATTTACATTTTCATGATAATATAGCAGGAAGTATTAAAATTCAAAAAATTACCGTTAATGGTCAAAATGCAATTGAAATTTTAAAAGTAAGTTCTATTACTACTCAATTAGAAGGACAGCCTACGCTTCAGCCTATTTTACCCGATGGGTTTTATACTTTAATCAAACAACCTTAAAGAAAAAGAAATAGTAACCACAGCCCAAACAGCTGTGGTTTTTTTTTGTTTATTTACATTCTGTTTTTACTAGCATCAGAGCAAGTTGTTACAACTGCTTGTAATTAATTTTAAATTATAGAAAAAATGAAAAAAATAATTTTAGCTTTAATACTGCTTTTTTGTTTACAAAGCAAAGCGCAAAGTCCAGTTATTGATATACCCAATTGGAACGGTAAAACGAGCCCTCCATATTTTTACTTAAAAGACTTGAGCCATAATCTAGACCCCTATGTTGGCACCTGGCTGTACACCAACGGTACAACCTCTTTACGAATTGTTTTACAAATAAAAGAGCAGGTTCTTCGTGGTAATTATTATGAAGATATCCTGATAGGCGAATTCCAATACATTTCAAACGGAGCAGAATTATTCAATTCGCTTGCCGATTTAAACGCTTATTTACCTAGTCCCTATTACCACAATATTCATGGTAATTATATGCCAACTACCTACTCCCCATTTGATGTAGTGTCTCCCATCAGAAGAATTCATACTTTTATGAAAGATAACACAGGTAATACTTTAGAAATTCAAAAAACAAGTGTTAACGGTCAGGATGCTATTGAAATATTAAAATTAACGGCTCAAGCCCCAACTGTTGAAGGGCAACCGATTTATGACCCAGTAGTTCCATGTGGGTTTTATACTTTAGTAAAACAACCCTAAAAGAAAAAGAAATACTAACCACAGCCCAAACAGCTGTGGTTTATTTTGTTTATTTACATTCTGTTTATACTAGCATCAAAGCAAGTTGTTACAACTGCTTGCAATTAATTTTAAATTATAGAAATAATGAAAAAAATAGTAATCTCAATTGTTTTATTCTTTACTTTTCAAGTCAACAATGCTCAATCGTTAGGAACAATTGCTCCTTTAGAAAGCAAATCATTTGATTATTTAGATAATGTGTATTACAAAGACATTGGCGGTCAAATATTAGGTCCGTTAGAAGGAACTTGGAAATATACCAGCCCTGATAACTCTATAATTTTAATTATTAAACTTAAACGCATACTTAATTATAATTTTGGCAATCATACTAAAGATATGATAATTGGCGAATGGTACTATAAAGAAAATGGAGTTGAAAAAATAAACACTTTAGCCGATATTGATGTTGATTTACCGTTTCAGT
>CANGIF010000054.1 GCA_947453885.1 Flavobacteriaceae bacterium
CCACTGTTAACCCCTTGTCCGAATTGTTTTGTTTGTCTTTGTGAAAACGAGCAGGACAAAGAAGAATTGTACTGGTTATTATTTGGTATGTGGCAAGGAAAAGCGATACTTCCGCATTTGATAGGTTCCGTTATTCCGTTTATTCGACTACGAGAATTGTCTGACCTCATCAAAACAGGATTAGAAAAACTAACAATCAACCCGGAAAAGGTCCGAAAGAATATTTCTAAAATCGTCCAAATGGAAAAACACCAAATCAATATTCAAAAACAACTAGACTTAATCAAACAAATGAAACGAGCGTTGATTTTCGAGGTGCTGCAGTAGCACCTCTATTTGTTAGGTAACGTTACTTGATTTTGCAGGTATTTAATATTATTCAAGTTGATTGTATTTATATTTAATGAGTAATTTTTAATTCATGGCGATTAGTAAGCTATGAATTTGAAACAAATAGTTCATTTATAAAGCATAAATCACAACACAGCATCAACTAACCGACAATAAAAAATAAAAATATGAGTTTTGGACATGCCCTTTACTATCCGCACATTAACCTAACGAATAAAAATTGGATTAAACATGCCTTGCTATTTTGGGATAATATTTCACGAATAGTACCTCAATCTATTGAACCATCGGACAGTGAAGACATTATCAAAATTAAGTATGAATCTGACTTTATAAAAGACTATCGACCTGAACACTGGGACACAACACATGCATTTCAAGAATTTAGCAGAGAATTGCAACCAATTATAGAATCCGATAATTTTTTCAACGACAGATTTTTTGAAAGAGAAAGAAAAAGAAGAAATTACACAAGAGACTATCAAGACAAAAGAAGGTTTTTTTCCAACATGGTGCAAACAAGTGGCACATATATCCACGTTGAAAAAATGGACGCGAAACTAAAAGAGTATTTATTTGAAATTGGTATAGCGGTTCCTGGTCAACATGAATGGGAAGACTGGGTGAAAATTGATAACGAAATTGGTTTACTTTATATGACTTATTTCGCAAAAAGTATTTCAAAAAATAAATCGTTGCCAATTGTTACTGATGTAGAACAATCATTTTCAGCTTCACTTTACTTTGAATCCTCATTTAATTCAGACTATAATAATCAGTTCGAATATAAATTAGGTAATCTGCTCATTGAAACCATTGTCCCCAAAAACATAAATGATGTTCCACTAGAAAAAATACTGAATATTCGGAAAAAATATGATGATGAAAGGACAGCATTCTTTAATGAAATATCAAATTTATCTGACTCTATTACTAGTCTTGACAACGGTAGTGCTTTGAAAGACGCTCTAAATCATCACTCTAAAATTATTCTCCAAGAAACAAAGTATTTAGAACAACTTTATAGTATACACAAAATTGAAACTGCAACCAAATTTCTAAGTATTTCACTTCCAACAACAATAGCATCCTTGACAGAATTTATACCAAACCAAGCAAAACCTTTTGTTGCGGTAGCTGGTGTTTTGTTCGGACTTGTTTCGTCTGCAAATGCTGTTAAGAAAGAGAAACTTGAACTAATGGAAAACCCAAAATCATACCTTTTAAACTTAAAATCTGAGCTTTCGGGTGGAGACATTTTTAATAGAGTAAACGACACTGTTAAAGGTATTAGAAAATGGTAAGCGGCTATATAACATTATTAGAAAAAAGCAGCTTTTAATAGGTACTTACAATGCGAAAACACAACAAAGATTTAGATAAAACCGTACTGTAAAAAAGAATAAATCATTCCACAAAACAATTTTGAATTATTAAATAAAAAAATCATAATCCTAATAAAATTAAACACATATGTCTGATAATAATGCAACTGTAAGATTTCATTTTTTCGATTTTATTTTTACACCACATAAAGGAAACGAAAGTATGGAAGATTCAAATCGAATTTTGAAGGAATGTATACAAAAAATAAATGATGAAAGAACTCAAAAACAAAAAGCAATTGTAATAGACAGACATGAGGGTCGAAAAGATGTTGAAAGTAGAAATATTTTCATAAGTAGTGTTGCATTTTTAGCAAAAGAGAAAAAATTTAAATGCAGAATTGCATTAATTAGAGATAATAAAATCCCGACCCTTGTTAATAAATCGACGTATTCCTTGACTCCATTTGATGAATTGGGAGATAATTCAATTGCTGAAACGACGAATTTCTATATTGATGTAAATGGACCAGTACCTGTTGTTTGTTGTGAATTTAATAGTCAAGGTCCTAGAATATCTGACATTGAATATTATTTTAGATACATTTCATCAAACAAAATGCTTTATATTTCCAAAGCTTGTAAAGCATCCATGCACATGAAACTTCCTGTTAATGAGGTTTTAGATTCAATTACTGATGTTTTAAAATTTAAAATAAAAGCAAAACCCAATAGGTTAAGTTATTTATATCAAGAAATTGCTGATCCTTTTATTACTAACATGAATGCTTTGGCCAATACCATTAAACCAAACTCAATTAGAGTTGATGCATTCTTTAGAGAAAGAGGAAATTTGGATGTGAAAACACCTAAAAACATACAAGCAGTTTCATTTATTAAACGTGTATTAAATGCCGTAAAAAATGACAATGAGGTGATTGAGGATTTTGAAGATTTTTATTTAGAATTTGAAAAAGAAGATGGTTCTGATGAAATATTTAATTTAGTTCGTGGTAAACAAGAAATAATTATAAGCTGCTCATACAGAACACCAGGTAACCTTGATACAAAAGAACTTTATGATAATACAACCATGGCATTTGACACATATTTATCTAATCGAAATAATTGACTAGTATGAAAATAAAAGACTTATATTATAATCGCCCTATTTTATATGATTATTTACTTGCATGTATTTTATTGTTCGTATTATTCCTTTTGGAAAAATACAATTTTTTTCGATTACCATGCACCTCAAAAAGTTCAGACTTCGCATCAGATCTAGGAGCTATTGGTTTGACTGTTTCCGGTTTCATTCTAACCTTAATTACAATTCTTTTAACATTAAAATCAGGGCAATTGTTATCAGATGAAAAATTAACTAATAATAGTAGTCCTTTCAAAATATTTCTTGCATCTAAAATGTATAATCGTTCGGTTGACATTTTAAAACATGGTGTTTTGTCTCTCGTCTTAATTTCAATTCTACTTTATATTCTTAAATTGACTTTGCCTTCAGATTTTTTACATTATATTTTTTACATTAATATTTTAGGACTTGTAATAATATTAGCAACTTTTTTGAGATGTTTTTATGTCATTGGTTTAATTATGAAAATGCAACACTCTTAAAACCAAAAAATACTTAAAAAACACGCTAAGTAAAAAAAGCACAGATTTTGTTTACTACAAACATTTATCAGAATAACTTAAGATCTTGAATCGCAAAATAAACTAAAAAAATATCGGCTACTTCGCCTATGTGCGAAACGTTAGGCGTCAATTTTAAGAACTCGATATGACAAGAAAATTGATATTTATTTATCAAAACAAGAGATACTAAATTAGATTTAATAAAATTAGTTAATTAAAAAACAAAAATATGAAACTTTGGACGACATATGCTTGGAATGATAATGAGGAAGGTAACTTTGAATATATAATGCAAGAATTAAACACATTCGGAATACCAACTGAATACGATAAAGTTGCTATAATACCAGGGCAAAGACTATGGTCTCAAATAGCAGAGAAAATAAATAGTCCAGAAACTACTGGTTGGGCATTTTTAATTACGCCAAACAGTTTAAAAAGTGAACCTTGCTTAGAAGAACTTTACTACGCATTAAATAGGGCATTAGAAACTAAATTAAATAATTTTCCAATAATTGGCTTAGTAACAAGTGGTGTTTCTTTTAATGATATTCCAACCGCTTTAAAAATAAGATTATGTATAAGTTTAACCAATCCTAATTGGAAAGAACAAATCGAGTCTGCCCTTTTAATGCAACCGACAAAAAATATTGAAGCGACTCAATCAAAGTATATATACAATATAAGTCAGGAATTTAATGGAAATGGAATAACTTCAACCATAGAAATAAGACCACGATTCGAAGAATTGCATTTTTGGAGAATAGCGATTCCCGTCACTTCTAATATAGTTAGATTTGGTGTCGGACCAGCAAATTCAAAACAAATATCTGGAGTATTAGAAACAGTTGTCGATGGTTTTAATGGGCAATTAAATGGAATAGATTGCAAAATTGTCGGTGCAGGAAGTAGGTTGACGCCTGGAACTAGTGCTTATATATTCATTGACAATGAAATACCTGATTTTGTTGGCTTTGGATTAGCAACAGAACCTTATGGAATGCCAACAAATATGGAAATAAAAAAATTTCATAACTACAAATAGAATATAATTACAAGTTTTCAATGCCGTTTAACTTAATAAATATTGAAAGAAAAATCATATCAAGGATCATACTTTTTCATTTTAAACAAGGGAAATAACAGTGGGAAACCACTGTTACCCCCTTGTCCTAATTGTTTTGTTTGTCTCTTTGAAAATAACCAGGACAAATAAGAATTGTACTGGTTATTATTTGGTATGTGGCAAGGAAAAGCCATTCATCCCCATTTGATTGGTTCCGTTATTCCGTTTATTCGTCTACAAGAATTGTCAGACCTCATCAAAATAGGATTAGAAAAAAATAACAATCAATCCTGAAAAGGTCCGAAAAAATATTTCTAAAATCGTCCAAATAGAAAAACACCAAATCAACATTCAAAAACAGGTAGAATTAATCAAACAAATGAAAAGAGCGTTAATATTCGAGGTGCTGAAGTAGCACCTCTATTTGTTAGGTAATGTTACTTGATTTTATAGGTAGGCGGATTTTGATTGGTTGATTTTGGTTAAATTTAAAAAAGTAATCTAAAATTTATGTCGGTTAGCAAGCTAATAGTTTGTTGTAAAAAACCACATTTATGAGGATTATAAATAAGTTATGCACTATTAAGACAGCAACCGCAGAGTTAACGAATTCAATAACCAAAAGCAACAAATAATGAATTTTGAATATTACGTATTTGGGTCAGAAGATTCTATTGATACAGATGTCTTAATAGTCCACCCCGATTCCAAAGGTTTAGAAATCGACAATTTATTAATTAAACAAATAAAGTCCGAATATTCCGAAGCATACAATTGGAATATTAACATTATCCAAATTGATGATGGCACAGTAATTAACTCGATTCCCTCTAAAGGAAGTCCCGATAGTGTGAATAATAGTTTATATGAAACCTATAAACTACATCAACAAAAATATCCATTCCCATTAAAAAGGAAGTTGGAACGAAATATACCTTTAGCAATAGAAAAGTGCTTAATTTCAATTTTTACTTTTTATAAAAAAACAAACCACGATGAATTTTATAAGTCCATCCCAAAAGAATTCAAAAACGGTAGTGCTAATTTAATAGATCGATTATCTTTCCTTGAAAAAATTGATTTTAATATATTACCCTATGAGGAAGAGATAAAAAACATAAATGCATTTAAAAGTTTAGCTTTTCACGTTGGACAAACTATTTCCTTAATTAATGGAATTGAAATATACACCAAACAAAAATTCCTTTCTTTTCATCCTGATTTAAAAATGCTAATAAAAAGGACAGACATTAATCAAAGAGACAATATAAATAATAAAATTATTGAGCTTAAAAACTTAATAATTAAAAATTTAAATTTAAATAGAAATTAAGATAGTCAATGAAAATAGAGAGAAACGAAACATGCATTTGTGGAAGCGGGAAAAAAAATAAAATCTGTTGTAATTCAAAAGACATAAATGATGAATTAATTATCGAAAAACTGCATAAAATTTCCGAAAAGTCTTTATCGCAAAATGAGGAGTTATTAATTGAGTCAATTAATGAATTAGAGACTTTTTTAACTTATTCTCATTTGTCAAACAATAATAAAAGACAAGTCAAATTAAATTTAACTGGAGCGTTCCAAAGAAGAGGTTTACATAACAAGGCTTTGAATTTAATTTCAGAAATTGAAAAAGAAAAAATAGGACCTGACTCTCATTTATATATCTATCTAATACAGTTAAAAGCAAAATCTCTTACTGCAATTGAGGAATTTGAAGAAGCAACAATTGAATTAGACAAAGTAATTGAAAGTCTTCTTTCTGCTAAAGACAACAAAGAAGGTGCTGGACTTTTCTTAGTAGAAGCTAGTAAAATATATATAAATGGTGGGAAAATTAAAAAAGCTGAAAAATGCTTGGACAAATCAATATCCATTCTCAAAGATGATGATAACGAAAGAGAGCATTTTGAACGTGCAAAGGCTAACAAAGCAATTCTAATGCTTCATAGCGAAAGTGAAACAACAATAAATGAAGGACTTAAACTACTAAATGACAATTTATACACAAAGAGTGAAATAGGAGATTTAGAAGGATTAGGTACTAATTATTGTAACCTTGGATTACATTTTTGGCGAAAGAAGGATTTCAAAGGAGCCATAGCATACCTTAGAAAAGATTTATGGATAACTCGAAAGATTGGAGATTTACATGGTGTTGCGATTAGCTTAAGAAATTTGACTTCTTTATATATTATTCTTAAACAGTACAAAAAAGCCAAAATATTAGCCAAAGAATCAATTGAAATTGCTCAAGTAATTAATAACAAATCAATTATTGAAAGTTCTAAATTTCAATTTGACCAAGCAATCGAATTTGCTAAGCAAGCAGGAATTGCAAAAGAGCCTTCTGGCGATAAATGTTTGTGTATTTGTGAAAGTGGCAAAAAATACGATGAATGTTGTGGCGAAGTAGATCATGAGCCAATTGATTTCCCTTTCCGTTTTGGCGGAATGTCAGAAGAAATTAAAGCGGATAATAATAAACAAACTTCCAGATTAGATTTCATTTTTAGAGATAGTGAAATGGCGAAAACACGTTTGTCATGGCAAAATGTTGAAATAAAAAATGGATGGTATAAGTTATCTGAATTACCCGACATGGCAAATATGTATTTGATATCTGCAAAAAACATACTAGAAAAAATAAACGAGAATGATGATAATTTCCACAATCCTCTTTCTTGTTTAATACTTTCTGTGTCAGCACTAGAAGCTTATATTAATCAAGTAGCATATTTTTTAGATGACGTAAAAAATCATCCAGAATCAAATCTTCATAATATCCCAAATGAATTTAATAATGGTGTTCTTGATTTTCAACGAAACACGGAATTAACACTAAAATGGTCAATATTAGGCAAATGTATATGCGAAGAAAAATGGACTCCTACTTCAGATATTTGGAACAATTTCAAGTCTTTAATTTCAATCAGAAACGAATTTATCCATTTCAAATCATCCGAATATGAACAAGTTATTCCATCCCCAAAAACTATACATCCAATATTAAAGAAATTACCAAAAGCAGTGGAAACTAGAAAAGTATTTCATTCATGGCCTATGAGAGTATTGACTCCAAGCTTAGCTCAATGGTCAGTTAACACCGCTGAGGAAATGATTGGATATTTTAAAGAACAATACAAAGAAAAAAGAATTAACAGTGCATAACAGCACCTACAAGAAATTGGCGGTTCAGCGGTTAAATGAAGCTTTGTGCTTCTTATCAAGTTCAGTGCTGGCAGACAGTTTTGTGCTTCGAAATCGCCAACTTCTTGTAGCTGCAAAACGTTATGCGTCAGCTTAAAACAATACCACATAAAAACTTATGAAAGAAAAGCGATTACAGAAAATAAAAGATTTTGAAACGTTTTACGACAATTCTGAGTCTGTTTTTACAAAACTCCGCGATAACGACACGAGAGTTGAAATATTTCAAAATGAACATATGCTTTGCATTTGTCCTGGAAGCCGTGCTGGTGGTAATGAAAAAAGGATAGTAGAAGTTTTTTGGGGAGCAAGACCTTATGAATTTGAAACAAAAGGAAATGGTTGGAAAAGTTTAACAGAAAAAGGAGCAACTTTGTTTTTTTATCGAAATGACACAGGTGATGTAACGATTTCTCTTTATCCTGCTAAAACAGAATTTAGACAACCAATTGAAGATTACATTGCATTGCACGAGTGGGTTGACCCTAAAAGACTAAATGACGAAAAATTTATTCAGTCTCTTTGGGAAAATTTTGTTGCTTATATGGAGAGTACAAGTCTTGATGGCAAACCTACTTATCCTCAAAAATTGCGTATCTGGTATTTACGACATTTTAAACACTTAGTTATTAAACAGACTTGGACACCAACAAAATTTTCAAAGTTCATTGAACGTGTTTTAAAAATAGTTACTACTGTTTTCTTTAGTGGAGCCGTTTTGATTTATATAATTAATACTATGACAAAGCCATCAATGACAGAAACAGAAATCCAATTAAGAGAAGTAAACAAAAACTTAGAAACACTATTAACTAAACTTGACAGAATTTCAAAAAGTGATATAGACACCAAAACTATTACAGTAAAAATTGACAGTATTGCTGAAAATACAGATAAAATACTAAAAACTATAAAAAAATTAAAGTAAATAAAAAAGCCAAACGCATAACAGCCGTTTTGCGTTAGGTAAAAGAAAACATTAAACAACATTATGAATTTATCTATATCAGAACAACTAACTTATTCGACAATTCGAATTGAATGCGAATTAAAAACTGGTGGTACTTCCACTGGAACAGGTTTCTTCTTCAACTTTCTTGAAGACAAAACGAATAATACTCACGTGCCAGTTGTTGTTACAAACAAACACGTAATAAAAAATGCTTCAAAAGGAAAACTTATCATTACTAAGGCTAATGAAAAAGGAGAACCTATCGACACACAACATTTTACTATTGCATTTGACAATTTTGAAAGTTTTTGGCGTCTACATCCCGAAGCTGACGTGGATTTATGTGCAATGCCCATTGCTCCTTTTGTAAATGAAGCACAAAAAAGGGGAGACAAATTGTTTTATATTCCTTTCACAAAAGACCTATTATTAACCGAAAAACACAAAGACGAATTAATGGCAATTGAAGATGTGCTAATGATTGGGTATCCAAACGGTATTTGGGATTCTGTTAATAATATGCCTATTTTTAGAAAAGGTATAACAGCTACAAATCCATTAATCGACTACAATGGAAAAAAAGAAATAATGATTGACATCGCTGCTTTTCCTGGTTCAAGTGGTTCGCCTGTTTTAATTTTCAACGAAGGTGGTTATAGAGACAAGAAAGGTACTATGTATATGGGAACAAGCAGAGTAATTTTGCTTGGTGTTTTGTACGCTGGACCACAAGCAACAGCGACAGGAGAAATTGTAATGACACCAAATCTTCAAAGACCAATTTCAGTATCACAAATTCCTAACAATTTGGGGCTTATTATCAAATCTGAAAGGATAATTGAAATGGAAAAATTATTCAAAGAATAGAAAGCCGAACGCATAACAGCAGTTTGGTAAAATGGCGGGTATAGTGCTAAAATGAAGTTCAGTTTTCAAATGAAGTTTAGTGCTAAATTGGAAGTAGGTGCTTCAAAGTCCGCCACTTCGCTAAGCTGCGAAACGTTAGAGGTAAGCATCAGTGAAGACTCGAATAAAATTAAACAATAAGAATCTCAATAATGTCAATATATCAGGATATTTTAAATTGGTCGCAAGGCAGACAAACATTTATTCAAGACGCTTTAAGAAGACTTGTTACAACTACAACACTTACTCAAAACGATATTGATGAACTAGTTCAATTGGTTAAAAAAGAATGTGGCGAGAACACAATTACTTTAGATCCTATTCCTCTTGACAGTACTCACATTCCGACAACAACTGCTGTTAGTGGAAGTTATCCTAAACTTATCAGTCTTAGGAACCCAATAAACATTTGTGCTTTGCATAGTCAAGGAGAGTTACAATTTTCCAATACAGGTTTAACAGTTGTTTATGGCGCAAATGGTTCAGGAAAATCAAGCTACTCTCGTATTTTGAGAAAACTATGTTGGAGCAGAAACCCAAGTGTTAATTTAAAAAAGAATGTTTTCAATCCCTCAACAAGTCAGCAACAAGTCGACTTCGTTATAGAAAACAATGGTACAAATAACAGTTTTACTTGGGTCGAAAACAATCCAAGTGATCCTATTCTCAATTCAATTTTTATTTTTGACAATGATTGCGGAGACATATACATCAACAATGAAAACCCTACAGAATATAAACCTGTTGGAATTGATGTTTTGGAGAAGTTGATTTCAACCTTCACAAGTATTCATCAAACGCTTGGCTTATCGGTTGTTTCATATAACACACAAAAGCCTGAATTACCTCAGAATTTGATTCAGACGACCACAGCTCAATGGTATGGAACGATAGAAAATTTACAACGTGCCAATATTGATTCTTATATTCAATTTACACAAACAGACACGGACAGAAAGCAAGAGCTTACGAACTTAACAACAGCGCAAAATCCTCAACAAAACATTACGAACTTAAACAATCAACATGCACGAATTAACGGCTACATACAACAATTTTTGCAAATTGAAACATTATTCAACGAACAACATATAAATGAAATAAGAGCGAGCAGAAACGCTTTTGAAAGCGTAAATCATGCTTATCAAATTGCGACAGCTGAATTACAAAGCGTAAACGCTTTGGAAGGATTTGGAACAAATCCTTGGCGAACTTTGTGGGAATCCGCAAGTAATTATGCTCTTAGTTCAAATCTTTCAGATGGCCAAAATTTCCCGTCTTCAATTTCATTAGAAAAATGTGTATTGTGCCAACAAGAACTTGACGAAACAGCACAGCAAAGATTGATAACATTTAATCAATTTGTATTAAATGACGTTTCTACACAGTTAAATTCAATTAATTCAATAGTTCAGCAAAAATTAAGCTTATACAATTCTTTGGTTATTCCGCCAATTGAAAACTTCGCAGAATTAGAACATTTAAATCAAAATTTTAGAGAGAACTATAATCAGTTTTCAGATTCTGTTACTACGTTCAGAAATTCAATTATTTCATTTTTGCAAAATGGTGGCGAATTAAACATAAGTTTACAAGCTCTGACATCAATTATTACAATCATAATTCCAAGAATTGATACAGAGATTGAACAGAATAATCAACTTCTACAAAATAGAAGTAGTTTATTTTCAGAACTTAACGAATTAATTGCTAAAGAATTTTTATTCAACAACAAGACCATAATTCTTCAATATTTTGAAGAATATAAATACAAGTCTTGGATAAGTCGTTGTCAATCACAACTAACGACCACTGCAATCTCACGTAAAATTGGCGAACTAATGGAAAACCAAGCCGTGAATCTACAACATCAAGAGTTTGTTACTCATCTCAATGGAAAACCAAGCCGTGAATCTACAACATCAAGAGTTTGTTACTCATCTCAATTACTTCAATCGTGACTTAGCAAGTAAAGTTTTGATTTCAAGAACAAGAACCAGTCAAGGGAATACATTTCAAAGATGCGGTTTAAACGGGATTAATGATTCAATAAATTCAATTCTAAGTGAGGGTGAACAAAAAATTATTGCCTTGTCTAACTTTTTAGCTGAATGCACGATTGACAATCGTCAGAATACAATAATATTTGACGACCCAGTTACCTCTTTGGATATGGGTTATAGAGATTTAATCGCAACTAAAATTGTGCAACTATCGCAAAATCGTCAAATAATTGTATTTACTCATGACTTATCATTTCTTCGTTTGCTCATTGACACACACAAGACAACCACAACAACAGACTGCACAGTAATAGGAATTGATAAATACAATGGAATAAGCGGTGTTGTTACAGACGAAATCCCATATTTGGCTAAAAACGTTCAAGAAAGAGTAGATTCTATTAGAAGAATATTAAATGAACACGATGCTCTTGGACTAACTGACGCACATGGACGAGAAACAAAACTTGATTCTGCTAGAAAAAGGTTTAGAATGTTGTTAGAACGTTCTGTTGAAGAAGTTTTATCTAACAAAACATACGAACGTTTCAATACAAACATTCATTTGAAAAAGGGGAATTTATTGAGTTACATCGTTACTGAACAAACTGACGTTGATTTTCTGCTTGGATTATTTGGCAAGTATTCAGTTACTGAACACGATGGCGGTACTTCGACAATTCCTCGACTACCATCTAAAACGGAAATCGAACAAGACATCAGGGATTATTCAACATGGAAGGATGGCTTTAAAACCAAATTGAGAACACTTCAAGCAACATATAATTAAAATGCCTACCTCTAACTGCACCTACCCAAAAGTTGCAGTTCAGTGGTTAAATCAACCTTTGTGCTTTTATCAAAGTTTCATATTGGTTGAAAGTGAAATGCTTCGAAATCGCCATCTTTGATTAGCTCCAAAACATGAAAAACTAAAAACCCCACTCAAATCACTTCGAGTAGGGGTTCTTTTTACCTGTATATTCTACTTCTCAAATCGCTTCATCACCTTTTTTAAAACTAACGTAACCACAAAACTCACGATAGCACCAACAAAGGCAAGGATCATCGTTTTCAAATAGTCGTGCGTATCAATCATCGCACAAACGGTAAACACCGTTCCGGTTAGTGTTCCAGCACTGGTTGTATGATCGTGATGAGGTTGCATAGTTTAGTTTAATTTAAGTTTAAATGAAGATTCATCTTAAGTCACACTGAGTTTATCGAAGTGTGCGGCAATGGGAAAAAGTAATGTTAATCACTTTCCACAGTAGACTGTGAAACAGCCGAAGCCACAGAACCACCAACCATCAAATACTCTCCAATAGTTGAGATAATTTCAGGTAAGTGAAAAGGTGTTGCTAATAATGCACCACCTGCAGCTGCTAAACCCAAACCAATATTTCGTAATACCTTAAAGAAATTCGGAGTAGGTGATTTCATTCTTTGAACTAAATTC
>CANGIF010000055.1 GCA_947453885.1 Flavobacteriaceae bacterium
AATAATTCTATATAAATCACCAAAAGGGCTATTATTTATTGTCTTCTTCACTTTTATATACCATTGCTGTCTCATTTTACCTCTTTTCACTACTTTATTATTTGTCGCCACTTCTTTACCTCTTGTCGCTACTCTTTTGGTTCATGTCGTCGCTTCTTTGGTGCTTGTCGTTGCGTCTTTGGCTCTTGTCGCCAGCGCATTGTTGTAAAGACGTAACGACAAGAAGTAAAAACCTGACAGCAAGAGATAAAAACCTGACAGCAAGAACCAAATACCTGACAGCAAGGAGTAACTAACTAGCGACAAGAAGCAACTAACTGACGGAATGTTGCAAATCAAACTTACCCAAACCCAAAAAATAGAAGCGCTTGTACAGTTTCAATTCTGTTTGATTTGATTTACTAGCACATTTGTAGTTACAACGTAAAATAAGGATTTAAAATTGGCTTAAACATCAAAAGTCGCTACTTCCTCTACTGCTCCTGAAGCAAGTGAGCCAAGCAAAATGGTGCCAACCCGAACTCGAACCAATCGCAAGGTAGGAAAACCAACGGCTGCTGTCATTTTTCTAATTTGTCTAAATTTGCCTTCGGTTAGCGTAATTGTTAACCAAGATGTGGGACCGTGTCTGTCGTCCCGAATTTTTTTTGCTCTACTCGGAAAATCAGGAATAGTTGCTAAAAGTGCCGCCTGACAGGGTTTGGTTTTGTATTTTTTTCCGTTAAATCCAATCACAACTCCAGCCATCAAAAGTGCCACGGCATCTTGATGTACAAGCCCATCCACCTGAACGTAATACTCTTTTTCTACCTTTTTACTCCGAACCAATTCGCTCATCCTACCATCTGTTGTAAGCAACAACAAACCTTCTGAATCTTCGTCTAACCGCCCTATTGCCATAGTCCCAATTGGAAAATCATAAAGTGCCCCCAAAAGTTGTTTGGTTCGTTTTAATTCGTATCTAAATTGGCTCAAATAGCCATAAGGTTTGTGTAAAATAAAATGACGTTCTAAAGACATGGCGTTTGTATTGGCAACAATAGTACAAAAATTGATGACGAAACCAAAATGGTTCTTTTGAAACTACCGGTAAACGCCTTCATTGTAGTCCTGTAGTGCTATAACGTCACAAGCCTTTTTGATAACAAAAAAAAGTAAAGCACTTATTGATAGTTAGTTGCGCCAATTGTATTTTTAAAAAATGGAGTGTTGGCTACTATTTTCAAAGCAAAGGCAATAAAAAAAGCAAGACACTTCACTGTAAATAATGCATCGCAATTAAAATTATAATGTATAAGTACGTGTTTTTTATAGAATCTTAGTACTAGTCTAAGTGCAATTTGTCCTTAAAAGTGTACTTTTGCGTTTTAACTTAAATTATGGCAGTAAACGAAAATTGTATCAACGTATTAGGGGCAAGAGTTCATAATCTAAAAAACATTGATATTGCAATTCCTAGAGACCAGTTAGTAGTCATTACGGGACTTTCGGGTTCTGGAAAATCATCCTTGGCGTTTGACACGATATATGCCGAAGGACAGCGCCGTTATATTGAAACGTTTTCTGCGTATGCCCGACAATTTTTAGGTGGTTTAGAACGACCAGATGTTGACAAAATTGATGGATTGTCGCCCGTAATTGCTATTGAGCAAAAAACAACTAGCAAAAGCCCCCGTTCAACCGTTGGAACCATAACCGAGATTTACGATTTTTTACGTTTACTTTATGCCAGAGGAGCTGACGCCTACAGTTTTAACACAGGCGAAAAAATGGTTTCCTACAGTGACGACCAAATTAAAACCCTCATCATTAACGATTTTATTGGCAAACGAATAACCATTTTAGCCCCATTAATTAGAGCTAGAAAAGGCCATTATGCGGAATTGTTTCAACAAATTGCAAAACAAGGATTTTTAAAAGTTAGAATAAACGGTGAAATTAAAGAAATTACCGTTGGCATGAAATTGGACAGATACAAAACCCACGATATTGAAATTGTGGTGGATAGAATGCTAATTGAAGCAAACGAAGACCATCAAAACAGATTGACCGAAAGTATTAAAACGGCAATGTACCATGGTGAAAATGTCCTAATGATTCTGGATCATGAAACAGATACAATTCGTTTTTTTAGCAGAAACTTAATGTGTCCTACCACAGGAATTTCCTATCAAAACCCTGAGCCAAATTTGTTTTCTTTCAATTCGCCAAAAGGAGCCTGTAGCCATTGTAACGGGCTAGGAACCGTAAACGAAATTAACCTAAAAAAAATAGTGCCCAATCCAAAACTGAGTATCAAAGCAGGCGGTTTTGCACCATTAGGCGAGTACAAAGCCAACTGGATTTTCAAACAATTGGAAACCATTGGCGAAAAATTCGATTTTAAAATAACCGACCCTATCGAAAGTATTGCTGCTGAAGCAATGGAAATGATTTTAAACGGCGGTAAAGAAAAATTTGCAGTAGCATCAAAAACACTAGGCATTACAAAAGAATATAAAATAGAGTTTGAAGGCATTTCAAATTTTATTAAAAACCAACACGACGAAAGTAATTCTTCCAGCATTAAGCGGTGGGCAAAAGAATTTATGGACGAAATTAAATGTCCCGTTTGTGACGGTTCCAGATTAAAAAAAGAAGCCTTGTTTTTTAAAATGGACAACCACAACATTGCGGAACTTTGTGAAATGGATATTTCCGATTTGACCCAATGGTTTCAAAACTTAGAAGCAAAATTATCCGAAAAACAAAAGAAAATAGCAACCGAAGTCATCAAAGAAATCAAGGACAGACTTAATTTTTTAATGAATGTCGGTTTGGAATATTTAGCGTTGAGCAGAAGTTCCAAATCACTTTCTGGCGGAGAAGCACAACGAATTCGATTGGCAACTCAAATAGGCTCACAATTAGTAGGTGTATTGTACATTTTGGACGAACCCAGCATTGGCTTACACCAGCGCGACAACGAAAAATTAATTCATTCGCTAGAACAATTGCGAGATATTGGCAACTCCGTAATTGTGGTTGAACACGACAAAGACATGATTGAACGTGCTGATTATGTAATTGATATTGGTCCCAAAGCAGGAAAATTTGGTGGCGAAATAATCAGCAAAGGAACTCCAGCCGAAATAGTAAAGGAACACACCATGACCGCCCAATACCTTAATGGCGAAATGAAAATTGAAATTCCAAAAGCAAGGAGAGCGGGCAATGGCAATTTTCTGAAATTGTCAGGAGCAACTGGAAATAATTTGAAAAATGTTACAATTGAATTACCCTTAGGAAAATTAATTTGTGTTACAGGAGTTTCGGGCAGCGGAAAATCAACTTTAATTAATGAAACCCTCTACCCTATTTTAAACGCCTATTATTTTAACGGTGTAAAAAAACCAAAACCGTACAAAAAAATTGAGGGATTGGAACACATCGATAAAGTTATTGACATTGACCAAAGTCCAATTGGAAGAACACCAAGGAGCAATCCGGCTACCTATACCGACGTTTTTTCGGAAATTCGCAACCTGTTTACAATGACTTCAGAAAGCATGATTCGAGGCTACAAAGCAGGTCGATTTAGCTTTAATGTAAAAGGAGGTCGTTGCGAAACGTGCGAAGGTTCAGGAGTTAGAACTATAGAAATGAGTTTTTTACCCGATGTGTATGTAGAATGTGAAACCTGTTTAGGCAAACGTTTCAATCGCGAAACACTTGAAATCCGTTTCAAAGGCAAATCCATTTCCGATGTTTTAAACATGACAGTGGACGAAGCAGTTCCTTTTTTTGAAATGATTCCAAAAATTTACCGGAAAATTAAAACCATTCAAGACGTAGGTTTAGGATACATAACGTTAGGACAACAAAGTACAACACTATCTGGTGGCGAAGCACAACGTATCAAATTAGCAGGTGAACTTTCTAAAAAAGATACTGGAAACACCTTTTATATTTTAGACGAACCTACTACAGGACTCCATTTTGAAGACATTCGAGTTTTGATGGAAGTCATTACTAAATTAGTAGATAAAGGCAACACTATTTTAATTATTGAACACAATATGGACGTAATTAAACTGGCCGATTACATTATTGATATTGGCCCTGAAGGTGGAAAAGGCGGTGGAATGGTTGTTGCTAAAGGTACACCTGAAGAAGTGGCTAAGGTTAAAAAAAGCTACACTGCCCAGTTTTTGAAAAAAGAATTGGTTTAGCAAAAAAGAGTGGTGAGGCTGTAGAGTACTAAAAAAAGATTCAAATCACTTGTTATAAGGTATGTTTCCATGAAGGGTTATAAAATACCTCTAGCCTTAATTTCTAGGTATTTATTGATGGAATCTATAGTTAAATTTTCTGGTTGTGTCAACACGGTGTAAATACCATGTTTTCGTAGTTCGTTAACAATTAGTCGTTTTTCAAAAACAAATTTTTCGGCAATCACTTTATCATACACTTCTTGAATAGTTGTCGTTTTCGATCTGATAATTTCATTCAATTCGGTATTGCTAAAAAAAACAACTACCAATAAATGATTTTTAGCAATTGCCTTTAGATAAGGAAGTTGCCTATTTAATCCATCCATTGTTTCAAAATTAGTATATAAAATAAGTAGGCTGCGTTGGTTGATATTTTTTTTAATGTCAATATATAACCTGCTGAAATCGCTTTCAAAAAAGTCGGTTTTAACGTTATAGAGCGCTTCAACTATTTTTTGAAGTTGTCCTGCTTTTTTATCAGCTACTACCCTATTTTCTATTTTTTTAGAAAAAGAAAGCATGCCCGTTTTGTCTTGTTTTTTTAAAATAACATTCGATAAAACTAAGGTGGCATTTAAGGCATAATCTAGTAAACTCATTCCATTAAAAGGCATTCTCATCACCCTCCCTTTGTCAATAAGCATGTAAACAGATTGCGATTTTTCATCTTGAAATTGATTAACCATTAAGCTGTTTCGTTTTGCAGTGGCTTTCCAGTTTAAAGTTCTAATGTCATCGCCTTGCACGTATTCTTTAATTTGTTCAAACTCCATGGTATGTCCAATCCGTCTTATTTTTTTAACGCCATATTGAAAGAGACTGTTAGTAAAAGCCAATAAGTCGTATTTGCGTAATTGAACGAACGAAGGATAAACAGGAACCATCTTATTACTATCAAAAACAAACCGTTTGGAAACAAGTCGTATAGGACTTGAAACATAAATGTTTAAGTGACCAAAAAAATATTCCCCGCGTTGGGTTGGTCGTAATAAATAATCAAAATCATCTATACAGGACGCTTTAATTTTACGTTTAATTTCAAAAGTACGAAGTTGAAATTGGAAGGGAATTTCGTCAATTATTTTGACATGAATAGGAAACGTAAAGTTATTTTTTATTGTGACTGCAATTTTGTTTTCATCCCCATTTGATAGTTTATCAGGTACAATTCTAGCTCCCTGAATCCCCTTTTTTGATAAAAATAAAATGGCACAATCTAGAACTAAAAAAGTAACTAAAATTTGTACAAGTAACCAAACTGCAGTGTATAAAAAAGGAAAAATAAAAGCAACACAAAACAATCCAATTATACCAATTAGAATGTAAAAAAAGAAATTATTGAAATATAGTTTTTTAAAAAAATTCAAAATGAAACCAATGTATATTTTAACTTATCTAGGAATTTCAACCGTTTCTAAAATTTGTTTGATAATTTGAATTGTGGTAACACCTTCCATTTCTCTTTCTGGTGTAACCATAATTCGATGTTGTAAAACAGGAATTGCAGCTTCTTTAATATCTTCAGGTGTTACAAAATCACGCCCACGTATGGCTGCAAATCCTTTGGCTGCATTCAAAATTGCAATTGATGCACGAGGAGAAGCACCCAAATATAAAAATCCGTTTTCACGAGTGCTAACTACAATTTTTGTTATGTATTCAATTAAATTTTGTTCTACAATTATTTGTTTAACTAAGCTTTGGTAAGTTGTTATCTCTAAAGCGTTTAATATATTTTTGATACTTGCTAATTTATTATTGTCTTTAAGCATATGTTCTCTTTGAAGGATCAACAACTCTTCGTCAGGTTTGGGATAGTCAATAACAATTTTAAATAAAAAGCGATCCAATTGCGCTTCTGGAAGTCGGTAAGTTCCTTCTTGTTCAATTGGGTTTTGAGTGGCAATAACTAAAAAAGGGGTATCTAACTGGAATTCTTTTCCGTCAATTGTAATTTGTCGCTCTTCCATTACTTCAAATAATGCGGCTTGTGTTTTGGCAGGAGCTCTATTTATTTCGTCAATTAGAATTAAATTTGAAAAAATAGGTCCTTTTTTGAACTCAAACTCCGATTTTTTTAAATCAAAAATCGTAGTTCCTAATATGTCCGACGGCATTAAGTCAGGTGTAAATTGTATTCTACTAAAATCAATACTTAATGTTTTAGAAAGTAATTTTGCAGTAATTGTTTTGGCCACACCAGGAGCACCTTCCAAAAGGACATGTCCATTTGACAAAATGGCTACTAATAATTGGTCTATCATTTTTTGTTGACCAACAATTACAGTAGTTAACTCTGCTTTAATTTCTGTTATTTTGTGTAACAAAGGCTCCAAATTAATTCTGGATTCAAAATTTACAGTATCAGCAGCACTGCTATTTTCATATCTGTCGTTATTGTCAAATTCACTCATAAAAATTGAATAAAATTAAATCTATTTGTATTAAATTTACGTAGGTAAAAATAGTAGAAATGAATTTTTAAAACTAAATTTTATTGTTTTTTTTTATATTAAAAATAATCCGCCCACTTATTACCTAAAAGTGACCAGTTATTACTTTGTTGTAGGTTTGTAATATAAATAATTATTAAATTCGTTGACTTTTAGTAAATTTAGTTTCATTAAACGTAAGTACACCTTTTAATTAAATAGTAATAGATGCAAAATTTCAAAGCCGTAATTATTGAAGATGACTTTATAAATCTTGAGATTTTAAAGAAAATTCTTACTGACTATTGCTCCTATATCGAAATTGTTGGAACTGCAGAAAATGTTAAAGATAGTATTATGGAAATTAATACTAAATCGCCTGACATTGTATTTCTTGACATCACTTTAAACGATGGAAATGCTTTTGATGTTTTAGAGCATGTTGATTATAGCAAATTCAAAATTATTTTTACAACAGCAGAAAAAGAATCTGCGTTGTTTGCTTTTAAATACAATGCTATTGATTATATTGTTAAACCTGTGGAAATTGAGTCTGCATTAAAAGCCTTAACAAATGCCGTTAAAGCGATTGAAATGGAACAATTTATGGAAAAACATAAAGATTATGATTTTAAAACGGAGTCCAATACAGTTAGTAGAGAATTTATAACCATTTCCTCAACAGATAAAATAGATTTATTAAGAATTGGAGATATTCAATATTGTAAAGCTGAAGGTAAGTACACACTTTTTGTTATGAACAATGGTCAAAAATACACCTCAAGCAAAAACATTGGCGGTTACCAAGATGATTTTGATTTGAATTTCTTTTTTAGAATCCACCACTCGTATGTGGTTAACATAAATTATGTCAATAAATTAGTTAAAAAAGCAGGCGTATTCTGCGAACTTACCAATGGTGAATTAATACCAATTTCTAAAAGAAAATTAGATGAATTTAATTCTTTTGTTAAAGCTAAAAAGAATTTGAACTTTAACGATTCCAATTAATTATTGATTTAAAATAGATTTTTTCTTTTCTAAAGGGCTAACTTCCTTTTTAACAATAACCTCTCCTTTTATTGAAAGTTTAATGATGCCTTCGTCGTAGTTTTTGGCATTGGATTCTACAATTATAGTTTTTCTAATTGTGCCCGGATTCATATTGTATTTAACGTCTATTTTTCCTGTTTTACCAGGTAAAATAGGTTCTGTTGGTTTAGTTGGAACGGTACATCCACAAGTTGATTGCACATTATTAATTATCAAAGGTTCATCTCCAATATTTGTAAATTCAAACGACCGAATACCACTATCTGTATCTTTTGAAACTGTACCAAAATCAACAGTATTGTCTTTGTTTTTAAATTCAATTTTTGGTCCCACTTGTGCAAATAATGCAGTGTTAGCTAGTAATCCAATAAGCAATAGTACTTTTTTCATAACTCAAATTAATTAGATTTGTAAAATTAGTTTCTTTTAATTAATGTACAAACAATTATTTCCTTTTTTTATAATGGCTGAATAATTACTTTTGCATCTAATTCAAAAAGTGGTCTAAAAACGAAGTTACTTTTTGGACAATTAAAACCAATAAAATTATAAAATCTAAATCTGATCCAATAAATACAAATATAAAATGACAATTCCAGCACAATTTGATTCCAAAAGTATAGAGAATAAGTGGTACAGCTATTGGATGGCAAACAACTATTTTCATTCAGTTCCAGACGAAAGAGTTCCCTACACTATTGTAATTCCACCTCCAAATGTAACAGGTGTTTTACACATGGGTCATATGCTAAATAACACAATTCAAGATGTATTAATTCGAAGAGCACGATTAAAAGGCTTTAATGCCTGTTGGGTTCCTGGTACAGACCACGCCTCTATTGCAACTGAAGCTAAAGTAGTTGCAAAATTAAAAGCAGAAGGAATTAATAAAAATGATTTATCTCGTGAAGAATTTTTAAAGCATGCTTGGGAATGGACCGATAAATATGGCGGTACTATTTTAGAACAATTGAAACAACTTGGTTGTTCGTGTGATTGGGACAGGACCAAATTCACAATGGATCCAGACATGTCTAAATCAGTCATTAAATCTTTTGTCGATTTGTACAACAAAGGGCAAATATACAGAGGGTATAGAATGGTAAATTGGGACCCTGAAGCAAAGACAACTCTTTCGGACGAAGAAGTCCTTTTTGAAGAGCGACAGGGGAAATTGTATTTTTTAAACTACCAAATTGAAGGAAGTAATGACTACTTAACCGTAGCAACCACAAGGCCTGAAACAATTTTTGGGGATACAGCAATTTGTATCAATCCAAACGATGAGCGTTTAAGTCATTTAAAAGGTAAAAAAGCAATTGTTCCAATTTGTGGAAGAATTGTTCCTATTATTGAAGACGAATATGTTGATATTGAATTTGGTACAGGATGTTTAAAAGTGACACCTGCTCACGATATGAACGATAAAACACTTGGAGAAAAACACAATCTTGAAATAATTGATATTTTCAACGAGGATGCTTCATTGAATGCTTATGGGATGCACTATAAAGGAAAAGATCGATTTGTAGTTCGTGAAGAAATTGCAAGAGAATTAGAAACTATTGGAGCTTTGGTAAGAACCGAAACCCATTTAAACAAAGTTGGAACTTCCGAAAGAACAAAAGCTGTAATAGAACCTAGATTATCCGATCAATGGTTTTTGAGAATGGAAGATTTAGTCAAGCCAGCCATAAAAGCCGTTTTGGAAACAGATGACATTAAATTATATCCTAAACGATTTGATAATACCTATCGTCATTGGTTAGAAAACATCCGGGATTGGAATATTTCAAGACAATTATGGTGGGGTCAACAAATCCCAGCCTATTATTTTGGCGATGGAAAAGAGGATTTTGTTGTTGCTGAAACACAAGAGGAAGCTTTAATTTTAGCTCAAAAGAGAACAGCAAACACAAATCTTACAACAAAAGATTTAAAACAAGATCCTGATGCTTTAGACACTTGGTTTTCTTCATGGTTGTGGCCAATTGCTGTTTTTGGTGGTATTTTAGAACCTAAAAATGACGATTTTAAATATTATTATCCTACAAATGATTTAGTAACAGGGCCCGATATTTTGTTCTTTTGGGTAGCTAGAATGATAATTGCTGGATATGAATATACTTCAGAAAAACCATTTTCAAATGTATATTTAACAGGTTTAGTTCGTGACAAACAACGACGTAAAATGTCTAAATCATTAGGAAATTCTCCAGAGCCACTTGAGTTAATTGAAAAATTTGGTGCCGATGGTGTTAGAGTAGGATTGCTTTTGAGTGCTTCTGCTGGAAACGACATTATGTTTGATGAAGAATTATGTAACAATGGAAAAGCATTTGCAAATAAAATTTGGAATGCATTTCGATTAATAAAAGGCTGGGAAGTGGCAGACATACCGCAATCACCATCTTCAAAAGTTGCGATTGAATGGTACGAAGCTAAACTTCAAAAAGCATTAGTTGAAATTGAAGATCATTTTGAAAAATACCGATTATCAGATGCTTTAATGAGTATTTACAAACTGGTTTGGGATGATTTCTGTGCATGGTTTTTAGAAATGATAAAACCCGCGTACCAACAACCTATCGATAAAACCACTTTGGATAAAGCAATTGAAATGCTTGAAAGTAATTTAAAATTATTGCATCCATTTATGCCGTTTTTAACCGAAGAAATTTGGCATCTTATTAAAGAAAGAAACACTGATGAGGCTTTGATAATTTCAAATTGGCCAAAACTACACACTGTAAACGAAAACATAATTTCGGAATTTGAATTTACTAAAGAGGTTATTTCTGGCTTGCGAACCATTAGAAAAGAAAAAAATATTGCTTTCAAAGATGCTATTGAATTAATGGTAATTAACAATGAAAAAGTAACAGCTCATTTTGATTCTATAATAATAAAACTTGGAAATGTTTCGGAATTCAAATACATAAGTGAAAAAGTTGAAAGTGCTCAATCTTATAGAGTTAAATCTAATGAATATTATATTCCCGTTTTAGGAATGCTCAATATTGAAGAAGAAAAAGCAAAATTAACCGAAGAGTTAACGTACACTAAAGGGTTTTTAAAATCAGTTCAAAATAAATTATCAAATGAAAAATTTGTAGCTGGCGCTCCTGAAAAAGTCTTAGAAATGGAACGTAAAAAAGAGGCTGATGCTTTGTCTAAAATTGCAACTTTAGAGCAAAGTTTAGAGTCATTAAAATAAAATCAGCTACTTTATTTATAATAAAGAATTTGCATTTTTAGTTTATTTATAAATTTAAAAATATAACCGAACATTCTTTTTTTGTAGGCTGTAAAAAGCAAACAATTAAAAAAAATGTTTGGTTTTTTTAATTGCTATTTAAAAATACTTAAGCTATTTTTGTACATAATCTATTTCAAAACAATGCAAAGAATAGCAGCAAAGGATTATTCGATTTTATTTGGTTCTACTGGATATGAAACTTTAAATTCCTTTTTAAATTCAAATAATTATTCTACAATTTTTATTATTGTGGACAGTACGGTAAACGATTCCTGTTTGCCTTTTTTTTTAGCTCAACTTGCAACTGAAATTCCTATTGAAATAATTGAATTTGAATCAGGAGAAGAAAATAAGAACATTACAACTTGTATTGAAATTTGGAATGCTTTAACGGATTTAGGTGCCGATAGAAAAAGTATTATCCTTTCTGTTGGCGGTGGAGTTGTAACTGATTTGGGAGGTTTTATTGCTGCTACATTTAAAAGAGGAATTGATCACATTGTAATTCCAACTACTTTATTAGCTATGGTTGACGCCTCAATTGGAGGTAAAACAGGTATTGATTTAGGACCACTTAAAAATCAAATTGGGGTCATACAAACACCTAAAATGGTTGTAATTGACACCTACTATTTAGATACTTTACCTACCAATGAAATGCGCTCTGGCTTGGCAGAAATGCTAAAGCATGGATTAATTGCTGATAGAGCCTATTGGAATTTGTTCTTAGACCTTTCAAAGCTGGATAGTTTTGAACTTGAGAACCTAATATACACTTCAATTGAAATAAAAAACAACATTGTTTTACAAGATCCCAATGAAATAGGATTAAGAAAAGCATTAAACTTTGGACATACTTTAGGGCACGCTATAGAAAGTTATTTTCTTGAAAATGAAAATCAGAAAACATTGCTTCATGGTGAAGCGGTAGCAATTGGATTGTACCTTGAAAGCTATATCTCTTTTCAAAAAGAATTACTTTCAGAAAAGGACTTTTTACAAATAAGTAACGTTATAAAAAACATGTTCGATCCTGTCGATTTTGAAAATATAGACCTACAAAAAATACTTGATTTATTGATTCACGACAAGAAAAATGAGCATGGAAAAATACAATTTGTTCTACTGGACGGAATTGGAAATGTAAAAATAAATCAAACAGTTAGTAATGAACTAATTATTGCCTCATTTCAAGAATATAAATATTGTTGATTTTTTTATAAAAGTTTTTAATTACGATATATTATTTTTTTACATTTGCTCGATGAGAAAAAACAACTCTACATTTTTCCGATATTATAGTATTCGAACTAATCTATTTTTGTTTCAAAGGGCAAAGAATTGTTTTTTGAATCAAAGCGGGATAATGAATTTTTTTTGTTTGCATTTTCAT
>CANGIF010000056.1 GCA_947453885.1 Flavobacteriaceae bacterium
TAAAATCGGTTAACCAACCTAATGAGAAAAAGTACTCGGTTGAAAAACTAAGAACACAACATCCAAAAGCCTATTTGCCTTGGACAACAGCAGAGGATGCTAAACTAGAGCAGCTTTATTGTGAAGGAAAAACAGGTATGGAATTGTCCAACGCGCCTCCCTCCCCTTCGGGGAGGGTTGGGGAGGGGAAATTAGCCTTACCAACAAAAAAACCACATACTACTATTCTAACCCTAACTAAAAATTCAAAACTCAAAACTTCTAAAAGGAATTATTGATCGACTTTTATGAAAATCAACATAGAAAGTAGGGAACACTGTACTTCTTTAGATCATTTTACTTCCTTTTTTAAAGCAACAGTACTAGTACTAAAATGAAAATTTTCTGTTGAAAAAGAGGCAATTTAAAGTGTCATTTGAATAAAAACTGTACTTTTGCAAGCCTTCTAAAAAAGTGAAGCCAATTCAAAATGAGAACAAAATCGACCAAAAAAAATAAAATAAACGTTATTACATTAGGCTGTTCCAAAAACACGTACGACAGCGAAGTTTTAATGGGGCAATTAAAAGCAAGTGGTAAAGATGTTGTTCACGAAGAGGAAGGAAATATAGTCGTAATCAATACCTGCGGCTTTATTAATAATGCAAAAGCAGAATCTGTTAATACGATTTTAGAATATGTTGAAAAAAAAGAACAAGGTATTGTTGACAAAGTGTTTGTTACAGGTTGTTTGTCTGAACGATATAGACCAGATTTAGAAAAAGAAATTCCAAATGTAGATCAGTATTTTGGAACAACTGAACTGCCAGGGCTTCTAAAAGCACTAGGTGCTGACTATAAGCACGAGCTTTTAGGTGAACGATTAACAACGACACCCAAAAATTATGCTTATTTAAAAATTGCAGAAGGTTGCGACCGACCTTGTAGTTTTTGTGCAATTCCGCTTATGAGAGGAAAACATGTTTCTCAACCAATTGAAAAGTTAGTTCGAGAAGCAGAAGGTTTGGCAAATAATGGCGTTAAAGAATTAATTCTTATTGCACAAGATTTAACCTATTATGGTTTGGATTTGTACAAAAAGAGAAATTTAGCCGAACTTTTAGAAAATCTGGTTAAAATTGAAGGTATTGAATGGATTAGATTACACTATGCTTTTCCAACTGGTTTTCCTTTAGATGTTCTTGATTTAATGAAAAAAGAACCTAAAATTTGCAATTACTTAGATATTCCACTGCAACATATTTCAGATTCAGTACTAAAATCAATGAGAAGAGGTACTACAAAAGAAAAAACTACAGATTTACTTAAAACTTTTAGAGAAAAAGTGCCTGGAATGGCAATTAGAACAACATTAATTGTAGGTTATCCAGGCGAAACTCAGGAAGATTTTGACATATTAAGGGATTGGGTTCAAGAAATGAAATTTGAACGATTAGGTTGTTTTACCTATTCCCACGAAGAAAACACCCATGCTTATTTGTTGAACGACGATGTACCAGAAGAAGTCAAACAAAAACGAGTAGAGGAAATTATGGAAATTCAATCTCAAATTTCATGGGATTTGAATCAAGAAAAAATTGGACAAACCTACACCTGTATCATTGACCGAAAAGAAGGACAGCATTTTGTTGGAAGAACTGAATTTGACAGCCCAGATGTTGACAATGAAGTTCTTATTGATGCTTCAAAATTTTATGTTAAAACAGGTGAATTTGTAAATGTGAAAATAATTGCTGCGACCGAATTTGACTTGTATGGCGAACCTATAAACTAGCTTTTTCGTTAGTCACATTCAACATTTGCCATAATTTATCTTTTAATTCAACTAATCCTTGTTGTGCAACAGAAGAAATAAATAAATAAGGAATTGTGTCAAAAGTTCGATCCAATTCAATTTTCATTGCTTCTTGTAATTCATCGTCTAACATATCTGATTTTGAAATTACAATTAATCTTTCTTTATCAAGCATTTCCGGATTGTATTTTGACAATTCATTAAGTAAAATATTATACTCTTCCCGAATGTCTTTTGCATCAGCTGGAACTAAAAAAAGTAGGGTGGAATTTCGTTCAATATGTCTTAAAAAATAATGCCCTAAACCCTTTCCTTCGGCAGCTCCTTCAATAATTCCAGGGATGTCGGCTATAACAAATGATTGAAAATCCCTATAAGCAACAATTCCTAAATTAGGTTTTAATGTAGTAAACGGATAATCTGCAATTTTTGGTTTTGCAGAAGTTAAAACTGATAATAAAGTAGATTTTCCAGCATTTGGAAAACCAACTAACCCAACATCTGCCAAAACTTTTAGTTCTAAAACTACATCCATTTCTACACCCAACAAACCAGGTTGTGCATATCGAGGTGTTTGATTTGTTGAACTTCTAAAATGCCAGTTTCCTAAACCTCCTTTTCCTCCTTTTGCTAAAACTCGTTTTTCACCATGATCTGTAATTTCAAAAAGGATTTCATCAGTTTCTTTGTCTCTTACGACAGTACCTAATGGCACTTCAATAAATTTATCTTCTCCGTCATGTCCAGTACTTCTATCTCCTCCGCCATCACCACCATGACCAGCTTTAATATGACGAGCAAATTTCAAATGAAAAAGCGTCCACAATCCTTTATTCCCTACTAAAAAAACATGACCTCCTCTTCCTCCATCTCCTCCGTCAGGCCCCCCTTTTTCAATAAACTTTTCACGGTGTAAATGCGTTGACCCTTTCCCACCTTTTCCTGATGAGACATATATTTTTACGTAATCTACAAAATTTCCTTCTGTCATTTTTATGAGTTTAAAAGTTTAAAAAATTAATTTCCATTTAAAAAGAAAAAAATAATGTAAACAAAAACTACAAACTATCAATTACTTTACTTAATCGTTCGGTTATAGCTTCAATTGATCCTATACCATCAACGGCATAAAATATATTTTGGTTTTGATAATACTCCATTAAGGGAGCTGTTTTTTCGTTGTATTCTTGGTACCTATTACGAATTTTTTCTTCGTCTTGATCGTCCGGTCTTCCAGAAGTTTTTCCTCTTTCTAACAACCTCTGTATTAAAATTTCATCATCTGCCTCTAGAGCAACAGTTGCTGTTATTTTTTGGTTTTTAGTTTTTAAAAAAATATCTAAAGCCGCTGCTTGAGCCAAAGTTCTTGGAAAACCATCAAATAAAAAGCCCGCCGAATTTGGATTTTTTTCCACTTCACTTTGAAGCATTTTTATCGTAACTTCATCAGGAACTAAATCGCCATTATCCATAAAAGATTTAGCTAATTTGCCTAATTCTGTTTCGCTCTTAATGTTGAATCTAAAAATATCTCCAGTAGATAAATGTGTTAAATTGTATTTTCCTTTCAAAAATTCTGCTTGTGTTCCTTTACCAGCTCCTGGTTTTCCGAACAATACTATATTTATCATTTTAAATTAAAATAGAAGTGTTTAAAATTTAGTAATTAAAGTAACCTATTGAGCCAGTTGGTAAACATCCGGTAAATTTCTACCCAATCCATCATAGTCAAGTCCATAACCTACGATGAATTTGTTCGGAATTCGTATTCCAACATAATCAATTTTAATGTCTTTTTTAAAAGCATCTGGTTTAAAAAACAAAGTAGCTATTTTTAAATGTTTTACTTTATGTTCTTTAAGTATTGCTTTCAATTCTTCAATTGTTGCTCCTGTGTCAATAATATCTTCAACAATTACAACTGTTCTACCTTCCAAATTTTCATTTAATCCAATCAATTGTTTTACATGATTTGTTGATTGAGTACCTTCGTATGATGCTAATTTTATAAAACTTACCTCACACATACCTCTATATTGTTTTAACAAATCAGAAAGTACCATAAATGATCCATTTAAAACGCCTATAAAAACGGGAATTTCCTCAAAAAAATCATCATCCATCTGTTTAGCTAAATTTTTAATGGCAAAATCTATTTCATCTGATGAAATAAAAGGTTCAAATGTTTTATCATGAAGGTGTAACATATTTTTTAGATTTTTGAAATAAGTTGCAAATATAGTAAATAGTGATAATAAGAATGGTTTAAATAGCTAGTTTATTTATACATTTGACACTTATTTTTAAAGCAATGCAACCTAATTTAGTGCTAATTATTGGAACTGTTTGGCCAGAACCTAGTTCTACTGCTGCTGGATCGAGAATGCTTCAATTGATTCAACATTTTCAATTGCAAAAATGGAAAGTAGTTTTTGCTTCTTCTGCCTCATTTAGTGAATTTATGTTCGATTTAAAACTCCTAGATGTAGCAACTTATCCAATTGAATTAAACAATAGCGCTTTTGATGATTTGATACAACAATTGAATCCAGATTTTGTTGTTTTTGATAGATTTATGACTGAAGAACAATATGGGTGGCGCGTAGCTGAAAATTGCCCAAAAAGCATCCGAATACTAAATACTGAAGACTTGCATTTTTTACGAACTGTTCGACAAGATTGCTATAAAAAAAATACAATAGCTACAATTTATGACATGTTTAAAGCTGAAATAACAAAAAGAGAAATTGCAAGTATTTACCGATCGGACTGTTCTCTAATTATATCAAAATTTGAAACCGAATTATTGGTAAATGAATTTAAAATTGATTCCGATTTACTGTTACATCTTCCTTTTTTAATTGAACCAATTGCACCAAATTATAGTTCCAAACTTCCGAAATTTGAAGAAAGACAACATTTTATTTCTATAGGAAATTTTAGACATGAACCCAACTGGAAAACCGTTTTAATATTAAAAGAAAAACTTTGGCCGTTAATTAGAAAGAAATTACCAAAAGCCGAATTACACGTTTACGGTTCTTATATTTCCGAAAAAGCACTACAATTACACAATGTTTCAGAAGGTTTTTTAGTAAAAGGAAGAGCCGAAAGTGCAAAAAATCAACTAGCTAATGCAAAAGTTTTATTAGCGCCAATTCCATTTGGAGCAGGAATAAAAGGAAAACTTACAGATGCTATGGAAAGTGGAACTCCTAGTGTAACAACAACTATTGGTGCGGAAGGAATGCACAGCAATTTAAATTGGAACGGATTTATTTCAAATGATTACGAAGAAATGGCTAATGCTGCTGTTGTACTATATCAGGATACTAAAATTTGGATAAAAGCCCAAAAAAACGGTTTTGATATTATAAATCAACTATTTAACAAAGACATTAACGGACAAAAATTGAATGAAAAACTAAACTATTTAAAAAGCAATATAAACGAGACGAGATCAAAAAATTTTATTGGTCAAATGTTACACCATCATTCTTTGAAAAGCACAAAATATTTAAGCAAATGGATTGAAGAAAAAAACAAACATTAGCCGTGAACCGACTCTTCTTTTCCGTATTTTACAATAATTGAGGCTTCAAAATCCAACCATTCTCTCCAACGCTTTTCAACATCAATACCATTACCATATTTTCTTGCATACCCAATAAACGTTGTGTAATGACCTGCTTCGCTTTCCATTAAACTTCTATAAAACTCCGCTAATTCAGCATCATTAATGTTTTCAGAAAGTACTTTGAATCGTTCACAACTTCGAGCTTCAATCATAGCAGAAAAAAGCATTCTTTCAACAAAACCTGACACTCTACTTCCTGTATTGCTTTTTCGCATGTATTGTGCTAATTCTCCAACATATTCATCTTTACGTTCTCTTCCTAAAGTTAATCCTCTTTTCAAAATAATGTCGTTAACCATTTGAAAATGTTCAATTTCTTCTTTAGCTAAAGCTAACATATCTGTTACTAAATCAGGATATTCAGAATTGATTGTAATAATAGTAATTGCATTTGAAGCTGCTTTTTGTTCACACCATGCATGATCCGTTAAAATTTCTTCAATATTTTTTTCGACAATATTAACCCATCTTGGATCTGTTGGAAGCTGTAATCGTAACATTATAAACTTTTTAATTTGAAAAACAAAATTACAAAATATCTACAACCTTTAACCTAAAAAAAATGATTTTGATTTGTATATTTGCATTAACAACTAAACTAGAAACTAATTGGTTTCTTTTCAATATACTACATGAATTATTTTTCTTCCGATTTTAAACTGGGAATTCTCGGTGGCGGTCAATTAGGCAAAATGCTGTTGGCTGAAGCTCGAAAATTAGACATTAAAACCTACGTTATCGACCCAAGCGCAGCAGCACCAAGTCAATTTGGAGCTACTGAATTTTTTATAGGCGATTTAATGGATTTTGATGCTATTTATCGATTTGGAAAGAAAGTTAATGTGCTTACTATCGAAATTGAAAATGTAAATTTAGATGCTTTAGATAAATTAGAAGCAGAAGGATTAGCCATATATCCATCTCCAAAAACCTTACGATTAATTCAGAATAAAGGTCGCCAAAAAGATTTTTATGTTGAAAATACAATTCCAACTTCAACTCATCAACGATTTGAGGATTTGAATCAATTAAAATCAGAAATCGAAAACCTATCCTTTCCTTTTGTGTGGAAATGTGCCCAATTTGGGTATGATGGAAATGGTGTAAAAATAGTGCGAATTGCTTCCGATTTAGACATTTTACCGAATGTAGAGTGTATCGCAGAAGAAATAGTTCCGTTTAAAAATGAGTTAGCAGTAATTGTGGTTCGTTCAGTTTCTGGCGAAGTGAAAACCTATCCTGTAGTTGAAATGGAATTCCATCCCGAAGCGAATCAAGTAGAATATGTTATTTGTCCTGCACGAATTGATGAAAAAGTGGCTCAAAAAGCAACCGAAATTGCTCTAAAAGTTTCTGAAGCCTTTAACCATGTGGGATTGTTAGCTGTTGAAATGTTTCAAACGGAAGATGATGAAATTTTGGTTAATGAAGTCGCACCTCGTCCACACAATTCGGGACATTATTCGATTGAAGCAAGTTATACATCGCAATTTGAAAATCATTTGCGTGCCATTTTAAACTTACCTTTAGGAAATACAGATAGTAAAGTTGCTGGAATTATGGTAAATTTGGTCGGTGAAGAAGGTTTTTCAGGACAAGTGATTTATGAAAACATCGAAAAAATAATGGCGATTAATGGTGTAACACCACATATTTACGGCAAAAGAGAAACAAGACCATTTAGAAAAATGGGACACGTTACAATTGTAAATGAAAATATGGTTGAAGCTAGAAGAATTGCGGAAGAAGTTATGAATAGTATTAGAGTGATTAGTTAAAAATTATTATAAATTATGAATTTGAAATTTTGAATGTAATCACAATAATTCAAAATTTAGAATTTAAAATTCAAAATAGAAATATGAGCAAAGTAGCCATAATAATGGGAAGCATCTCCGATATGCCTGTGATGCAAGAAGCCATCGACATCTTAAAAGGATTTGACATCGAAACTGAGGTCGATATTGTTTCGGCACATAGAACTCCTGAGAAACTATTTGATTTTAGCAAAAGTGCCCACACTCGTGGAATTTCAGTAATTATAGCTGGTGCTGGTGGTGCGGCTCATTTACCTGGAATGGTTGCTTCTATGTCGCCTTTACCTGTGATTGGTGTTCCTGTAAAATCGAGTAATTCCATCGACGGTTGGGATTCAGTTTTGTCAATTCTTCAAATGCCTGGTGGCGTTCCTGTCGCAACGGTTGCTTTAAACGGAGCTAAAAATGCCGGAATTCTAGCCGCACAAATCATCGGAAGTCATGATAAATGTGTACTTGACAAAATCATTTTCTATAAAGAAAGTTTAAAACAAGCGGTGAATAAAGCTTCAGATGAATTGAAAAAATAAATTTCAAACATTTATAAAATATTAAATTAACAAAACTACGCGCCTTTGCGCCTTTGCGAGCAATGAAAATACTTACCTCAACATTCAACACCAAACACAACACCGCACCTTTTTCGCAAATAAAATTGGAAGATTACCATCCTGCTTTTATCGAAAACATCGCGAAAGCAAAAGCCGAAATTGACGCTATTATCAATAATGCAGAAGCAGCAACCTTTGAAAATACCATTGTTGCTTTAGATTTTTCGGGCGAACAATTGGACCGATTATCTTCGATTTTCTTTAACTTAAATTCAGCAGAAACTTGTGATGAAATGCAAAAAATTGCACAAGAAGTTTCTCCGTTATTGACTGAATTTAGCAATGATATTGCTTTAAATGAAAATTTGTTCAAAAGAGTAAAAGCAGTTTATGATCAAAAAGGCAACTTGACTTTAACAAAGGAACAAGCCACTTTATTGGATAAAAAATTCAAAGGTTTTTCTCGAAACGGTGCCTTGCTTAGTGAAGGAGACAAATTAAAATTACGTGAAATCGACACCGAATTAGCCAAAATTAAATTGACTTATGGCGAAAATGTTTTGGCAGAAACTAACAACTATCAATTGCATATTATCAACGAAGAAGATTTAAAAGGTTTGCCTGATGGTGCTAAAGAAATGGCAGCAAGTTTGGCAAAATCAAAGGAATTAGAAGGTTGGGTTTTTACTTTAGACTTCCCGAGTTATTTGCCTTTTGTGACTTATGTTGAAAATCGTGAATTGCGTAAAGAAATCGCCATTGCAGCCGGAAAAAAAGCCTTTCAAAATAACGAATTCGACAACCAAGAAAACGTAAAACGCATTGTAGCATTACGTCATAAACGAGCGAATTTGTTGGGTTACGAATCGCATTCGCATTTTGTTTTAGAAGAACGAATGGCTCAAAATCCGGAGAAAGTACAATCTTTTTTGAATGATTTGTTAGAAAAAGCAAAACCTGCGGCTCAAAAAGAATTTGCTCAATTAACCGCTTTCGCAAAAGAACTAGACGGAATTAATCAATTGGAAAAATGGGATGGTTCGTATTATTCAGAAAAATTGAAACAAAAATTATTCAACTTTGATGATGAGATTTTAAAACCCTATTTCAAATTAGAAAATGTGCAAAACGGAGCATTTACTATCGCCGAAAAATTATACGGAATCACATTCAAAGAAGTATTTGATATTGATAAATACCACGAAGACGTGCAAACATTTGAGGTTTTGGATGAAAACAACAATTTAGTTGCGATTTTCTACTCCGATTTTTTCCCAAGAAAAGGAAAACGAAACGGTGCTTGGATGACATCATATAAATCGCAAGCGGTGAAAAACGGAATCAATGAACGACCTCATGTTTCCATCGTTTGTAATTTCACACCACCAACAGAAACCAAACCTTCACTCCTAACCTTCAATGAAGTAACAACTTTATTCCACGAATTTGGTCACGCGTTACACGGCATGTTTGCCAATACAATTTATCCAAGTTTATCGGGAACTTCAGTATATTGGGATTTTGTGGAATTACCAAGTCAAGTGATGGAAAATTGGTGTTACGAACCGGAAGCATTGGCTTTATTTGCAAAACACTACGAAACAGGAGAAATCATTCCACAAGAATATGTCGAAAAAATCAAAGAAAGTGCGAGTTTCTTAGAAGGAATGGCAACGTTACGACAATTGAGTTTCGGAATTTTAGACATGACTTATCACGGAAAATCTCAAACTATTGCAGATGTTAAAGCATTTGAAAAACAAGCAATGGAAGGCACAAGTTTATATCCTGATGTGGCGGAAAATTGTATGAGTACGTCATTTTCACATATATTCCAAGGTGGTTATTCCTCTGGATATTACAGTTACAAATGGGCAGAAGTTTTAGATGCCGATGCCTTTGCCTATTTCCAAGAAAAAGGAATTTTTAATAAAGAAGTAGCTACTAAATTCAAAGAGAATGTACTTTCTAAAGGCGGTACCGAATTACCAATGGAATTGTATAAAAATTTTAGAGGTCAAGAACCGAAAGTGGAAGCTTTATTGAAAAGAGCTGGATTACTGTACTAAAAAAATATTTTGAAATAATGGATAAAATAATTAAACTATAATAACCCGTTGGGTGTAATTATTTAAAATAAAAAAATATTGCTTAAATGTTGGTCAAGATACTGAAATTCAGTATCTTGAATTCGCAAAACAAACCAACATTTATGACAAATATAGTAAAAAATTATTTTAGAGTTTTAGAAGTTATAA
>CANGIF010000057.1 GCA_947453885.1 Flavobacteriaceae bacterium
ATCGACATAAATTCAGCAGTTAAACTAAGTGCAATCACTTCTAAATCAGACATCTTTTGAATTCGACCAACGCCAGATTTATATTCTAATTCACAATTCAAAGAACTTATAACTTCTAAAACTCTAAAATAATTTTTTACTATATTTGTCATAAATGTTGGTTTGTTTTACGACTTCAAGATACTGAATTTCAGTATCTTGACCAACATTTAAGCAATATTTTTTTATTTTAAATAATTACACCCAACGGGTTATTTATATATAGTATCCTCAAATTTGTAAAAAATTCTAAACCTGACAAATCACTTACCGACCGCCCTGCTACATTCAACATAGTTACTGCCAATGCTTCGCTTTGATCAATTTCTCCATCATTGTTAGCGTCTATTTTAAATAAATTACTAGAAGTAGTTCCGTTCCAACCTGTTGCTGCTACATTAACCGATGGTGATGCTATCAAAAGCCTCGCTTTGAAATTAGCATCAGGAAAATTAATAATTTGAGCGTTGAGAAAAGAGCAATAAAGAGATAATATAAAAAAGAAAATATATTTTGTTTTCATGGAGCTTGAATTTAAAAATAGGTGCAAATCCCTACTTTTTTATAAATAATTGTTTTTTTAGTGCAAGAAGTTTGTAAGTGGTTATGGCTAGAACTTTAGTTTTGTAAAAATAAAAAAAATAGGTGACCCTACTGTTAAATAAATTAAGAATACCCTAAAAAAAATGCCACTAAAATGTTCAAAGGAATAAGTGGGAGGTATTTATCAATAAGTGTGTTTTATTTAGCAAACTGTATTTTATTTTAAATAAATAAAAAGGGTACAACGCTACTTGACAGCATTTTATGTAAACTCTAAAAATGCTTGATGTTTTATTGTACCCTGCTTTTTTTAAATGCCTCTCAAGAGGCATTTTTCCTTGTTGAGAGGCATTTTTTCCTCATTTAGAGGGAAATTTTCCTCTAAAAGAGGCATTTTTCTCTGACAAAAGGTTTTACTTGATTTTTGAGAAAAAGTGGGCTTACATCACGGTTGTGCTTAAACTTGCTTCCCAACTTTTAATTGTTAGGTTAAAAGTGGTTTTAATTTTGGTTTTGTCTAAAACACTGTAGCTTGGTCTTTGGGCTGGTGTGGGATAATCCGTTGTAGGAATTGGAAGTACTTTTAAAGCAAGGTGGTTTACTTCAACTATTTTTTGGGCAAAATCAAACCAACTGCATTGTCCTTCGTTACTGAAATGATACATTCCAAAAAGTGCAGTATTGTTGGGGTTTACTGCTTGCTTGTTGATTATTTCTACCAAAACTTCTGCCAAATCTATTGCGTTGGTTGGTGTGCCCATTTGGTCGCTTACAACGGTTAAGGTATCTCTGTCGGCTGCTAAACGAAGTATGGTTTTCATGAAATTGGCTCCAAATTGGGAGTAAACCCACGCTGTTCGCACAATAAAATAATTGTCAAAAGTGTCTTGAATGGCTTTTTCGCCTGCTAGTTTTGTTTGTCCATAAACGCTTTGAGGATTAGGAACAGCCGTTTCCACATAGGGCGTTAGGGCATTGCCATCAAAAACAAAATCTGTTGAAACGTGAACCAAAACAGTATGGTTTGCTTTACAAACCAATGCCAAGTTTAGAGGGCCATTAGTGTTTACACTTTGTGCTTTTTCGGTTTCGGTTTCGGCTTTATCTACTGCGGTATAAGCCGCTGTGTTTATACAAAAATCGGGTTGAAGGGTGTTGAAAACAGCAGTACATTGTTCAATATTTGCAATGTTTAACTGTTCTGAATCGTAGAAAAAAAATGTGATTTCGGGGTGTTTTGGTGCTACAAATTGTAACGCTTGCCCTAACTGCCCTTTTGCTCCTGTAACTAAAACTACCATATTTTTCTTGCGTTTTCTAGCGTTTCTTGTACTTTGTCTTTTTCTGAAATAAGCAATTGTTCTAACGGAAAATTCCAATCGATCCCAATTTTTGGATCGTTAAACAAAATACCGCCTTCACTTTCTTTGTTGTAAAAATTATCGCATTTATAGAAAAAAGTTGCTGTAGCACTAACTACCAAAAAACCATGCGCGAAACCTCTAGGAACAAAAAACTGACGTTGGTTTTCAGACGAAAGTAACACCGCTTCGTATTGACCATACGTAGGAGAATCGGGTCTAATGTCAACTGCCACATCCAAAACTTCGCCTTGCAGCACCCGAACTAATTTAGCTTGAGCATGAATACCTGTTTGATAATGCAAGCCTCTCAAAACGCCTTTGCTTGAGAAAGATTGATTGTCTTGAACAAAATGTACCTTGTGACCTATTCCTTTTTCAAAAGTGTTTTCGTTGAAACTTTCCATGAAATACCCTCTTTCATCTGGAAAAATTGAAGGCTCAATTATAAAACAGCCTTTTAATTTGGTTTCTATAAATGTCATGTTATGCTTCTAATAAACTCATTAAATGAACGCCATAGCCACTTTTTAAAAGTGGTTCTGCTATTGTTTTTAATTGTTCAGCAGTTATAAATCCCATTTTGTACGCAGCTTCTTCAATGGCGCCAATTTTAAGACCTTGTCGTTCTTCAATAACTTGAACAAATTGACCCGCTTGCATCAATGATTGAAAAGTGCCAGTGTCTAACCAAGCGGTTCCACGGTCTAAAATACTAACTTTTAGTTTTCCTTTTTTTAAGTATTCTTTATTTATATCGGTGATTTCTAATTCACCTCTATGACTTGGTTTAATGTTTTCGGCAATTGAAATGACATCGTTATCATAAAAATAAATACCCGGAACGGCATAATTGGATTTTGGTTGGTTGGGTTTTTCTTCTATTGACAAAACATTGCCTTCTTTGTCAAAATCCACAACACCATAGCGCTCTGGATCTTGTACATGGTAAGCATAAATTACGCCTCCGTCTGGATTGTTATTTGTTTGTAGTAATTCTGCCAAGCCTGTTCCGTAAAAAATATTATCCCCTAAAACAAGGGCTACTTTATTGTTTCCAACAAACTCTTTTCCAATAATAAATGCTTCTGCAAGGCCATTTGGGTGTTCTTGAACCGCATATTCAAAAGTGCATCCAAACTTTTTTCCGTCTCCCAATAATTGTTTAAAAAGCGGTAAATCATGAGGAGTAGAGATTATTAAAATTTCCCGAATTCCTGCCCACATTAAAGTTGAGAGTGGGTAATAAATCATTGGTTTGTCGTATATTGGCATAAGTTGCTTGCTTACTGCCAAAGTTAAAGGATGAAGCCTAGTTCCTGAACCCCCTGCTAAAATAATACCTTTCATGATTATGCTGCGTTTTCGTGTTGTTCTTTAAGTAATTGTTTTTTGTAAAATGTTTTGAATTTATAAATCAAGATGTAAATAAACAGGAAAAACAATGGTAAAATGAATTTCATTTTTTCATTTGTTCCTTTTGTATTTACGTTATTAATTACAAAACTTTTCATTTTAATGATACTTTGAATATCAATTAATTCTACTTTTAAATTTCCAATTTCTGAAAGTAAATAGGTTTTAGTATTTAAAATATCATTTAATTGTGTGTTTTCATTGTAGTAAACAAGCTTCTCATTTGAACCACTTTTTTTGGATGTTTCAGAAAAATTGAATAATATTTCGTTGATTTGAGAAACAGTCTCTTCTAATTTAGAAATTCTATTTACAGTATTACTAGTATATTCTTTTTTAATTTTCTCATAATACTCACTTTGATTTAAGAAATTTAAAATGGGAAGTATTGTATTGGTATTGGTAACATACCCTCTAGTTACAATATGAATTTGGTGGTTGTAATAATTTTTACTAGTTGTATTGTCCTTTACCACTTTATTAATATCACTGTTTTCTGCTAAAAGTTTTACAAGTTCAAAGTTTTGAGTGTTTTGAGCATTACTAACAGTATTGGTTTTGTCGTTTACAAAGGTGTAAATATCTACAATAGGATCTATTTCAATTAAAGCAATGTTTTTAGGATTTTGAATGCCAATTGATTTTAAAAAAACGACATCTCCTTCTTTAACTTTTGATTCCAATAAGCTAACTTTCTCGTATAAAAAATCAACACTCGAAAAATTGGGTTTAACAACAATTCTGTGGTCATACGACTTTTCAGTAGTGTCTAAATAATATCCCAAACCAATTCCTGAAACTAAAAGTAGTCCAATTATTATTTTTCGTTTAATAAAAAATTGAATTCCTTTAAAAATAGAGGTGTTTAGGCGTTGTGCCAAACTATTTATTTTAGCTGAGATTTGAAACAAATCGATCTCTTGGTCTTCTAAATTGTTTTTTGAATTTTGATTCATTCGAAAAGATTATTTGATATTAAAAATTTGTTCTAATATTTTTATAGTTATTAAATAAGTTGGTTTAACACCAGTTGTTCCTAAACCACCAGATGCCAATGTGCTACCCGTTTCTAAAGGATTATCCGATGCGTAGTAGGCATACCTAACTTTTACATTGGGGTAAATGCTTTGTCTGATTTTAGATGCTGATTGAATTGCTTTTTGGTAATAAGCACCTTCCATTTCAAGCCCAATTACTTTCCAAGTAGATTCGTGAAAGAACTTTAATAGGTCTTTGTTTTGAAGTGAAGTTCCAAGAACAGTTATCATTGGGCCTCCAAAAACAGGAATGTCATTTCCATCAAACATTGCTGGAGTCAATTCATTTTTGAAAGGGTAATTATCGGCTGTTCCTTCGTTTATATGTGCCGATGGAATCATTATATCGCCTTTTCCACCTTGTAAAATACCTGCTTTTCCCATTATAGAAACCGATTCTACATTTAGTAAAGTTTCTTTTTTGTAAGGCTTCAAAAGTTCGTCAATGGTTTCATACGCTTGTTCTCCAAAGGCATAATCCATTACAATTATAACAGGAGGTTTCCCGTCTATTTTTGTTTTTGCAAACGATGATTTGGACCATTCAATTTTAGCGGTGTCAAAAATTTGTACATCTATGTTAGTTCCTGATGTATCAGGAAGTGCAATCATACCGCATTTTACAGCAAAATCTTCAACTTTATTTCGCAATTCATTTGCCCCAGATTTGCTTAATTCCTCATAAATAAAGAAATCCGATTTGTCTTTAAATTTAGTTTTTAAAACGTGAGTAGCAAAAATGGAATTCATTACACTGTGCATGTTAGCACTTATAATGTGGATTGGTCGGTCTAAAAGTTTGTTTTCTTCTAATTTCTGTTTGATATTGTTTGCCCAAATTTCACCATGAATGTGATGACCCAATCGTTCTCTTAAAATTGGACTAAACGTAATGGTTCTTTTGTTGTTGTCTAACACTTCTTCAATCGCTATTTTTCCTAACCAGTAAACAACGTGAAGGAAACGATCTGGTTTTTCGGATGTGCCAAACGCATCATAAATATCCAAAACCTCAGCAAAAGTTCGTCCTAATACATTTGCAGCGTGAGATATGGCTTTCTCTTTTTCAATTTGTGTTAGCCTTTTTATTTGTAAAGCGGCTTGTTCAAGCTTTTGCCAATCACGCGAAATTTTTCCTTCGTCATCAATTAAAACGCGGTCTTTAATTTTATGCGATTCTATAAAAATAAAGGTCAAGTGAGTCAAAACATCATAGATGTCCGATCTTCCTCTTGTTATTTCTATGTTCATTTGTTCATCATCAATTCTGTAGCAATTTCTTCTTCTTTTAGGAGGAACAATGGCTTGAAAATGTGATTTAGAGTACCCCTCTTCAGAAGTTAAATTGATAAACCTACATTCTTCAATACCAACAGGTAATCGCTCAATAACGTATAACAAACCGTTTAATTCTACTTTTTCTTCGGCAATTGAGCCGTATATTTCAGGGCGTAAAGACAAAAGAGCTTCTCTTAATGTTTCGCCAGAAACCCCCATTGGTTTGTAAAATCCTCTATTAAAAAGATGTCTCATGGTAATGTACAATCGTTCGATAGCTGCCGACGATTCTTGCGCTCTAGAGCGCGAAATGTTTTTAATTTCTTTCATTAAATTTTTTTTATAACCCGCAAATATACTGTTTTTATGCTTTAGTTTGTTAGAATTAAGTTTATGGCAGGTTCGTAAATCATTATTTTTGTTTTCGTGTTTTGAAACGTTTCGTCTTGTTGTTTTATCCATTTTCCTCCTTTAAACAAAAAAGAAAAATCTTTTTCAACATAATTGTATAAAACAAAAGGCGAAAATGTGGTTTGCCCTTTTGATTTGTTTTTGTCTGAATCGGTATTTATTTTCTCTATTTTATTATTTGCAATCATTAATTTTTCAAAAGAAACGAAAATGCCATTTTGAGGCATTTTAATGTGTAAATCCGTTATGTCTATTTTGCTTTTATTTACGCCTTTGCTTAAAGTAGTAAGAATGTCTTTTTTATTCAGTTCTTGGTCAGGATAACCATTTGTGTCAACTGAAAAAAGATGCAACTTTATAGTTGTATTTTCAATTCTAGTATCCGCATTAAGTGTTATAAATTTTATATATTTTGTTTTACTATAAGTAGTTAGGTATGGGAAAAACTTCAAGTCAATTCTAGGGCCATTTTCAAAAGCTTGGTAAAAAGAGTCTTTGTTGTTTCCAATTTCTAATTGTTTTGTGTTCTTTGTTTTTACAATTACAACTTCATTTAATTGAAAAGTAGCTTCTTGTAAAACTACTTTTTGAACTTCGGTTGCTTTACATGTTTTTTTTTGATAACCTAATACAGAAAAAATAAGTTTTTTTTCCGGTGTAACATCAATTACAAAAGTACCATTTTGTTCTGAAGTTGTTCCATTGTCTCCGTTTTCTATCCAAATGTTTACAAAAGGAATTGGATTGTTGTTTTCGTCCACAACTATTCCTTTTGTTTGTCCTAAAAGTGCAAATGGAAAAAGTAGCAATACAAAAAGGGTTTTAAGTACTTTTTTCATTTCTATTTTGCAATTAAATTAGCAACTATTTTTCTGTCGTTACTTAATCTTGGGATTTTATTTTGTCCGCCTAATTTTCCTATGGATTTCATATATTCTTGAAATCCATTTTGTTTTACTTTTGTAATTTTTAGCGTTTGTAAAACATTGCCTTTAATCAAATCGTCGTAATATATATTTTGTTTTCGCATTGCGGCATCAATCTTTAATTGAAATTGCTCAATGTTGTCGGGTTCATTTTCAAATTCTATAAACCATTCGTGATACGGCAATCCGTTTAAAGGTGAAATTTGAGGCGCAACTGTAAATTCATTTATTCGAACGGTACTGTTTTCCATTGCTTCTTTTAATGCGGTTTCCACCTCTTTTCCAATTACATGTTCACCAAAAGCAGAAATGAAATGTTTAATCCTTCCAGATACAATTACGCGATAGGGTTTTAAACAAGTAAACTGAACCGTATCTCCAATGTTGTATGCCCAAAGTCCTGCATTTGTAGAAATTATAAGTGCGTAATTAACGTTTAATTCCACTTCTCCAATAGTGTATCTTTTAGGAGTTTCAGAATAAAAATCATCTGTTTTAATAAATTCGTAAAAAATACCTGAATTTAACAACAAAAGCATTCCTTTTTCTTCTTGAGAATCTTGGTAAGCAAAGAATCCTTCTGATGCTGGAAAAAGTTCAATTGAAGCAACTTTTCTTCCAATTAAATTTTCGAATTTTGCTCTATAAGGTTCAAAGTTAACACCTCCATAAATAAACAAAGTAAAATTTTTGAATAGTTCGCCTACTGGTTTGTCTGCTTTTTCTTGTAATTTTTCAAAATACATTTGAACCCAACTTGGAATTCCAGAAATTACAGTCATGTCTTCCGAAAAAGTTTCTTCAACTATCAAATTCACTTTTGTTTCCCAATCTTCTTCACAATTTGTGTTCCAACTTGGCATTCTATTTTTTTGCAAATATTTAGGAACAAAATGGGCTACAATTCCTGAAAGTCTGCCAAGTTTTATTCCATTTTTCTCTTCTAAAATTGGACTTCCTTGTAAAAAAATCATTTTCCCATTTACAAATGCTGTTTTTCCTGTTTGATTAATGTAATGTAAAATAGCATTTCTGGCGGCTTCAATATGAAACGGCATAGATTCCTTTGTTAGAGGAATGTATTTTGCGCCAGAAGTAGTTCCAGAAGTTTTAGCAAAATAAATAGGTTTACCAGGCCATAAAATGTTATTTTCACCATTTACAACTCGATCTACATACTGTTTTAAAGCTTCGTAATCGCGAACAGGAACATTTTGTGCAAAATCTGAAAAAGAACTTATTTTAGAAAAATGATGCTCCTTTCCAAAACTAGTACTCTTAGCTTTGGAAATCAATTGTGAAAAAACTTTTTGCTGCGCCGCTACTGGATTTTGCGACCATTTTTGAGTGTCTTTGACTATTTTTTTAGCAAACAATTGCGCTAAAATTTCTTTAAAAGTCATTTTTTGTGTTTTTTATCCTTCGTTGTTTTTGCTTTTTGTTCGGCTGCTTTGCTTTTTCTTTCTTCGGTTTCAACTTGATTTCTAAGCTCCAATTCTGCTTTTGAAGCTGCTGCGTTTTCTATTTTTGGTTGGTCTGCTTTAGAAGCTAAAATGGAATCTTTATTTACTTTAGCATATTGTAAATCGCCGTTCAAAACTTTTACTACAGATTGTAAATACGCCTGATTTTTCTTTAAAGCATTTGCCAATGAATCCGATTTTAGCGCTAATTCTGTAGCATCTTTTCGTAATTTATTTGAAGCATAACCTGGAATATATTCTCGTAAAGGTGTAAAAGCGATTATGTAAGTGGTTACAAAAATTATAACTACAGCACCCAAAGTAGCCACAACAAAGACATTCATTAATGTTAATCGAAGTGAAAAAATTTCAGCAAATGTGTCTTCGTTTAAAATAACTAAACGTCTTTTTGCAAACAGATGTTTTTTAACAACCCTTCTTTTGTGTCCTTTCTCGGCCATTTTTGTTTTGTATATAAATACAAATATATAAATTTATTATACTTTTATGATTCATATCTTTTTTAGTTATTATCTTTGCTTTATTTTTAATATTTAAATCATGACAGCATTAACAATATTTTTAGGTGAATTATTAAGTCCAGGGCATGTTATTATCATTTTAGCCGTAGTTTTACTTCTTTTTGGAGGGAAAAAAATTCCTGAACTAATGAAAGGATTAGGAAGTGGTGTTAAAGAATTTAAAAATGCCGCCAAAGACGACGAAAAACCAGCTGATAAAATAGATTAAATAAGATAGATTGTAACCGTTATACTACAATGTCGGTTTTTTTGTAACATTTAAATTAAAAATTATGGCATCATTAATGATATTTTTAGGAGAATTTGGACCAATGCAAATGGTTCTTGTTTTGGCAGTTGTATTATTACTTTTTGGAGGGAAAAAAATTCCTGAACTAATGAAAGGATTAGGAAGTGGTGTTAGAGAATTTAAAAATGCTGCTAAAGAAGACGAAAAACCAGCTGATAAAAAAGACGAAATTAAAGAATAAGTAATTTTATTCTTTTAAAGAGAATCCAATCCCATACTAAATTAGTAATGGGATTTTTTATTTATACACAAAACTATTTTTAGGCAAATTCAGAAGTAACCTTACTTTTTGGCAAAAAATATAAAAATGACCAATTTTGATTTTCATTTTTGGTCATTTTTGTTTTTCAAAAGATTCTTTTGTGTGAAAAATGTTTTTTTGATCGTGACGAGGCGCACGTTCCCTAA
>CANGIF010000058.1 GCA_947453885.1 Flavobacteriaceae bacterium
AGTTACATTTGGATTTACAGTGATATTCATTGTAATACTTGTCGCACATTGACTTGATTCTGGTGTAAACGTATAAGTCGTAGTTGCTGTATTATTCAAAGCTGGCGACCAAGTTCCAGTAAAACCATTGTTGGAAGTTGTTGGCAAAGCCGATAAACTCGCTCCTGAACAAATTGGCGCTACTTGAGTAAAATCAGGAGTTACATTTGGATTTACTGTAATAGTCATCGTTGCTGTTGTAGCACACAATCCAACCGTTGGTGTAAAGGTATAAGTCGTAGTTGCCAAATTATTCAACGATGGCGACCAAGCTCCTGTTAATCCATTGTTTGAAGTAGTTGGCAAAGCAGCTAAACTCGCTCCCGAACAAATCGGAGCAACTTGAGTAAACGTTGGCGTTACATTTGGATTTACTGTAATGGTCATGGTAGTACTTGTAGCACACAATCCAACGGTTGGTGTAAACGTGTATGTCGTAGTTGCTGAATTATTCAACGATGGCGACCAAGTTCCTGTTAAACCATTGTTGGAAGTCGTTGGCAAAGCAGCTAAACTCGCTCCCGAACATATTGGTGCTACTTGAGTAAATTCTGGTGTTGTTTTTGGTGTTATGGTAATACTTGCTGCAGTTCGTGTACTCTCGACCCCATTTACCGTTTGAGAAACATAATAAGTTCCGGTTGCTAAAAGGGTGTTTGATACAAGTGGCAATCCGCCTGTAGTGCTAGTGTACCATTTTAAACCAGTACCAGAAGCTAATAAATTACCAACGGTTGCATCGGCACAAAAGGTTTGAGAAGAAGTGGTTGGAGGCGTAGGCGTTGCAATTATTGAAAATGCCAGCGTACTTCTATTAAATGAAATACTATAATTACCCGCAGGAACTGAAATATTGCTTCCACCAAGAGTGGCAATTCCACCTGTATAGGGTGAACTACTACCAAATCCATAATTCCAACTGTGATTGTCTCTGAATTTTAACAATGTATTTGCTGTAAAAACCTGGTTATTTAATGTGAACAAGACATTATCTGTTGTAAACATATCAACATCACTTGCCCAATTATTAAAATCACCGATAACTGAAAGCACAGTGGGTTGAAAAACATATACTTTCGTATTATAGTTGTATGAAACATTATACGTTCCTGAAGGAATTGAAATCAATGTGCCTGAAAGCGTTCCTGTTCCTTGAGGGAATGCAGCGCTTGACCATTGATTTGTTGTGCCCTCTTGTACAAAACTTGCCAAACCACTTGTAAAAGTGATACTCTCTTTGTAATAGCTAATTCCATCAGTTGTGGATAAAGTAACATCAGTAGAACCAACAGCTGATCCACTTAATTTTATAATCGGATTTGGACTGCTACTTGGAGTAAAACTATACGCTTTCGTTTGATAATTATAACTAACATCCCAAAAACCAGGAATAGCGGCTATATTTGAACCAGAAACAGAAGCTGTACCTGTTGGAAATCCTGAACCTGAAGAACTATTCCCTAAAGCACTTGACCAGGTACCTTCAGTAAATTTCACCTCAGAAGAGGCGCCACCTGAACCAAGTATTTCAACTCCAGATTTTGAAAAAGTGATGCCATCAGTAGAAGTTAAAGCTACCATGCCCGCTTCAACCCAACCACCAACGCCAGCGCCGGTCAGTAAAATGTTTGGAATGGTCGTGATGGAAAGTGTAGTACTTCCACTACCAAACTCATTATATCCAGTAACCGTATAATTTCTTGTGGTACTTGCAACAGATGGTGTGCCACTAATTTCAGCAGTAGCACTGTTAAAACTTAACCCACTTGGTAAACCAGGATTAACACTATATCCGCCATTGGGCTGGGCTATTTTACGGATTTTATTGTTAAAATAATCGGCCACATATACATTCAAATCGCTATCGACCGTAAGGTTAATTGGAAGGGAAAGACGCGCACTGGTTCCTGCTGCTTCATCGGCTCCAGCAATGCCAGAACCTGCCAAGGTGCTTACTACACCAGAGGTTGAAATTTTACGGATCAAATTATTGGATCCATCAGCCACATATATTTGACCCAATCGGTCAATAGCCACTCCTTGAGGGTAGTTAAAACTAGCCACGTTGCTTGCGCCATCGGCTGCTCCAATAGCGCCCGAACCCGCAAAGGTGCTTACCACACCGGCTGCGGTGATTTTACGAATCTTTTGATTGCTTTTATCAGCGATGTATAAATTACCCGCCGCATCCATTTCAATGCCCACGGGGTCAAAGAAACTGGCCGCAGTCCCTGTACCATCTGCCGAACCGGTAGATCCAGAGCCTGCAAAAGTACTCGTATCGCCTGTTGGTGAAATTTTACGAATTTTATGGTTGCTAAAATCTGCCACAAACAAATTACCCGAAGTATCCAATTTGACACCCGTTGGAAAATAGAAGCTAGCGGCAGTTGAAGAACCGTCTGCTGCGCCTTGAGCGCCAGAACCAGCAAAAGTACTCACTACCCCAGCAGGGGTAATTTTACGAATTTTATTATTCCCGCTATCGGCCACATACACATTGCCTGCAGCATCAACGGTTAATCCAAACGGCAAATTGAAACTCGCTGCGGTACCTGTCCCATCGGCTGATCCAACGGTTCCCGAACCAGCAAAAGTGCTGACAACTCCCGCAGGCGTTATTTTTCGAATTTTATGATTGTACTGATCGGCCACATACGTGTTCCCAGCGGCATCTAAAGCAACCCCTGTTGGGCGCGAAAAACTGGCTGCTGCTCCTGTTCCATCAGCCGATCCAGCTGCGCCTGATCCAGCCAAAGTGCTGGTCTGTCCAAAAACGATGGCCGGTACAGCGCCACCTGTATTATTGGGTGAAATAGCTGTAATGGCCGCTCCTACATTATAGGTTTGCGTGTTGTTTAAGTAACTAATTGCTGGTACGTTTCCGACCAAAACAGTCATCGCCGCTGTGGTGGCACATTGCCCCGCTGTTGGCGTAAAAGTATAAGTAGTAGTGGCCGAATTATTTAAATCAGGACTCCACGTTCCTGTAAAACCATTGTTTGAAGTGGTTGGCAAAGGAGACAAAGTTGTTCCTGTAGCGATCGGGGCCACTTGGGTGAAAGTCGGCGTAATATAGGGATTAACCGTCAAGACTACTGTTGACGAGCCAGCTGCACTGCTACAACCCGTAGCAGTACTAGTTAATGAAAGGGAATAGGTAGTGGTTGCTGATGGTGCAACGGGCAAATTGAATTGATTGGCTTGCGCCACTTCGCCTGCAACATCAACCCCATTGGCTTTCCAAGTGGTGGTGAAATCTGTATTTGGAGAAAAACGGAAAGCAAACGAATTGATGATTGGATTTTGTGTAACTGACGATACGGAAGTGCCAGATTGGTAAGCTAACACACCGATTGTACCGTTGCTATTATTAACCCCAACTAATTTATTTTGATTTACGTTGCCTGATGACGTAATGTGTGGTTCAATCACCCCAGTTGTTTCGTAAAACACAGCTTGTGCTGTTGAAACTTTTGGAACGGCAGGCGAAACAAAAAAATCTGCTACATTTTCATAACTTACCACAAATTTTCTGTTGGGGGCCACCCCTTCAGTCCAATATTTAATAGCCCCGCCTGTGCTAGTTTTTAAATCGTTGTCCTTGGCTAAAATAGCCACCATGTTTAAAGGTTCTGAAGCACTTGGCAATGTCGTAAACGTATAATCGCTAATGCTCGTAAGGTTGTATGTACCAAACATCACGGTTCCGTTGGTGCTGATATTAATGGTAGAATAAGTGGTGCCAAAGAAATTAAAATTAAATCCAATAGGAACAGCACTCCAACCGCCATCATCTAAATTTCCAGAAGTAAGTGGTACTAATTCGACACCGCCATCAGCTAAAGTTACCGCATTGGTTGGGGCAGTTAAGGGTGCAAACGTAATGGCTTGGCTGCTAAATACGCCCGTGTTCACATTTGCGGTGATTGTAGCATTTGTTCCTGTACAAATTGGAGTAGCAGAAGGTGTAAGGGTAGCGGTTGGAAGTGGATGGACTGTAATAGTAAGCGGTGTTGAAACCGAGCACTGTTGCCCGCCCGATGGCGTAAATAAATAGGTGGTTGTAACGTTATTATTCAAGGCTGGCGACCATGTTCCAGTAAAACCATTGCTTGAAGTAGTGGGCAAAGTAGCCAAACTGCCTCCTGCACAAATCGGAGCCACTTGTGGAAAGGTAATGGGTACACTCGGATTTACTACTATGGTCATACTGGTTGTTGTCTGACACAATCCAGTAAATGTATAAGTTGTTGTAGCTGTGTTATTCATGGCTGGCGACCAAGTTCCGGTGATACCATTGTTTGAAGTGGTTGGCAAGTCAGCGATGGTAGCCCCTGAACAGAAGGGTCCCACTTGTGTAAATGTCGGTGTTGAAATTGGGTTTACCGTGATGGTCATGGTCGTGGTTGTAGCGCACAACCCAGCCGTTGGGGTAAACGTGTAAGTGGTAGTAGTCGAATTATTTATCGCTGGTGACCAAGTCCCCGTAATACCATTGTCTGAAATGGTTGGCAATGCCGATAAACTCCCTCCTGAGCAAATGGGAGCTACTTGTGTAAAAGTAGGCGTTATCTTGGAGGTGCAAACAGCAAAGCTGATGTTTGTGCTGCTGCTTCCTCCTGTATTATAGGCTGTAATGGTATAAGTAGTTAAAGGACTTGAAACGGTTGGTGTTCCGGTAAAGGTACCTGTGCCATCAATACTTAAGCCAGCAGGCAAACTCGGTGAAACGCTATAACCCAGCTGAGAAAGTTTTCGAACGGTATGTCTGTAATTTTCTGTTACATACACATTGCCCAACTGGTCAGTTGTAATTCCCATTGGATAAGTAATTCTTACATAAGGAGCAATGCCTTCGTAGATCGTTGAAGATAATCCTGCCATTGTGGTAACCACGCCGGCTGGTGTGATTTTTCGGATGAAATGATTACCCGTATCTGCCACATAGATATTGCCATAAACGTCCACTGCTACCGCATTTGGGCTACTGAAACTTGCATTAGCCCCCGTGCCATCTGAATTACCAGCCACATCATTTCCTGCAATGGTTGTTACCACACCCGCAGGCGTAATTTTTCGGATTTTATTACCATAAGTATCCGCTACAATCACATTGCCTGAACGATCAACCGCAATGCCATTAGGCGCTTTAAATGTGGCGGCAGCACCCGTTCCATCGGTGGAAGCATAGGTGCCTGAACCAGCTAAAGTGCTCACCACCCCCGCTGACGTTATTTTTTTTATTTTATTATTATTCGAATCTGCAACATACACATTGCCTGCAGCATCAACAGCCACGCCTGAGGGGCGGGTCAGTCCTGCATTCGCATCAACGAAAGTACCTACGACGCCATCGGGCGTAATTTTCCGGATTGAATTATTATAGCGATCAGCCACAAAAACATTGCCAGAAGCATCTACAGAAACGCCGGTTGGTTCACTAAAAGTAGCTGCTGTGCCAATCCCATCTGTGGCACCAGAAGTCAATGAACCCGCAAGGGTGCTAACCACTCCTGATGATGTGATTTTCCTAATTTTATAGTTGTTTTTATCGCCAACAAATAAATTTGCTAAGGCATCAATAGTTAAACCAGTGGGTTGATAAAAACTGGCAGCTGTGCCCGTTCCATCAGCATCGCCAGTCACGTTTGCAGTACCTGCAATAGTGCTCACATACTGATAGATCGCATTGGGTACGGCACCCCCCGTATTGTTTGGTGTTAATTGAGAAATAACCGAACCTACTGTGAAAGCTTGGGTTGAAGCTGTATAGCTAATGTTTGGCGCTATACTATTGACCACTATGGTTAAATAGGCAGGGTATGCACAAGTTCCAGCTGTTGGGGTAAAAGTATAGGTGGTAGTAGTCAAATTGTTTACAACGGGACTCCATGTACCTGTAATGCTGTTGGTAGAGGTAGTTGGCAAAGCACTTAAACTACCCCCCGAATTAACAGGCGCTACTTGAGCAAAGGTGGGGGTTGATTTGGCATTTACGGTAATGGTCATTGTGGTGGTGGTTGCACAAAGTCCACTGGTGGGCGTAAAGGTATAGGTAGTGGTCTGTAAATTATTAACAGCCGGACTCCAAGTGCCTGTATAACCGTTATTTGAAGTAGTTGGCAGAGCCGATAAGCTAGCTCCTGGACAAATGGCCGCCACTTGTGTAAATGTCGGGGTAACAAAAGTAGTATTCACTGTAATGGTCATGGTAGCCGTATTGGCGCACAAACCAGCCGTCGGGGTAAAAGTATAAGTGGTCGTAGCTGCGTTGTTTAAAGCTGGCGACCAAGTTCCTGTAACGCCATTATTGGATGTAGTTGGTAAGGCTGACAAACTGTTGCCTGAACAAATAGCGGCTACTTGAGTAAATGTAGGGGTAACGATTGATGAAACTGTGATACTTACACTGAGTCGATCACTTTCGCACCCATTCGTTTGGGTGACATAATAAGTGCCTGTTGAAAGGGCGGTTTGCGGAGACAATACGCTGCCTCCTGACACCACATTGTACCATCTAAGACTGGTGCCTGTAGCCACCAAATTGGCCACCGTTGCTGCGGAACAAAAACTTTGAGACGATGCAGTAGGAACAGCCGTGGCGCAAGGGGTGGTGACCACTTGCATGGTTTTTACCCTGTTTGTATTTTGAGTGCCACACAAGGCATTTCCATGAAGAAAATATTTCATAGTACCGCTCGAAGCACCTGATTGCCAGGTAAGCGGTGTATTTCCTGAAGCCAAAATAACGGAACTTGCTTGTTCGGTAATGGTAATGTAATCGTTGGCATTACTGCTTTTTAAAACATACTTTTTATTGGCCTGAATCGCCACATTTGAATAATAGCCAGCCCAAGCTACACTGTCTACAACTTCATCGGCACCAGTTCCAGTTGGGGTAAAGGTAGCTGCTGGAGATAATGAGCCTGTAGTACATCCGCCAAGTCCGGTGGTTGCCCACGTGGTGTTTTCAGTTTGATTGTATTTGATAGTACTACCCGAACAATTGTATTCGTAAATGGCAAAATAATAGGTGGTGGTATTGGTCAAATTGGTTAATGACACGGAAGTGCCTGAAGTACCTGCAAAAACCACTTGTTGCCCACTTCCAGAATAAACTGTATTGGCAGTATAAGTAGTTCCGTTGGTTGGATCCGTAAAATTACTGGTGGTGTTCATCAATACCAATCGGCCACTTCCATTCCCCACGTTGAAGTTTTGGGTCATGATGGAGTATGAGGTGGTAGCGGATCCAAAAGTAGCTTGAGTGGTTGGGGCATTGCAAGCAGCTGTACCGTTGATGGAAATGTCATCAATACCTAAACCGATAGTGCCTGTGGCACTTAAACTTTCAAACTTAATTTTAATTTGTGTACCTGAATAACTTGAAAGCGAAAACTGAGTCGCTGCCGCCAAAGTGGAACTTGCCCCAGCTCTGGTGCCTAATGCTGTCCAACTTGTGCCGTTGTTGGTTGAAATGGATACGGTAACCACGCCGGAACTGCCCGTAAGCCCGCCAAACGTTCGGATTTTAAAATCTAAGGTTGGGGAGGTGAAGTTGGTAAAATCCATCGTTGGGGTGATGGTTTTGGAGGTAGCCGAAAGCAATTGCAAGTAAGTGGTTCCCGTAACTGATGTATCTGTCCAGGAAGAAAAGCCGCTTACATCGGTGCGAATGGGGGTGATGGCCGCTGTTTGGGCAAAAAGATTTGAAAGACTAAACAACAAAGCCAATAGGCACAATAACGTATTTTTTGTATTCATAAAAAAAAGTATTTCTCGATTGTTCTGTTTTTTTACTAGACTTGTTGGTTTTAGCCAGTAGTTCTATTAAAAAAAATTTGGGTAAATATACTTTAATTAAGCAAATTACAAAAATTGCATTTTAAAATTTAATGTATTGTCATTACATTAACCCAACTTAATGGTGCTATTGAATCAAAAAAAAAACTTTTGTTCCATATGGAATTGAAAGGGGTTTTTGAATAGAGAATTTGTTTGTATATCAACTTATAACTTTAAGTTTAGTTCTTAATTAATCGAACTGTTCTAGAATTCAAACCTTGCGAAACGATTACGTTGTAAATTCCTGTTACATAATCTTGACCAAGTAAAACATTTTCAATTTCAGATGCGTTAACTTCTCTTTTTTCTAGGTGTTTACCCATCATGTCGTACACGCTAACAAAAATAGTCTCCTCTGTTGGTTCCGAAACGGTTAGTTTAAAAGCGGTGTTGTATGGATTGGGAGAAGCTGTTACATTGAATATACTACTAGTTGCAGTTTCAAGTTCACGTGCTGTAGGACTTGGTGTAAAAATAGTACAAGCTGTTCCGTATGGTGTCCATGAAATTCCTGACATAAAGCAAGCAACCTCTATGGAATAACTAGCACCTAAAACGGCCCCAACTTGTGTCAGATTGAAGTACCGATTTGCGGTTTCAATCACTTGATTTCCATTAACTCTAAATCGGTATTTGGATGCCCCATTAACGGATGTTGCATAAATACTTTGTCGTAAAACGGTAACTGTCTGTCCACACAGTACCATTTGGGTACCTGCAACAGCCACTCCAGGAGTAGTTACAGTACATGCTGTTCCGTAGTTAGTCCAAGTACCGTTTACAAAACAGGATACGGCTATTGTATAGGCTGTTCCAAAAAGGACACCTCCAGTTATAGAATTTAAAGAAAAATATCGATTTGAAGTTTCAATAACTTCTGATCCATTCACTTTAAAACGATAGCTTGTAGCACCAGAAATTGTTTCTGCATAGATACTTTGTGACACGCTTAGCAAAGTAGAACCACAAGTTCCTGCTGCTAAAACGGGAACGATATTTACGGATGCATTAAGTGGTGTTGTAATTGAGCAAGCAGCTCCATAAGCCCCCCAAACATTAGCTATTTTAACAGCTACTCGAACGCTATAAGTAGTGTTGTAAACAATACCGGGTGTTTGCGTTAGGCTAAAATTGTATTTATTAAGCTCTATAGTTTTGACTGTTGTTCCATTGGTAACTTCAAAACGATAGGCTTGGTATCCAGTTATAATTTCTGCATTAATGTTAGCGTCAATTGAGGTTAATGTAGAACCACACTGACTAGTAATTACTTTTGAAACAGGAATAACATTTGAAGTACAATTCATAAAGTTGAGTACAAAACTTGTGGTTGTTGTACAACCTCCTCCTGATGGCGTATTATCTACAACTCCTACATATATAATTTCATTAGCGGTTCCTGGATAACTTGTTGTGTTCCCAATAGGATTAGCCCCTAAAGAAGCGTCACTTAAAGTATGATAAAAAGCAACATCATAATCAAACGGGTTTAAACCGTTTAAAAT
>CANGIF010000059.1 GCA_947453885.1 Flavobacteriaceae bacterium
AATTCGCTTAAACGTAGTATTTTTGGCATAGCATTTAAAGAAAAACCCCGTTTTTGACTCTTTTTGGGTAATTTCGGGGTTTGTTTCTTCTAAAATAACAATTATTTTATTGATATACAAATAATTGAGTAATTATGAATGCGCCTAAAAACTTCTTAGAGAAACCTATTAATCACACAATCGTTTGAGTTTTGAGTAATTTTTAATAGTAATCTTTTTTCCTGTAAGTTCAATATATCCCTCTTTATTCAATTCAGACAAGAGTCGGATACAACTTTCAGTTGCGGTTCCTATTATACTTGCTAATTCTTCTCTTGAAAGTTGAATTTTTAAAGTATGGTCGACATTTTCGCCAAATGAATCGTGTAAGTAAAGTAACGTTTCTGCTAATCTTTCTTTAACGGTTTTTTGTGCCATATTTACCATGTGGTCATCCGCTTCTTTTAAATCACCACAAATAGTTTTCATAACGTTCATTGAAAATTGATTGTTTTCAGTGAAAAAACCTAACACCTCTGTTTTTGGAATGAAACAAACTTCCATGTCTTCGAGAGCTATAGCACTAAGATTTGCCATTTCTTCACTTATAAGTGATCGTTGACCAAGTAATTCACCAGGTTTGGCAAGTTTTAATATTTGGTCTTTGCCATTGGAACTCAGTTTGCTTAGTTTGCAAACGCCACTTTTTACACAATAGACGCCATTGAGTGTTTCTCCTTCTTCAAAAATAGGCTCTCCTTTTTTAATAGTATAGGAAGTTTTACAATTTGCCATTTTTAAAAGCTCGTCTTTGTTTAACGCTTTTAAACTGCTAAATTGTCTGACAATACATTGTTCGCATTTACCCATAATTTATAGAGTTTAAATAGTTAAACAAAAGTACAAAATTATATGACAAATGTCATACAATTATTAGGCTAAAAATAGGGATATTTGCAATAGGTAAAATGAGCAAAATAGTATGAATAAACAAAATTGTTTCCATTGTGGTAATGATATTGTAAAAGAAGCGGAAATTATTTTTGAGGCAAAAAGTTTTTGTTGTAATGGTTGTAAAACTGTTTATGAAATTTTTAGTCAAAATGATTTGACTTGTTATTATGATTTTCAATCTGCTCCAGGAGCTACTCCCTTAGACATAAAAGGAAAATATGATTTTCTTGAAAATGAAACTATAGTTTCGAAGTTACTTGAATTTCAAGAAGAAACAACATCTATAGTTTCACTAAATATCCCACACATTCATTGTAGTTCGTGTATCTGGATTTTAGAAAATTTACACAAACTTCAAAATGGAATTAGCTCATCGCAAGTTAATTTTCCAGAGAAAAAAGTACGCATTTCGTTTAATTCAAAACGTACTACTTTAAAAGATATTGTAAATTTATTAAGTGCTATAGGATACGAACCTTATATTAGTTTAGAAAATTATGAAACAGGCAATCAAAAAGCAGATAGAAGTTTGACCTATAAACTAGGAGTTGCTTTTTTTTGTTTTGGGAATATAATGTTGTTGTCGTTTCCTGAATATTTTGAAGTAAAAGAGTTTTGGTTAGATAATTTTAAACCGTTCTTTAGATGGTTAATTTTTGCCTTGTCATTACCTTCTTTTTTATATTCTGCCAGTGGTTATTATGTTTCTGCTTATAAAAGTATTCGATCAAGGCTATTAAATATAGATATTCCAATTGCATTGGGAATTGTGGTCATGTTTATTCGTAGCACAGTTGATATTGTTATGGAACATGGGTCTGGTTTTTTTGACAGTTTGACAGGACTGATATTTTTTATGCTTTTGGGTAAAATGTTTCAAATCAAAACCTACAGCTTTTTAAGTTTTGAAAGGGACTTTAAATCGTATTTTCCAATTGCGGTTACTAAAATCAATGCAGATTTACAAGAAGAGAATATACCGGTAATTGAAATAGAGAAAGGGAATAGGTTACTAATTAGAAACCAAGAATTAATTCCAGTGGATGGGATTTTAATATCGGATAAAGCGGCAATAGATTATAGTTTTGTTACGGGTGAAGCAGTTGCAATTGAAAAGAAATCAGGAGATAAAATTTTTGCAGGTGGAAAACAACTTGGGCGAATAATTGAAATGGAAGTGCTTTTTTCTGTTTCGCAAAGTTATTTAACGCAATTGTGGAGTAATGATGTTTTTCAAAAAAAAGTAAGCATTAAGCACAAAAACATAACCGATACAATTAGTCGGTATTTCACACCAGCATTATTAGGATTGGCTTTTTTTTCCTTCCTATATTGGCTTTTTATTAGTATTGACAGTGCATTTAATGTATTTACAGCAATTTTAATAGTAGCTTGTCCCTGCGCTTTAGCGTTAACAGCCCCTTTTACACATGGAAACGTTTTAAGGATCATGGGAAACAGAAAATTGTATCTAAAAAACGCAATGGTTATTGAGCAAATGGCTAAAGTAGACACTCTAGTTTTCGATAAAACGGGAACAATTACAACTAACAAAAAAACAGCAATTACTTATGAAGGGCCACCATTAAATGAACTAGAATTTAAACTGTTGCACAATACGTTACGAGGATCCAACCATCCTTTGAGTAGAAGGTTATACGAGTTTATACCTAAACAAGGTATATGTGAACCGCTTCACTTTGAAGAAATTATTGGAAAAGGTATTGAGGCAACATTTGCAGAAGGAACAGTAAAATTAGGTTCTTCCCAATATTTAAATCACATGAGTGAAAATACTCATAAAAAAACAAAAGTTCATGTTGAAATTAACGGAAGTTACAAAGGAAGTTATATCTTTAATAATCAATATAGAGTAGGGTTAGAGCTTCTTTTTGAACAATTAGCAAAAAATTATAACTTAGTAATTTTATCCGGCGATAATGAAGGCGAAAGAGCCATTTTAGAAAAAATGTTGCCAACAAGTACTACTTTAGTCTTCAATCAAAAACCTGAACAAAAATTGAATTATATCAAAGAGCTGCAACAACAAGGTAAAAACGTGATGATGGTAGGCGATGGATTGAATGATGCAGGTGCTTTTGCTCAAAGTAATGTTGGAATTTCTATTTCTGAAAACGTATCTATTTTTTCTCCAGCTTGCGACGGAATATTAGATGCTTCACAATTTCAGAAAATTGCTTTTTTTTTACAATATTCTAAAAATGCTATGAAGACAATTTACATGAGTTTTACACTTTCATTATTATACAATGTTGTTGGATTAAGTTTTGCTGTATCTGGAAATTTAATTCCCATAGTAGCTGCAATCATAATGCCATTAAGCACCATAACGATTGTAAGTTTTGTTACTATTATGAGTAACATTTACGCACATAAATCTAAAAAGTAACTTCAACCATTACAAACCAGCATTTACCGCCAATTAAAAAAAACGTACCTTTGCTCAAAATTTAAGCAAATGAATACTTTCGAGCAGTTTCAACTTCCAAAATCATTACAAAAAGCAGTTGATGAGTTGGGTTTTACAACGCCAACTCCCATACAAGAAAAATCATTTTCGGTTATCATGTCGGGACGTGACATGATGGGAATTGCGCAAACAGGAACAGGAAAAACATTTGCCTATTTATTACCGTTGCTAAAATTGTATAAATTTACCCCAACCGATACGCCAAAAATTGTAATACTTGTGCCTACTCGCGAACTAGTAGTTCAAGTGGCTGAAGAAGTAGAAAAGCTAACCCAATACATGTCTATCAGATGTTTAGGAGTTTATGGAGGTGTAAATATCAACACACAAAAAAAAGCTGTTTTTGAAGGAATTGATATTTTGGTTGGAACGCCAGGAAGAACCATGGATTTGGCATTAGATAATTACATTCGGTTTGACGAAACACAAAAATTAGTCATAGATGAGTTTGACGAAATGTTAAACATGGGTTTTAGACCTCAAATAACGTCCATTTTGGCAATAATGAAACCCAAAAGACAAAATATTTTGTTTTCGGCAACCATGACTGATGAAGTGGACCAATTGTTAAACGACTATTTTGATTTCCCTGAGGAGGTAACTCTTTCTGCGTCAGGAACGCCGCTTGAACAAATTGCACAATCCGCGTATAATGTACCGAATTTTAATACAAAAATTAATTTACTACACGCATTGTTGGAAGATCCAAAAGATATGGTTAGGGTTTTGGTTTTTGTAAATAATAAAAAAATTGCAGACTTACTTCATGCTAAAATTGACGAAACCTTTCCAGAGCAGTTTGGAGTAATCCATTCTAACAAATCGCAAAATTACCGTTTAAATACTATGGCTGCTTTTCAGGAAGGCAGTTTGAGAGGACTAATAACTACCGACATTATGGCGAGAGGGTTAGATATTTCAAACATTTCTCACGTTATTAATTTTGAAATGCCCGACTTGCCCGAACAATACATGCACCGAATTGGTAGAACGGGTCGTGCTGACGCAACAGGAACAGCAATCAGTTTTGTTACGCCAAAAGAAATTGAAAAGAAAATTGAAATAGAGCTTTTAATGAATTCCGAAATTGCAACTTACGAAATTCCTCAAAACGTACTTGTTTCAACCGTTCTAATTGGTCCTGAAAAAGAAAAACAAGTAGTAAAATTGCTCTTAAAAAAACCAAAATTAGAGGGAGATGGTGCTTTTCATGAAAAAAGCAAGAAAAACAAAAAAGTAAATTTAGGCGGACCTTCCAAAACAAAAAAGAAAACATCTAGCTCTGTGAACAGAAATATTGTAAAGACACGCGACCAAAAACGCAAAAACAAAAAATAAATTAATTAGTCTCTTGTAAATTACTAATCGATTGTTATTTTTGACAAAAGTTAAGCCTAGTGTGCCTTAGAAAAGTAAAAACCTACTAAAATGCAATTCAAATATCCAGATATTCTATATTTTCTTTTTTTATTGCTTATTCCAATTCTGGTACATTTGTTTCAATTGCGAAGATTTAAAAAAGAATATTTTACAAATGTTCAATTTTTAAAAGCATTAACCATTCAAACGCGTAAAAGTTCCACCATAAAAAAATGGTTGCTTTTAATTACTCGTATGTTGCTGTTGGCATTTTTAATTATTGCTTTTGCACAGCCTTTTTTCAAATCAAAAGATGCTAAAAATAGTAGCAATGAACTGTATATTGTTTTGGATAATTCCTACAGTATGCAAGCCAAAGGGAAAAAAGGAGAGCTTTTAAAAAGAGCAGTGCAAGATCTTTTAGAAAGTACGCCCGAAAACACTCAATTTTCATTGCTTACCAACACGGAAACATTTTGGAATACCGATATAAAATCGATTCAAAAAGAGCTGCAAAACCTTACTTATAGTGCTACACCTTTTGTTTTAGAAAATGCAATGTCAAAGATAAAAGCACACAAATCAGTTTTTAATAAAGATGTTGTTATTATAACCGACGGAATTGGATTGGAAGCCAAACACCTAAAAAGTATTGCTCCGGATTTTAAAACACTCTTTGTAATTCCAAAAGCAGAGGAAAAAAACAACATAGCTGTTGATAGTGTTTACATCAAACAAACATTGGATAATTTTTATGAAATAGGTGTAAACTTAAGTGCCTACGGCGATAATTCCAAGTCAGCTCCAATAGCGCTTTATAACAAAAATAAGCTTATAGCTAAAACAATTGTAACTTTTGAAACACCTAAAAAGACAATAGCTTTTACAATTCCAAAAGATGATTTTCACGGCTATGTTGCCATTCAAGACAAAGGATTAGATTTTGATAATACTTTGTTTTTTAGTGTTTTAAAACCCAAAAAAACCAATGTAATTGCAATTGGTGAACAGCCTAAAAACGAATTTTTAACTAGAATATATACTTCAGAAGAATTCAATTTTACTACAACTGAATTAAGTAAATTGGATTACAATACTATTGAAAAACAAGACGCTATTCTTATAAACGAAGTGCAATCAATTCCACAAGCTTTACAAACTACTTTAAAGTCATTTGTTGAAAAGGGAGGCAATCTAATAGTAATTCCTGCACCAAATGCAGCCAAAGAAACGGCAAGTTTTATAAAACAATTTGGCGCACTTGACTTTTCTGATTTTCAAAAAAACACGCAGTTGATTACTAAAATTAATTTTGAACATCCTTTATTTTCAGCTGTTTTTGAAAAGAAAATTGAAAATTTCCAGTATCCAAATACAAAAATTGCAGCAGTACTAAAAAGTCAATACCCACCAATTTTGAGTTATCAAGATCAAAACCCATTTTTAGTAGCAATTCCCAATTCCTTGTCTTCCGTTTATGTTTTTGCTGCACCATTAAATAAAGAAAATTCCAATTTTCAAAATTCACCTTTAATTGTTCCTACTTTTTATAAAATGGCGCAAAACAATCAAAAAACAGGCGTCATAGCACTTCAAATTGGAACTAGTTTGCCTTTTATTACCGATGCACAACTCAATAAAGACGATATTGTTACCATTAAAAATGAAAAAGAATCGTTTATTCCAATTCAACAAATTTTAAGTGCAAAAGTAAAAATGAACTTTGCTGATTTTCCTAAAACAGCAGGTAATTTTGAAATATATAATGGAACTAAAGCACAATCAAACATCAGTTTTAATTACGATAGAGCCGAAAGTAATTTGTCAACATTTAACAATGAAATTATTTCTGATTATAAAACAATTGAAAGCATCGATTCTGTTTTTAATACTATTAAAGCCAATAGAACCGATCAACAAATTTGGAAAACGTTTGTTATATTGACCCTTTTGTTGCTATTTGTTGAACTGCTTATTCAAAAATTTGTAAAATGAACCTAATCATTCGAAAAGTTACTGTTATTGATCCAACATCAAAGTACCACCATCAAATTTTAGATATTAAAATTGAAAATGGCATTATTAAAGAAATAGGAACGCAAATAGCAAACGAAGATGATTTTGAGGAACTACAACTTTTACATTTACACGTTTCAAAAGGTTGGTTTGACAGTAGTGTATCATTTGGAGAACCAGGATTTGAAGACCGTGAAACCATTGAAAACGGTTTAAATGTTGCTGGTAAAAGTGGTTTTACCGCAGTTGCGCTACAACCCAATTCCTATCCAGTTATAGACAATCAAGCACATGTCAATTTTGTGCAAGCAAAAGCAATGAATGCCGCAACAAAACTATATCCCATAGGGGCATTAACCAAAAATAGTGAAGGAATAGATTTAGCCGAACTCTTTGATATGAAAAGGGCAGGAGCCATTGCTTTTGGCGATTACAATCAAAACATTGACAATGCCAATTTGTTAAAAATAGCCTTACAATATACTCAGGATTTTAATACCACCGTTATTGCATTTTCAAATGACAAAGCAATCAATGGCAAAGGAATTGTAAACGAGGGTGAAGTTGCAATTCAATTGGGATTAAAAGGAATTCCAAACTTAGCAGAAGAAATTCAAATTGCCCGCAATCTTGCAATACTTGAATATACGGGAGGAAAATTGCATATTCCAACCATTTCTACATCAAAAGCAGTGACTTTAATTCAAGAGGCAAAGAAAAAAGGGTTAAACGTTACGTGTAGTGTTGCTGTTCATAATTTGGTTTTAACGGATGCGGTTTTACATCATTTTGATTCTCGACATAAAGTTGTGCCGCCTTTACGATCCGAAAATGACCGACAAGCATTACTTGAAGGATTAAAAATGGGTGTCATAGACCTGATAACTTCTGACCACAATCCAATTGACATTGAACATAAAAAAATGGAATTTGATTTGGCAAAAAACGGAACCATTGGATTAGAAAGCGCATTTGGAGCACTGCTTACTGTTTTGCCTTTGGATCTTGTAATTCAAAAACTAACAAGTGGAAAGCAACTTTTTGGAATTAAAGAATTTGAAATTCAAGAAGGATCAAAAGCCGATGTTACTTTTTTCAATCCCGAATTAAATTGGGAATTCAGCAAAGAGGCTATTCTTTCTCAATCAAAAAACAGTGCTTTTTTAGGACAAAAAATGAAAGGAAAAGCAATTGGAATTTACAACAACAACCAACTTCTATTAGCATAAAAAAATGGAACAAGAAACAATTGAAGCAGGAAAAACAGCAGCAATTACAAGTTATATTTTAATTATTGGCGCTTTAATTGCCTTGTCAATGAATGCGGAAACTAAAAACCAATATGCGGCTTTTCACATCAGACAAGCGTTGGGAATAGCAATTACTTTTATTGGACTAGGGTTAATTATCAGCAATTTTAACAGCTTTATGATTGCCGTTCCCATGTGGATTTGCACCTCTGTTTTGTGGACCTATGGAATAATTTCTGCCATTCAAGGCACAACTAAACCAATGCCTTTAGTAGGCACTTGGTATCAAAAATGGTTAAAAAACGTTGCTTAATTATGAATTTATCATTACACCATCTTGTTAGAGCACCCAAAATCAAATTGGATAAAAATCCGTTATTGCTTTTGCTTCACGGTTACGGCAGCAACGAAGAAGATTTATTTTCGTTTGCAGCCGAACTTCCCGACCACTATTATGTAGTGGCAGCAAGAGCGCCTTATGACTTGCAATACGGCAGTTATGCTTGGTATGCCATCAATTTTGATGCTGACCAAAACAAATTCTCCGATAACGAACAAGCCAAAACCTCTCGCGATTTGATAGTGCATTTTATTGAGGAATTGACTGCGAATTATGCTATTGATGCCGATAACGTGACTTTAATTGGTTTCAGTCAAGGTACTATTTTGAGCTATGCCGTTGCCTTGTCCTATCCCGAAAAAATAAAACGAGTAGTGGCGTTAAGTGGCTATTTGAATCTTGATATCGTTACCGAAAACTACCGCAACAACGACTTTAGTCACCTGAAACTATTTATTTCTCACGGCACCGTCGATCAGGTGATTCCTGTAGCTTGGGCACGAAAAGCACCTGTTCTACTCAACGAATTGGGTGTTGAAAATGTCTATAAAGAATACCCGATTGGACATGGTGTAGCCCCTCAAAATTTTTATGATTTCAAAAATTGGCTGAATCAAGGATAGGTTGTAGTTGAAAGGTTGATTTTGGGCACGGATTGCAAATCCGAGCTATCGGGTTCCGCCTGCTTGGTATCTTGGCGGTAGCCAAAGTTCCAATTCCTATAAAAGTTAAATTATGGGTAAGGGATTTTATGCCCAAAAGTGAAGGAAAACACGAGAAAACCAAGCAATATTTACTCAAAAAAAAAAGGACACAAATCCTCTTACTATTCTTTCTAAAATTTTAACGATAACTCC
>CANGIF010000060.1 GCA_947453885.1 Flavobacteriaceae bacterium
ATATCACTACAAAAAATAAAAAAAATACAACTGAGCGTTTAGAATTGAAAAAATACAATCCAATTTTAAAGCGTAAAACTGTACATAAAGAAATTAAGTAATTAACCATTAATCAAAGAGGAATATAAACAATGGCAAAGAAAGTAGTTGCAACGTTAAAAACAGGGTCTGGAAAAGATTTCGCTAAAATTTACCGTGCAGTAAAAAACAAAAAAGGAGCATACTCTTTTAAATCTCTAATTATACCTAACGAAAATGTTAAGGCTGCTTTTCAAGCATAATTACATTTTTAATATTTAACGATGAAAAGCATTCTGAATATAATCAGAATGCTTTTTGTGTTTTTAAAAACAAAATTTTTATTCAAGTATTTTTGTAATATTCAATATACAAAGTACTTACAAAGTAAATTACAATGGGAATTTTTAATTTTTTCAGTAAAGAAAAAAAAGAAAAACTAGATCAAGGATTAGAGAAAACTAAAACTAGTTTATTCGATAAAATTAGCAAAGCAATCGCAGGAAAATCATCTATTGACGATGATTTTTTGGATAGATTGGAAGAAATTTTAGTGAGTTCTGATGTTGGAATTGAAACTACTTTAAAAATTATTGATCGTTTGCAAAAACGTGTTGCTAAAGATAAATATGTTGGAACTTCGGAATTGAATACCATGCTGAAAGATGAAATTGCTTTATTGTTAGATGAAAATGACAACGAAAATTTAAGCAGTTTTGAAAATTTACCAGGACAAAAACCTTATGTAATTATGGTGGTTGGAGTAAATGGAGTTGGTAAAACTACTACCATTGGTAAGTTAGCAAATCAATTTAAGAAAGCTGGTAAAAAAGTAGTTTTAGGAGCAGGTGATACTTTTAGAGCTGCTGCTGTTGAGCAACTAAAAATTTGGGGAGGTAGAAATGGTGTTCATGTGGTGAGCCACGGAATGAATACTGATCCAGCTTCAGTAGCTTTTGATGCAGTAAAATATGCAAAAGAAAATGATGCCGATGTTTGTATCATTGATACTGCTGGCCGCTTGCATAATAAAATTGGTTTGATGGATGAACTTTCAAAAATTAAACGTGTGATGGGAAAAGTACAAGAAGGAACTCCTCATGAAATTTTATTGGTTTTGGATGCAAGCACTGGTCAAAATGCGTTTGAACAAGCCAAACATTTTACAGCTGCTACCGAAGTAAATGCGTTAGCATTAACCAAATTAGACGGCACAGCCAAAGGTGGTGTAGTTATTGGCATTGCCGACCAATTTAAAATTCCTGTCAAATACATTGGAGTTGGCGAAGGTATAGACGATTTACAAGTATTTAGCAAAAAGGAATTTGTAGATTCTTTGTTTAAATAGCAAGAACTCAATAGCCACAGATTACACAGATTGCACAGAAAAATAATGAGAAATTTATTAGTAGTTGTCCTTTGTTTGCTATTTGCTTTTACATCAAAAGCAGAATATAATGGATGGTTACTTAAACTTGTTATAGAGCAAACTGATGGAAATAAATTTGTAGTTTTTTCCCACGTTCCATCTTATGAAATTGATAAGGATTCAATAAAAAATTACAAATACTCATTTAGTAAACGATTTATGTTGAATAAGAACGGATTTTATTTAAATGCTGTAAAGTATGTATTTCAAAATCCTCACAGTGGTGGAAAAGCTAAAATTGAAACTTATAAATTATTGAATTCAACTAAAGTAAATATTCTCCAAATTAAGCAAATTGAAATAGTTGATATAATTAATTTTGGATATTCAAGAGAAATTTTAAATGATTTGAGTTTAAATGATTCCATTTGGATAAAGACTAAACCTTTAAATTCTGAATCTTGTCAATCGTATTTTTGCAGTTATGATATATTTTGTCATGAAAATAATGATCAAATAGAAAGATTAATTCATTCATTAAAAATAAAATGCAAACAAATCGAGAAGGAAGAAAGTGAAAAGGAAATAAGAAATGACAAAGAGGTTTTACTAATTATAAAAAAACTAACAAAGTATAAGGTGGTTGTTGTGAACACTTGTACTGATTGAAAACAGTGTAATTTAATCTGTGCAATCTGTGGCTTAATTAAAACATGAAAACAAAAAACAAAAAACAAGATAAGATAAATATTATTACACTTGGTTGTAGCAAAAATATTGTGGACAGCGAAGTGTTATATAGCCAGTTAAAGGCCAATGACATGAATGTTACGCATGAATCGGCAAAGGATGATGCGAACATTATTGTTATCAATACCTGCGGATTTATTGATAATGCGAAGCAAGAAAGTATTGATACTATTTTGCGTTATGCAGAAGCAAAACAAGCAGGACAAATTGATAAATTATATGTTACAGGCTGTTTAAGTCAGCGTTATAAACCTGATTTAGAAAAAGAAATTACCGATGTAGATGAGTATTTTGGTACATTACATTTACCACAATTACTAAAAACATTAGGTGCTGATTACAAACATGAATTAATAGGCGAACGTTTGTTAACTACTCCAAGTCATTATGCTTATTTAAAAATTTCTGAAGGTTGCGATAGACCTTGTTCGTTTTGTGCCATTCCAATTATGCGAGGCAAACATATTTCTAAAACTTTTGAGCAATTAGAAACAGAAGTGAAAAGCTTGGTAAAAAATGGTACCAAAGAAATTTTGATGATTGCTCAAGACAGCACTTATTATGGTTTAGACATTTATGGCGACCGGAAATTGGCTGAATTAATGCGCAGAATTTCGGATGTAGAAGGATTAGAATGGTTGCGTTTGCATTATGCTTATCCAAGTCAGTTTCCAATGGATGCACTTGATGTAATGGCTGAACGCAGCAATATTTGTAATTATATTGACATTCCTTTGCAACATACCAGCGATAATATGCTGAAAATTATGCGCAGAGGAATTACCACCAAACGTACTCAAGAGGTTGTTGATTCTATAAGAGATAAAGTTCCTGGAATTGCAATTAGAACCACTTTAATTGCTGGACATCCGGGTGAAACAGAGCAAGATTTTAAAGATTTATGCAAGTTTGTAGAGCATAATCAGTTTGATAGATTAGGAATTTTCACCTACAGCCATGAAGATGGAACACATGCCGGAACCATGTTGGACGATGTGCCACAAGAAGTGAAAGAAGAACGTGCTGCCATTGTAATGGAAATTCAACAAGGCATTTCTGCAAAAATTAATCAAGCCAAAATTAGCAATACTTACAAAGTGCTTTTTGACAGAAAAGAAAATGGCATGTGGGTGGGTCGTACTGAATTTGATAGCCCTGAGGTAGATAACGAAGTTTTGGTGGATGCTAAAAAATATTATGCTAAAATTGGTGATTTTGCCAATGTGCAAATTGAAAGTGCTGAAGATTTTGACTTATACGGTAAAATAGTTTAAAAATATTTCCCGCAGATTACACAGATTTACGCAGACTCACTGAATACTTTCAGTTTTTATTTGTTTAATCAGCGTTTTTCTGCGAAATCTGCGGGAGAAAAAACATCAATGTCAACAAATATTCCAATAACAAGCACAGGACTTATACCTGCCATTACTAAAGATTATTTAGAACAAAAAGACGTTTTAAAACCTTTTTATAAATACGCGCCAAACATTGACTCATTTGGCGAAGCCATCAAAAACAAACATTTTAGTGAAGAAAATAGAAATGTTTTAGTTGATGCTTTATTGAAACAAAATAAGAATTCAAGTATTGAATTTTCAGAATCTGATTTAACATTTTTAAATATTCAATCGTTAAAAAACACAAATACTTTTACAGTAACTACTGGCCATCAATTGGCTTTATTTACAGGGCCATTGTATTTCATTTATAAAATTGCCACAGTCATAAATTTAGCCAAACAACTTAAAGAAAAATACCCTCAACAAAATTTTGTTCCTGTATTTTGGATGGCTAGTGAAGACCACGATTTTGAAGAAATTAGCAGCATTTATTTATTTGGCAAAGAAATAAAATGGCAAAAAGAAACCAATTCAAAACCTGTTGGACATATTGATAATACTGGGATTGAAGCTTTAATTGAACAATTGATTCCAATTTTAGGTGAAAGAGATAAAGCAAAAAAATGGATCAAATTATTGCAAGAAAGTTTTTTAGGGAACAATAATTTTAGCATTGGAACACAAAAATTAGTTCATGAATTATTTAAAAACCAAGGTTTGGTAATTATTGATGCCGATGATAAAGCTTTGAAAACGCTTTTAAAACCAGTAATAATCAATGATATTTTTGAGCAGAAAAGTTTTGAAGCCATTCAAGAAACCAATAAAGCATTAAGCCAACACTATAAATTACAAATAAATGGGAGGGAAGTGAATTTTTTTTACTTGCATCCTGAATTTGGCCGTAGGTTAATTAAGCCAGAAGGAAATCACTTTAAATTAAATGATACAGACGTAGTTTTTACTGCTGAAGAGTTAAAATCTGAAATAGAAAATTATCCTGAACGTTTCAGTCCAAATGTAGTTTTGCGCCCAGTTTACCAAGAATTGATTTTACCTAATTTGGCTTATATTGGTGGACCGGCCGAAGTGGCTTATTGGTTACAATTACAGCAAGTTTTTGAAGCGCATCAAGTTCCGTTTCCGGTTGTAATGCAACGCAATTCCTATTTATTATTGGGTAAATCGACCAAAGATAAAATAGAAAAGATGGGTTTAACCAAAGGCGATATGTTTTTAAATGATTCCGATTTAACCGACAAATATTTACAAAAACATTCAGCAACTAGCTTTATTGAAAATACCAATCAAATAGATGTTTTATTACAACAAATGTTTGACGAAGTAAAAAATATTGACCCAATTTCAGGAAAAGAATTATTGCAATTTAAGTTGGAATCAAAAAAGGTTTTGATGGCCAATTTTAAAACATACAAAAAAGCTAGAGAGCAAAAACAAGAAGACAATATTGTAAAAATGTTGAAGTTAAAAGAACGCATTTTCCCCAATGGAACATTTCAGGAACGCATAGAAAATGTAATCATGCACGACATCAATCTGTTTGATGATTTAATAGAAAAAGTGCTTCAAAATGCGAATGCTTTTAGCAATGATTTGATTGTATTGGAGGTATAAAGTGTTTAAGTGTTTAAGTGTTTTTTCATACTTCATACTTCATCATTTTTACTTTCAAAATCCAAAATATTTGTCACTCTGAGCGAAGTCGAAGGGCAACATCCAAAATTCAACATCCAAAATTTCAAAGCTTTTCCCCAGCTTCAATGCTACAATTTAATTTATTTTCTTTTGGAGGAATTGGGCAAGTATAACTACTATTATAAACACAATATGGATGATAAGCCAAGTTAAAATCTATATCCACTAAATTGGTTTTTGGTGTTTCAATGTCTATGTATCTTCCACCTCCATAAGTTTCTTTTCCGGTGGTTAAATCGGTAAAACAAATGAGTAAATAGTTTTTGTATTCTTGTTTTTTTACCACAGCTTCTAGCACGGTTAATTCATAGTTATTGCCATTTAAAACAAACGAAATTTTTCCGTATTGCTTATAAGGTTTGCTGCTATTATGCGAATGTGGTAATTCAAAATTGGGCATATCAGCAAATTTGGTCAACGTAGCTTTTACTTTATAATTTTGGTTCACTTCAAAATATCTTAACCCCGTAAAAGATTTCAATTTTACCGTATCTAAAGGAGTAGTTTCAGGGTTAAAAAAATCGTGATCAACACTATTTCTGTGAGCTACAATTGTATTTAAATAGGCTTGGTCAATGCCATTGCAAGCGCAAAATAAAACAATTAAAAAAAGTAAGAATTTTGAGAATAATTTCATTAATGAATTTCGTATTCTTTTACTTGAAGTATGTTAAATTTACTAATATTATCGGTTCCATGAACAAATACAATTACTTTTAAATTATCCTTATTCCATAAATCAGTTGATGTCATTTCATATTCATAGGTTTTCTCGAAAACTCTTCCAGCTATTATTGATGACCTTAAAGGAGATCCTAAAGAAGGGGTTATAGTTCTACGCAAAATATGGTTGTGTTCGTAATTATCAACTATTTGTGTGCCGTCTTCTTGTGGGTCTATTAAATGATCTTCAATAACTGCAATACTTACAAACTGTGAGTCATTTGAATTGGCGGTATAAGTCAATTTTATGTTCATGCGAATCTTATTTCCATCAAAAAAGTAAACTCCTTTTTTGCCAAAAGTATCAATATTTACGATAGAATTTGTAGTTAATAAATTTTCAGTATTACCATTCCATTTTGTTTCATCAATAATTCTTTTAGTTTCACCGTTAAAAATTGTTCTATTGATGGCTCCATTTGGAAGTCCTTGCGGTATTCCCAAAAAGGTAAGTATTTCGCCACCTTCTTTTGTTCTAAAATCATATTTTGATTGATGGTCGTCACCAATTATATCAAAGGGTTTTGTTAAAGCTGAAAGTACACCATTTCCTGGATGAATACCTAAAATATAAACTCTATTTGGATGAGCATCCATAATGCTTTTTGCAACTCTTTGAGCTCTTGGGCAATTGATACATCTTATTGCTGTAAAGTCTTCTATTAATACATTTGTTGCTTGAGGATCGGGTAAAACATTGGTAATATAAGTAGTATCAAAAATACTTCTTTCAGGAGTAAAATTTAAACCTGGAGGTGCTTCTTCTTCACAAGCTGAAACCAATAATAAACTTGCAGCTATAATTTTAAATATGTTTTTCATAATTTATTTTTTAAAAATTAGTTTGTAAAGTAACTCTAACTCCACTAAAAGCTGGTTCTACACGGCAAACTCCACCAGTACAATTTACACCTTCTACCTGTTTAATATATCCTGCTGTCATTCTAGTAGTTTTATAAGTATAGCTTCCAAATACATTCCAATAATGTACTAAATCAGAACCTTGGCTTGCATCACGAACAACTCTATCTACATTCACCATATCGCCCACACTGAATGAATAATGCGGTGCAATGTTTAACTCTACAGTTCCATTTACAAAACTTCCTAAATCTTGTTTGGTTTGTAAATATTGAGCTTCCACTCTTAAAGATCGAGTTGGAGTTAACTTATATGTCATTTCACCAAAATATGTTTTGGCAGTTACGTATTCATACTCTTTGGATTTTTGTTCAAACAATTGTTGGTTGTAATTAATATATTGAAAACCCAACATAGCTTTAAATTTTTTATTGAATTTATGTGATACATCAATATAGTGTTCTCTAAAATAACGAGCAGTATCGGTATCAAAATTTACAGGATTTAGACGCGCAGCGTCAAAATTATCTTTGCCAACCACTATACTTGTATTGATATTAATAGTAGTTTGATGCTTTTTGAAATAGGCTGCTTGCGGCTTAATGGTAAATTCCATTCCTAAAGCATTTTCACCTAATTCTTGCACAACTGCGTTGTACCTTGCTAATAAACGATACACATTTTGGCGAGTTAAACTTGGTAAATAAGCAATCATCCCTAGGTTTAAATTTTCCAAAGGAGAAGTACGTAATGAAAAACTTTCTATACGTTTGTATTGTGCGTTGATGCCCAAACCTTTGGTTGAATAGGATAAACTGGTGTAATAAACTCGTCCATCTTTTAACTCCATTCTACCTAATGTGGGATTAAAAATAGCTTCTGCACTTTTTTGACAATATTCAGTATATAAACTAAATTTTTTATAGCTCAAAGTATTGTAAACATTTCCTAAGTATACATTGTATTTTGGAATAAATCTATCTTTTAATTCGAATTTGTTAATGGCACCAACTATGTTATTCATGGTGTTTTGGTCAATGGTTCTATTCACCCCACTTGCACCTAATTGAATACTTGTATTTTCATTGAATTCAATTCGGTGTTCAATATTTATTCCTTTTATCACTTCCGGACGAACATCAAACCTAAATTTTTGTAAACCAGTAAATGCTTTTATTACTGTGTTTTCTGTTGGCGTATAAATTAATCTTGCACCATTAATTGCAAAATCCAATCCTAAGTTTCTGTCTTCAAATGCCCTAAAAACCATTCCTGTTCCAAACTGATCATAGAAATAACCAACAGTAATATTGAATTTATCAACCTCTTTAGTTAAATTCCAAATACCAATTCCGCTTTGTGTAAATGCTGCTTGTGGGTCAAACAATGGCGAGTTGTTGAACATATCATAACGCACATTGAACTTATAACCTTTCAATTTATAGCTTAAATATAACCACGCATCCGCACTTGAAAGTTCTCTCTTATATTGAGTGGTATTTGTTCTTATTTTTGGGTCGTTAATATAAAACTGATTGGTGTTTTGAAAGTTACCAGAAAACTCGCCAATGTCTTTTTTGGAATCTACTTCTTGTGCGCTTATATATGTAAGGCAAGCCAAGGAAGTATAAAGTGTAAAAATAATTTTCTTCATTCGTTCGCAATTTATAATTATGCAGCAATATAAAAAATTTGAAAATTTGATTTTTGCCCTTCGACTCCGCTCAGGGTGACAATAAATTTTAAATCATTAAATTCCGTTGGCTAAAGTACAACGGCTATTCATTGTTAGTAATTCACTTTTTGAATTTCGTTCCAATTCATTGGAATATTTTTTCGAATTTCGAATTTTAACTTTTAAATTTCGAATTTTCTTATCAATTCATCCAACATTTCCTTACCCAATTTCTTCCATTTTCTTTTGCAAAGCAAACATCTCATCTCTTAAACGAGCAGCTTCCATAAAGTCCATATCCTTGGCAGCTTTTTGCATGCGTTTTTGAGTTTCACCAATCATTTTTTCTAATTTTGGTTTACTTAAATATTCCAAAATTGGATCAGCGGCCAAGTTCATTTCTGTTGGTTCTACGTATGCTTTTGCTTCAGGAGCAAATATTTGTTTTGCATCGGCCATGCTGGTTTGTTTCAGAATTTCTTCGCGTGTACGGTTTATAGTTTTTGGCGTAATGCTATGCAATGTATTATAAGCTATTTGTTTTTCACGTCTTCTATCTGTTTCATCAATGGTGCGTTGCATGCTAGCAGTCATTCTATCGGCATACATAATTACTTTACCTCTTTCATTTCTAGCTGCTCTTCCAATGGTTTGTGTCAATGATTTATCATTGCGCAAAAACCCTTCTTTATCAGCATCCATAATGGCTACCAAACTTACTTCCGGTAAATCTAATCCTTCGCGCAATAAATTTACGCCAATTAATACATCAAAAACGCCTAAAC
>CANGIF010000061.1 GCA_947453885.1 Flavobacteriaceae bacterium
ACTTTCTACTATCAGATCTTTATATTCATTTCTTGTAAAAACATCAAGCCAACCAACAACTGAAAAGCTAACAAAGTAAAGTGCTTCTGGATTATGGAACTTGTAATTTCTGCTCATTTTTTAAAGTTTTCAAATTTCAAATTTATTATCATCATCTGCATTCCACGCGAAGGGATTCGCGCGGGAGCGGGGGAAGGGATTCGCGCGGGAGCGGGGGAGCGGGGGAAGGGATTCGCGCGGGAGCGGGGATTCGCGCGGGAGCGGGGAAACTCTAGCTGTTAACTGCAGTCCTTATATTTCATTATTTACTAAATTTAAAATACCATCATTTATATATTCTAATTTGCTGTTTTTCGGTATTTCTATTTCATCAGAAAATATAAATATTTCTTTGCCTTTATAAACTTTTTCTGCATTGTATTGTAATTCATAAATAAAATGTTTTCTTTTTGAATACATATTTACAATTTCAGGTACTCCGTCATATGATAAAATCCATTTATGATTTATTTCTTTTTGAATAACTTTTGATAATTGGTCGTGGTCTTCTTTTTTATAAGAATTTAAGTAAAGATTACTTCCTTTTTCAAAATAAGGAGGATCTAAATAGACCAAACAATTTTCTCCTAAATTTATTACGTAATTTTTGATATAATATTCGGCATCAAGATTTGTAATAAATATTTGGTTTTTGAATAATGATATTCCTTCTATTCTTTGAATTAAATCATTTCTTGAAAATCTTGCATTCATTTTATAATTTCCAGTTTGATTTAAACCACCAATTAAACCAGCCGATAAAATACCTGAACGATTACATCTATTTAAATAAAATGTACTAAAGCCTAATTCGAGTAAATTATTTTTATCCGATTTCTTTACAATTTCTTTTCTTTTTTTCCATTCTTCGACTGTCATAGAAGCGGTAGCTATTAAATTACATAATTCTTGTGTATAATTTAATACTGAATACCAAAAAGCATAAATGCCAATATTTGCGTCATTTAAATGGACAAATTTTATTTTTCGATTTATTAATAATTCGATTGCAACTCCAGCACCGCCAGCATATGGTTCAACATAATGTTCCGATATGTTATTTTGCAATAATATTTCCTGAATAAAAGGAGTTAAACGTTGTTTTCCTCCAGGATATCTTAATGGTGTTTTTATCTTGCTCATATTATTTAGTTCATTTCTTCTAAAAGCGGAAAAATATTTCCAAATAATGTACAAATATCGCTTGGAATTATTGAGAAATTTGGATTATGAACCAAATGGTTCATTGATGTTACTGATAAAATCTTATCTGGAGTTGTTATATTTAACATTGCACCGTGTAGAATTTTTACTTTTGCTGTATTACTATTGTTTGCAGTCAGATGATTTTTAACTTCTGTAAGAATTTCAACAAGTGTTTTGTCTTTTCCATTTGGTTTTGTAAATGATAGTGAATGGTCTGTAAAATATGCTTTCGCAGAAATTTCAAACATACTTCTTAAAATAAAACAAAATGCAATTGGATTATCTGCAATTTTAAGTTTTTGTAGTTCATTTTTTAAAACAACTACCTTCGAACGGTTTGCACCTCTTGGATTGAAGTTTTTTAGAAGTTTGGCAACGTGTTTTGGATCATTTGATGCAACTGCTTTTGGTTGTAATGGAACTGGAGTCGCAGTTGTTGTAACTGCAGATGGCACATTTACAATTGGTTGTGGATTTTGTGTTGGATTAGCGGGATTAGTAGGATTTGATACTGGGTTATTTCCAACAGGATTTTGTGGTGCGTTTGGTAATGGAACTACCGGAGTTGCAACTGGAATTGCAATTGGATTAATTCCATAAGCCAACGCAAAATCCTCATTTGTATTTCTAATATTTGGAAAACCCAAAAGCCCCAAACCAATATCACGCATTAAATCTTCTAGTTCTGTTTTTTGTGGCAATATAGGATAAGAACTAACCAAATCGGCAGAATTTGTAAAACCCAATCTTGTGTGAACTTTTGATATTGCCTCAACTAAAACCGTCAAATTATAATCTCCTGCCCATCTTTCTTTTTGTTGAGCAGTTAAATTTTTACCTTGAACTAAATACTTTTCAAGTAAATCTAGAGCAATTTCAGGTTTTTTATTTTCGTCACGATTATGTCTGGCCGTTGCTACAGAAGTCCATTTATCTCGTCCAGCACTTTCTCCTTTAGCGTGAGTTAAAGATACTATTTTTTCAGCTTTTGCACTTTCAGTTTGGTCATAAATTACACACGAAACTTTTAAATTTTCAGTTAACCATTCTTTTGTTAGAGCTTTAATTTGTTTAATTTTATCTTCGGGAATATCGATATCACTTAATTCATAAATTTGATGAATTAGTTTTAGACAAGCAATTCTTCTATTTCCTTCTTTTACAATATTTTCTTTATTTATTTCTAAAACTATGATGTTTTCAGTTTGTAAATATCCGTCGTTTAGAATACTATCCAATAAACTAAAAAATTTATCAGGTTTAATAGAAATCATCGCTTTTATTGCGTCAATTTCTGTTTTTTGTGGAGTTGTTCTATAATTTTTTAAATCTAAATTTAACTTTGATATTTCTAATAGAGTATTTTTTGACATAAATTATATTTTTGATAAATTTAGGAATTATATTTTGACTTTGTTCTTTTTAATCGGAGGTTTCTTTTTTGCAGGATTGCAGTTAACTCATAAATATACGCAACCCTTAAAGTTGAAAATTATCTAAAAGTTTATTATTTAATTTTTTAGCTCCGAATACACAAAAAAACGCAATGCGTTTTTTTGTGTATTCGACTGCTGTTTTTAATTTATTTCTCAAATATATTAAAAAAATCTTAACAGCGTTGCTCCATAGCAGCCCCGTTGTCGTTTGTTTTTTAAAATAACCCTCGAAGGAGATGAAACCCTCGAGGGTTTGTTGCTTAAATTTTCGCCTACTCATTCAGGCATTGGTTTTTTGGGTTTGAATGTTAATTAACGCTTTTTGATGGCGGCTTTTTTATTGCCAGCGTTAATGGTTACCTGAAAAGTTTGTGTGGCGGTTTCTGGCTTCTCCCAGCTTCGGTAGTAGCTTAGAACAAGACGGTGATTGCCTTTAGTCAACACTTTTAGGGTGATGGTTCGGGTGGTTGGCGCACCTACTAGTCCTTTGTCTTCGGGGTTAGAAAGGTTTTGGTCGTCTAGGGTTGCAAACGCTTTGGCGTTGAGGTTTTGAAAGTGCCAAGCATAGCCTGTGGATGGGTTTTCTTCCAGTTGGATTACTAGGGTTGTTCCGATACTCACGCGCACTACTTTGTTGTTATCGGCAATGGTGAGGGTTTGGGTAGTTGCTTTTGCGTCTTTTATGGGTTGCACTTGAGAAAATAGGGTGCTTACACATAGGTTCATACACAGTATGGTACTGACTAAAATGGTTTTAATTGCAATCATTTTTAATTTAATTTAAGAGGTTGTTTGTTTTGCTTACTTGGTTCAGGCTTGGGCTTTCCTGGTTTTGTTTAATTTAACCCTCAAAGGGTTTTAAACCTTGCGTGGGTTGCATTGTAATATTTTTAATTGAAAGTTTTTCGGCAGTTAAAGTAATTTCTTAGTCTTTTTCTATTTTATTTATTTTTAGTCCAAAAGAAGGAACAAATAATTTATCTTCATCGTATTTTTTATTGAATGTTAGATAGTAATTGTTTGGCAACCATTTATTAATGTTTACCCATCCAATATTTTCTAATTGATGCCGCTCTTGGTATATTGGTAAACTTGATTTATGTGTTTCTACTATTAAGCTATTTTTTTTATTCAAGGTGTTATTAGTAATTGCCCCACTAAGCCCTTCAATTCCAACAAAAACTCCTTTTTTAGGTAAAACGATATTGTATTCGGATAAGTTAATAGAAATTAATCCATGTGTATTAGATGCTATATAATAGATGCGATTATCTTGTAAAAGGTCTTCATTTGGTTTTAAATTATCGTCAGAAAGTGTATATAAATGGACTCTAAAAGCAACTTTTTCTTTAGTTTTTTTAATTGTAAATTGAACGGAATTTATTGTAGCCTCATAATCAAGTTTGTTTTCAACAAAAACAGCAATTTCTAATCCTTTTGCAACACCAACGCTGTTGCTTGATTTTTGTTCTTTACTATATCCAATTTGGATATTGTTTTTATTGTTAATAATAACTTCATCTATACTATAGGTTTTTTTTGCTAATTCAATACTTTTTTCATGTTGATTATAAGCTACTTTTTTAGTTTCAAAACCAATGCATGAAATTATAATTTCATCATATTGACGATCTATAGGTACACTCAAATCACCGTTTTCATCGGTATACATCCCATTTGTAAATTTACCATCTTTCTCCATTTTTATAGTAGCAAATGGAATGGGTAATTTAGATGTACTGTCTATAATTTTGATGTTTTGAGAATTTCCCAAAAGGGGGTTTAAAAATAAGAGTAGAAGTGCTATTTTTTTCACAATTAGTTTAGTTTAAAAAGTGTGTGAATAGGAAGATACACACACTTTCACAGTTATTTATTAACAATCACAAGGACGGGTATTTCCTGTTGGATGTGAGCCTCCTATTTCTATCCAAAAAACAGAATAGGTTGAGTACTCACCTTGAAAACAACCTGCAGTTCCATCCGTATTAGGGCCACATCCTCCCCATGATACATTTGAACCCCAAAATTTTCTACCTTGTATAATTCCAGAATTAACTTGTTCTGCTATTTTTATAAGATCAAATTCATTTGTACTAATGTACTTATCTAATTCTTCAATATTATTGAAAATTTTAGTATCATTTGTGTCTATTTTAACACTAGTAAGTTTAAATTCAATTCGGTCAACATCAACAAAAAACAGAAATTCATTTGTAGATTTATCTGTAATTACATAACCTCTAGCTCTTGTGTCATCTCCTACAAATACTTCGGTTACAATTAAATTATCTATTTCAGTTGATTTAGAAAGTGATGAATTTTCTTTTTTAACTTTAGTTATAATAGATTTTCCAAGTTGATAATTAGTAGCGTAAAATGATTTTAAATAATTTGAAACTTTTGCGTTAACCGTACCACTTTTTTTAGTTTCATCTTTTGAACAATTCAGTAGTAAACTTGTTGATACAAATAAAACAAGTAACGAAAATAAGGTACTTTTAATTGATTTCATAATTTCTATTTTTAAATTTTGCCTACTCTTTGTTCCAGTTTTCGGCTTCCCTGTTTTTAATTTAACCCTCGCAGGGTTTTAACCCTTGCGAGGGTTTGTTGTTTAAATTTTTGCCAACTCTAAAAGTTTTCAACCTTCTTTTTTAGGTCTTCAACTCCTCCGTTGGGGTCTGCTACTCCTCGGTTGAGGTTGTACACTCCTATTTTGCGGTTAGTAAGCCCATTTTTGGGGTGTAAGACCCCTACAATTCGGCTTCGGACCCCAAATTTAGGGTCTCGAACCCAAAATTAGCATTCCAGAACCCCAACCGAGGAGTATCGAACCCCAACGGTGGGGTTCTTTAAACCGTTGGCGGGGTTGTAGTGCTTGCCGCTGCTCTTTTATTAAAAAACTGTTTCAAATCGTTCATTTTAGTTTCAAACCCCGGTGTTTCGGTTCCTGCCATAAAAGTGGTGTAGGCATAGTCGTCCAAAGCCGCTTGATAATTGTCATAATCATGCAGTATTTTTGCATTCTTCAATCGGTTAATTAAACTTTCTAATCGAGAAATCATGTTTTCCATGTTGTTTCTACTGGTAAAATCGTTAGCAAACTCAACCCAGTTGACATGTGGCGTTTGAAGCGCAGGTTGGTTGTTGTGATAATCCATTGTTTTGTTTACCAAAAGTTTGTTTTGCTCGTTGATGCTTCCGTATCGTTGGCGGTCTTCTGCCGATAAGTTTACTGTAACTACTGCTAATGCAGTTTCTAATCCTGTTAGTGCTGTTGTTGCAGCTGTTACTTGGGCTGCAGTTAAATGGGTGTTGTTTAAATTGGTAATTGCCATTTGTATTATTTTGTTTTTGTTATGCCTACTCTAGTTGTACTACCCCTTTTCGGCTTTCTGGGTGTTATATAAAAAACACTATCTAAAAAAAATTATGCAGATTTTGTTTTTTTGTGTTTCTATTTAAATATTTGATCTAATCCAACATTAAGTCCAATATATATTGAATAATATGGAGATTGCTTTGGGAAATTTCCTCTTATATCGGTACCTAACATTACTTGAGTTGCTTTTGAAGTATTATATTGAAAATAAGATCTTATCAAATAAAATTTTTGTGATTTTTCACTAGTTGCTATTGTATAGTTACCTTCATTGTCAAGTGAAGGATAACTATCTGCATAATTTAATACCCATCCTGCTGTTCCTTGTAGAAATAAATTACAATTATTAATGACATTAAAGTCAACAGTAGTTCCAAGACCAAAATATCCACTATCTAGATTAACTGTTTTTGTTGATTCAGAAGGTAAAAGTCTAATTAAATCGCTTTCTGCAGGAATCGGAATACCATTTGAAATAGTAATTTCTTTTGTTTGTAACGTTTTGATTTTCGTGTTAGTTTCAAATTTTGAAGCTAATAATTCTAAATGACCATGAATATAAAAATTTGCAGCACCTTTTTTTCCAATTAACCTCATTGGTTGAACATAAAGACTAAATGAACTAACTTTAGTTTGGGTAGCATATCTATTATACTCTTGGTTGTAAGTATCCCCATTTTGAGCTACAACATCTAATGGTTTTTTTAGTACATTTTCAATTTTAGTAGTAACAATACTATCTCTAGTTATGTAATTAATCTTTAACATTCCTATATTTAATCCCCAATCATTAGTATCATTTGCTGGAAAAAAAACGTTAAAATGACCAACATAATTTGTTTTATTATTGTTGTTAAAATCGAAATTAACTCCATTTAAATAGGTGAATCTTACCTTTTTTGAATCGAACTTATATATTGATTCTTGACCAAATGATATAATTACACTAAAAAGTGTAAGCATAATTAAAAATAATTTTGTTTTCATAATTTCTAATTTTTAAAATTTACCTACTCTAGTGTTACCCCTTTTCGGCTTACTGGTTTTGTGTATTGATTTTTAATTACTGCTCAATTGTCCCTTTTTCAACCACGAAGCACCAAAAAAGAGTAGCGAAGTGGTTTCAAACCAAAATAGGTAATGAAAATGAATGTCGTTTGCCCATTCTTTTAAAGGATTGATAAATTTGAAAGTGGCTATCAACAAGATTGAAACAATAATGCCAATGCCGCACCACAAGTAAAAATCATGCGAGGGCATTTTTCCGAATTTAAAATTATCTTTTGTTCTTCGGAAATTGACAATACAGATTAATGCTAAAGTCAAGAAAAAGAAAAATGCTGAAATATAATGTATGCTTCCAACTAGTGAATGACTACAAAATGTTCTGAAATTTTCTTTTATTGTGCCATTATAATCCATTGGGAAAATAGCGACCAATAAAGCAAAACAACCAGCAATATTGGTCATTAGGCTGTCTGAAGGCATTTTCTCACCAGGTTTAGAGTCATAACCTTTATAGAGAAATAGAAAAAAGGCTACTGCACAAAGAGTGCCTACAAAAAGCTCTCCCATTGGCGAATAATAATATTCTGAGATACTTCCTTTAAAAATTTCCTCTGGGTCATAGCCTTCAGTAACCATACTCATTAAGGTTTCGTTTAGGTATATTTTTTGTTCATGAAATAACCAATTGCCAATAATTAATGCAAACGGCAAACCAATTCCTAAATAACCTACCCATCGCCGCATGCGGTGATACGACATAACTAAGTTTTGTTGTTCTTCCATAATTTCTAATATTTTTTTCGCCTACTCTAAATTCCCCTTTTCGGCTTACTGGGTTTTGATTGTTGTATTGAAGGACTTAATGAATGGAATGCTCACCGGCATGTCTGGCGTGCAGCAATTGGGTGACTTCGGCTATTATTTCGCTTTTTACTATATTTTTTCCCGGGCAAGCATGAGTTGTTTTTGGGTCTTCTTTGTGAAGTTGTAGAGTAGTAGGAGCCATTCCTAAAACACCGCAAACCGTGGCTATAGCGGCTACCGCATTGTTGCGAACCGCCAAACCTCTGCCTGTTGTACAACTTTCGGTACTGTAATCGCCCAACATTTCAAAACCTAGGGCCAATTTGTTCCAAGAAGGGGAGTGCACGCCACTGGTAGTTAAGGGAGTAAAAACCCAAATTTGTTTGTCGTCTATAAAAAGATGCGGCCCCGCACTCCATTGTTGGGTGTCTCTGTAAAAACGTTCTAAATTCTGTAGGTGGATTTTGGTAAATCCCTCCGGGCGTTGTGCCAATGTGGGGCTACCGGTATTGTGTAGCACAATAAACGATGGACGCCAAGCCGTCCAAATAAGCGATTTACAATACGCTGTAAAAGTGTCGGGAGTGTAACTTTCAGCAACAATGGGTTTCCAGTTCATAGCTTTTGAATTTTAAAAATACATGTTCGTTTTGTTTGTGTTGAAAAAAAGTTGCGTCTTCCTCTTGACTGGTGGCAGTTGCTTGTGGTTTTAAAAACTACCTGTCGTACTGATTTTAATTTAATACCCCTAAAAATTAAAAAAACGGTACCGACAGGTAGCAACCAAATTAACTAAACTACTAATAAAGCAAGAGAGGTATGGCAAGTTGGGTTGACTGTCAACTTTTTACTTCTTGTTCAACGTTCCAAATGTAGGAGGTTGGAAAAAGGTGTACAAGGGGGGAAACCCCCCAATTTGTAAGTGTTTCCCTCCAAATTGAAAACACCAGTGTTTACAAGGGTTCGCAAGGTTTTTTGAAAACAAAACCTTGCGAACCCCAGTAAAATAAGGGTGGAGGGAAACACTAAACTCAAAATCCTAGTGTTTATAAGGGTTTACGAGGGCTATACCTTGCGAACCCCAGTAAAATAAGGGTGGAGGGAAACACTAAACTCAAAATCCTAGTGTTTATAAGGGTTTACGAGGGCTATACCTTGCGAACCCCAGTAAAATAAGGGAGGAGGGAAACACTAAAC
>CANGIF010000062.1 GCA_947453885.1 Flavobacteriaceae bacterium
ATTTTTAAGTTGGTAAATGGTACAAACTAGGCTTTTTTTACTTAAAAAGTTGGATTATAGGGCTAATTTAAACCACTAAAAAGAGCAAAAAATCCTCGAAATGCCTTTAAAAAATATTTTTTTAAGTAAATAATGTTTGAATTGGCATCCCTCCTTTTTAATTTTTTTAATAGTAGTTAAGAACAGGTGCTCTGCTCTCCCCACAAAAAGAGACAGTCTCAAAAAAACGCCTCTTTTTTTATGAGATTTTGAGAAAAAATGAGTTTCTATTTCATTTTTTATTGAGCAATTGCTTTGCTTATTTTGAAATAAAGCATTTGAAAAATTGCTCCCGTTTTTTTTAGTATCTATTTCATTTAATCAAGACATAAACAAAAAAACTGCGACTTTTTATTGTTGTAGTTTTTTTAGCTTGCACTTTGTTAGTAAAAGCAAGATGCTCATAATAGCGAAATGTTTTCAATAAAACGCTTTTACTACGGGAGAAATAATTACTCAACTGCTATTTGATAGCTTTCTACTTTGTCATTGATGTAAATTTTTAGCACATATATGCCTTTTTCCAATCCTAGAACCGAAAAAGTAGCTTTGTTATCTATAATTTCAACTTTTGTTCTTGACAACCCCATCAAATCAAAAAGTTCGCCAATAATAGGTGTGCTTATAGTAGGTTGATTATTTTGGTCTCTCAAATCAATATTGACAATATTACTTGATGGATTTGGATATATGTTAAAATAGCTAGAATTGTTGCTTTGTTTGCTTGTAAAACAATCATAGATAATTGTAGTACTTCCACAGCTATTTGTAGCGGTAAATTCAAAACAACAATTATTTCTTGGCATCATACAATAAGAGTTGTCAATTGTAGTTACAGTATCAGTAGTACAAAGTTTATAACTAATATTTGTGATTCCTTGTTGTTCTAATGTATTATTTGGATTGTCACTAACTACACAAATTGTTGATTTTATGGGTTGTGGGTCAAAATAATTGTATTCAAAAGTAAAAGAAGGTTTTCCAATCCAAATAGTTTTGGTTAATGTAACATTACCGCATTTTATCCAATTATCTCCCATTGTTAAAGAAAGTGTTACTGCACCCGAAGCATCAGGCAAAGCTGTTAAAGTAACGTTTGGAGTTCCATTTCCTGTTAAAGTAACCAACCCTGCTCCTTGTGTAATCGTCCAATTGTAAAATGTAGTAATTGCTGGTGCAGTAAAGGTAGCAGCGTCACAAAATAAATTTGTACCAATAATTTGACTGTCAGAACAGATATAAGTACAATTGAAAATATGATTTCTTGGAGAGTTAATATCTAATTCTGTAGCTAGCCAATTACCATTTCTTGTATTAAAAGAAATGTGATTTTCATTTGTACCACTATTATTAAAAGAAGTTGTGAAGTTTACAAATGGACTATTCTTTGGAGCTAAAGGTGGTGTTTCAGAATTATATTTAGTGAAAAAATCAGCATTATTTAATGCAATCGTTCCGTTTCCAATATCTAATGCACTTGGAGTTGGAATGAAACCAAAATTGTCTCTTATATTCATTTGAATACCATAATTACCAAACATATTTGAAGCAGCTGCACCTCCACCTGTAAAAATTGATTGGTAATTTCCGCCTGGGTAATAATCATAAGAAAGTCCGCCCGGTGCTGAATACTCTTTATTAGTAAGCAAAACTGTAATGCGTGGTGTCCAACCAAATAAATTAAACAATGTTTTTGTAAACGTAATATTACCGTGGTAAATTTGATTTGTTCCTCCTGCATTTGGTAGTGCATTTCCCCAAAAATCCAATTCAAATTTACTATTGCCCGGCAACACACCAATAAGCATCCCTGGTTCATTAAATAACATTGCTATACCTATTGAGGAAAGTTCATTTGCTAAAAGGGGATCTATATATAGTATTAAATCAGTCAAAAATTTTGTTTGTCCACCACCACTAAAAGTAAAAAGATTATCGCTTGTGTTAAAATTTTGTGGAAAAGCACAATGACTACCATTGCTAATAGCTATGTTTCTTGTTTGTAAAGGGTAACCCATATTTTGTAATTCTGCTCGCCAAGCATTTCCAAAAGTATTATCAATATTGAAACCTGAATCAACATAATTGATTAATAATTGTTTAGTGCCGGGTTGTTCTAATACGGTAAATAAATCGTAGATTGAAACATTACCACCACTACCACTTAAATTGATATTCATATCTCCAATAGGAGTATTAACAAATTGATCTACTAAATGACGCGCAAAGTATTGTATTGCTAATGGTATATTTGCTCCTTGCTGTGGGGCATCGTGACTAATATAGAGACTGGTATTGTGATCCCAAGTTTGTTCACCAGTTTTTGGTAATTGGATTTCCATATCACGTAATGCATATCGTGCAATAACACCACCCATACTTTGCCCCAAAACTACATTTAGTAAAGTGCTGCCATTATTTGCCTTTTGTTGATTTACCCATTTGATAACGTCTTCAACCAAATAGGCGTTGCGTTGCATATAATCTCGACTGCTTTTGAAATTGATGTAGATGATGTCGTAGGTGTTGAGTTGTGAGGGAAGGTTACTAGGCTCTATGTAAGTACTGTTTCTAAAATTTCTATATGCCACTTCTCCTAAAGGATTTTCAATACCTAACAATCCACTGTCATATCCTTCGACCACAATTAAGGGTTTACGAATTACACAATCGTTGAGTGCATAATCAATTTCGAGAATGGCTTGATTGGCAGCACCAAGGTATTGGCGAGTACCCGAAAATTCAACTTGATCAACACCAAAAGCGTTTTGTGAACAAGGTTGGTTGATTGTTCTGCTTAATGTTGAATTATCTTGTGTTGGGGGTACATCGGCATCAATTTGTATTTTGCTATGACTATAAAGAATTTGATTGTTAGTAAGTGTTAGTTTATATTTCCATTCTTTTAAACCAGCAGAGGTATAAGTTACTGTTTTTAGTTGACCAAAAGCCATAGTTTGATAGCCTAAACCATCATTAAAATCGATAGCAAAACTCTGCACACTACTGTCTTGGTTGGAATACCACAAAGCAGCAGGTAATTGCACTTGCATTGATAGACTATTGTATTTTACTATAGGTGCTGCTATTGCAAAAACTTGTTTTTCATCATACGGATTTTGCCAACTACCGTTTACATATTTATCATACAACTTGCCGTTTGTTATAGTGATTGTAGTATTAGGCGCATCGGGTTTGAATTCGTTGTACTTGTAATACAATCCGCTCAATACAATTTGATTGGCTAGTCGGAGATTGTCCCAATTGGATTTGAAAAGTATTGGATTTACTAATCCGGCAACATTTGATTGTACACGTGCCATAAGCAAGGTATTATAAATGCCAGTGTAATTTCCTACATTGATAACATTTGTAGTTGTAATAGTTCCATTAAAATTTGATAATTCTTCAAATTCCATTGCGTAATCTACCAACAGTTTTTGTGGAATTTTAGTTTTATCCAAATTGGCAAAAGTGCTGTTTATTTGTGTGGCATAATCGGTGTTTACCGTTTGTGCGTTTACAAATGGGGTTGCAAAAAGGCAAAGCAGTAGCAACCCTTTACTGAAAAAGAGTAATTTGTTCATATATAATTGTGTTAAATTTTACTAATTTGTGTATTGAAAATCGAAACGACCTTCTCGTATTTGATGTACATTTCCTTGAAAATCAAGAATATCATACCAAAAAGTACCTGAAACAATATAATGTACAGAGTCTAGTTTTGTAATATGTAATTCTCCTGTGTAGGTGCTATTGGTTCTGGTAGGTATACCTTCTAATGCGTATGTACCATACGCATTAGAAGGTATCATCCCTTCTAATGCGTATGTGCCATTTTGAGCAATTTCTTTAGCATTCGTACCAACCCCTACACTTATTAAATAATTATCTTGATTTATGTTATTTGCATTTACCGAGAAATAATAACCTCCGTCAACAAATTGATAAAAACAATTGGTAGAATTGTTATAATTACCTGGTAAAAAAGCCTTACCGTCTAAAAGACAACCAAAAGTATTGGCCCCAGTTTGTGTTGCTGGCGGTAGTTTACTAATTTCTGAAACGGGCTTCGAGTCGTTGTGATTTGAACAACTAAATAGCATTGTTATTAATGTAAATAAAAGTAATTTTTTCATACTGTTTTATTTTAAAGTTACTAATTTGTGTTTTACAAAATTGAAACAAAAAAAACAAACAATCAAGGGGGAACCCCCCCAATTTTATAAGTGTTTCCCTCCACCCTGATTTTACTGGGATTCGCACGGTTTTCCCTCGTTAACCCTTATAAACACTGGGGTTTTGAGTTTAGTGTTTCCCTCCACCCTTATTTTACTGGGGTTCACAAGGTATAGCCCTCGTTAACCCTTATAAACATTGTAATTTTGAGTTTAGTGTTTCCCTCCACCCTAATTTTACTGGGGTTCGCAAGGTATAGCCCTCGTAAACCCTTATAAACACTAGGATTTTGAGTTTAGTGTTTCCCTCCGCCCTGATTTTACTGGGGTTCGCAAGGTATAGCCCTCGGGAACCCTTGTAAACACTGGGATTTTGAGTTTAGTGTTTCCCTCCACCCTGATTTTACTGGGGTTCGCAAGGTATAGCCCTCGTAAACCCTTGTAAACACTGGGATTTTAAGTTTAGTGTTTCCCTCCACCCTGATTTTACTGGGGTTCGCAGCGGTTATTTCTCGTAAATCCGGACAAATACTACGATTTTAATTTAAAAACAACCCCTTTTTGAGTTTATACTATCTAATGATTAAACCTAACAACCCACATTTTTTGAAAAATAACGCACGTTATTTTTCATCGACACCACATTTCTTGACAAAAAACGCGCGTTATTTTCCGTCAACTGCACATTTTTTCTGAAAAAACGCGCGTTATTTTCCATCGACACCACATTTCTTGACAAAAAACGCGCGTTATTTCCCGTCAACAGCACATTTTTTCTGAAAAAATGCGCGTTATTTTCCATCGACACCACATTTCTTGGCAAAAAACGCGCGTTATTTCCCGTCAACAGCACATTTTTTCTGAAAAAATGCGCGTTTTTTTCCGTCGCCGCTAGAGAATTTTCCACCATCGCTAGATTCCGCGGGAAAAAATCTGGAGAATTTTCCGTTGCCGCTAGAGAATTTTTCACCGCCGCTAGAGAATTTCCCACCGTCGCTAGATTCCGTGGAAAAAAATCTGGAGAATTTTCCGTTGCCGCTAGAGAATTTTCCACCGTCGCTAGATTCCGCGGGAAAAAATCTGGAGAATTTTACGTCGCCGCTAGAGAATTTCCCACTGTCGCTAGATTCCGTGGGAAAAAATCTGGAGAATTTTACGTCGCCGCTGGAATGTATTTGATTATAAACTGTTGTTACTTAAGACTCACAACTGAAAACATTTTCTGTACCCCTTTTTTGGTAGTATTGCTACTATTTAATGTAAAAAAAATGGCAATAACTAAAAATAGAAGTATAGAAAAGTGTTAAATTGCGCAAGATAGTATCATGTTATATATATTTGTGTTTTAATTAAATGATACAGATTTAAACACTTAAACATTTATTTATTTCCTCATTGTAGTTAAAATAATACAATCTTTTTGAATAAACTATTGCGTTTGTTTGGAACTTAACCATAGTCATATATGAAAAAAATTACCTCAATCTGCCTTACTTTTTTACTACTCCTAATGCACGCCAACGAAAGTTGGGCAAGTACACATCTACTTCCTAATAAATTCACAAGCTTTTCTGAAAAGAAGACAGTAGCCGTTTCAGGAACGATTGCCGTGAATAACGCTAGTGTTTGTGTTGGAACAACTTCGCCAATTGTAACGTTTACAGCAACTGGAGGAACAGCTCCTTATACATTTGTGTATAAAATTAATGGAGGCGCTGATATTACTGTTAGTTCTTCAGGAACGAATAGCGCTACTACTGTAACAGTAGCTAACACAGCTAATACATACATTTATACATTAGTAAGTGTAACAGATTCAGCTATTCCCTCTGAAACAGCAACTTTAAATTCGGACATTATCGTTACGGTTCATGCATTGCCAACAATTACTGGCTCAACAAATACTTGTATTGGTTCAAGCTCCAATTTAAACGGTTCAGGAGCACCAAATAACTCCAATCCTTGGATGTCATCAAACGTAAATGTGGCAACAGTTGACAACACTGGAAATGTATCAGGAATTTTAGTAGGTACCACCAATATTACTTATAAAGATATAAACGGATGTACAAAAAATGTTGGATTTACAGTCAATGCTCTGCCAGTAGTTGATTTTATATTTGCAAATAACCAATGTTCTGGTAGTTCGGTAGCTTTTAATTCTACTGCAACTGGGACAGGTCCTTTTACTTATGCTTGGACTTTTGGTGATGGAGGAACTTCTAGTTCTTCAGATCCTAGCCATGTTTTTAATGCTAGTTTCGGTTGTGGTACGCAATCTTTTACAATTACATTAATAGTAACCGATGATAACGGTTGTACTAAAACGATTAGTCATGATATAACAATAAAACAAAAGCCAGATATAAATTTTAAAGATGTAATTTCTCCATTTAATCCATTTAACAATTGTAATAATGCAGGAGCTAATGCAAATTATACAATTAATGTAGGTAATATTTCAAATTCTACTTGTATAAGTAGTTATAGTATTGTTTGGCAAAATGGGGGAATACCCCAAACAGTTACTAGTTTTCCAGTTACTCATACTTATAGTAGTTTGGGAGCATTTACGATGACAATTACTGCTTTAGGCCAAAATGGATGTAGTTCATCAAAGTCATATATTATCAAAAATGAATCAAATCCTTCAGGTGGTCTTGTAAGCCCAGGAAGTACAACAAATTTATGCTCACCAACACCAAATTTACAATTTGCATTATCGAATTGGGGTGCTAATTCACCTACAACTTCTTATTCTATAAATTATGGAGATTCAACTATTGTAAATTTATTACAGTCTGATTTAATGAATCTTCCTGCATATTATAATCCTTCTTCTCCTTCGTCATCAATAAATTATCCTGTACCTCATACTTATTTAACTTCTAGTTGTCCAAATTCGTTTATCACTGCTACATTAACAATATCTAATTCCTGTGGAAGTACTCAGTCTACTATATCTCCAGTAATCATTCTAAAACCACCAACTCCAATTTTTTCAAATCCTCAAATTGAATGTGTAAATACTTGCGTATCTTTCGTAAACAATTCAATTCCAGCCTTAAATCAAAATTGTGTTGAATCAACAGAATACGATTGGGATTTTGGTGATAACACATCTATATATTCTGTAACGACAAGTGGTCATCCAAATCCAATTTGTCATACTTATACATCACCAGGGCAATACACGATTACACTAACCGCATTAGGTTATTGTCCAAGTAACCCACCAACAATTTCTCATACAATATGTATTGAATCTCCCTTAGTTCCACTTTTCACTCTCAACCAAATCGAAAGTTGTACACCAGCTGTAATAACTACAACCAACACTACGGATATAACTCAATCTTGTAACCCTCCAACCTATTTATGGAATGTTACTTATGCAAGTGGTTATTGTGGTAGTGGAACGCCAATTTGGAGTTATACTAGTGGTTCTGCTACATCTGCCAACCCTAGTTTCAGTTTTGTAACACCCGGTGCCTATAGTATTAAGGTTACAATGACCAATTCTTGCGGTGCTGTAACTTCTGCTACTCAAACTGTAATAGTCAAACAACCCCCTACGGTTGGCATTACTCCAATACCTGATTTTTGTCTTTTTACACCTTTAAATGCTGGGGCTGCAATTAACTCTTGTTCGCCCACTACAAGTCCAGCGATGACCTATCTGTGGACTTTTACCAATGGATTACCTGCTACATCAGTACTTCAAACCCCACCAGCCGTTAATTATGCTGTTACAGGAAACTATACCATTAGTCTTGCGGTTACAAATGAATGTGGGACTACTTCCGATACCGAAACTTTTAATGTTAAACCTGCGGCAACTATTCAAAATGACGTAGCAACTCTATGTAGTGGAGGGACTTTTACAATTGCTCCTTCACAAAGTACTGTTGGAAATTTAATTCCTACAGGTACTACTTATTCATGGGGAACTCCTGTTAGCAGCCCTAGTGGCGCAATTACTGGTGGTAGCGCACAATCCAATCAAAATAGTATTAGTCAAACTTTAGTTAACACTACAAATACGGTAGCTACTCTTACTTATACTATCACTCCTAAGTCAGGAATATGTAACGGAACTGTTTTTACAGTGATAGTAACGGTAAATCCAAAGCCCGTAATTGCCGATGTTACTCCTGCAGCACTTTGTTCTGTAAATTCATTTTCAGTTTCACCTACTAACGGAGGAGGTACAAGTTCAACCGATATTGTACCAGCAGGAACTACATATACATGGACTATTTCAACAAATTCAAATCTTTCAGGACAATCTGCATCAAGTGCAACTGGAATAACAACAATAAGCCAAACATTAACTAATAGTACCAATTCAAATCAAAGTTTAACTTATACAGTTACACCCAAATCAGGCGTTTCAGGAAATTGTGTTGGAGCTCCTTTTACAATAACTGTAACTGTAAATCCGAAACCTACAATTGCCAATGTCGTTCCTG
>CANGIF010000063.1 GCA_947453885.1 Flavobacteriaceae bacterium
AATGCATTAGAACACTCCAAAAAAAAAGGGACACAAATCCTCTTACTATTCTTTCTAAAATTTTAACGATAACTCCATAGTGTTGACGGCATGTAATCGGTTCCGTTCAACAGGAGTTTCATTGTTCGTGCTACGCACGCAACGAAACTCTAGCTGTTGGCAGTAGTTCTTTATTTTAAATTCTTGTCTTTCAACGCTTCATTAATCCAATATAATTTAACAAAATATGTATTCTTTTTTTTGTAAATCAAACAAAGATTAATATTACTTGGTTGTGGATAATATAGAAACTTGTTTTTTCCTAAAATTTCATCAATTTCATTAACAATATTAGGCTCATTAATTTCTATTACATGAATACTTTTATTTTTAGATTCTATAATATTTAAAATTCGGAGTAATTTACTTTTTATCATATTTTTGAATATTCAATATTTGGATATTTAGCTTCTGTAAATTTAATTAGAAAATCATTCGCTTCTTTGATTGCCCAAGAATTGTCTGATTCTATTTTTATAATTATAGATTGCGACAAAACATTTCCACTTCTGAAAGTTATGTAATTATTTTTTTTGTCAACTTTAGTTATAACCTTTTTTACTTTTTCAAAATCTAATACGTCATTTTTAAATCCGAGTACAGATTGCTCTTGAACAAAATATTTATTTCCATCTTTTTTGAATATAATATTTTTCATCATAGTGAAAGGAATAAGTACAAGTCCAACAAAAGTAATCATACTTGACATTAATAGACATTGAGCTAGAATGCTTATAAATTTGCTGTTCCATTCAAGTATTTCGAATAATTTAAACAACAAAAGACTAACAATAATGTATATTATTCCATACAGATAGTTATTTATAATTTTACTTGTTGTTGTAAAAATTATTTCAGAATCATTACTTTTTTCAGAATTATACAGATAAGTTTGAAACGATACTTTTTCCATTGATTTGTCGTCAATGCTTTTTGTCTTTTCAGGAGTTTTTGCTAATGTAATTTCAAAATTTGAATTCATTTTGTATTTTTAATTTAAGTTCTTGTTTTCAACGTTCGGCGACAGAATTACTGCCAACTAGTTTATAGGCGAAACAAACCTTTGTGTATACACCCAAATCTGGGTAGATTGGCGAAGGTTTGTTTCGCTTTATTTACTCCTCAAATATATAAAATAAAACACAAAATACTTTAAAACCTTTTTTACAAAAAAAATAGCACCACATGTTATCTAAAAATGAAGTGGCAAATAGTATTAATTATAACCCCCTATTGGATGCAAAACCAATAGCTTTAAAAAAGATTTCATTACCTACTAATTTTTTACTATTCGATTTTAAAACTTTATTCGGAGTTATTAAATAGTTAATTAGATTTCTTATAAATTTTAGTTCAGATGCCGTTGTTTGGTCTTAAACAGTATCTCTTGTTAAATATATGGCATCTCTATATAAATATATTGCATCTCGTGATAAATATATAGTATCTTCATCTGAATATATGACAGGTCAATATAAATATATTGCATCTCCACCTGAATATATGTCAGGTTTTGGTCGGTATTTAGTATCTCCTAATTCCTATTCGATATCTCAAACCAACTATTTAACTACTCTTTCCAAAAAAATGAATTTTACATTTAAAATAACTGTATTTGGTTTTTTATAAATTAAATATAAAGACTAAAATTAACGTTATCATAAAGAATAAATGGCTTTTTAAGTATAAGAAATAACGTATCAAGACAAGTAAATTAAGTATGCTCTAAAAATTATAAAATTTTTAACAAAAAATATAGCATCGTATTTATTTTTTTTAATAATTTTATGACTCTAAAATTCAAACTGTTATGACAAAAACACAAATTGATCAGTACGACATGGTTTTATCGACGGAGAAACACCTGAACGATAATGCCGCTCTTTTTGCTGCCAATGCGCCGCTTGTGGCTAGCAAAGCTATTTTTAGCACAAAAATTTCTAAAATTGCCACTCAGGTCGCCATTCAACTGGTCAACACAACGGGTTTGACGGTAGACAAGGAAGCGGTTCGGCAAAAATTAGAAGACAAAGCCTTTGTTCTTGGCGCGGCTTGTTGCAGCTATGCTTCGGCAAATGCCAATAGTGATTTGTACAACCGTTGTCATTTTACAAAATCTGATTTGATTCATTTTAGAGATGCCGAGTTGGTGGGCGTTTGCACCAATTTGCATGTTACGGCTAGTGGCATTGCAGCAGCGTTAGTGCCTTATGGTGTTACGGCTACCGTGCTTTCAGATTTTTTGAGCTTGGTAACCGCTTTTTCAACAGTGATGAAAAATCCAACCGAAGGCATTGCCAAAAGAGCTACCGCTACGGCAAATATTGCCACCTTGATGCCGGAGATTCTTGATTTTTTAACTACTCGGTTGGACAACGATATGGTTTCAATGAGCCTTTCGCAACCTGATTTTTATAGTACGTATTCTAATGTGCGCCTGATAAACAGTAGCCCAACTAGCGTGATGAGTTTAACCACAACCATGCTCGACGAGGCGGACCAAACACCAATAGCCAATGTGGCTATAGAAATTGTTGGCGAAAATATTCATAGAACGTCGAGTCCACGCGGTTACAACACGATTGTTAACCTGACCGATGGCAGCCACAAACTCACGGCTTCGCACCCGAATTATGAAACCAAAACGGTCGATTTCACTATTGTTTCTGGCGAAACCACCGAACTGGTGGTGCTATTGAAAAAACTGTGATGCTATAAAATAGCTTTGGTTGTTAATAGAAAATCCTTTCAACACAAATGTTGAAAGGATTTTTTTTGTGGAAAAATAGCAAGTCAGGCTATTTGGTTATGGTTTAAAACCAGCGTTTTTGTTTGAAATAGAAAAAACACCGTCAAAATCTGTTTCAAGCTCATCTCGTTTCTCTGTTCCTTTAGCTCTTTAAACATTGACTTTAATTACTGCCTTGCTTTTAGTTTCCATTTTCATTTAGTTTATCGTTATACTTCATTTCCATTAAACGCACTGTTATTTCAGTTTCCTTTTATTTGGATTTTGTCGGTTTGAGTAGAAAGATAAAATGACAATAGAATTGTCAGAAACGCTATAATACAAAGCGTTTAAAGATAAAATGACAGCCATACGAATCTCTTTTTAACGTCAGAGGCTTTGTAAATATAGGGATTTTGCGCAATTAAACTAAGTGTTTTCTCGATGTTTAGTGCAAGATTATGGAGTTCCTTGTCTGTCCAATTTTCTTCTAAATAGGCTATAGTTGCTTCTAATTCACGCAGCGCATTGTCTGTCCAAAGAATTTTATAGCCACTTTTCATAGCGTTTTTTTGCTTTTGAATGCGCATTTAATTTTCCTGATTCAACATCTTTTAAACCAAGTTCAATAGACTGTTTTTCAAATTCAGAAATAGAATGCCACAAATCTACACTTTCTCTTTTTCGCAATTCCATTAACTTTTCTATCACCGAAAAATCTTCAATAGCAGAAAGCCATTGGATCAATTCCAACTTTTGATTTAAAATAATTTCGTTACTGCTCATTATTGATAAAATTTAGTATTCAAAGATACTTATTTATTTACAAAGCTTCAGTAATTGTCAAAAAAAATGTTTGCCTATTGATAGCATTTCCGAGTAATTGAGTGGTTGTTTCTAGGAGTGGGCAAGGAATGCAATGCTACGCAAGCGGGGTTGTAAGGTTTTGAAAACCTTTTATGTTAGAATTATAAGGGTAGGTGCACTACTTTTTTCGTTTCAAAAAAGGGATCTGAAAAATGATGGGAAAGTTCAAATAATGTTGCTTTGGGGAATGGGGCAAGTTCTTGGGATAAATCGCCGCCTTTTAAATACAAAATACCGTTTGATAGGTGGTGTTTTGCTTGTTTTTTGATTTTGTTTTGTACCCAAGACACAAAGTCAGGCATGTTGGTTACGGCCCTGCTAACGATAAAATCGAAGTTTTCTTTTACAAGTTCGGCTCTAATTTGTTCGGCTTTAACATTTTGAAGTCCTAAGGCTTCTGAAACGGCTTTTACAACATTTATTTTTTTACCAATAACGTCTATTAAATAGAACCGTGTTTCTGGAAATAAAATGGCTAAGGGAATTCCAGGAAAACCGCCTCCTGTTCCTACATCAAGTACCGATGCGCCGTGTGCAAATGGTTGTATTTTTGCTATTCCTAACGAATGCAGAACGTGTTTGGTGTACAATTGATCAATGTCTTTTCTGGAAATTACATTTATTTTACTATTCCAATCTTGGTAGAGGTGTTCTAATTGTTGCAGCTGCTTAATTTGAACTGGGGTTAGGTTTGGAAATTGTTTTATGATTTCTTCCATTTTTCTCAATTTTTGACAAAAGTAACGATTTAGAATTGAAAATTATAGTCAAATTACCATTTGAAAATGAATAATAAGTATCTTTGTTGCTTATTAAATGATAAAAAATGAATACCACTGCCCCTTCTTTTGCAAAACAAGACCATTTAAAATTTTTCAGAACGTTAAACGCAAGAGTAAACAATTATTTTAAGGAGAACAACTTGAATAAAACTGGAAATTGGAAGTTACACGTAAAAACACTTGTAATGTTTACTATTTTCCTTACGCCTTATTTTTTCGTTTTGACTTTAGACATGCCTTTTTGGACGTACTTACTTTTAAATGTGGTTATTGGAATTGGAATGGCGGGGATTGGTATGAATGTCATGCACGATGGCAACCATGGTGCGTATTCCAACAAATCATGGGTGAATAAGTTTATGGGCGGAACCATCTATGTTTTAGCTGGAAACGTGTACAATTGGCAGGTGCAACACAATGTTTTACACCATACGTACACCAATATTTTAGGTCACGATGAGGATTTAGAAGCAGGCAGGATTTTACGTTTTTCTACAACAGCAAAATGGTACCGATTCCATAAATTCCAACATCTTTATTCTATTTTTTTATACGGCTTGTTGACTTTTAATTGGGCCATTACAACCGATTTTCTTCAAATGAAACGCTACATGAAACGCAAACTTTCGTATGGCGAATTGAAAAGCGCTACTTTTCAATGGACTACTTTAATTGTTACTAAAGTGCTGTATTTCTCCATTTGGATAGTAGTTCCTTTGGTAATGGGCATTACTTGGTGGAAAGTAATTTTGGGTTTCTTTGTGATGCATTACACAGCAGGCGTTATTTTAAGTGTTGTGTTTCAGTTGGCACACGTGGTTAACGAAACAGAAAATCCAATTCCGAATGAAAATGGCGAATTGGAAAACACTTGGGCCGTGCACCAATTGTACACTACTGCAAATTTTGCTCCTAAAAATTGGATTGTAAATTACTACACAGGTGGCTTGAACCATCAGGTAGAACACCATTTGTTTCCAAATATTAGTCACGTACATTACAACAAAATTGCTGAATTTGTTAAACAAACGGCTAAAGAATGCAACCTTCCGTATCACGAATTTAAAACCACAAGAGCGGCTATTTATTCGCACTTTACCCATTTGAGAGATTTAGGAAGACAACCCCAATTAACGCAATAACAACTTTTGAATATACCTGTTTAAAACCATTAGAAAGGAAGGTTCTTTAAGTCGCAACAACCTTAAATTACCTACGTGCCTAAAGCTTTAAATGGATACAACTGTTTTAACCAATACCATCTATGAGCAACCCATTATCGGATAGAATTAACAGGTTATCTACCTCACAAACCCTTGCTATGGCCGCATTGGCAAGAGAATTAAAAGCACAAGGAAAAGACATCATTAGTTTGAGTTTGGGCGAGCCCGATTTCAATACGCCCGACTTTATTAAAGAAGCTGCCAAAAAAGCAATTGACGAAAACTACTCTACCTATACACCAGTTGACGGTTACATGGAATTGAAAGAAGCCATTTGCAGAAAATTCAAACGGGACAATAACCTAGCGTACAAGCCTGCCAACATTGTGGTTTCGACAGGAGCCAAACAATCGTTATACAATATTGCGCAATGTATGATTAACGATGGCGACGAAGTTATACTTCCTGCGCCGTATTGGGTTTCGTATTTTGAAATTATCAAAATGGCTGGCGGAATCCCTGTGGAAGTGCCAACCTCTGTGGAAACCGATTTTAAAATAACGCCCGAACAACTACAAAAAGCCATTACTCCAAAAACCAAAATGATTTGGTACAGTTCGCCTTGTAACCCTAGCGGCTCGGTGTATAACCGCGAAGAATTGACCGCTTTGTCCAATGTGATTTTGAACCAACCCAACGAAATATATGTAGTAGCTGACGAAATCTACGAACACATTAATTTCTCCGGCACTTTTTGCAGTATTGCTTCAATAGACGGAATGTTTGACCGAACCATCACTGTAAACGGAGTGGCAAAAGCTTTTGCTATGACCGGGTGGAGAATTGGGTACATTGGAGCTGCTGAGACCATTGCAAAAGCATGTACCAAAATGCAAGGACAAGTAACCTCTGGCGCCAACTCCATTGCTCAAAGAGCCACAATTGCGGCAGTTGATGCCGACCCAAGTGTATTACGCTACATGGTGGATGCGTTTCACAAACGTAGGGATTTAGTGGTTGAATTGGTAAAAAACATACCCGGTTTTAAACTGAATGTACCCGAAGGCGCGTTTTATGTTTTTCCTGATGTTTCCTATTATTTTGGCAAAACCTTACGTGGCAAACCCATTAACAATGCCGATGATTTTTCGATGTATTTATTAGCAGAAGCCAATGTAGCTACAGTTACTGGCGATGCTTTTGGCAATGCCAATTGCATCCGTTTTTCGTACGCCACTAGCGAAGCGTTGTTGACCGAAGCCATGAAACGGATTAAAGACGCGGTTTCCTAACAGCCTACTTTCTGGAATAATCCATGAAGTAGTAAATAGAATGCGCTATCGGGGCTTTGTTGTAGAAAAAAATATTATAGAGCATAAAAAAACCTTGCAATCTGCAAGGTTTTTTTATGCTCTATATTAACTTATATAACAAAATCGCACTATGGCATTTTATTTTTAGTTAAATAAAAATATGCATCAATTAGCACTAATATACCAACTGTAATAAAAGTAGTAATACTGTCAATTTTTAAAATCTTAAATAGAAAGAAGAATGATAGATACGGATAAATTAAAATCATTACATTTAAAAATATAACACCTTTCTTTTTGTCGAACTGTTCTATAATTTTTTTGTATCTATTGTTTTTTATAAAATACATATGATTTACTACATAAATTATAGTTAATCCCGCATATATAGCATTTAAACCTATTCTTTCTAACGGAATTTTTAGTAATAAAATTATTGATAGTATATTAATAAAAATTAAAATTGACAAATAAATTGATGTTGAAAACTCGGGAAAAATATTATTCACCCTAGAAGTTGTTCTGTATATCCTATAAAATATATAATTATATAAATTCATAACTATCTAAATTTTAATGGACAATTTGAACATTCACGATACATACCAGTATCTTGAGTAAACATAGGTTTTGCAACAGCGTCGTTTATTGGATATCCATTTCTTTTATGCCATTCAACTTCAGCTGCTTTAGCTTGTTCTTGTTTATACAAGTCTGTTGTTGAGATTATTTGTCCAAGACCTATTCCAATACCAACATAAGGATTCCATCTTGAAATCCCTATTATTATAGAAGAGCCAACTAATTCTTGTGTTGCTTCACTTCTTTTTTCTTCTGTTTTAGCCGTTGCAATATTATAAATTCCTTTTCCTGCTTCATAACCATCTTTTACAACACCAGCTTTAAAGGCAAGTTTTGAAATACCCGTTTCGCTCTCTTCTGCCAAAGTTAATCCAATTCCAAGAGCTTGTGACTTGTTATCGTTTCCTTCCTCTTCAGGTTTATTTGATTCGGTTTTATTACTTTTATTTAAAACAATTACATTTCCTTCTTTAAATTTAAAGTTTTTATCTGTTACGACAACTCCATATTCTTTTTTTAGTTTCTCTGCATTGTCTCCTTTTTCAACGTGTAAATTACCATTTTCATCTTTACGGAATTCTGGAGTCATTCCAGTTGGGTCAATAAATCTAACTGGATTATTCAAGCAATAAGCGTACGGGCTAACATTCGGATACTTCTCTGCTAGCGGGTCAATACTATACCAAATACTTATTCGTGGGTCATAGTACCTTGCGCCGTAGTAGTACAATCCGGTTTCTTCGTCCAGCTCTTTGCCGTTAAACTTGTAGGGCGTTTGGTAGTACATACTTCCTTTTTGTTCTGCCATGGTCTCTCCAAAGGGCAAATTTAAGAAAAATTGGTAGGCGCTGCCATTAAAATCTGTTAAAGCTGTAGAAGTTCCCAAATGGTCGGGGTGAAGCCCCCCAACCCCCAAAGGGGGAGTTAGTCTAATGATTTATCTAACACAAATATTCACTTAAGA
>CANGIF010000064.1 GCA_947453885.1 Flavobacteriaceae bacterium
AAAACTAAATTTCCTAAAAAGTAAACTTTAATTGGTTGTAGGGCAACCAAGCTTAAAAAAGCGTACTAAAAAAACTACTCCTTTGTAGCGTTGTAGTTGGTGTTGTTTTTTTTACGGGCACGGTGAATTCCTTCCGTTCAACAGGAGTTGCCTTTTTCGTGCTACGCACGCAAAGAAACTCTAGCTGTTAGCAGTAGGCTTTTATTTTATTCTAATAAATTTTCCACTATTTATAGAAACATCAAGATAATTTCCTATTCCACAATTTCTAGAATGAACTTGAAAATTTATTGTGTCTTTTCCAATTTCATCTGTTCTGAAATCAATGATAATATTTGAATTATTATCTTCTTCAATACTTGTAAGTGTTTTATAATATTTTATTTTTCCATTATGCGGAAGCAAATTATTATATTTCATAGTAAATATTTCGTTTTTAAAATCTACATAGCCATTTTGTTGAAATGCAGTTTCATTTTTAAACTTTACAATATATCTTCCATTTAGTTTTGAATCTTGAACACAAATAATTCCAAATAATATAGATGTAAATAGTATTAATTCTTTCATTTCTGTATTTTTTTTAGCTTACTGCCAACGACAAGCACGCTTTGCGAAGTGGTTTGCATTTTTGCAAAGCGCTAGTTGGGCAAAGGGCGCTTGTCGTTTCAAATATATAAAAAACAGCCCACAAATCTAAATTTCCTAAAAAGTAAACTTTTATTGTTTGTAAGGCAAACAAGCTTAGGAAAGGCATACTAAAAAAACTACTCCTTTGTAGCGTTGTAGTTGGTGTTGGTTTTTTTTTAAGTGCACGGTGAATTCCTTCCGTTCAACAGGAGTTGCCTTGTTCGAGCTACGCACGCAACGAAACTCTAGCTGTTGGGCAATCGTATATTCTATTTAGTTTTTAAAATGTATTTCCATACTTGGCAAACCTGGTGGGTCATTTTTTCCATCAGAAACTAAAACCAAAATAAACTCCGTTTCACTTATTTTAGTAATTCTCGAAGTAATTTTATTATTAATTGCAAGTTCTATATATTTTTTGCTTGTATTTTGAGACCATTTCCCTTTCTGTTTCTTTTTTTCTTTAATTACAAAATATGAATTGTCAGAATTAAATTCCAATTCAAAAGCTATATTATTTGGTAATTGATTTATTCTCATTCCACCCATTAATGCATAATCTGGAACCCATTTTTTGCATAAAACTTTATTTATTTCAACTTTTGATTGCGTTACATTTTGAGCGTTTAAATTTAATTGTAGTCCAATTATAAAGCAAATTGTCAAATATATTTTTTTTTTCATTTTTTTTTCATTTTTATTTATAATACTCCGTTTTCGGTATAATATGTCGCACAACTATCGTACACACGCATAAAACTGCTTCTTTTTGTTCCAAATTGGCATCTTGTGCGCACGTTTTCGTTTATTTACTCTTCAAATATATAAAAAACACGGCACAAATCTAAATTTCCTAAAAAGTAAACTTTTATTGGTTGTAGGGCAACCAAGCTTGGGAAAGGCGTACAAAAAAACTACTCCTTTGTAGCGTTGTAGTTAGTGTTGGTTTTTTTTATGGGTACGGTAAATTCCTTCCGTTTAACAGGAGTTGCCTTGTTCTTGCTACGCACGCAACGAAACTCTAGGTGTTAGTGGCAGTATTAATTATTTTATTGTAATATATTTATCTTCTGCTTTCCAGATTCTGTATTCAACTGACCACGATTCAGGAATGTAGAATGGTCTTGCATAATAACTTTGATATTCAATAAAAATATCTTGACTGCTAAAAATTTTACGTTTTACTTTTTTATCACTCTTACAATCTGCCTGCCTTCCTTCAAAAATTTCTGCGGCATCATTTTCTAACACATAATACGGATATCTTGAATTTTGTTGGATTCCATATTCTTCTTTTAAATTTTTTCTATTAAAACTGAAATCTGCGGTAGAACATTCTGTAACTGATGCTTCAAATGAAAATTTAACTTGTATTTTATAATCTTTCGAATTTTCAATTTTAGGAAGTATTAAGTCAACTCTTTTGAAACCTTCTTTTGGTTGTGGATAAGATGGAGTATTTTGAGCATTAAGTTTTACACTTAAAATAAGTAAGATTAAAATAGTTAGTATTTTCTTCATAAGTTTTTGTTTTTGAGTTTTTTGTGAAATATTGCTGGTAACTCATAAATAAACGCAACTCCTATTGCGTTTTTTTGTATTGTTGTTTCAAATATATAAAAAACGCGGCACAAATCTAAATTTCCTAAAAAGTAAACTTTAATTGGTTGTAGGGCAACCAAGCTTGGGAAAAGCGTACAAAAAAACTACTCCTTTGTAGCGTTGTAGTTGGTGGTGGCTTATTTTACGGGCACGGTGAATTCCTTCCGTTCAACAGGAGTTGCCTTGTTCGTGCTACGCACGCAACGAAAATCTAGGTGTTAGCGATTGTTTTTTTAATTATTTTGCCATTCAAAATTTTCTTTTGCTCTTTTTTCAATTCCGTCAATTAAGAATTTTTCATCAATAATAATTTTTTCGCCTTTTGCACTTTTAAAGGTTTTAAATGATTCATAAAGAGTAAAATTATTCCAATTATACAATTTATTTATTCGGTATCTTTTTTCTTTCGTTATTAAATCGATCATATAACCTTCAATCCTACCAAATTTCAACCTTCTTTCAATTATTTTGATGTTCACGTTTTTAATGGGTATTTGTTTTTCCCAATTAATATCAAATTTTAATCCTGATATTTTCACTTCCGTTGCGTTAATTTTAATCTCATAAATATAATTGATTGACAATAAAATTTTGTGAATAAAAATGATTGAAAAGAAAAATAAAATAAACAATATTTCAATTATACCATATTTATTGTTACCAGATGGAAAAAGTATTATTGAGCATAAAAATAAAAATGCAAAAATATTAATTCCAATACCTTTCATCATTCGACTTTTAAAATTGAGTTTTTCAGCTGTAAATATTCTTCCTTCCATTTTTTAAAAGCATTTCTAATTCAGTAATATATTTTTTCGTTCTGGTAAAATGGCAGTTAACTATCTTACAAACGCATATAACTGCCACTTTTTGTTCCAAATTGGCATGTTATGCGCCTATTTTTGTTTATTTACTCTCCAAATATATAAAAAACGCGGCACAAAACTAAATTTCCTAAAAAGTAAACTTTAATTGGTTGTAGGGCAACCAAGCTTAAAAAAGCGTACTAAAAAAACTACTCCTTTGTAGCGTTGTAGTTGGTGTTGTTTTTTTTACGGGCACGGTGAATTACTTCCGTTCAACAGGAGTTGCCTTGTTCGTGCTACGCACGCAACGAAACTCTAGCTGTTAGCACCAGTTTTTCTTATGTAGTCTCTGGAAACCACCATCCTTCGTGTTTATGTTTATAAACTTTATTTCTGTCGTCAATAATTATTATTTCACAAACAAATGGACTTTCAATGTAATCGTTGTTTCCTGAGTAAGGCCTTGTTTGTTGTAAATCAAATTCTATTGTCATTGTCGCTGAACTTACATAGTCCATTTTCGAGCCGCTACTTTCTACTAATGTTGGAAACCAATTATTCCAATGCTCTACCGATTGCTTTATTTGGTCAGTTAAAAGTTCTGTTGGTTCAGCTATGTTCTTTAAAATGTCAACTGTCAGTTTATTGCAATTAGTCTTGCGAGCCTGTTTTAATAAGTGTCCCATAAAATAGTCGTCATTTATGTAGTTCATTAAACTTATAAATGAATGTCCGAAGTTGTGAGAAACACTTTTTAAAGGTTTATGACTTGTCATTTCGTGATTTTTTATGGCCAAATAAATTCTTTCGCTTTTGGACTTTCTGGGTCAAACCATTCTTCAGCAATTTCTTGAAAAATTGGTTGTCCTTTTTTGTCGGTTCTTGTTTGAATTAAATCCCCGACAGGTGCACCGTGTAAATATCTCAGTCGTCCAGTTGAGTCGAACTTAATTTTTCCGTCATTAAGTAATGCGTCAAATTTTGGCCAATTCTTGATATTGTCTTTCGTTATTCTAATTCTATCCATTGTTTATTGGTGTCGTTCTAAAATTGGTGCTAACTCATAAATAAACGCAACTCCTATTGCGTTTATTTGTATTGTCGTTTCAAATATATAAAAAACACGGCACAAATCTAAATTTCCTAAAAAGTAAACTTTTATTGGTTGTAGGGCAACCAAGCTTGCGAAAAGCGTACTAAAAAAACTACTCCTTTGTAGCGTTGTAGTTGGTGTTGGTTTTTTAATAGGCACGGTGAATTCCTTCCGTTCAACAGGAGTTTCATTGTTCGTGCTACGCACGCAACGAAACTCTAGCTGTTAGCCGTTCGGTTTTTTATATTTCCACTAATTTTTTGTCAAACCAAACATCTGCGTTACCTTTTTTGTCTATTAAGAATCTAAATCCTTCATCAAGACCAAGATAATCAATTAATGTTGGTTTTTTCTGTAGTAAATGTTCAGCACAAATTGGTTTAAAGAAATCTTCGTTTTCTGAATATTCACCGCTCCAAATATACCAACAAACTTCTCCGTTTTTAAATTTATGTCTTAAACCATTTAAAGGCTCCAGATCTAAATTTTCAGATATTCCAATTTTAAAGCTTTTGCTTATAGGTTTCCATTTCGAATTGTACTTTTCGCATATTTTCTTTTGCGTTTCGATATGAACATTCCAATCATTATAAAGCATTAATTCGTCAGCTTTATTTTCTAATCTATTTTTCCAAAGTTGAATATTCACTTTATTGATTGGATAATTTATATCTTCGTTGTCCCATTCAAAAATGGTTTTTGAAATAATTTCGTCATCTTCGTTCCAATCATATTCATCTGACGACATACAATTCCAAGCAAAATTTAATAAGTCAACTTTTTGAATTTCTTCATTAAGAAACTTGTCGCAAAATTCTATTAATTGCTTTCTTTCGATGTTCATATTTTGTCGTTGTATTCAAGTTTCCGCCAAACTGACGGCTAACGTTTTGGCGCTTGGCGAAGAAGCGGATTTCGAAGCACTAAACTGTCTGCCAGCACTGAACTTGATACGAAGCACAAAGCTTCATTTAAGCACTGAACCCGCTTTTTTGCCAAACGCCTGTTATGCGGTCGTTCTTCTTTCATTCGTCAGTTTAGTTAGTTCGTTTATACAATTCTTCAAGTCCTTTTTCCATTCAGGATTTATGGTTGTGTCTTCCTTTATTGCTTTTAAATTTTGTCGAAGTAATGGTAAAATTTGTTTGTCACCAGTTTCAATAATAGCTTCAAAAAGTAAGGTTCCATATTCTCCGTCAAGAAGCTCTCGTTTTATTATTTCATTTACTCGGCTGTCTTTTCGTTTTGCTAAACCAACAATAGCTTCCAGTTTTGTTTCTTGGTGCTTATCATTAATTCTGTTCCACAAAGCTTCCTTAATATTTTTGTTGTCCCTCTCTATTTGAGTTCCGATACCAAAGGTTGCCCAATTTCTAATATGGCTTATCTTGTCAGTCGAGAGTCTAATTAAAGTTTCAATTGCGTTCAGATTGTCAACACCGAGCAAAGAAGAAACCAAACTTTCCTTTACCCAATTGTTGTCATTGTCTGAAAATGTGCAAAGTTTTTCAATTTGAGTTTTATTTAATTTGTCGTTGTTATGTCCAATGGCATAAAGCAATGACATTAAAACTTCTGGGTTACTTTCAATATTTAATAAGTCAAAATAAAGTTTGAGTGTTTGCTTTAAAAAAGGTCTTGGAGTTACGCCCATTTGTGCTAAAATGTCAATACCGATACTTCTTATTTTCGGGTCTTTTGATTTTGTCAATTCAACGCACTTAAAAAACAACTCTTTGCTTGGTCGTTTTCTTAAAACACTAATATTGTCCCAACGAGATTTGTCCGACTTGTTATTACAAAGTCGAGATAGCAATTTGTCGTCTGTCCAATTATTTCTACTCATTTTTAGGTCGTAAGTGTCGTTTTAGAATGCCGCATAACTAGCTTATAGGCGATACGAACCTTCGTATATACACCCAAATCTGGGTAGATTAGCGAAGGTTTGTTTCGCTTTATTTAGTATTCAAATATATAAAATAAAACCCAAAATTTTAAAAAACCTTTTTCACAAGAAAAATAGCACCATTTGTAATCTAAAATTGAAGTGGTAAATAGTATCCATTATAACTCCCGGCTACAGCACGAATTCTTTCGTGTAGTTTCCTAAACAGTAAAAACTTAAATACTATATAAACTGTTTTTCGCTTAAAACACACTTTCTACTCCTACTTTTTTAATTAATACTCTTACTACCACACGAAAGGATTCGTGCGGGAGCTGGGGCAACCAAGCTTGGGAAAAGCGTACAAAAAAAAACTACTCCTATGTAGCGTTGTAGTTGGTGTTGGTTATTTTTATGGACATGGTTGATTCCTTCCGTTCAACAGGAGTTGCCTTGTTCGTGCTACGCACGCAACGAAACTCTAGCTGTTGGCGGTTGTAATTTTAGTCGTAATCATATCTAAAAGTGTAATATTCTCCTTTATAAACAACGGTTTTATATTCATTGCCGAGTTTAGTAACAAGCTCTTGATTGATTTTTTCATATTTGTAGTTGTAATGTCTCTTGTTTAAAAAACCAACCGTTCGTATTGTTGGGTGTTCAAGAATTGGTTTTAGGTTTCCGTCTAAAATGTTTGTATCTACAAAACGGAAATCGATGAGATTCGGAAAATTGCTTAAAAAATTTAAATTTTCAATCGGTCCACAAGCATTTAAGCATAAAACCTTAAGCTTTTTTAGTTTCAAAAGTTCGTCAGTAAACTTGAATTTTTTAGATTGGTTAATATGTAAAGATTCTAAACTTTCATTAATTAGACTTAAACCTTTATCGTCTTCTAGTTTAACACAGTATTGAAGTTCAAGTCTTTTGAGATTATTAAATTTTGCAATACCAGTAAAATTTTTGATGTTTGCAAAATTTAGTTCAAGATATAAAAGTTTGTCGTTTTCTGATAGAATGTCAAATGAGTTTAGCTTTTCTTTTAAATGCCATATCATTGCGTATTCAGAGTCGTCAAAATTCTTGTTTTCTGTTTGAATAGAATTATCTTTAAAGTCCTTATGAAAGAGTTTATTTTGCTCTAATTGTTCAAGCCATATAGTGTTAAATCTCCAATCCATTTTCTGTCTTATGTTGTTATATTTTGGTATTATAACCGCACAACAACAAGCGCGCTTTGCGAAGTGGTTTGCATTTTTGCAAAGCGCTAGTTGGGCGAAGGGCGCTTGTCGTTGGAGCGAAAGGTGCGCCTTTCGCTCCAACTCATAAATAAACGCAACTTCTATTGCGTTTATTTGTATTGTCGTTTCAAATATATAAAAAACGCGGCACAAATCTAAATTTCCTAAAAAGTAAACTTTTATTGTTTGTAAGGCAAACAAGCTTAGGAAAGGCATACTAAAAAAACTACTTCTTTGTAGCGTTGTAGTTGGTGTTGGTTTTTTTTATGGGCACGGTGTATTCTTTCCGTTCAACAGGAGTTGCCTTGTTCGTGCTACGCACGCAACGAAACTCTAGCTGTTGTGCGATGCCATTTTATAATTCAAAAGTAAATGATAATCGTATTGGAATGTTTTGAACATCTAATGCACCATTATCATAAATAATTGGCACAAATGATATTTTTACACCACTTAAATTTTCACCTTCACTATTTGTATAAAATGTATAATTTATATCTCCTAATATTCTATTATAATTATTTTTTTCTCTTGAGTTGTTTTTATTATTCCCAACTAATATTGTCGAGTAATTTATTCCTATTCCAAATCTATTTTTGTGCGTAGAAAAAGATAATTCTGGACCAAGATTTAGATGTGTAAAATTAGGACTTGATGTGTCACTTTCATTTCCAGAACTACCTGGCACATAACCAATTTTTGCGCCAATACCTAAATTAATTTTTTTGATTTCTAAAACCTCTCTTGTGTATCCTATGTTGAAAAAACCAATATTTCCCAAAACACCAGCTTCAAAGTTGTTTTTATTAGTTTGAGAATAAGTTTTCAATGTAATTAGAATAATTATTATAATTATTTTTTTTGTCATTTTTTTTTATGGTTTCGCACAACTCATAAATATACGCAACTCCTATTGCGTTTTTTTGTATTGTCGTTTCAAATATATAAAAAACGCGGCACAAAACTAAATTTCCTAAAAAGTAAACTTTAATTGGTTGTAGGGCAACCAAGCTTAAAAAAGCGTACTAAAAAAACTACTCCTTTGTAGCGTTGTAGTTGGTGTTGT
>CANGIF010000065.1 GCA_947453885.1 Flavobacteriaceae bacterium
AACATTTTTCACACAAAAGAATCTTTTGAAAAACAAAAATGACCAAAAATGAAAATCAAAATTGGTCATTTTTATATTTTTTGCCAAAAAGTAAGGTTACTTCTGAATTTGCCTATTTAAATTTAAAAAAACTATTTATTTATTTTCCTCCCAACTTCCTTAGCCCAATCTCCTCGGTAAATTATATTTTGGTCGTGTATTTTAAAAATAAATTTACCATATTGAACAGAAATACCCGCTGAAGCATTTACAACCCAACATTTTTCAGGAATGGCAAATGAATTCTCAGCTGTGATTATTGGTTTATTAATTTGGTCTTTAATTGAAATGGATGCTTCTGGTCCAATTTCCCATCCAAGATGTGTGTTAAAACTAACTTTTAAATCACCAACTAATTTAAACTTTTCATTAGTTTCAATTTTGGTTTTGATTGTTGCTTTTGGACTTGTATTCAAATCTTTTTCAGGAGATACTTCTATGGTTAATTTGGGTAATTCAAAAGCAGTTTTTGATGCAAGAACAATAATAGATTCGTTTTTTATAAGTTGATTTTCTTTATCGTAGAATTCAAATGCTAATTCCATATCTTCAATTCCAGCAGGATCTATTTTAATAATATCCGTAAAATATCCGTCTTTAAAAATATTTTTAGAATAAATGACAACATCACGATATTTAACAATTACCTTTTTTACAGAACTATCATTATATAGTTCCAAACCTAATGAAGTACCAATGTGGATGGAATTGTTTTTTGGGCTAACAATTAAGCCTCTCATATAGTCGCGCATAGCAAACCAAACTGGGCGTGGCGATCCATATTGATCTTCTAAATTGCTGTATCCCCAAAAACCAAACCATTCTTCTGGATGTTCTAAACTATGATCACTTTTCTTACCGCCTTTCCACCAACCGTCTGCATAATAAAAAGGACACATCCCTACAGCACCTGCATCAATCAAATCTCTATAATTAGATAGTAACCCATCACTTTGTTGTTTCAAAGTATTAGAGCCATATCGACCACTACCACCTTTTGGAGAAACAGAATAACCAAATTCAGTAGTAATAAAAGGTTTGTTCAGTCCGTTTAAAGTATTTAAACCTTTAATATAGTCTTTAAAACCCATTGTTGCAGTTTGTCCTTCGGTATGGTCGTAACAATTATAAGCATAAACATCAAATATACTTTCATCCATATAATCGCTAATCATAGCATTAGCGGAAAGTGAAACTGGAATGCCTTGATGTTCTTTATGAATAATGGTTATTAAGCTTTTCATTAAATTTACAAAAGCTGTTCCAGTAACAGTATGTATGTGGTCTGTTTGTGGCTCATTAATTAATAAATAAGTAATTATACAGTCGTATTTTTTTGAATAATTTAAAAATTTAATTAAATCGGATTTACAACTGTTACTAAATTTTGGATCTCCATAGTTTTCTTCAGGATTTACTTCTAAACCCATAATTACTTTTAAGCCTGACTCTTGAACAAGTTTTAATTGAGGTTCTGAAAATTCTCGCCAAGTTCTGATAGTGTTGTAACCTCCTTTTTTAATGTTTTCTATATCAAATTTCATTAACTCTAGATCATCTCTTTTAGCATCTTCGTAAGGATGTTGACCTGGACGGGCACCAATTTCATAACCAATAGCTTTAATGAAGAATTTTTCACCATTAATATAATACCAATTATCTTTTAATTCAATTTTTGTTTTCGATTGAGAAAAACCAAAAAAAATAAAAAATTGAACAAGTAGGACTGTGAATATTAAATTTCGTTTCATAAATTATTACTAAAATTATAACTACAAATACATTAGCTTAATAAAAGCTTTTATCTTTCAAAAATAGCCAAATAAATTTATAGCACGTTGAATATTATTAACTTTTTTTACTTTATAAAATCCAAATACTTATTGTAATAATAATGATTTTAACTTTATAAAATATGGTAAAGTAATAAATACAGGAATATTAGTTGGAAATTTAATATTACTTTTAACAAAAAAACCACGAATACATAATTTGATTTCGTTGTTTTTGGGCAGTAAAATAAAAAAATTATTTTTTACTCCATTCTTTAATGCTGTCATTATTCATTTTAACGTAATCCTCATTCTTAGCTTTTTCAGCAGCAGCTAAGGATACTTTAGCAGTTTCTATAGCTCCTTTTTTATCACCTAACTTGGCTTGAATTAAAGATTTCATTCTCAATTGCCAAAAAGGAACTTCTTCTCCAGCTTTTACCATATTAAGCGCTTTATTTACATATTCTAAAGCTTTGCTTAAATCTCCATTTGATTGAAAATAATATTGTCCAGCAGCATAATAATCTCCTGCTGTAGGTCCTGCTAATGCTTTTTCAATACTAGCCATTGCTGATTTTTGAGTAGGAACTTCAAACTTAAGAGAGACTAATGTTTGAGCCCAATTAATATCAAGAGTTGCACTGTCATTCGTTAAATTGTTAATATTAATAACAAATGTTTCAGCATTGTTTGTTGTTATTTTAGGTTCAACACTTGCTTTTACCACCACTTTTGAATCTTCCCATTTTTCAGGAGTTCCCCAATTATCGGTGTCTGAATAGAACATAATATCCCACTTGTCTGCTTTTGGAGTTGTATATAAGGCATATTTACCTTTTTTAAGTATTTTTCCACTAATTATAACATCATCAGTAAATGAAATTATAGTATTGGCATTAGCACCCGTACGCCATACTTTTCCAAAAGTAACTAGGTCTCCAAATACTGTTCTTCCCTTTGCACTTGGGCGTGAATATTCAATAGTAACTTCTGTTAATCCTACCATTTGCGTAATAGTAGATTTTGGACTTGGTTGTGGTGTTTTTACTTGAGCATTTCCCGAATAGCTAGCAACAATTGCTGCCAAAATAAAAATAATTTTTTTCATGTTTGTTTTTTTTAAATTTTATACAATGTTACAATAGAAATAGTATTAAGTTGTTAAGAAATCCTTAAAAATACCATTTGTATATTTTGATTTTTTCTAACATCAAAGCAAAATATACTTTATTCTTTTTTTATTAACTATTTAGATAATTCGAAGTTATATTGTTAATTCAAACCAAAAAATAAAATGATTTGTGATTAATATTTTTATTAGCTTGCTATTTATTACTACTACAGATCAAAAGCTTCATTTTTAAATGATTTTTTTTTCCAATTAACTTCTAAAGCAAAAACGCTTTTCGCATCTTTTTTGATGGAAAAAACACTTTTATTTTCTAAAACAGAATTTTCAATTTCAACAATATCTTTTAAGGAAAGCTCCTTCATGAAATTCATTTCAAAACTTTCAATTTGCTGGTCCAAGACTAAAGTTTCGTCGACAAAATCCAAACACCATTCTAGGTACTTTACGTTATTTACATGATTAACTAAATCTAAATCGGAAAGAAATACGGTTTTTTCTGCAATCTTAATAGCGTTGTTTTGTAACTCAATTTTAGAAAAGGAATTTTTGGTTGCTTTTAGATTTGGGTATAATTTAAAATGATCATGTGGCAAAGCCAAAGTTTCGGGTCTTCGAGTTTGAGTATTGAACACAGCCCAAAAAGTTACAACACCAACACATTTCACATCATTTACATATACTTCTAAAGCTCTAACAGAACGAGAATTTTCCATAGAATTAATCCATGTTCTAATCGTTATTGTATCGTTCCATCTAGGTAAAAAAATTAATTCCACACGCATTCTACTCAAAACCCATGCTTGATGAAATAATTGCATGTCTTTAAAGCTAATTCCGCCAATTTCAGAATGTGAAGCTGCTGTGATTTGCAAAAGATTACACAAATCAGTATATTTCAAATTCCCATTTGGGGTACATTGTGTAAAATTAATCTTCCAGTTTTGCTCAAAAACTGAAGTAAAATGAGATGCTATTGGCATTTTTTTTGAGTTTTGATTATGTATTCATTTGCTTTTCAAGATGCGCAATAATTTCATTATGATTGGTTTCAAAATCGAACCAAGTTATTTCGTCATTTTTTTTAAACCACGTTAATTGTCGTTTTGCAAACCTTCTAGTATTTTGCTTTATGGACTCTACAGCACAATCAAAAGTAATTTTCCCTTCAAAAAAGTCAAAAATTTCGCGATATCCTACTGTTTGTAATGCGTTTAAATGTTTATTTGGAAGTAATTTTTGAGCTTCTGCTGCCAAACCTTCTTGCAACATAATTGCTACTCGTTGGTTGATTCTGGAGTATAAAACTGCTCTTTCTGCTTCTAAACCAATCCAAATAGGTATAAAATTTCTAGTTGCTTTTTTTTTGTTTAAAAAAGAAGAATAAGGAGTATTTGTAGCCCAACATACTTCTACAAAGCGCATCATACGTTGCGGATTTTGAAGTGTTTGTGGATTTGTTTTGACTAATATTGCAGTATAATCAGGATCTAACTCAGCTAAGGTTTGTTGAAGAAAAGACAAACCATATTGTTGGAATTTTGTAGTTACTAATTCTCTAATATTAATATCAATAGCTGGAAAAACATCCATCCCTTTACAAACTGCGTCTGCATATAAACCTGAACCGCCAACTAATATTTGAATATTGTTTTGTTCAAATAACACATCAAGCTTTGCAAGTGCTTCTTTTTCAAAATCCCCAACTGTATACGGTTGAAAAATTGACTTGTTTTGAATAAAATGATGTTTTGCAACTTCAAGCTCTTGAAGCGTTGGTACTGCAGTGCCAATTTGCATTTCTTTAAAAAACTGTCGACTGTCACAGGAAACAATTTCGCATTTAAAATGTTGCGCTAAAGCTATACTCAATGCTGTTTTTCCTATTGCAGTAGGACCAATAATAGTAATTAGATAATTCAAATTTTTAATTATAAAATTGTAATAAATATTGTAATTAGTTAGAATTTAACAATTTTTATCATCCTATTTTTTCTTATATAGCTTTGAATAATTGTTAGTGTATCTCGGTTGTTTTGCATAGGAATTAAAATATTCTTTAAAATACTTATTTTGTTAATTTGAAAATTCAATGCGTAAAAACAAAAGCCTTTATATATACCATTTTCTATTAAAATGGCACTTCTTTCATCAATTTTACGCCCTTTGTCAACCAAAATCATGTTGTTATTTTCAAATGCTTGGCTTTTAATAAACGATTTAACTCTTAAATTATAAAGTTCAGGAGTAATAATACCAACACATGCACCATCACATTCTTTTATTTTATATTTAAAACAAGCTAATTTAGTTTCGTATAATCCAGTAAATTTCTGACACAAATGAAAGGTTTCGCAAATTTTGAATAAAGCATTTTTACCTTCTTGCATAGAAACAAAAGCTGTTATTTCTTTTTTACGACCGTCTGCTTTTTGTAAATTTAAATTGAGGTAACCATTAGCGTCTTTTTCAACATAAAGTCCCCATTGAAAAATGCTTTTTCGTTGAGCTCGATTGTAAATTGGTTTATTTATTTTAATTTCTTCACTTTCTTTTAGCAATGCAATTAATTCACTACCCGTTTCTTCAAAAGTAACAGTATAAACTTCTTTTTGAATTTTTTTGCTTTTTGAATTTGTTCCAGTAAAATGTTGATTAACACGTTTTTTAATATTTTTACTCTTGCCTATATAAATCAAAGTACCTTTTTCGTTGTAAATGTAATAAACACCTGTTTTTGAAGGTAAAATAGCTAATATATCTATAAATTTAGGAATTAATCCATTTTTGATTTCTGTAGTTATAGTTTGATGCATAATTGACTTTTCAACATCTTTGTCCAAAAGCAATTGAAATAATTTAACGGTTGCAAGTGCGTCTCCACTTGCTCTATGTCTATCAGCCATGGGGATTCCTAGAGCTTTAACAAGTTTACCTAAACTATAAGAAAGCTGGTCGGGTAAGATTTCCTTTGAAAGTTCAACGGTACACAAAGTAGGCTTGTTATAATCATAACCCAAACGGTTAAACTCTGTTCGTAAAATTCTAAAATCAAAAGAGGCATTATGTGCAACAAGTATACAGCCATCTGTAATTTCGATAATTCTTTTAGCAACTTCATAAAATTTTGGAGCACTTCGTAACATAGCATTGTTAATTCCTGTAAGCTTTACTACAAATGGCTGTATTGGAATTTCAGGATTTACCAAACTTATAAATTGATCCACAACCTCGTGACCATTATATTTATATATGGCAATTTCAGTTATTCCTTCTTCGTTAAACTGTCCTCCAGTAGTTTCTATATCGAGTATTGCGTACATTTTATAAATAACTTTCAAATGAGTAATCAAAAAAAAGGAAAATTAATTGTTGAAATAGCGGTAAGTAAAGCACAAACTGTTTATTTATTTTCTATCCCCAAATATACGACTTCCAATTCGAACCATAGTACTACCACATGAAATAGCCAATTCAAAATCACCAGACATACCCATTGAAAGGTTTTTGAAATCAGGATGTTTAATTTTTAATTTATCATAAATTGATTTCAAATAGCGGAATTCTCGTTCAATTTGTAATTTGTCGGTAGTGTAAGAAGCCATACCCATTAGCCCTTCAATCCGAATGTTTGTTAAAGAAAGAAAAGTTTCTGAATTTAACAATTCATAAAGTTCTGTTTCGTTTAATCCAAATTTCGTTTCCTCAGTAGCAATGTAAACCTGAAGTAAACAAGCTATTACACGGTTCTTTTTCTTTGCTTCTTTGTCAATTTCGATAAGCAAATTTAAACTGTCCACACCATGAATCAAGCTGACATATTCTGCCATTAATTTAATTTTATTAGTCTGAACATGACCAATCATGTGCCATTGAATGTCTTTGGGTAATACTATCCATTTATCAGTCATTTCTTGAATTTTATTTTCACCAAAAACACGTTGACCGGAATTGTAAGCAGTATATAAATCAGAAACAGGCTTCGTTTTAGAAACTGCTACTAATGTGACATGAGGAGGTAGAAAAGATTGTATATGAATTAAATTATTTTGTACTGACATTTTTTATAGCTATTTATGTGCTACAAAGAAACAAAACTTTTTAGTAAAATTTGAATATATGGTTTAACTAGATTATAAAAAAATAATCTAGTTAAAAACAAAAAACCCTATTTCAAAAGAAATAGGGTTTTAAAAAGAAAGGCAGCGACATACTCTCCCACAAATTGCAGTACCATCTGCGCAGGCGGACTTAACTTCTCTGTTCGGAATGGGAAGAGGTGAGCCCCGCCGCAATAACCA
>CANGIF010000066.1 GCA_947453885.1 Flavobacteriaceae bacterium
ACTGAAACGGTAAATCAACATCAATATCGGCTAAAGTGTTTATTTTTTCAACTCCATTTTCTTTATAGTACCATTCGCCAATTATCATATCTTTAGTATGATTGCCAAAATTATAATTAAGTATGCGTTTAAGTTTAATAATTAAAATTGTAGTACTATCAGGGTTGCTATATTTCCAAGTGCCCACAAAAGGGGTGAGCAAAAGGCCGCTTATGTCTTTGTAATAGGCACCCTCTTCATATTTTGCCCAACCGTTTTCTAAAGGAACGATGTTGCTAAAAGTTTGCGATAGACTAACCTGAACCGTGCAAAGTAGCACCAAACTGTAAAATATTGTTTTCATAATTATTGACAGTTTTTTGGAGCTACAGTATTGGTTGTTGGGTTATAGGTTAGTCTGGTAAAAGTAGTAAAGTTTTGATTCGATTCAAAAAGTGACGCTCCTAAATTATTGTTTTGTAAAAATTGTAAAAATGCTTTTTTGTTTCAAAAGTGGAAAATTTCAATTTAAAACCGCTTTTTACAATAATTTCACTATTTTCGTTTCATACAAAACCGCCTTTTTTTATGACTTTTACGGCTATTGATTTTGAAACCGCTATTTCCTATCATCCTTGTTCGGTTGGAATCGTTCAAGTAGCAAACGGTATAATAGTAGATGAGTTTGTAACACTCATTAAGCCGCCTTCAAATTACTATTCGCCATACACCATTCAAGTTCATGGTATTTATCCGCATCAAACCCAAAACGCATTGACTTTTAAGGAAGTGTTTCCCGAAATTCAAAAAAGGCTTCAAAATCAAGTAGTAGTTGCGCATAACGAAAGTTTTGATCGTAATGTTTTGGCAAAATCCATGGCACTTTATGGTTTGGATTATTTTGACTTAAACATAGCTAACCGATGGGAATGTACCGTAAAAATATACAAAGCAAAAGGTTTTAAACCAGCTAATTTGAGCAATTGTTGCCGGTTGATGAACATTGAGTTGAACCATCACGAGGCGTTGTCAGACGCAAGAGCTTGTGCAAAATTGTATTTATTAAAGTGAATTTTTAATGTTGTACTTAGAGATAGGTCTAATTTTTGAATCTATTTTATGAAAGAAGAATTTTTACATTATTTGTGGCAGTACAAAAAGTTCAACACTGCCAATTTAAAAACAACTCAAGGATTGTCGGTTCAAATTTTGAATCAAGGACACTATTTACAGCAAGCAGGCCCTGATTTTTTTAATGCTCAGTTGAGTATTGACAATCAAAAATGGGCTGGAAACGTAGAAATTCATGTAAAATCATCCGATTGGTATTTGCACCAGCACGAAAAAGACAGTGCTTATGATACAGTTATACTTCATGTGGTTTGGGATCACGATACAGAAGTGTACAACAAAAGCAATGTTGAAATTCCTGTTTTAGAACTAAAACAGTACGTTGCTTCGGAAACAATTCAAAATTATCAAGCACTAACCACAAGAAAATCGTGGATTTTTTGCGAAAATCAATTAAAAACGGTTGACCAATTTGTAGTAAAAAATTGGCAAGAACGTTTGTTTTTTGAACGATTAGAGCGCAAATCACTTGCCATTACAGCACTTTTGACCACTACTTTAAACGATTGGGAAGCAGTGTTTTTTTGTTTACTAGCAAAAAATTTTGGACTAAACACCAACGGTGACGTTTTTTTTAAAATTGCTCAAGCTATACCTTTTTCAATAATTAAAAAGGAACGTTTTGAGGTTGAAAATTTAGAGGCGCTTTTTTTTGGTTTTGCAGGTATGCTCAATCAAGAAAAAGAAGACGTGTATTACAAAGATTTGAGTTTCAGATTCCATTATTTGTTGCATAAACACCAAATTGTTGCGCCAATTCTTGAACCCGTTCAATTTTTCAAAAACCGACCTGATAATTTTCCAACCATACGATTAGCACAATTAGCGAACTTGTATCACACGCATCAAAATCTGTTTTCAAGTTGTAGTACCCTTCGTAAACCAGAACAATTGTATTCGATATTTACCATTTCGGTTTCAAAATATTGGGAAACACATTACCAATTTGACAGAGAAAGTCCCAAGAAAAAGAAAGGATTGTCCAAGTCTTTCATCGATTTGTTGTTGATAAATACACTTATTCCTATTCAGTTTGCTTACGGTCAAAACCAACAAAATTTTAATATTGAAGAATTACTTACAATGGCAAATCAAATTCCTGTAGAAAAGAATGTTGTTATTGATAAATTTAGTAGTTTTGGAATTCATTCAAAAAATGCTTTTGAAAGCCAGTCGCTTTTGCAATTAAAAAACGAATATTGTTCTAAAAGCCGCTGTTTATCTTGTGAAATTGGAACAGCACTTTTAAAAAATTAAAACCAAAAAAGTATGGGAGTTGTAATTAAATTAAAATATTTTTTTGAAAAATACGGTTTTCATGTTTCCTCACGACTTGCTGATCGACTAGGTATGCGTGCATCCAACGTTCGCTTGTTTTTTATTTACATTTCGTTTGTAACCGCCGGTTTATGGTTTGGAGTTTACTTAACATTGGCATTTTGGTTGAAATTGAAAGACTTAATTCGTGCCAAAAGAACATCTGTATTTGATTTGTAAGCGGTTGCACTATGAATAATGCTAGTTTAAAATCTTTTTTTCTGTTCAGTAGATCACAACGATTGGGGTTGTTAATGCTAGTTGCAATAATTATTGTTTTACAAATTATATACTACACCATTTCTTTTGAAACAACTTTTTCAACTTCTGACGAACAATCAAAATGGCTTTTGCTAAATGATGAAGTAGCTGAACAAGAAATCCACACTCAAAAATTCCCAAAAACAATACGCCAATTCAATCCAAACTTTATAACAGATTTTAAAGGCTATCAATTAGGAATGTCAGTTGACGAAATAAACAGACTTTTGGCATTTAGAAGTACTAATAAATACGTGAATTCAATAGCAGAATTTCAAGCAGTAACTCATGTTTCAGATAGCTTGCTACAAGTGTTAGCACCCCACTTTAAATTTCCGGACTGGGTTACAAACAAAACCAATACAGCAAAACCAAAGTTTGTAAAATTTGAAACAAAACAACCCGAAAAGCTACCTGTTTTAGATATTAATTCAGCTACAAAAGAAGATTTGATGAAAATAAACGGTATTGGTAATGCTTTGTCAGATAGAATTTTAAAACAAAAAGAACAATTAAATGCTTTTGTTTCAATGGACCAAATGGAAGAAATTTGGGGTTTGTCTCCAGAAGTCATTTTGAAATTAAAGCAACACTTTGTAATTCAATCCAAACCGGAGTTAAAAAAAATTGCAATTAACACTTTGTCCTTAAAAGAATTATCTAAATTTTACTATTTCAAATACCCCTTAGCAAAAGAAATTGTCATTTACAGAAGTATGAACGGAAATATAAAAATTGATGATTTGACAAAAATAAAGGGTTTTCCTGTTGATAAAATAAAAATAATTGCTTTATATTTGGAATTTTAAAAATATAACATAAAAATTAGCTTCTAAATAGAATTATAGCAGTTACTAGTTTGAGCCAATAAATGCCAATTAGATATCAACTATTACTTTTTAGAATCATTTATAAATTAAATTGTCATGAATTCAATGTATTTTACAGAAGAACACGAGTTGTTTAGAAAAAGTTTACAAGATTTTTTACAAAAAGAAGTGGTGCCTCACATTGAAAAATGGGAAAAAACAGGAACTATTGAACGCTTTATTTGGAAAAAATTTGGTGAAATGGGGTTTTTCGGAATCAATTATCCCGAAGCCTATGGAGGAATGAACTTAGATTTGTTTTATACCGTAGTTTTTCTTGAAGAACTTCAAAAAGTAAAATCCTCTGGTTTTGCAGCAGCCATGTGGGCGCACGCTTACCTTGCCATGACACATTTGAATGCAGAAGGCGACGAACGAATCAAACAAGACTATTTAGCACCAAGTATTGCAGGCGAAAAAATTGGAGCTTTGTGTATTACGGAACCTTTTGGTGGAAGCGATGTAGCAGGAATGCGAACAACTGCTGTAAAACAAGGTGACAAATACATTATCAATGGTTCTAAAACCTTTATAACCAATGGTGTTTATGCCGATTATTATGTAGTAGCAGCAAAAACAAGTCCAGAATTGGGCAATAAAGGAATCAGTATTTTTTTAATGGACACCAATTTAAAAGGAATAACAGCTACAAAATTGGACAAGCTAGGGTGGAGAGCTTCTGACACGGCAGAAATTGCTTTTGACAATGTTGAAATTCCAGAAGAAAATCTAATGGGAGAACTCGGAAAAGGTTTCCCATACATCATGCAACATTTTGCTTTAGAACGCTTAATCATGGCAATTAATGCCCATGCAAGAGCAGAATATGCAATTGAATATACAATTGACTACATGTCAAACAGAGAAGCATTTGGAACCACAATCAACAAATTTCAGGCTTTAAGACACACAATGGTAGATCATGCTACAGAAGTAGAACACTGCAAAATATTCAATTACGCAGCAGTAGCTCGCTTAAACAAAAAAGAATACGTTGTAAAAGAAGCCACCATGGCAAAATTAAAATCAACAAAAGTGGCCGACGAAGCCATCAACAGTTGCTTACAAATGCTTGGAGGATACGGATATATGGAAGAATACCCATTGGCACGTTTGCTAAGAGACAGTCGCTTAGGCCCAATTGGCGGTGGCACATCCGAGATTTTGAGAGAAATTTTATCCAAAATGATCATTGACAAACAAAATTACCAACCTGCGGTGAAATAAGATAATCCCTTTTTGGATTTAGAATAGAAAACCAAGTTACACAAAAAGTGGAGCTTGGTTTTTTTTTGAAAATAAAATTTTAGAAGCAACTGATCGCAATAAAAAATATTTTGAAGAAATATCTAATTCTTTAATGTAGAAATATTAATACAAATTAGTCAACCTAGCTCATCCAAGCGTTTCGCACATAAACACTATCAATAGTTTTTCTTCTTGAACAAATTTATAAATTCCAGCATGAAGCGCTCATTAACCAAAGTTTAAAATTCATTTAAAGAAGTAAGCAGCTTAATTTTGTGTATCTTAGCCTTAATCTAACATTGCTAAGGCTTAATTTGGTATTTCTTGACCTTAATTTTGTATTGCGGAAGATTAATTTTGAATTTTTTAAACTTAATTCAGGGTAGCTAAGGCTTACTTTTGAATTTCTTGAACTTAATCTATAGTTACTAAAACTTATTTTTGAATTTCCGAAACATACAATAACGTTTCCCAAACCTCACCCGAACGCGCAAATTTGCTGTACATCCCCACTATTGATAGGTAAACCAACTACCCGAAAACACTTACCTTGGATATTAAAAAAAATAAATCGGCATTCATAACTTCTAATTCAAAATTAATAGTTAGTTTTGCGCCCTTAACGAGAGGAGGTGTCTACATTATGTTAATTATACCAATTAAAGACGGAGAAAATATCGATAGAGCATTAAAGCGCTATAAAAGAAAATTTGACAAAACAGGAACTGTTCGTCAACTAAGAGCGCGTACTGCTTTTATTAAACCTTCAATTACAAGAAGAGCTCAAATTCAAAAAGCAGCGTACATTCAAAACATGAAAAACAATTTAGAGAGTTAATCAAATATCTTGTTAAATAGTTACCGTTAGTCATTAAAATTGTATAGTTTTGATGCTAACGGTTTTTTTTATGAAAAAAAATACAACGGCTTTTATAGCCTATCTTCAAAAAGAAAAAAAGTATTCCCAACATACAGTAACGGCTTATGTTACTGATTTGGATGCATTCCAAGATTTTATCAAGCAAGAATTTGAACAAAACGCAATAGACGATGTAAACTACAGCCAAGTGCGTTCTTGGATAGTGCTTTTAATGGAAAGTGGCGTTGCAAACACTACCGTGAATCGGAAAATAGCCTCGTTAAAAGCATTTTATAAATTCCTGTTAAAAACCAAACAAATAGAGGCGAGTCCCCTATTGAAACACCAACCTTTAAAAACACAAAGAAAAGAACAGATACCTTTTTCAGAAAAAGAGTTGTCCAATCTTTTAAACACACTAACATTTCCAAACGATTTTGAAGGAATTAGAGACAAACTAATAGTAGATCTGTTTTACACCACAGGAATTAGAAGATCTGAATTGAGCAATCTAAAAATTTCAGATGTCGATTTAACGGTTTCCACTTTAAAAGTAGTGGGAAAAAGAAATAAGGAAAGAATAGTTCCAATTTTACCAATTGTGACACAAGAATTCCAACAATATTTTTCAGAAAGAGCTAAATTAGAGCAAATTAATCATTTTGAGTATGTCTTTTTGAATAAAAAAGGAATAAAATTGTCAGATTTTGTTGTGTATAGTATAATAAATCACTACCTTAGTAATGTCTCCGAGAAGGTAAAAAAGAGTCCGCATATTTTAAGACATACATTTGCAACTCATTTACTTAACAACGGAGCCGATTTAAATTCAGTAAAAGAATTGTTAGGGCATTCGAGTTTAGCATCAACGCAAATTTACACACACAGTAGTTTGGCGGAATTAAAAAAAGTTTACGGTGATGCGCATCCAAGAGAGCAAAAATAATTCAAAAGTATAACTATAAACTATTTATTATGAAAGTAAATGTTAACGCTGTAAATTTTACAGTTGACAAAAAATTAGTAGATTTCATTCAAGATAGAATGGAAAAATTAGAAAAATTTTACGACAAAATTGTTTCTTCTGATGTTTATTTGAAAGTTGAAAAAACAAGCGAGAAAGAAAATAAGATTGTAGAAGTAAAAATTCATGTGCCAGGAGATGATTTTATGGTAAAAAAACAATGTAAAACTTTTGAAGAAGCAATTGAACAAGCGTCTGAATCTTTAGAAAGATTGTTAGTTAAACGTAAAGAAAAAGTTAGAACAAATATTTAATAAAAAAATTAATAAAAAAATGTTTTGATTAAAAAATAAAATATATACATTTGCAGTCCGTTAGAAATAGCGGACTTTTTATATTGTAAATGCCGATGTAGCTCAGTTGGCTAGAGCAGCTGATTTGTAATCAGCAGGTCGTGGGTTCGAGTCCCTCTATCGGCTCTAAGAGTTGTAATGCGCTAATACATATAAAAAAGGGGAGATACTCAAGCGGCCAACGAGGGCAGACTGTAAATCTGCTGTGTAAACTTCGCAGGTTCGAAT
>CANGIF010000067.1 GCA_947453885.1 Flavobacteriaceae bacterium
AATTATGCTAAATCTTTTCAAGGTTTTAAAACAAGAATTTTAGCAAAAATAACAGCATTAACTTTGGTACAATTCATCAATAAATTTATATTTGATAGACCAATAAATAACATCAAAACACAAATAATTTAATTACACCCAACGGGTTACTAGATTGTTTTTTTGAATCAAAGAAAATTGAAAATATAAAGTTTTGGCTAGAATTATTAAAAACAAAAAAAGTATCAAGTGATTATTATTTTTCAGTTCCCAATAATCGTTTAATTTATTCTGACGAATTATTACCAAATATTCAAAATACATTAATAGTATGCAAAAACGAAAAAATAATTGAAGAATTAATTAGAGCATTACAAGGAAGAAATGACATTGAAACCACTAATATATTAATTGGACTTTTAAAGCATCAAAATTCTTCTATAAGATATTGGAGTGCTGATGCTCTAAAAGGAAATAAGAATCAAAAAATACTTGATATTTTGCCTAATTTAATAAATGATGAAGAATATAGAACAACTGCTTTAGTAAATTTACTTATTGAAAATAATATAAATAATCAGCAAAGTACATTTGAAAAAATATATAAAAATAGTGGAAAGGATTTGGATTGGGAAAGAAGTTCAATAGAGTATTTGACATCTTATCCACTAGAAAAATATAAAGAACTTTTCAAAAAAATTCTAAAAAATGAGAAATCAGATTTTTCAATAAGATATGATGTTGCATTAGGATTGGGAAGATTAAAAGATATTACTTCAGTCGATTTATTGATTAAAGTTTGTGAAGAAACCAGAAAAGAAAGTGATTTAAATTCAAGAACCTATTTAGAAGCATTAGCACTGATAAAAGGAGAAAAAGCGAAAAAGGAAATTGAAACATTTCTAAATAGTGATGAAGATGTTGTAAAAGAACTTGCAAGTGAATTACTAAAAAAGTGGAATTAAATAAAAATACAGCACACAACAGCTAGAGTTTCGTTGCGTGCGTAGCACGAACAATGAAACTCCTGTTGAACGGAAGGAATTCACCGTGTCCATAAAAAACATCACCACCAACTACAACGCTACAAAGGAGTAGTTTTTTTAGTTTGCTTTTTCCAAGCTTGGTTGCCCTACAACCAATTAAAGTTTACTTTTTAGGAAATTTAGATTTGTGCCGTGTTTTTTATATATTTGAAACGACAATACTGAATAACGCAATAGGAGTTGCGTTTATTTATGAGTTAGCGGCAAGCTTTCAAATCCGAACATAAAACAAAATCAGATGTCAAATTCAAATTCTAAATTTTCAATCATATTATTTGTAATTTTATTCGTTAGTTGCAAATCTAATTACAAGAGTTTTGAAAGTCAGTTTAAAGAAATTTATGTTAATCAATTCAAATTAACTTATACAAAGCAATTACTTAAAAAAAGCTATAATAATTCAATACACATTAATTCAATATTAATTGAGGATAGAAGTGGTTTTACAGAACCAATTCTAACTGAAAAAGATTATAAATACATTGACAGCATAACAACGACTGAAGCTAATAAAATTAAAATTGATTCGATTGAAAGTATTGGACGAGTTGCTGAAGGAGCTGAAGGTAAACATATTCTATCATTTTTATTAACAAGAATAGAAAGTTCTGAATTCAACAAAATAATTAAAAGTCGTTACAGAATTGCAAAATCTTTGACTGATAAATAATAAGCCAGCCGCTAACACCTAGAGTTTCGTTGCGTGCGTAGCACGAACAAGGCAACTCCTGTTGAACGGAAGGAATTCACCGTGTCCATAAAAAAAACCAACACTAACTACAACGTTACAATGGAGTAGTTTTTTTTAGTACGCTTTTCCCAAGCTTGGTTGCCCAACAACCAATTAAAGTTTACTTTTTAGAAAATTTAGATTTGTGCCGCGTTTTTTATATATTTGGAGAGTAAATAAACGAAAACACGCGTATAACATGCCGATTTGGAACAAAAAGTAGCAGTTTTATGTGTTTGTAAGATAGTTTGCTGCAACCAATCCAATAACTAATAACCTAAATAAGAAATGACTCAACACTTTTTCCTTCGAATTCTACTTTTTTTTGCCTTCCCAATTTTTGGACAATCGTTTCAAGTAGAAAATAAATATGAAATGACTTTTAAAAAATCACAGGTAATTAAAAAAAATCAATTTATGCTTGCTGATGATACGTTTAAGCTAACTATGCCTGACGGATTTAAAAAAGTACGAATCCAATTTGAGGTTAGTACATTATCTGGTAAAGCTGAAATTTTCGATCCAAATAAATTTTATTTAGTGTCAGAATTGCATAGAGTTCGCGTGAGACCTGTTGATTTTGCTTACAATAGAAATATATTCCGTGGATTTTGCAGTTTTTCTAAATTAAGTCAGGAGCCAACTGATGGCAAATATGGTCATATTTTACAATACAAGCCCGAAATTAGAGACTACTTCACAGACTTTACAATAGCAGGATATCAGGATATTGACATACCTATAAATTTTGGGTCTAATCAAAAACCTTTTGTGAGAAAAACTTATGTTAAGCCCAAAAAATGGAAATCAAATTTACTTGGCATTTACATATTTATACCCGAAGATATAAACACCTTTGCAGTTTTTTATGGTGCAGAGAAATTAATGCAAATTGAATTAGTTGAGTAAATTTGGGCTCCTCACAATGGTTTTTTAGTCATTAAATCTTTTTACGCATAATACTAAATTTAGCAGAGAATTCATGGCTGCTGCTAACATCGGTAGCTGTTGCGAAACCCTATCAAAAAATAAAATTTCAAAAAGAAGAATTAAATTAAACCTCGTATAAATCTATTTTAGTGAGGTTTATTTTTTGATTTCCTTTTATGGTGATTGTTTACAACTAGTACCTACTTTCAAATTTAAAATATATCGTAGCGTTTTTAACGTTTATATTATCAACCTGTTATTGTGAAGTATTGAAAACTATTATTTTTTAATTTAGCAATTAATCAATGCTAAAAAGTAGTATATTTGAACTTAATAAAGTTGGTTTGTAAAAAAAATAGGTTTTTAGACGAACTGAAGTTAGCAACAATATTCATACGCTCAATTATGAAAAAACAAAATATTTTCTTCTTTTCTATGATAATTTTTTTAATTTTCTCTGTGGAAATGAGATCTCAAAACCAACTAAAAATAGGTATAAACGAACTTGAAATATCTTATATAGAAAGTTATACATCTCCATTGAAAATTGAATTTATTTTCTCAGGAAATCCTAAATATATCAATTATTTCTTTTCTGATCTTGAAGAAAAAATCAAAAAAAAATTTCAGAAAAAAAACATTGAAGTATCGTTTAGTTATTTGAACAACCAAAAACATTATGGATCTGAGAGCACAGTTAATGAGCATGAGTTTTCTTTTCTTTTGAATATCAACAATTCAACTGTTATTGATGAAAAAAATGGTTATGATAGACTTATGAAATTTGATTTCAATGGACAACTAATACCAAAGGACAATAGTTCAGCAATATTCAGTTTCAAAAGTGTGGTAATAGCAATTCACGATATAACCAATAAAAATGAAGAAATTGTAGATTACCTATTAAATAAACTCCTCATAAACTAAAAAATACTTCTGCTAACAGCTAGAGTTTCGTTGCGTGCGTAGCACGAACAAGGCAACTCCTGTTGAACGGCCAATTAATCGAAAATTTACCCAATTTAGGGAGTATAGTAGCTTCTTTGCAGCGAGAATAGACGAGTTATGCGTCATACTAAAATATTGAAAAACAAATAAATAGTAAATGAAGAAAATTATATATTCGCTTTTATTGGGTTTAGTTGTTGGAATTATAATTGGAATGTATTGCTACTTAACCAACAAAAAAGAAATTGCAATTGTTTTATCAATTTTTTGCTTTATAACTTTTACTAGTATTTCTTATTTTAAAATGTTTTCTAAAATTGATTTTAACGAAGAGTTCGAAAAAATAGATAAAAAATCAATTGTTTATTCTGGTTTAGCAAACCATTTTAAAGACAATATAGCAGTAGGTGGAACTTTATATTTACTAGGAAATAAAATAATATTTCAAAGTAACATCATAAATTTTGCAAAGAGACACCAAAAAATAATTGAACTGAACGAAATTGACAAAACTGATTTTAGAAAAACAATGGGTTTAATTAATAACGGAATATCTATAAAGACTAAAGACAACATAACAGAGGAGTTTGTTGTTAATAAAAGAGAAACTTGGAAAGAACAAATTGAAAAAGTAATCAAAATAAATTCAAACGAAATCTAAAACAAAACGGATAAAAGTACGAACGGTTAACCGCTTGAGTTTCGTTGCTTACGTAGCAGGAACAATGCAACTTCTGTTGAACGCCGATTAATCGAAAATCTACCCAATTTAGGGAGTATAGACGCTTCTTTGTAGCGAGAACGTACTAGTTGTGTATTATATTTGAAACAACGGAAATCAAGACCTTATGAAGAATATTATCGCTATCGTAATTTTAATCATTTTTAATATTCCTTTGGCTCATAGCCAAAGGAATATAACACGTATTGAATTTGAAAATTATAATTCAATTATTATAGGTTCAAAGATTACTATTTTAATATATGCTTCGACCGATAATACATTCGCCACAATAGAAGTTGCTCGTAACAAGAAAGTAAGTAAATCTAAAATTTCTACTGAAAAATTTAATAAGATTTGCAATGCTATACTAAAAGTTTCTCCAAGAGATTTGTTTGTCAAATCTAAAAATATGCTTGATGCTGGAAGCACAACAATCAATGTTAGCAATGGATTTGATGGGTTTTCATATTTTGTCAGTGGATTAGAGACAAGCGACATTTCTACAACTAGAAAAGACTTTTTACTAGCAACCGAAATTATAATTGAAACTGCTAATATTAAATTTTCGGAACTTAACTAATACAACACACAACACAGAGTTTCGTTGCGTGCGTAGCACGAACAAGGCAACTCCTGTTGAACGGAAGAAATTCACCGTGTCCATAAAAAAAACCAACACCAACTACAACGCTACAAAGAAGTAGTTTTTTTTAGTACGCTTTTTTAAGCTTGGTTACCCTACAATTAACTAAAGTTTACTTTTTAGAAAATTTAGATTTGTGCCGCGTTTTTTATATATTTGAAACGACAATACTGAATAACGCAATAGGAGTTGCGTTTATAAACGAGTTGAAGCGAAAGGCGCACCTTTCGCTCCAACGACAAGCGCCCTTTGCCTAACTAGCGCTTTGCAAAAATGCAAACCACTTTGCAAAGCGCGCTTGTCGTTGTGCGTCATTTTAGCCGAACGAAATAAAAACCTAAAATATGAAAATAAAACTTAATTTTAAATTTATAACTGCCTTTATGGCGTTAACTTTTGTGCTTGGTGAAGCTCACGAAATTGTGCATACAACTGTTGGTAGAATAATATGTGGCTGTTGGGGTTTAAGGGATTTTAACAATTGGGGCATTTGTGAAAGTTGTAATAATTCATTTGCTTTATGGGCAACTGTTGCTGGTCCAGTTTTTACGTTTGTAATAATATGGTTAGGATATTTAATGATTAAGAAAAGCGTATCAGAAAATAATAAAATTTTAGGATTTTCATTAATATTTGCTTCTCTACCATTTGCAAGAATACTAAATGCTTTATTAGGAATTGGAGATGAAATTACCGTATTAAATAAACTCCTTAATAATCATACATTAGCTTGGATTATTGGATTAATTGGAATTTTACTTATTACACTTTTTCCATTAATAAAAGCATATAAAATAATAGAAAATAAAAATAAAATTAGTTGGTTTTTACTCTTCCTATTTGTTCCAACTATTTTATATATCTTAATTATTTTAGGAATAATGAATACATTATTAAGCAAAGAAATATTAAGTGAATATTGGATTTTAGGCTCACCAAAATTAGTTTCAATTTGGACTTTTAGTGTATTGTTATTATTATTAATTTCTTGGAAAAACATTTATAAAATAAAATCAGAAAAATAAAAACAAACGCACAACACCTAGAGTTTCGTTGCGTGCGTAGCACGAACAAGGCAACTCCTGTTGAACGGAAGGAATTCACCGTGCATTAAAAAAAAACCAACACCAACTACAACGCTACAAAGGAGTAGTTTTTTTAGTACGCTTTTCGCAAGCTTGGTTGCCCTACAACCAATTAAAGTTTACTTTTTAGGAAATTTAGATTTGTGCCGCGTTTTTTATATATTTG
>CANGIF010000068.1 GCA_947453885.1 Flavobacteriaceae bacterium
ATTATGCTAAATCTTTTCAAGGTTTTAAAACAAGAATTTTAGCAAAAATAACAGCATTAACTTTGGTACAATTCATCAATAAATTTATATTTGATAGACCAATAAATAACATCAAAACACAAATAATTTAATTACACCCAACGGGTTAACAACTAATTTAAATGTACACCATTAGCAGCAACTGAAATGAATTGGGAACAACTTTTATCTTTAAAACGACAAGGCGATTCGAGTAAACGACTACGAATTGAACAAGACGATACGCGTTTGGGCTTTGAGGTGGATTATGACCGTATTATTTTTTCGGCAGCATTTAGAAGTTTGCAAGACAAAACACAGGTCATTCCATTATCTAAAACTGATTTTGTTCACACGCGGCTAACCCATAGTTTAGAGGTGTCCGTTGTTGGTAGGTCAATTGGGAGATTGGTAGGAAAGAAAATCATTGCAAAATACCCCTATTTAAAAGAAGTTCACGGATTTCAAGCAAATGACTTTGGGGCAATAGTAGCGGCGGCTTCTTTGGCACATGATATTGGAAATCCCCCTTTTGGACATTCGGGGGAAAAAGCAATTGGAGAATATTTTTCCATTGGAAACGGGCGTCATTTCAAAGAACAATTGACCCCAAAAGAATGGCAAGATTTAATAGACTTTGAAGGAAATGCAAATGGCTTTTCGTTGCTAACATCAAGCAGACCTGGAATTGAAGGAGGTTTGCGTATTTCGTTTGCCACATTAGGAGCATTTATGAAATATCCTAAAGAGAGCTTGCCTAAAAAACCAACTAAAAATATTTCGGATAAAAAATATGGTTTTTTCCAAACAGACAAACACTTTTTTGAAGAAGTAGCAACAGAATTAGGATTGATTTCCAACAAAAAAGAGCCTGATATTGGATTTGAACGCCATCCTTTGGCTTATTTAGTAGAAGCAGCAGACGATATTTGCTACACTATAATTGATTTTGAAGACGGTATAAACCTAGGATTAATTTCAGAAGATTATGCACTTGAATATTTAATTAAATTAGTAAAAGACACTATAGATACTGCAAAATACAAAACATTAATTACAAAAGAAGACCGAATTAGTTACCTAAGAGCCTTAGCAATTGGCAATTTAATAAACGATGTAGTAACTGTTTTTATTACGAATGAAACGTCAATTTTAGAAGGTACATTTCCTTTTGCTTTAACTGAAAAAAGCAAATACAAAGCCCAAATGGAAGATATTATCAACTTAAGTGTAAAAAACATTTACCAAAGTAAGGAGGTTATTGAAAAAGAAATTACGGGCTATCAAATACTAAATAACCTATTGGATAAATTTATAACTGCCTATAACAACGATTATGCAGGTACTGCCACAAGTTATGACAAGTTATTGTTACAAATAATTCCTGAAAAACAGCTTGTTCAAAAGGAATCTTTATACGAGCGCCTTTTACACATTTGTCATTTTGTTTCCCTTTTAACAGATGGAAAAGCCGTATTATACAACCAGATAATTGCTGCTAATAATTGTTAAAATTATTCTTATTTAACAAGTTACTTACTATTTATACAAAAAAAAAAATTATGTTTGTAGCAGTAAAAATTCCAATCAAACAAAATTTATGAAAAAAATTTCACTTTTTTTGCTTTTTTTAGTCCCTTTGATTAGCTTTTCGCAATCAGGAACTGAAAAAATACAAGCGTATTTAAACAATAACTATCAAAAACTAGGAGTGTCCGCGCAGGACGTTTCAGATTGGATAGTTGAAAGTACTGGTAATTCAGATGCAGCAGGTTTAGATTTTTTCTATGTAATGCAACGCTATCAAGGTATTGATATTTTCAGAGCTGTTTCAACTTTTTCTATTAAAAACGGTTCCATTTTTTCGGTTGGAAATCGCTTTGTAGCGAATATTTCTCAAAAAGCAAATGCAACTACAGCTACGCTATCGGTAACAAGTGCTTTGACTAAAGCCTACACGGAATTGGGTTTAACATCTAGTGAACCTTTTTCGATTCTTGAAAATAGTAGCCAATACAAATTTAAAATTTCAAACGGTTTGGGAATTGAAGAGCCTGTTGTGGCATCATTAGTTTACCAACAAATGAAAAACAAAAACTTACAATTGGCTTGGGACTTTACTATTTATTCACAAGACCACAATCATATTTGGAGTGTTCGAATAGATGCATTGTCTGGAAAACTATTAGAGAAAAACGACCAAGTTGTTTCATGTAATTTTGCTCCTAAAAAAGAGTTTAAAGTCAATTATCAATTAGAAAAATTCAACAGAACTTTTTTTAAAGACAACACTTTAGCAATTCCTGCTAATGTACTTGGCGGCTCCTACAGAGTAGTACCTTTTAACTACGAAAGTCCAAACCATATAGCTAGACAGTTAATTTCAAACCCTGAAGATGCAACAGCTTCTCCAAAAGGATGGCACGACGCCAATACTTTGACGGGTACTACCGCTTCTTTAAAATACACAGTGACTCGTGGAAATAATGTTTGGGCAAGATCAGATTATTCTGGCGGAAATCCAACAACGGCTTCTACAACGGCTACAGCTAACGGCTACAGTCCCAACGGAGGAACAGGATTGAATTTTGATTATGCTTACCCAGGAACTTCTGCTGGAGCTGGAACTTATATAGACGCTGCTTGTACTAATTTATTTTACATGAATAATATTAGTCACGACATTTGGTTTCATTATGGATTTAACGAAGCCAATGGAAATTTTCAACAAACTAATTTAACAGGAGTTTCTGGAGCAACAGATTATGTTTATGGCGATGCGCAAGACGGTTCAACAGCAGCAACACAAACTTTAAACAACGCTAATTTTTCTGCACCTGCTGATGGTAACAAAGGAAGAATGCAAATGTATTTATGGAGTGTTGGACCTGTAGTAAACCCTTTATTTGTAAATTTACCTACCTCTATAGCTGGAAACTACAATTCAAAACAAAACTCTTTTAGTCCAGGTCATGTTGACTTACCTATTGCTCCTGCATTTTTACAATCGGATTTAGTTTTGTTTGACGACGGTACTCCAGATGCAAATGTTACTGATAATGCTGACGCATGTAGTCCAGCGGTAAATGCAGCTGCATTAAATGGGAAAATAGTGTTAATCAGAAGATCGTTAGCAGCAGCATCAGGTGGTGCTCCTTGTAACTTTACAGTTAAAGTAAAAAATGCGCAACTTGCAGGTGCTATTGCAGTAATAGTTTTCAACAATGTTGACGTTACAAATAGTGCTGGAACGCCAATTGATGCTCCTCTTGGAATGTCGGGTGCAGATGCAACTATTACTATACCTGCCATTAGTGTTTCTAGAATAGTGGGCGAAATGCTTTTAGCCAAATTGGCTCTTGGAACGGTAAATGTTAAACTGCAATTACCAGCGGATTATATTCCTTTTGTAAACACGGACGGCGACTTTGATAACGGCGTTATTGCTCATGAATTTGGACATGGAATTTCAATTCGTTTAACTGGTGGAAAAGCAAACTCTGGTTGTTTAAACAATACTGACGAAGCTGGAGAAGGTTGGTCCGATTGGTTTGCATTAATGTTACAATTGAAACCTGGCGACGTTGGAACTTCAAAAAGAGGTATAGGAACTTTTGTATATAGCGAACAACCAAATGGTGATGGAATTAGAGACTTTCCGTACTCAACAGACATGACTATTGACCCAATGACTTACGGGTACACAAACAACTATCAATACACCGATGCCAATGGTGTTGAGCAAACTGAAATTCACGGAACAGGTAGTGTTTGGACTACAGTTTTATGGGATTTAACTTGGGCTTATATTGCCAAATACGGTTATGACGACAATAAATATACAGGAACAGGCGGAAACAATAAAATCATGCAATTGGTTTTAGACGCATTGAAAACACAGGTGTGTAGTCCTTCCTTTGTTGATTCAAGAGACGCACTTATTAGCGCAGATCAAGCAACTACAGGTGGTCAAGATTTTTGTATGATTTGGGATGTTTTTGCAAGAAGAGGTTTAGGATTAAACGCTTCTGCTGGAGACACAAACATTGGTAACGATCAGGTGGAAGACTTTACAGTTCCTGCTCCTGGACCAAACTGTGTATTGGCAGTAGATTACTTTAAAAATGAAAGCATGATTAAAGTATATCCAAACCCAACAAATGGTCAAATTAGTATCAACATACCTAAATTTGTAGGGAAAATAGCTATTCAAGTTGTTGACCTAAACGGTAGAATTGTGTACAACGAAAACACCGATTTCAATGTAGAAAAAGTAATTGATTTAGGTGCCTACCAATCGGGAGTGTATATCCTGAAAGTTGCTGGAGATCAAATTAACTACTCACAAAAAATTATTAAAGAATAAACCAAACCAAACCAACCAAAAGGAAAGGCCCTAAAACGACACTGTTTTAGGGCTTTTTAGTTTAATAAAGGCATTGTATAAAATTGCGGAACAAAGTACACACTATGCGCTTTTAGCCTTAAACGGTACGTACACCAAATTGGTAAATATGCAAAGTTTTGAATAAGAAACGGCATTGCTATACAGCAAACTACGACTTTGAAGCTTAAATTACTTCAAAAAATACGCTATTAAAAAGAATGGCATTACGGCAATCTTTTTTTGTTTTACAAATAGTTATTTTTTTCCTCCAAAACATCTTTTTTCAATAAAAACAACCCTTCCCAAGATAGGAAAGGTCATCGTAATGAAAAAAAATACCATCGTAGTTAAAAACTAGGGCATCGTAAGGAAAAGAAAAAGCTTTGTAATACAATTTCGACTCGTTGTAATCAAAAAGTAAGGCGTCGTAATGGAATTTTGAGGCTTTGTAATCAAAAAATACTCCCATATTCAAAAAAAGTTATTATTGAAACTTTTGCCATCTCAAAATGTTTATATTTGAATGTATTTCGTAAAACAAGAACAAAATGAAAAAAACAATATTACTCGCAATTAGCATTATTCTTTTGAACTCCAGTGTGAAAACTGTTGCTCAAACAACAGGTACATTGACTTTCACCTACACCCCAATAGCGCATGCAACTGGGAATTTCAATGCAGACAAAAGATATGTCTTGGCAATTTGGATTTCAACTAATTCTGGTTTATTTATTAAAACTATTAACAAGTATTGTGATGCAGCGTATTATGATAAATTACCTAATTGGTCTACTTATGCAGGTTGTGGTTATAGTGGAACGCCATTAGTGGCAGATGCTACAAGTTCAATTTGCCAAACAACCGGAGCAATAGTAGGTGGAGTTCTCACTAGTTATGCTCCTAGAACCATCGTCTGGGACGGTACTTCTACCAGTGGAAGTTTAAAACAAGATATGGTATATAACATAAGAATTGAGGAAACATGGGGTCCTTCTACCGGAAACACTGTGATTGGCTTCTTTCCTTTCGTTAAAGGTCCCAATGTTGATGATCAAACTACGGGTATTCCTAACGATGCTAATTTTAAGGATATTTCTTTAATTTGGCAACCTACACTAACAACAGAGAGCTTTGCTGCCGCAACGGCAACGGTGTTTCCTAATCCGTCCAACACGGGTGTTTTTAACTTAGCGGTTAAAGACAGTGTTACTGCGGTTAAAGTATATTCTATTTTAGGCGCAATCCTTTCCAATGAAACCGTTTCGCTATCCAACGGGGACACTAAAACACTGGATTTGTCAAGCTACAACAACGGTTTGTACATAGTTTCAGTTACCAACAACAAAGGCACGGCTAACTACAAAGTGGTTTTAGATAAGTAAAATAATTATACCAATTAAGGTTGCGTTACAGTATTTTTGTTTGGTTGTAACGCAACCTTTTTAGTTTAACGACATCTATAA
>CANGIF010000069.1 GCA_947453885.1 Flavobacteriaceae bacterium
CTTGCTGACCGTGAACGCCTGTTGCAGTTAAAATCCCCAGTAGTACTACTAAATATATTCTTCTCATTTTTTATTGATTTCTAAATTGTATAATGTTATCTTAAAAACTATTTGAGCTCCAAATTATTTGTTTATTAAAATCCATCCGGAAAGTAAATCACCATATTGTTGCTCAATAACGTAATAATAAGTAGCATCAGGTAATACTTCTCCAGCATCAGATTGACCACCCCATTGATTAGAATAATTGGCTAAACTGTAAACTTTTCTACCATATCTATTATAGATAGAAAGCATTTTAACATTCATTGATGATAAATCAAAAACATCATTATCCCCGTCACCATTAGGAGATAATCCCTTTTGAATCAAACATGCGGTGTTAGTAATGTTTAAAGGTTGAGCAGTATTACTACATCCATTAACAGTCACATTACAATTATAAATACCTGCTTGATTAATTATTACAGATTCTGAAGTAGCAAAGTTTGGATTCAAATTACTTGACCAACTAAATGTTGCATTTGCAAGGTTAAAACTATTGTTTAGTGGATTTATTTCTAGTTTATAATTTCCACCATTACATCCACCTAAAATTTCAAAATTTGGCGTTAAATTTATAACAGTGGTTAAATTTTGAGGTGAAGCACATGAACCAATTATAGGGGTAAATACATATTGTTGACTAATCATTGTATCTACTATAGTTGGATTCCAAGTTCCAGAAACACCGTTTGGTGAAATTGTCTGTAAAACAGGAGCTGTTGAACCTGAGCAAATTACTGGAATTTGAGGAAAATCAGGCATTGTTTTAGGAGTTATAGTTACTAATAATGGCAGAGAATAAGCACATTGATTTGAATTAGGAGTAAACAAATAAGTGCCACTATTCAAATTGTCAATAACCGTCGGGCTCCATGTTCCAGTTACACCATTTGGTGAAGTTAATACAAATACTGGAGCAACTGAACCAGAACAAATTGCAGGTATTTGTGCAAAATCTGGTGTGATTTTTGGTGTAATTGTAACAGATAATGTTTGTGAATTAGCACATATATTTGTGTCAGGAGTAAAGACATAATTACCACTATTTAAATTATCTATAACAGCTGGATTCCAGGTTCCTGAAACACCATTAGGAGATGTAGTTTGCAAAATAGGTGCTGAACCTGAGCAAATTGCAGGTATTTGTGCGAAATCAGGTGTCAATCTAGGTGTAATTGTAACTGATAATGGTTGTGGATTAGCACATTGATTTAAATCAGGTGTAAATACATAATTGCCACTAGTCAAATTATCAATAACAACTGGATTCCAGGTTCCTGATACACCATTAGGTGATGTAGTTAGTAAAACAGGAGTTGTTGAACCAGAGCAAATTGCTGGGATTTGAGGAAAATCTGGAGTCAATTTAGGTATAATTGTAACTGATAATGTTTGTGAATTAGCACATTGATTTGCATCAGGTGTAAATACATAATTGCCACTTGTCAAATTATCAATAACTGCTGGTGTCCATGTTCCAATAACACCGTTTGGTGAAGTTAATACAAATATTGGAGCTGCTGTTCCTGAACAAAATGGAGGTATTGACGCGAAATCAGGAGTCAATTTAGGTGTAATTGTAACAGACAATGTTTGTGTATTTGCACATTGATTTGCATCAGGTGTAAATACATAATTGCCACTAGTCAAATTGTCAATAACTGTAGGATTCCAAGTTCCATTAACACCATTAGGAGAAGTTAAATCTAATGTTGGCACAATCGAACCTGAACAGAATGGTAGTGTTGAAGCAAAATCAGGAGTTACTGATTGAACTACCGAAACACTTAATAATTGTGTTGATGCACATTGATTTGCATTTGGTAGAAATAAATAAGTTCCACTTGCTAAATTATCCACAATTGCTGGATTCCAAGTTCCAATTATTCCATTAGGCGATGTAGTTAGTAAAATAGGAGCAACTGATCCTGAACAAAATGACGGAATTTGTACAAAATCCGGAGTTACATTAGAAAGTACGTTTATAAATACTGTTTGATTATTAGCACATTGATTTGAATCTGGAGTAAATACATAACTTCCACTTGTCAAATTATCAATAACTGCTGGTATCCATGTTCCAGAAATACCATTTGGTGAGCTTAATTCTAATGTTGGAACTGATGCTCCCGAACAAAAATCTGGTATTGTCGCGAAATCAGGAGTCAATTTTGGTATAATAGTTACCGTTAATGTTTGATCGACTCCGCACTGTCCTGGAGTAGGTGTAAATACATAATTCCCATTATTCAAATTATCAATTACTGATGGATTCCATGTTCCAGAAATACCATTTGGAGATATTGGTTGTAAAATAGGTGCAATTGCGCCAGAACAAAAAGCTGGAATAGGTAGAAAATCAGGCGTATTAATTGAATTTATTAATACAGATACAGATTGAGAAGATGTACAGCCTGAATTATTTACGGTTACTTCATATATACCAGATAAACTAACATTAATAGTACTTGTTATATCCGGCAAGGGAACACCGTTTAATGTCCATGCATAAGTCACACTATTAGAATTAAAATTGATTGGATTAACATTTATTATTCCGGTACTTCCAGCACACAAAGAGAAATTAGCAGGTAATGTAAACTGTGGTGTTAAATCTTGAACTGATATCGTAAAAGAATCAATTACATAACAACCAGTTAAAGTGTTTTGAACTCTAACATAAATAGTTTGAGGGTTACTAATATTTGTATAATTTGTAACGTTCAGTATTGGATTAGAATTTGTATTTGCATCAATTAAAGTAGTAAAGTATCCAACAGTATACCCAGTTGGGTATGGCGCTAATAACAGTGATGTATTTTGAGTTAAATCAAAAGTACCAAAACCAGTAGCACTACAATAGTTTAAGTTATTCGGAGTGCCAGGTACTATTGGCGCATAAAATTCCACAACTATAGAATCAGAAGCTGAACATGTCGTATTAATATATTGTGCCTGAACAGTATAGGTTCCAGATTGCGTAACTGTTAATGTTGGCGAAGTTTGGTTAGGTATTAAAACACCATTATTCAACCATGAAATTGTGTATAAGGCTGGGTCTAGTGTAGTAGATATAGTTTGCGTTCCTCCATTACAAATAGCATTTCCTGTAGCTTGTAGTAAATCGTTACCTAAATCAACATTTCCAATATCGAAACTTCCTCCTTTTAAAAACACAGCGGAATCATAAGCATTATCACTTCTATCGGCGATAACTAATTTAATATGATATTGAGTATTTGGAATAACAGGAGATCCAGCAGTCATAACCACTGTTTGACCATTAAAATTTGTTGGAGATGCTGTTGGCAATATTCCCGGCAATTGATTGTATTGTCCAAAATACTGAGAGTTAACAGAATTACAGCCAGTATTATACAATTGATCTCGAATTGTAACTACAGAAATTGGTGTTGTTGTATTAGGTACAATTGCAAGATTTGTAGTTACACCTGTAGCAACATTTGTTAAAAGAAATGCAAATGCATCTGAAAAAGTACATTGAAAAGTGCCATATTCTTCTGAAGCAAAAATAAAATCAAAACTTATTGCATTTGTCAAAGGCACAAAATCAAATTCTAATTTTGAAGCATTCCTAGAATTCATAGCACTTCCTGTAGCGGCTAAAATAATAGCTTCTAAATCAGCATCACCAGTCCAAGCGGTAGTTCCCGCACTTAACGTAGATGTATTTGGACCTGGGGCACTATTTGCATCTCCAGTGGTTAAAACAACACCATCAGTAAATGGAAAATTTGAACCGTTTTGTTGAAAATAACCAATTCCATTTGTAGAACCAAAATTAGTTCCAGTTGAAAAAGTTACATTAGTAACATTTGCACAAGTAGAATTTAAAAGAACATTTTCAACAAGTTGTTGTGCATTATATTGAGTTGTATTACTACTAATAGGCGGTGGTGGTAATTCGCAAAAATTGAAAGGGCCTGCCCAAGTACTAGAATCAGTTGCTGTACAAACAGCTCTTACATAATAGCTGTAACAAAAACCAGGCGTTAAACCTGTTACAGCAAATGAATTGGTTGTAACAGGTAGCCATCCTGTTGAAGTAGCAGTTGGAGCAGGAGAACCTGAAGGCAAAATTAAAATTTCCCATTGACTTGCTATAGTTAAATCAGGATTAGCTAATTGATTCCAACTTAAATTTGCTGTTGTTTGCGTAATATTTAATGCCGTTAATGTAGTTGGCTTAATACATGTAGGGGGCGGACCACATGTCACATTTGAAACCCATCCAGGATTATTTACAGAAGTATCACTTCTAAATCTAAAAGTTAAGCAGCCATCTGGACTTGACGAAGTGAAAGGACCAGGAATTGTTGTACCCCAATAGGACCCTGCTAATCCTCCAGGAACATTTCCTGCTGGATTAGTACTTGCTATTTGAGGCGATGCAATCGAATTTCCATCAAAAACATATAAACCGTCCCAATTTGCTTCTGTATTAAAAGAAGTAAAAGTAACAGTCACTATTTCCCCAGGAGTTGTTGGGCAAATTGTAACGGTTGAATCTGAACTATTAGGATAATTAGCACTTGGACCACCCGCATCAGTAAAAACACCTCCACAAGCTGGAGGAACTGCTTGAGTTGTTGCTGATTTAGGTCCTGACCATGCACTAAAATCTGTTGTAGAACAAACTCCTCTAACATAAAAATTATAACATGTTAAACCAGATAGTCCGGTAAAAGTATACGAATTTGTTGCAACATCTATCCAACCAGTTGTAGTTGCATTTGGAGCTGGCGAACCACATGGTAATGCTAAAACTTGCCATGCAGTTGCTAAACCCACATTTGTCCATCCAAAAGTTGCTGTAGTAGCCAAAACAGCCGATGTTGTCAAAGTAATTGGTTGCAAGCAAGTTGGAGGTGGGCCGCAAGTAACATTTGAAACCCATCCAGGATTGTTTACAGAAGTATCACTTCTAAATCTAAAAGTTAAGCAGCCATCTGGACTTGATGAAGTGAAAGGTCCAGGAATAGTTGTACCCCAATAGGACCCTGCTAATCCTCCAGGTACATTTCCCGCAGGATTTGTACTAGCAATTTGTGGTGAAGCAATAGAATTTCCATTAAAAACATATAAACCATCCCAATTTGCTTCTGTATTAAAAGCTGTAAAAGTAACTGTTACTAAATCCCCAGGAGTAGTTGGACAAATTGTAACGGTTGAATCTGAGCTGTTTGGGTAATTTGCTGTAGCACCTCCTGCGTCCATAAAAACGCCTCCACATGCTGGCGGAACTGCTTGAGTTGTTGCTATTTTAGGACCAGACCATGCACTTAAATCAGTTGTAGAACATACTCCTCTTACATAAAAATTATAACATGTCAAACCAGACAGTCCTGTAAAAGTATACGAATTTGTTGCAACATCTATCCATCCTGTTGTAGATGCATTAGGGGCTGGTGAACCACATGGCAATGCTAAAACTTGCCATGCAGTTGCTAAACCTACATTTGTCCATCCAAAAGTTGCTGTAGTAGCCAATACAGCAGAAGTTGTTAGTGCAGTTGGTTGTTGACAAGTTGGAGGCGGAGCACATGTTACATTTGCTACCCATCCAGGATTGTTTACCGCACCATCACTTCTAAATCTAAATGTTAAACAACCATCAGGACTTGATGATGTAAAAGGACCAGGAATAGTTGTACCCCAATAAGACCCTGCTAATCCTCCAGGAACGTTCCCAGCAGGATTAGTACTAGCAATTTGTGGCGAAGCAATAGAACCACCATCAAAAACATACAATCC
>CANGIF010000070.1 GCA_947453885.1 Flavobacteriaceae bacterium
AATTTAAAAATTATTTTTTTAAATGTTTTTACAGTATCTTTTAATGAACGTCGCTCTCAATGCGGGTGCAAAAATACAACTTCTTTTCGCTTTTCCTAATCTTTTTTAACCCTTTTTCTCAATTTATTTTTAAAACTCTGATTGGGAATTAGATATATTAATTTAGCTTGGATCTAAAGTTAAGAGAAAAAAACTAAATTTTAATACATATAACGAGAAGAAGAATTCGGGATTCAACTTAAAAAAAAGAATAAAGTAATGAAAAATCAAAAATTACAGAACTAGCCAGAGAATTTGGTATCCGGGTCAATATGCTTAGCAAATGGCACAAAGATTATAGTAAAATTAATACTAGTAGTTTTCCAGGAAAAAGGAACTTTAAAGCAAACTCCAGATTAAAAAACAATTAGCTAATTAGAAGCAAAATTGAAAGAAGCTGAGTTAAAACGAGATCTATTAAAAAAAGCTGTGGGAATTTTTTCCAAGAGCGGTTGATTATATTTGATTTTATAAAAAATCATCAAAAAATATTTTTAAGTATTAAAAAATGTGTAAAGTTTTGAAAGTTAGTAAAAGTGGTTACTATCGCTGGAAACAGGCTATTATTTCAAAGAGAATTAAATTAATAAATCTGGTAAAAGAAAGTATAATAGACATCTATTATGAATTAAAGCAACAATATGAAAGCCCATGACCCGAGAGTTTGCAAGAACTGACGAAGCAATAACAATAGAATTAAATGCTTTAGAAATTAAAATTTCAAGAATAACGGATGCAAAATACATGAAACAGTTAGGTTAATTAATTCTAGTTGCTAGTTAAAAGCATAAAAAAGAAAAGCAAAGGTTAAGTAAATTTGTTTTTGCCAACCAATAAACGAAACCAATGCTTAGTAAAGACAAAATTATATCAATTTTTTGTTTAATTGATGATATTCTACAAGGAATCGAACACAAAGACGATGTAAGAAGACGAGTTAGTGATAGCGAGATTATTTTAACAGCAATTGTTTCATCGACAAGTTTTTATGGCAATCACAGTTCAGCTATACAATTTATGAAACAATATGGTTTGATTCCTAATATGTTAGAAGAGAGTAGATTTAACAGGCGATTACATAAAATAGCAAATTTACTTTATGAGTTATTTGAAATTGTAAGTTCTTATTTTAAAGATTTTTGTTGTGAGATGCATTATATTATTGATTCGTTTCCAGTTGCTGTGTGCAACAATATGAGGATTGCAAATTGTAAAATCCTTAAAGAAGAAAAATGGCAAGGTTATACAGCAAGTATGCGGAATTACTTTTATTGAGTAAAAGTACAATTACTTACCACAAAAGATGGAATTCCAATAGCATTTCATTTTACACAAGGAAAAAATGGGGATGCAAAAGCAATAGGAAAAATGATTGACAAATTACCTGCCGAAGCATCATTATATGGGGATAGTACTTATACAGACTATGGTTTAGAAGATATTGCATTAGAAAGAAAATGTGTTTTATTAAAAATTCAACGCAAATCAAATGCTAAAAGAATAGATACTTCAGAACAGAAAAATGAAAAATTTAAAATGAGAAAAAGAGTTGAAACAACAATAAGTGATATCAAGAAAATGTTTCCAAGAACAATACATGCAATAACATTGGAAGGATTTCTAATAAAACTAACATTGTTTGTATTTGGACTTCAATTAAACAAATCAATTAACTAGCAACTTAAATTAATTAAGTAAATTAAGCAAAAATTTAAAGTACAACCGATTCAAAGCATAGCTATTTACTTGTTGAAAAATGAATTAAATAGAAAAATTGTTGTCAATCAACAATCAAAAGTGTGGGTTTCAGACACAACTTATATTCAGACAAAAGAAGGTTTTAAATATATAACAACCATAATAGATTTATATGACAGAAAAATTGTCGGTTGGAGTTTAAGTGATGGTATGAGTACCGATGAAACAACTTTAGCATCATGGAAAATGACAACTTGAAACAGAAATGTACAAGCAGATTTTATTTTCCATTTTGATAGAGGTGTTCAATATGCAAACAATAAATTTACAAATGCTTTAAAATCCTATAAATAACTAGAAGTATTAGCAGAAAAGGAAATTGTTGAGACAATCCAGTGGCAGAAAGTTTTTTTAAATCGAAAAAAACGGAATTGATTTATGGAAACAAATTCGTCACAAAAGATCATATGAAACTACAAAATTTTGAAAATATTGAAATTTGGTACAATCAAAAAAGAAGGTATTCCGCATTAAAATATATGACAATAAAAGAATTTAATAATCAATCAAATAATTGCAAAAAAGTCGCTTAACTTAAACTCCATTTTTTATTTGCATACCCAATGGTATTTGATTTCAATTTAAGAAAAGAAAATTTCTGTTTAAGGGAAATATTAACTTTTTTATACGGAACTAAAAATTAAATCAAATAGACTGAAATGAAAAAAACCGTCTCACATTTAATTATGAGACGGCTTAATAAAATTTATAAAATAAGGATTAACGTTTGATCATTCTCAACGTTTGAGAATTAGAACCTTGATTTATAGTTACAAGATATATACCAGAAGCAATGTTTAAACCAAATTGATGATTATTTATAGCTTCAACTGTAGTTGCAACTTTTTCTAATTGTTTTCCTGTTAAATCAAATAAAGTTACATTAACAGTATCAAGACTTTTAGAAAATAAATTTAATTTGAAATAGTTTTCAAAAGGATTTTGATCGAAAGTTACTTCCCATGTTGCATCTAAAGTTGACTCAATTTGTCTAGCAGCACTAGCAGGTGTGCTAATAGTGCATGCAGGACCGTAAGCACCATAATCAGCAGTGCCTCTTTTAATAGCTACATCTATAGTGTACGTTTTATTCCAAGCCCAAACCACATTATTAATTCTAAATATGCGTGTTGGTCTAATTAAATATTGAGTTGTAACACCATCTGAAATTCTAAATTTATAAGATGTTGCACCATCAATCCAATCTGCATAGATATTTGTAACTTCAGAAGCTAAAGTTGAATTACATTGAGAAGCTTGTATTTGAGTCGTTGGTAGACTTGGCATTGTTACTGTACATGAACAACCATACTCTTTGTAAACCCCATCAATTTTAAGCGCAACATCTACAGTGTAAGAAGCTCCAAATTGCCAGTTTAATCCTGGGACTGAAACCATTACAAATTTTGCATTTGTACTTTCTACAAAATAATCTGTTGTTCCATCATTTATTCTAAACTTGTACATTGATGGTGCTAATAATGAAACATTTTCAGCTTGAGGTTGAGTATTTATTGTTGGTAATGTTGCATTACATTGACTAGCAATTAATTTGGTATATTCAGCGCATCCAACATTTAATGCAACTGTTTCACTTGTTGCACAATTAGAAGTGAAATTTACATTTACAACAGCATCTTTACAATTTGAAAAAGAAGCTATATCAACAGTTATAGAATTTGTTCCTTGTCCAGATGTTATAGTCATCCATGTAGGAACAGACCATGTAAATCCAGATCCAATAGTTACGGGTATTGAATATGTAGCTGTTGAAAGACTACAAATTTGAGAAGGACCAGAAATTACTCCTCCCAATCTGACTACAGTTATTGATGAAGAAGGACTTACACCACATGCAGTTGTAGCATTTACAGAAACATCTCCATTAACAAATGTAGCTAAATTGAAATTAACTACAATACTGTTTGTACCTTGACCAGAAACAATAGTTGCACCACTTGGAACGGTCCAATTGTAGCTTGATGCTCCTGGAAAAGCAGGTACATAATAAATACCTTGACCAGGTGTTGAATTCAATAAACTTCCAGATTCATCATAAGTGTTTCTATACATACCACATAAAACCTTTGGCCCAACGATGGCTACAGGAGTCCTTGTAGTTGATATTGGTAAAGTTTGTTCAATACTAGTTCCACATGCATAACTTAGAGAAACTCCAATGATACCATTTACAAATCCTCCTGAAAAAGAAACAACAATAGTATTTGTTCCTTGACCTGATACAATTGCCATTCCACTAGTAACTGACCATACATAGGAAGAACCTGCAACATTAGGTGTTGAAAAAGTAGCCGTTGATAAATTACATACTTGACCAGGTCCGTTAATAGTACTCGGAACTAAAACTGAATATACTGGCAAACGTTTTACATTACTAATTCCACAAGTACTTGTTGCAGTTACTCTAACAACTCCACTTGTATAACCACTTGCAATTGCAACTGTAATTGATGATGTCCCTTGACCAGATGTAATGGACATTAAATTAGGAACTTCCCAAAGATAACTTGCTCCAGAAATTGCTGTTGTTGTATAAGTTGCAGTTGTTATACCACAAGTTGAACTAGGACCAGAAATAGAAGATAAAAATGGAGGTCTGCTAACAAAAATACTTACTGTATTTGACTCTCCACAATTATTTACTGCTTTTACAGTTATATAACCACTTTCAAACAAAACGTCTACATTAACTACTAATTGATTACCAATGCTTGTGTAAACGGATAATCCTCCTGGTAATGTCCAGATATAATTAGTTGAACCTGTTGATAACGCTGGTACAGTATAAGTTGCGGAAGTCATTCCACAAATATTAACAGGACCAGATATTGGACCTAAAACAAGTGAAGTAGCAGTATAGAAAATAGTAGCAACTGAACTGTAAGTCGTAAAACCATAATCAGAAATTACTGCTCTGTAATAAGTTGTAACGTTTACGTTTGTTGCAGTTAAAGAAGAAGTTGTATTGGTAATATTAGTAACATTTGAACTAAAATCACTAACTGTAGATTTTTGCCATCTTAAAATAGTGCCAACATTTCCACTTAACGTTAAAAGTGTACTATTTACAGGATTACATACTGCTATACTACCTATAACAGAACCACCTACTACTTCTACAACATTAATAGTAGCTACATCGCTAGTTGAAGAAGAACATGCTCCATTTGTAACTACTGCTCTATAATAGGTAGTTGCAGTTAAATTTGTAGCTGTATATGTAGCTGCTATTGCACTACTAATGTTTGAAAACGAAACGTTATTAGATGACGATTGCCATTGGATACTTCCAGTGTAGTCATTAAGAGTTAATGTAGTTGAATTAGTTCCTGAATTAACTGTTGTACCGCCTGAAACCGTACCTCCGATTGAAGTTGCACTTACTGCTATTGTTACATAATTTGCAAGCACAAAAGAACAAGTTCCATTAGTAACATTCGCTCTATAATAAGACGTTGTTGTTAAGTCAGTTGCTGTAAATGTTGCTGCATTTTCTCCTACAATATTACTATAAGTACCGTTATTTGAAGAATATTGCCATTGAATTGTACCTGTACTACCTGTTAATGTCAATGTTGTACTATTAGTACCTGAACAAACTGTTGTCGCTCCTGAAATAGAACCTGCTACAGAAGGAGTGTCAATATTCATTGTTACAGATGACGTTGTAGCCGATGCACAAACTCCATTGGTTACAACTGCTCTATAATAAGTAGTTGCTGAAATATTACTTACAACATAAGTTGAAGTGTTTGCTCCTGAAATATCGTTAAAAGTACTATTATTTGCAGAAGATTGCCATTGAATACTTCCTGTATTTCCTGATAAAGTTAACGTTGAACTGTTAGTTCCAGTACAAACTGTAGTTGCTCCTGAAAT
>CANGIF010000071.1 GCA_947453885.1 Flavobacteriaceae bacterium
AAATATCATAATTTATTTAGACAAGTTACTCAACCAAAAGATGATTTTTTATTAGTTCCAAGAACTACTTCAGAAAACAGAAGTTACATTCCTATTGGATTTTTTTCTAAAGATTTTATTGTAAGTGATACTTGCCAATCGATTCCAAATGCAAGTTTATTTCATTTTGGAATTCTTAATTCAACCATGCACATGGCTTGGGTTAAAACTACTTGTGGTAGATTGAAAAGTGATTTTCGATATTCAAAAGATATTGTGTACAACAACTACCCATGGCCAGAAAACCCTTCTGAAAAGCAAATAAAAACAATTGAAGAAAAAGCACAACAGGTTTTAGATGTTAGAGCTTCTTTCACTACTAGTTCCTTAGCAGATTTATACAATCCCTTAACCATGCCACCAGCTTTAGTAAAAGCCCACAATGAGTTAGACAAAGCCGTGGATGCCGCCTACAGCAAACAAGCCTTCACTAGCGAAGCCAAACGCATGGAATTTTTGTTTGAGTTGTATGAGAAGTATACCGCTGGGTTGTTTGTGAAAGAGAAAAAAAGTAAAAAATAATTTTATGAATAGATTAGTGTTAATAGGTAATGGTTTTGATTTATCGCATAAATTAAAAACAAGCTACAATGATTTCTTATTTTATTATTTAAAAAAAAATTTAAATGTTTTTTTTAGTAATCTGTTTTATGAAGACAAATTAATAGAATTAAATTCAAAATCAAGTATTAATGGATTTCCAAAAATGGAAACGCTTGATGATTTAATAAATGTTATAAATGTATTAAAATCTAAACACGACAGCAATATATCAATTAAATATAAGAGTCAATTTTTTCAAGAAATTATCGAATCATTTCAACACAAAAAATGGGTAGATTTAGAAAATCATTACTTTTCATATTTATTAAGAATGTCAAATGCTTCCTCTAATTTGATAGATGATCTTTCTAAATTAAATCAAGAGTTTGAATATTTGAAAACAGAATTAGAGAACTATTTAAGGGAAGTTGTTATTTCAGATAGACCTATACAGAATCCTGCTAAATTTGATTTTTTATTAGAAGATATCCCACATGATCAACTTATTGATTCTAATCCGGTTTACCCTACTTTCATCGAGAATATTCATGTTTTAAACTTCAATTATACACCAACATTTAATGTTTATACAAAACATCTTAATATAAAAAAGAATACAACTATTAATTTCATTCATGGAGAATTAAATAATCCCGATAATCCAATCATATTTGGTTTTGGTGATGAACATAATGAGGAATATAAAAAATTTGAAAATAAGAAAGAGAATCAATTATTTGAACATATTAAATCTTTTAAATATTTAAGGACATCAAATTATCAAGATTTAATTCGTTTTATCGACGGAAATGAATTTCAAGTATGTATTATGGGTCATTCTTGTGGGTTGTCAGATAGAACAATGTTAAAAGAAATTTTTGAACATATAAATTGCAAATCAATTTTAATCAATTACCATAAATGGGGTCCAGATACTCATGAAAATGATTATGTTAATAAAACTTATGAAATTTCACGACATTTTACAGATAAAGGTATGATGAGAAAAAAAGTTGTTTCTTTTGATAAATCAAAACCTCTTTAGTTTCTCAGCTTGAACTTGTTTCAGGTTCAAAATTACCCCTTTTGCTGCAGCGTGAAACCCCGAACGCGCGGATTTGCAATCCGTGCCCACAATAAAAATAAATTATGATCCCCGCTCTTCGAAGTCTCCTGACTCCGCAACACCCGTAAAGCATGGGCAAGATAGCAGTAACCTAAAAAGAAAATGAGTGAAAAAATGTATTTGGTGTTCTAAAACCGAACATAATGTAGAGTTTAAAAAATTAGCTCACACTATTCCTCAAACACTTGGCGGAAAAAACATTTGTGAAAATGTGTGCGATATATGTAACTTATATTTTGGAAGTTACAATAATAAACTTCCACCAATAGAAACTATAATAAAAGAAACTTTTAATATATCAAGGGCAAAATTTTTACAGATTGATAATGAAATAGGAAAAAATAAAGCAATGCCACGATTTTCATCAATTTATTTTAATGTAGACTTTGTGAAAAATAAATTTAAATTAAAACCAAGTTATAAATACAATTTACATTTCCAAGAGAAAATTTCAAGACAATTTAAAAAGGGTATATATAAAATATTTTTAGAAGAAACCGAAAGACAAAAAAAAGATGGACATATTGGTAAATATGATTTTATCAGGGAATTTAGTCGTTATGATCTAGGAGATTATCCTATTTTTTATTTTGAGCGTAATCATGGAATAATATTGATGACTAAAAACTGGGCAAAAGAACCAGAATTATTTTTAGAAGACAACATAAAATTTAAATACTTAATAAATGAACCTTTCTTTTTTGAATTTGAACTTTTGGGACATGTGTTTGGAATAGTAACTTCGCGAAACTGGGAAATAGGACTCGACAACTATCTAAAAAAAACAAGTGAAGCAAAAAAAGACATTTTTAAAGGCTATAAAGTAATCAAAAACTTTAGTGATGTAGATTTAACATTATCAATTCTAGACGACTAAAATAGCCCCGACCGCACGGATTTGCAATCCGTGCCCACAATATAAATCAATACTTATTTATTAGATAAAATCTATATATTTATAAATATAATAACTGCATAAAATAGCAATAATCAACCCGCTCTTCGAAGTCCCTCAGCTGCCGTCTGCTCATAGCCTTCTTGATTGCAGTCAAAGGGCTAATTTCAATTTTAGGAACTTATTATTGGTTTTATTTTAGATTTACAATAGGGCTTTAAAATCAAATAAGTTAAACTTTTTTATAGTAGTGCACCATATAAAACTAAATTCATTATTTTTGGATAGTGAACAAATCAGTAAACATAGCAACAATTTTTCCCAAACACTTATTTTGGGATATGGATTATAGTAAACTTAATCTTTCCAAAGACAAGTCTATTATAATCCCGAGGGCTTTGTTTGCAACAACTCCAGAAACTTTTGAAACAGACATTCTAAAATTAGAAGAACTCTATTCAACTAAAGACATTGTTAAATACTTAAAATTAACAACAGAAAATATCAGCAACAAAGTTTGTATGAGTGTTGCCAAAAGATACAATGTAAAACCATTTCTTCGTTTTTCTCTTTAATTTATTAGGGTAGTTGAATTAGTAATACCCTACTAATAGAAAAAGAAATTAAGGAACTGTAACCTTTATTTTCCTATCCTATTTGTAGTTTTGGAACGACAATAAACATATCACTATCCTGAAATTTTATTTTTATTAACCATAAAAAAAGAAAGTGATGAACTTTTATAAATTAGTATTATTTTTGCTTATATCATACATATTTAAATGCAAATTATAACAATTTATGCTAAACCCAACTGAACTAAAATCAATAGTAGCTACTGGTGAAGGTTATACTACCGAATTCAAAGTCAGTATTCCTAGTAATCTAAAAGGAATTACAGAAGAAGTATGTGCTTTTGCAAATGCTTCTGGCGGTGTTGTATTAATTGGCGTTGACGATAAAAATAATATCAATGGGATAACAATTGACAATGCTAAACGTTCCGCAATTCAAAATTCTATAAACGAAATTTCTCCATCATTGCAATGTGAATTTTATTTTGTTGATGTTGAAGGCAAAAATATAGCAGTCATTGAGGTGCCGTCTGGTCAAAATAAACCGTATGTTTTGTCAGGTGCAATATACCTGCGTCAAGGTCCAAATTCTCAAAGACTAACGACCGTTGAAGAAATGAGAAACTTCTTCCAGCAAACAGATAGAATTTTCTTTGACGACGTTTCTTGTGTAAAAGCTAATTTAGAAAATGACATTTCAAATGAAAGTATTAAAGCGTTCCGTTTTGAAGCTGAATTAGTCAATGCAACATCTGATGAACAACTATTTACCAACTTAAAATTAATTTCAAATGATGGTTATCTAAAGAATGGAACTGTTTTGTTTTTCGGTAAAGAACCAGAAGTTTTCTTTGAAAAGGCGGTTATTCGTTGTGTGGTTTTTGATGGTATAGACAAGAGATATATTGTTGATGACAAAGTTATGACCGGAACATTATACCAGCAATATCAAAAAAGTATGATTTGGCTAAAATCAAAACTAAATGTAAGATATAATATTGAAGGAGAAGGATCCAATCCAAGAAATGAATATTGGGAAATTCCAATAATTGCGTTTAAAGAAGCTATTATTAATTCATTAGCGCATCGTGATTATTATGATAAAGGAGCAAGAACAACTATTGAAGTATTTGATGATCGTGTAGAAATATCAAATCCTGGTGGTTTAGTAAGTGCCGTACCAAGAAGTGAATTTGGTAAAAGAAGTGCAAGTAGAAACCCATTGATTTTTGGTTTATTTGAAAGAATGCGTTTAGTAGAGCAAATAGGTTCTGGTATAACCCGTATTAGAGATGTAATGAATGATGTAGGCCTAACGCCTCCTGAATTCAATATTGATGGAATGTTTACAGTTATACTAAGAAGACCAATCGAATTTGAAAAGTGGGTAGAAAGGTGGGTAGATAATCTCTCTGAAAACAGAATTAAGATTTTAAAAAATATTCATAAAAATCCAAAAATTTCAAAAAGAGAACTTGAAGTTATTATTGGCTTAAGTGGATCTGCCATTGATAAAAATATAGATTTTTTAAAAAATTTAGATCTTTTAGAGCGAAAAGGAAATACCAAAAGTGGACATTGGGTTATCAAATATAAATTACTCTAGGTGGGTAGATAAGGTGGGTAGATAAATCATTTAGAAAAACTTATTATTTCATTCAGCTGCACAAAAATCCCTCCTAGCCCATATTCATAGCATCAATTATTTGTTTGCTTCATTTCGCTAATTTAATTTACAAATATTTAGAACGTTATTTTTCGTTTAGTGGTAAAATGACACTTTAGATTTCCTATTACCACTCCTTCCCTACACTCCAAAAAAAATTATTGGCACATTTTTTTAGAAAAACACTTACATTTAAAATAGAACCAGATATTCCCTATACCAAAATAAGATGCTTAATAAGCAAGTATAGTTGAGGTAATAAAAAACATTTTCAATAAAAAACACGAGCCCCCAGCTGGCTCAAGCAAGAATAATACCCTTCGCTAGTGCGAGTTTCTAACTCGTACCCACAAAGTTCTCTCGTCCTAAAATAAGTATACATTTTGCAACTTGTGCCGGATATTTCCGATACCAAACTAAAATGATTAATAAGCAAGTATAGTTGAGGTAATAAACAACATTTTCAATAAACAACACAAG
>CANGIF010000072.1 GCA_947453885.1 Flavobacteriaceae bacterium
GGAATTTAGAGCCTCTGCCGAAGATATCTCTAGAATGTCACACGCCCACCCAACTTTTGCCGAAGCTATCAAAGAAGCGGCATTAGCAGCAACAGATAATAGAGCGCTACACGTTTAAACCTTATATATTATTAAAAACTAACCCCAAAAGATTTTAAATCCTTTGGGGTTGTTTAGGTCTAATTTTTTTTAGGAGCGAAGCAGTAGGCATTTTAGTAAACGTCATTCCTGCCATCCGTTGCAATCTGGCATTGCGAGGAACAAGTAATCCAATAACATTATTTCTATATCGCAATGTCAGGATTTCCACTTCTGTCAGGGCTAGGTAGGTTATGTCTTTTGTGAAATTAGTAATACCCATCATCGTGTCCTCCTTTGTCGGAATGAAAAAACAACATTTTTTTACATTTTTAAACAATTTCACCCAACTGGTTATATTTGATAAATATACAAGTTATAAATATATTTAGGATATGATAATAAAGAATATTTTTTCTGGCCGAGCAGGGCCCACACTTGGCTCTTGAAATGTACTCTAAAATCTTTACGATAAACCCATAGTGTTACGGAAATACAATAGGTGAGCCTGTCCTGAGTTTATCGAAGTGTTCAACACGGGTTACCTTGTTGGCTTTGCAAGCCCAACGAAACCCTAGCTGTTACCGGCAGTTAATGTATTATAAACCCATTCCAAAATATTTTTGTCTTGTCTTTCGGATAATGTCTTTTACAAAGTTCGATTCCTATTTCACGTAACTTTTTGTCTACTTGATCTCCAATTGATACAGAATAAATTGAATCATTTTTGTATTTGCCAACTTTATCCATTAATTCTCTTGGGCATTCTTGTACAATAAATACAACTTCACCTTTTTTACTTTTCTCTTGTAACTCAAATTTCAATACTCCATATGATTTTTGGTAACCACAATATGCAGGAGTTTTGCTTGCGTCATAATCTACTAATTTAGCACGATAAATTTGCGCAAAAAATAGATTCGGAATTATTAGAATTATGTAGAATAATCTTTTCATATTCTGTTTTTTTAAGCGGTTGCTGATTAATTGCCGGTAACATTATATATACGCAACTCTATTGCACATTTATACCCATTTTGGTACTGATTGCCGCAATTGTGTAGCATATTTTTACCAAATATATATATTATCTTTTATTTGTAGGTGAAGTATACGTTATTATTTTAATTGTAGTTTCTTTGAAATTCTTATTTCACAAAAGATAAAACCTGTTTAGCCCTTATTATCTCACTTTGCTGTTATTTTTTAGCGGAGTTCTATGAATTTCATTTGCATTGTAAATCCTGGCATTGCGATAACGAATAGTGTTATTGGATTGCTTCGTGCCTAGCAATCACAGATTGGAATGAAAATCAGGAATGACGTTTAGTAAAATGCCTACTGTTTCGCTCCTAAAAACAATTAACTAGACTTCGTTTTTTATTTAGTTAAAACGCATTTTTGCGCTGGAGGAAATTAGATTTTTAGTGCTTTTTTATTTGTTTCTATACTCTCTAATAATTCTGCTAGGAAAATTTCAGTTAGTTTATCTGTTTCTGTTTTTTGTAGTGCCATTCCGTTTTCATCAAAAGTTTTAGCAACATTAGGAACCGGAAACATATTGGTAACGGTTAAGGCACCAATTTTCCAAAGTATAAATTGTAATGCAACTAAGGCTTGCGTGCCGCCAAAAATACCCGATGAAACGGTGCTTATGGATATAGGTTTATTATGCCATTCGTCATACAAAAGGTCTATAGCATTTTTTAAACTTGCAGGAAAACTTCCATTGTATTCGGGGGTTACAATGATAATTCCTTCTGCTTTATTTATTTTTTCAGCAAAGTCAAGAACTTTGGCTGATGGATTTTGAAGTGTTTTAATCGTGTCTTCAAAAATAGGAAAATTGTATTCTTTTAAATCTAATATCTCAACTGTTGCAAGATTATTTTCTTGTAAGTAAGTTTGAAAGTATAAAGCCACTCTATGACTTTTTCTTTCTCTTCTTATGCTTGAAGATAGGATGGTTATGTGTGGCATAGTTTATATATTAAGATTATTTATTATTGCGCTAGATAGCCACCATCAATTTCAAGGGAGGTACCTGTTACAAATAGGCTATCATTGCTGGCTAGAAAAATAAAGCCATTGGCAATTTCCTCTGCGTTACCCAATCTTTTCATGGGATGTAAATTGATGATTTGTTGTTTGCTTTCTTTACTGAGCCCCATTAATAAAGGGGTTTCAATAAACCCAGGACTTATTGCATTTACTCGGATTCCTTCGGTTGCATACTCCATAGCAGCGGTTTGTGTAAGTCCAATTACGCCATGTTTTGCAGCTACATAATGCGAGGAGGTTGCAAAACCCACTTTACCAAGAATGGAAGACATATTTACAATAACTCCATTTTTTTGCTTTGCCATTTGTGCTAACTCCAGCTTCATGCAATTGAAAACACCATTGAGGTTTACCCCAATTACTTTTAGCCACGCTTTTTCACTCATATCGCCAATTTTGCTAGCTTCCCCACCTATGCCTGCATTGTTTAATGCCACATCTAGTGTCTTGAATGTTGTAATTGTTTTTTCAATTGCAAATTGTACTTGAGCAAAGTTTGAAACATCACATTCAATAAAAATAGCTTTAGAATTTTCTTTTTTAATTTCATCCATTACTAAATTGTAATTCTCTAATTTTAAATCGGCAATAACAATGTTTCCGCCTTCTTTAGCAGCGGCAATTGCACAGGCTTTGCCTATTCCGGATAAGCCTCCTGTGATAAATACTGTTTTGTTTTCTAATTTTTTCATATCTTATTTTTTTTCAGAAACCCAATCTATGGCTTCTTGCAAGTCTTTGTGTTCAAATCCTTTAAACTCTCCTGGAATTAAGTAACTAAAGAAGTCTGTAAAATTTCGAATTGCTTCCACATCGGTAACGATTGCTGCTCGGTTCCATTTGGTTAAATGTTTGATTCCCATCATGGCATCTTTCATCCAAGCTCCTATGGTGAAATTTTTTTCCGAAGTTTCAAGCACTAAAAGATAATTCAGTTTATCTGTTTTATCAATTAGTGCTTTAACTTTTGGCATTACAGTATCCGTAAAATCCTTTTCGGTGATTTCTCCTATAGCTTTGAAGCCAAAAATGTTGGCTGGCAAATTCTGTAAATGCTTTATCATCTTGTTTTATTGCGTTATTAGAGAATCTCTCATTGCTTTAACTACGTTGTGGTCACCCACAAGTAAAGTATGTTGTGCTTTAATCATAATTTGTTGCTCGGCACTTAGGTTTTCAAGGTCGTCTTTCAATACCTTAGCGTAGGTTCCCTTTGCCATGTCCTCACCAAATTCGCAAGAATTTAAAATTGTTTTGCGATCTTTTCCAGTAAGTGCTGCTTTTACATCCATCCATACACGAAAGAATTTACCAGTTGTTTTTGTTCCTTCGGCTGGTGTTCCGCCTAATTTGGTTACTTCTGCACTTAGTTCTTGGTTGCATTTTTGGCTAGTAGAACTTAAATGAGCAAACATTGTTTTTAAATCTTGTTCTTCCGTTTCTTTTGAAGCAGTGTCGTACCCTTCAATTCTGTCGTTGTTGATAGTGATTAATGTGTTTAACACTTCAATTGTTTTGTCTTTTTCCATTTTTTTAATTATTTAATTGTTATTATTTATTTTTAACTACACTTTAATGTTTCCTTGAGTTCCTGTAACTAAATTGGTACCTGTAACAACCGATGCAGCAATTTTTAAAAGGTTTATCATTTGGTTGCCATCCGTATCCCAATAGTAAGCGGAATTAGGTTTTACTTTAATAACTGAAATAGTTGGGTCGTCTTTTCCATCTTTAAACCAAATTTTGGCTACGGGAGACCATAAATCGTCAATTATTTTTCTATCTAATAGTATTTCGGCTTCACCATTTACAACTAAATAACTGCCTTTGGCTGGATGCGAAAAGAAGAGTTGCACATTTTTGTCTTTTTCAATAGTATTATTTTTATCACTATCCTTTTTACTAAAAAACCAAATATTGCCTTGGTCGCAAACTTTAATTGCAGACATAGGTCTACAAGTGGCACCATCGTCTATTTTTAAGTCGGTGCAAAAAAGACAAACCATTATTTCATTCACCAAGTTTTTTAGTTTTTCTATGCCTTGCTCGCTATTCAAATTTTCAGTAGTACTCATTTTATTTTTTTTAAGTTATTACAACTATTTGTATCTAAATTTATATAAACAAAGATGCAATGCATTGTTAAGTTGTATGTTGCAGATGTTCTTAAAAGAGTTGCAGGTTTCCCACTTTTAATAAACAAAAAAATGGATATAAAAAAAATACGGTTTAGAAAAGTATTTGTTTGGAAATTTCTTTTGGAATTCTATTTTCACAAAAGACATGACTAGGCTAGCCCTGACAGAAGTGGAAATCCTGGCATTGCGATAGGTTGTGTTGTTATAGGATTACTTCGTTCCTCGCAATGCCAGATTGCAACGGATGGCAGGAAGGACGTTTACTAAAATGCCTACTGTTTCGCTCCTAAAAAAAATTAAAGGGTCTTTTTTCTTAAATTTAAGATAAATTGGAAGATACTGGATAGGATAACGGTTAGTAATGCTCCGATGAAGTTAAGCCATAAATAACCAAGTTTTTCTTGACCGCTTGGGTAAATGTGGATGAAATAATAGTAAATGAAAAAGATGGAGATTTGGCTGATGGCTGCGCTGTAGAAGATGGATTTTCCTTTGACGAATTTCACTAAAAATCCTACTAAGAAAATACCAAGTACGGTACCATAAAATATGGATCCTAGGATGTTTACTAACTGGATTAGGTTTTCGAAAAGGGTAC
>CANGIF010000073.1 GCA_947453885.1 Flavobacteriaceae bacterium
CCAAACGATAAAATATTGCTTGATTTGATAGCAATTGATTATTATTTGCATCCAAATATTAAACCTAAAACTTTATTTATTGAAGAAATAGATAGAGCCGAAAGAACCAATATGATTGAGCGTTTACGTTTAAATCATCATAAATTCAGGTTCATTATTATTCCAATCAATTTTGATTTTGAAACATGGCAACAAAGTGAAACAATAGTTGAAGGAAATCACCATTTAATTTTCCAATACAATGGAACTTCAAAACCAGCTGTAATTTTTGATCAGTTGGAAATGGTGAGGATTTAAGTATTAGAGGTGTAATTTATAATTTGATGTTAAATTTTAACTAAAATTGATAGATTTGTTTTGAATAAAAAATAAATTAATTTTATATTTTAGCATAAATGAAATATGTTATCAAAAAAACAAAAATTGTACTTTTTTTAAATATATGCACTTCCTTAAATGTATAAAATTTCTTTTCATTATCTCTCTTTTTTTAATTGTAAAAAAAGCTAATGCTACACATGGTATTGGTGGGCAATTTACTTATAGACATTTAAACAAAGATAGCTTCGAAATAAAACTAACTGTTCTTGTTGACTGTTTAAATGGAATAAATGCAATTAAAGGTGATTCAATTATAAGTATATACATTTTTGATATTGCGGGTAATTTAATAAAAACGGTGGGGATTGGTAGAGGCTTCCCTACTAGAATAAATTCAGCCAAATATTCATGTACTAAAGCTCCTGATAACATTTGCACAGATAAATATGATTATACTTTCAATGTAAAGTTACCTTATTCCGCTGGTGGTTATACGGTGGCAAATTCAACTTGTTGTAGAACTAATGCTGTAAAAAATTTAATAAATATGTATGGTGGAAGTGGAATTGGTTCAATTTATTGGACTCATATTCCCGATTCCATTCAAGCCAATGGTTATAATAGTTCTGCCGTATTTGAAAACTTACCTTCTACGGTTATTTGCCTTGGTGAAAATTATACATTCAATCATTCAGCAACAGATATAGATGGGGATTCCTTAGCATATGAATTATTTACACCTTTTTGTAATGATAGTAGAACTTTTCCTTATCCACCTCCTTATACCAATGTAACATGGTATCCACCATATAATATTAGTAACATCATCGATGGTAATCCAACATTAAGTGTAAATCCAATAACAGGAATTCTCAATATAAAACCAACAAATGTTGGGCAATATGTTATTGGTATTTTGGTTAAGGAATATCGCAATAGAACCCTTATAAACATTACTCGAAGGGACTTTCAGTTTAATGTAATTTTATGTGCTAGTAGAGTACAAAGTTTATTTGCTGATGATTTATACTTTTGTAACGATACTGTTCATTTTTCAAATTTCAGTTCTGAAGCAACCAAATACTTATGGAATTTTGGAGTTAATAATATACTGAGCGATACTAGTAATTTAAAGGAACCTACTTTTGTATTTCCAGGCGCGGGTAAATACATTATAAAATTAATAGTTAGTGATAGCATATGTAAAGACAGTAGTGAAAAAGATTTGCATTTATTTAGTGGGCAAATAAAATTTGCGGGAACTGATACTTCAATATGTAATGGTGAACAGGTGGTGTTAGGTACTAATTATATTAATATTTTCAAATATACATGGAGACCTTCAATTTATTTAAACGATTCAACATTACCACAACCAATAGCAAAGCCATTGGATGACATTAAATACACAGCAACTATTAAAGTGAATAGCATTTGTTCAATTGTTGATAGTGTGAATGTGAAAATTCATAAAACGAAAATTGATTTTAACGCAAATATGAAGGGTTGTTCAGATACTTTAATTTTGAAAAACAATTCTCAATTTGTAAATAATTATTTATGGGATTTTGGAGTTTTAAATAATAATGCTGATACAAGTACTTTGTTTGAACCTAATTATATTTATCCTAAAATTGGTAAATACAGTATAAAACTTAAAGCTGCAAATGGAAGATGCGCTGATAGTTTAATCAAAGAAATAATAAATTATAATGACCATAATAGATTTGCAGGAAATGATGTTTCAATTTGTATTGGCGACTCTTTAAATCTTGGAAATACTGATACATTAGGATATACATATCAATGGAATCCTTCCACTTTTTTAAATGATTCAACACTTGGCCAACCAACCTCAAAACCAAAAATTAAAATCAAATACAATGTGGTAAGAAATAATGGATTTTGTTCAAATGCTGATTCTATCACTATTTCTATCAAAAATATAAACGCTAACTTTAGCCTAGGTTTACAACAATTCTGTGACGGAGCTTTTATAATATTAGATTCTATAAAACCTTATTCAGAAATGAAATGGTTTGTGAATAATAATTTGATAAATAAGGATGAGCTACTTACTACAAAATATTTAAATGGAAATAAAAATATAGTAAGACTAATTGTTAAAGATGGTTTTTGCATAGATTCATTAGAGAAGGAATTTACACCTATAAATACTGACAGTATTAAACTTATTCCAAATGTGTTTTCTCCCAATGAAGATGGAATAAATGATTGTTTTTATGTTGATGGAATTAAACTCGGAAAAGAATGTAAAAACTCTCTGCTTGTTTTTAATCGTTGGGGAAATTTAATGTTCGATTCAGATACTGATGGGGTATGTTGGAATGGATTGTATGATGGTAAAAAAGTATCCGAAGGAGTTTATTTTTTTATTTTAAAAACACCTAAAAAAAACTACCACGGTACAATTACTTTGCTTCGTTAATTATACAGTTTTTACCAATTAATCAAATTATCACTCCTTACAACAAATACTTCTTTTCTATCACAGTTCTGTGGTGAATTTCGTGTCCTAATAACATGTAAGCAATGCTTCTTACACTTACTGGATTATTATTGGCATTGCCCATTTTATCCCATGCAGAACTTGCTAACGATTTTAGTATTTCAACAGTAGAACCTCTCACCATAGAAAACTCACGAACCATGTCGTAAATATCTCTTTTATCAGCCATGCTCGTTTCTACAAATATATTGTGGTCAAAGCCTGCCAAAGGAACTTCAGGATTACGCGCAATTGATAAAATTCTGTATTGGAAAATTCTTTCACAATCTATGATGTGTTGAAAAATTTCTTTTACAGTCCATTTGTTGGCTTCATATTTAAACAATAAAGTTTCCTCATCTAAGCTAGTAAAAAGCTCTATGGTTTCCATACTTTCTTTGTATAATTCGGTGTATAAATCTTCAGATTTTACCAAATTAACATAAGTAGCAATGTAAGGATTAAATAACGATAAGTTAGGTTTTGTAATTTCCATTGTGGTTTTTTTTGAGCCGCAAGTTTAGCTAAAATTTCATTCATTTATTGCAAATTATCATCCATTTTTGAGATTTAAACTTTAGTGATAAATTTATTTTAAAACATTTCATAGTTTTTGTAAAATTTATAAAAACTATAACTATAATTACAAAAAAATACAAATAGCCAAATGAAAATACTTGATATAAAAATCATGCGCGGACCAAATTATTGGAGTGTTCGCAGACATAAATTAATTCAAATGCGTTTGGATTTGGAAGAATTAGAACAAAGCCCAACCAATAAAATTGATGGTTTTTCAGAACGCTTAGAAAAATTGTTACCGAGTATGTTTTCACACAGGTGTTCGGAAAAAGTTGCTGGTGGTTTTTTTATGCGTGTAAAAAACGGAACTTGGATGGGTCATGTAATAGAACATATTGCACTCGAAATTCAAACTTTAGCAGGAATGGAAACTGGCTTTGGCCGCACCCGTTCAACCAGTAAAGAAGGTGTATATAATGTAGTATTTAGCTACATGGAGGAAAAAGCAGGTGTTTTTGCGGCAAGATCTGCCGTAAGAATTGCAGAAGCATTAATAGCTGGAACCGACTACGACTTAGGAAACGATATTCAAGAACTTAGAGAAATTAGAGAAGATGAAAGATTAGGACCAAGCACAGGATGTATTGTTGAAGAAGCCGTTTCAAGAGGAATTCCTTATATTCGTTTAAACAGAAATTCATTGGTTCAGTTGGGTTATGGAATCAATCAAAAACGAATCAGAGCAACCATTGCCAGTACTACTGGCAGCATAGCAGTAGACATAGCCTGCGA
>CANGIF010000074.1 GCA_947453885.1 Flavobacteriaceae bacterium
ATATTAAATTTTATACTTGTTTCGCGCAAAGACAATAAATCTTTGTCAATTGCTTTTAATACTTTCAATTTAAAATCTAACGAATAACTTTGATTCTTTCTTGGTAACAAACTAATGGCGCCATACTCTTTATAAAATCCAACTCATTTACGAATATTAGATCTACTTAAACCTTTTTGAGCGGAAACATAGTCCCAAGAATAATGTTTCTCCACTACTAATTTTACACATTCAAGTTTAAATGTGTAATCATACTTGACTTTTCTTTCCATAAAAATACCCCCAAATAGTGTCTAACTTTTTGGGGGCAGTCTATAATCAGGCGTTTTGTTTAATTTATAAACTGAAATTTAAATACCGAAAGCAGTTTTAATTTGATCAACATAATTTAGTTCTTCCCAAGTAAATAAATCTACGGTTATTGTTTTGGACAAACCACCTGGGGCTTGAAAAGTTTTAGTTACAGTTTCTGGTGTCCTTCCCATATGACCATAAGCAGCTGTTTCGCTATAAATTGGGTTTCTTAATTTCAATCTTTGCTCAATAAAGTAAGGACGCATATCAAAAATGGCTTCTACTTTTTTACTTATTTCACCGTCTGTTAAGCCTACTTTAGCTGTACCATACGTATTGACATTAATAGAAGTTGGCTTAGCAACTCCAATAGCATACGAAACTTGAACTAAAACTTCTTCGCATAAACCAGAAGCAACAAGATTTTTTGCAATATGTCTTGTAGCATAAGCAGCAGAACGATCTACTTTACTTGGATCTTTACCTGAAAATGCTCCTCCTCCATGAGCTCCTTTTCCTCCATAAGTGTCAACAATTATTTTTCTACCCGTTAAACCTGTGTCACCATGAGGTCCTCCAATAACAAATTTACCTGTAGGGTTAATATGGTATGTTATTTTATCATTAAAAAAATGAGCATATTGTGGGTATTTAACTTTTACTCTTGGAATCAAGATCGCAATTAAATCTTCTTTTATTTTTTCTAGCATAGCTGATACTTCATCGAAATCATCATGCTGCGTTGAAATAACAATTGCATCAATACGAACGGGTTTATTATCATCTGAATATTCAAGTGTCACTTGAGACTTTGCATCAGGTCTTAAATAAGTTATTTCCTTATTTTCTCTTCTTAAATTTGCTAGTTCTAGTAATAAAGCATGAGACAAATCCAATGCTAAGGGCATGTAATTCAATGTTTCATTAGTTGCATAACCAAACATCATGCCTTGATCTCCAGCGCCTTGTTCCTCTTTGTTTGCTTTGTCAACGCCTTGATTAATATCTGATGATTGCTCATGTATAGCTGATAAAATACCACATGAGTTTGCTTCAAACATGTATTCGCTTTTGGTATAACCAATTTTACGAATTACATCTCTAGCAATTTGTTGAACATCCAAATAGGTATTGGATTTTACTTCTCCTGCCAAAATAACTTGACCAGTTGTAACTAATGTTTCGCATGCTACTTTTGATTCAGAATCAAAAGCTAAAAAATTATCAATTAATGCATCTGAAATTTGATCAGCAACTTTATCTGGATGCCCTTCACTAACTGATTCTGATGTAAACAAATAAGACATAATATTTTTTATTGTAAGATAAAAAAAAAAAACAGAATGTACCTAAAAAACTAAAGTAGAATTTCTGCTTTAGCATTTTTTAATGAGGTTGCAATCAGTACAAATTTTTCCTCTTGGATTAGATTGCAAAGTTAAAAATATTTTATTTAAAAAAACGAATACTTTTTTTTATATATTTGCTTATAAATAAATTTTTTAATTATAAAACTATGAAAAAACTTTTACTTTCTTTAGCTGTTCTTACAGCTGGTTATGCAAATGCACAAAATGTGTTTGCTTTTGATTTTAGTGGTACTACTGCTGACATGACAGGTGCTGGTTGGGTTAGAACCAATCAAAGTACATCCCCTTCAGCAACAGCATTGTGGTCTATAGCTAATTATAGTGTTGTTGCTTCTGTTAGCACAACAACTCCTGCATCTCCTTTTCAAAATGCTACAATCGCTACAGGACAATCTTGTCCAATTCCATTAGATCAGGCAGGTAATCCTAATTCTTTTGGTTTAGTGAACTATGCGAGTACTTCAAGCACTTTAGCTGCTGGTGCAACAATAAGCAATTGGTTAATTAGTCCAATAATTGTTGTTAACAACGGTGATGTAGTTAGTTTTTATACTAGAATAGGTAAATATTCTGCAACTGGAACAGCTTCTTATGCAGATAATTTACAATTACTAATGAGTCCTTTAGGTGCCGCAACTGTTAATCCTACAACTGGACCCGCAGATACAGGTAGTTTCACTAATATGCTAGTGGAAATAAATCCAAATTTAGATTTAACTTCTTATCCTACAACATGGACACAGTACACAGCTACCATATCTGGTTTAACAGGTCCTACTGAAGTAGAATTTGCATTTAGATATTATGTAACTGATGGTGGAACAAATGGTTCTAATTCAGATATTATTGGTATTGATTCATTTTCAGTAGACACGCCTTTGAGTACTAATGATTTCTTTAAAAACAATTTTACTGTTTTTCCTAATCCTGTAAAAGACATTTTAAACATTTCAAATACTTCTAATTTAGCTATCGAATCTGCTAAAATCACAGATGTAAATGGAAGAACTGTAAAAGAAGTTAGAAATTTTGAAACTTTAAATCAAATTAATATTAGCGAATTAAACACGGGTATTTACTTTTTAAAAGTAACAACAAGTCAAGGAACAGGAACAACTCAATTGATCAAAAACTAATTTTACTATTATTTTAGTATATGAAACCTTCTAAAATATTTAGAAGGTTTTTTTATTAAATAATTTTTTGTAATTTTGAAAATCAAAAAATTAAAAATATGAAAAAAATTTTACTTCCTTTAGCGTTATTAACAATAGGTTTTGTAAACGCTCAAAACATTTTTACAGAGAATTTTAGTGGAACAACAGCTGACATAGATGGTGCAGGTTGGAACAGAACAAATGTTAGCAATCCTGTTGGTGCCTCAACATGGATTGTGCCTACTGCTGCAAATACTGCTTTTGTTGGGGGTGGTTATTCAGGAGGTGATACTTCTTTTATTTTAGTTAATTATAATAGTACTACTGGAGCAGGAATTATTAGTAATTGGTTAATTTCGCCAACTATTCAAATACAAAATGGAGATGTTATTACTTTTTGGTCTAGAAAAGGCGGTGACAATACTACAACAATATATCCAGATAATTTACAATTTAGAATAAGTACTGCAGGAGATAATAGTATAATTCCATCAATTGACGAAAATGATTTGGGTGATTTTACAACTTTAGCAACAGAAATAAATCCAAATCAAGATACAACATCTTATCCATTTGATTGGACACAGTATTCCTACACTGTTACTGGATTAACAGGAATTACTGATTGTAAATTAGCTTTTAGATATTATGTAACAGATGGTGGTCCTTCAGGTAATAATTCAGATATTATAGGTGTTGATGATCTATCTATTGATCGTCCTCTAAGTACAGATGCTTTCTTTAAAAATAATTTTACTATATTTCCTAACCCTGTAAAAGACATTGTAAACATCTCTAACACTTCAAATTTAGCTATCGAATCTGCTAAAATCACAGATGTAAATGGAAGAACTGTAAAAGAAGTTAGAAATTTTGAAACTTTAAATCAAATTAATATTAGCGAATTAAACACGGGTATTTACTTTTTAAAAGTAACAACTAGTCAAGGAACTGGAACAACTCAATTGGTCAAAAACTAATTAAGTTGTTATATAGTATATGAAAGCCGTCTCAGAAGTGAGGCGGTTTTTTATGTTATTATTTTTTTATTAATTTACAAACAATAGTGTCCTAAACGTTTAAAAAAAGTTTAAAAAAAGAGGGTTGAATTTTGTATCTCAAATTATCTTTGAGTTGCACAACAAAAATCCACCCTCTTATGGCAAATATAACGCTGTTTTCTCAAATAATTTCAAA
>CANGIF010000075.1 GCA_947453885.1 Flavobacteriaceae bacterium
AGAGTAAAGCTTGCACTAGAAGTTATAATAAATTTATAGGTTTGATTAGCAATTAAAGTCAATGAACTCATCGAAAAAACACCATTTGAAGAATTCGTAACTGTTCGAATCAACGTATTGGAAGAATCATATAAATTTAAATCATAATTACCAGTTGGAGCTTGTGTAGTAACCGAAATTTGATCAATTGTTGTATTTGAAACAACATTGAAAGATTGTTCCCAAATACTTCCCGAGCCGCTATATCCTTGACTAGTACCTGAAGGTGATGTCAATATTTGCGAAACGTTATTATTACTTTCTCCTGAAATATTTGGATTGTCCACAACCGTCCAAGTATAAATAATACCATTTGGCACCACATTACCAGAACCATTTACAGGCGTTACGGAAAAAGCCGTTCCTGAACAAATTGTTTCTATAGTATTTGCAACTACCGGGATTGAATTAAATGTTATAGTAAATACAGCCGATGTCGCATTTAAACAAACACCACTAGTAACCACCGCTTTATAATAAGTTGTTGTCGTTAAGTTGGTCGCGGTATAAGTCGAAGCTGTTGCACTTGCAATATCCGTAAACGTAACATTGTCTGTAGAGGATTGCCATTGGATTGTTCCCGTGTTTCCAGATAATGTTAATACCGTAGAGTTGGTTGTAGAACAAACCGTTGCGGCTCCTGAAATACTTCCGGATACGGATGTCGGACTAACCACAGCAGCTATAGTTGCCACATTTTGAGTAGTTGAACCTGAAACTAATGTAATATTACCTGACGCTCCATTTAGTGCAGATGCAGATAAACGAACATATATTGTTGTTGAAGGAATCACTCCTCCAGATTGGTTTAAAGTAATGGTATTGGTAAAACCTGTTCCTGAAGTTAATGAAATTTCATAACCTATTGGAGCAGTAATTACCATGTTGGCTGTTAAATCGGATCCTATTACAGTAAAACTTTGTTGAGTAGAAACAATCCCTGAACAAGTTGAAAAAGCAGTTAATGTTCCTGACGAAGTAATTAATGGTAAAACACAGTTTTCAGTTAGCAAATTAAGTGAAATGCTTTTTGAAACCCCACAAGTTGGATCTATATAAGTATATTGCACTACAACTGTTTGATTTCCTGAACCTGTAAAATTTAATATATTGCCAGACAGGGTTGCAGGCCCCGACACTATCGATAAAGTACCCCCTGCAGGTGAGGGAAGTAAGCTAGCTGATGTGCCATTACAATATCTTCCATTTGTTCCTGTGATAATAGAGCCTGTAAGTTGTAAATCTAAAGTGGATGCCCCGCAAACATAAACCACGGCTGTGACGAAAGTAAAACTTGATTCGTTAGTAGTAGTAGCGGAACCATCTCCCATACTACCTCTAATTCTATGCCCGACATACCCGAAATAATCTTCACATCTTTTAGAAACCATAGTAGTATGTCCACCTGTTTCAACAGCAAGTACAACATCTGTTACTAATATTCCATTTGGAGTTCCAGGGTTGAATGCGCCTGTTCCACCTCTACCAAGCATTTCATTAGCTGCATTTCCCCAATTGTAAATCTTTGAATCTGATGTTAATGCAGAAATAGCAGGAAATTGATTGTCATGCTCATTTGGAGAAATCCAATGAATATTATTCATTATTGGACCTGTTGATGAAGTATATCTAGGTTGTACCCATACTCTTCTTTCAGTTGAAGACCAATCGCCCAATTGTTTATAGTTGTTTGCTCCAAGAGCATATACATTGCCATTACCATTTAAGACATAATAACTCGATACCCCAGAAACATCTTCTCTAGTAATCCCAATCATTTTAATTCCATTTACAGATGGCAAAGTCATTGGTGTTGCTCTTGTTCTTGCAGACATTGCAGTACCATCTCCAAGATAAGTTTCCGTTCCCCAAGTCCAAATAGTTCCATCTGATTTTAATGCAAAAAGGGTATTCTGTTGCCCTCTAACCGCAATAACATTTGAAAGTAAAGGATTCCCCGCGGTGCTTTGTGCAACCCTGTACCATTTAGCCGCATTAGCTGCTGAAATAGTTGTTATTCCTGTTCCAGTATTTTGTGCAATTTGAGATATTACCCAAACATCTCCACTACAGCTTACTAATGCAATTGTTTGATTGGTAACAAACATCATTTTTACATCTGTTGGGGTAACCCCAGTAGGAAGACCTTGTGAATTTCCATTTATGGTTAATTTTTGAAACGTAGCACTTGACGTAATATTTGCATCCAATACTTGACCCTCCTTAGACCAAGCGTACAATCCATCTGTAGCTAAAACAATCCCTTGTACACTATTGGCAGAATTAGAACCCAAGCCAACTTTTAAAATAGTTCCTGTTAATGCAGGAAAATTAGCACTAGTCATTTCTGTTGGGGATAATAAATCGGTCGATCCATCATTTGACATATCTTCCCCCCAAGTTTTATAAACTCCTATTGATGTTCTTACTACGGATGAATGGAATGAGGATGAAAAATTATCGTATTCTAAAGTGGTCGCATCAGTTGTTGATCTCATCCCAAAATTAAAATAATCTGTATTTGGACAAGTATTTAGAAAACCACATTGTGCATAACTAAATGTAGAAATTAAGATAAAAAAGGTTGTAGTATAAAACGAACGAAAACTTTGTTTCATTATTAGATTAGGTATAAAATTTATTTTCATTATGCTATAATTTAGTTGGGTAGTAATAGGATTGAACTTGATTATTAATATCAAAAAAGTCCAGCATTATTAAGTTCCCTGCTTTTGCAGTTCCTTTAATTTGATAAACAAGTTTATTGATGCCTGGAAATAAAGTAACTGTATTGTTCAAAAGTTGTCCTTCTATTGTGGTGTCTATTCCTGCAGAAACAATTTTACCATTTGAAAATATAACTGTATCATTAGTAAAAGATTTTAAGTAAACATTTATTGAAAGTTCACAATTTTCGATAGAAACTTCCGGTTCTAATTTTTTGTTAAATCGAATTGTAGAAAAATCAAATTCCATTTTGAATGCACTAACTTTAATAATTATTAATTCAGGAAAAATTGTATGATTACATTCTCCATCTTCGGTTACTTTATTTTCATGAAAAGTAATCTTGTAAGTTCCTGGAGTTTCAAAAATGTAATTATTTATTTCATTACCCTTCAATGAATATTTATTATTTGAATCGATACTGGAAATAGTCCAAACAACAGAATTTTCAATTTTGCCGAAATTAATTTTCTCTCCAAAAGAAATAACTTTGTAAGGTTTTTCGTAGGAAGCGTTAGATTCTTCATTGAGAGAAACTTTGGACAATTCCTGCCCTTGAATGGGTAGAGTAATAAAAAAAATAATCAAAAAAAACAAAAACCGCATGGCTTTTATTAATATTCTAGAATATTTTGAAAAAGGTAAAGTAGGATTCATAATAAGGGGTTATTTAGTTAATGAATGAAGAAAAGCTCCAATAAGCTTTTCTTAAAGCAAGAATAAAATTCGCGCAAAAATAATTGATGAAATTCTAATGAAATAGACTTGTAGCGCCAAAAGTGTCCTATTTTTTATAAAATAGGACAATATACTTGTCGATATTAATAAAAGGAGTGCTAGATAAAGCCCTATAATGATTGACCGAAACTCAATAATGACCTACCTGTCATCTCCTAAAAAAACTTGACACATTTCTAAACCCAAAACAGAAATGGAAACAGTAAAAAAGGAGTATCGAGTTTCAGATTATTTTGAAAGAACAGACGAGAATTTTAGTTATGAAAAAGCCTTCAGACGATGGTTAGTTTTTGA
>CANGIF010000076.1 GCA_947453885.1 Flavobacteriaceae bacterium
GACGAAGTGGAAACCAGTTTATTGGCAATAACCAAAACCAAAAAAACCGAATTACTATTTCTATCCCTTATCCTAAGAATGCTAAAACTCGGTGGTCGTGCTGCCGTCATAGTTCCCGATGGAGTACTTTTCGGTAGTTCAGGCGCACACCAAAGCATCCGTAAAGAACTAGTAGAAAACCAACAATTACAAGCCGTAATCTCCATGCCTAGTGGAGTTTTCAAACCCTACGCTGGAGTAAGCACTGCTATTTTGTTTTTTACCAAAACCAACTCCGGTGGCACTGACAACGTTTGGTTTTACGACATGCAAGCCGATGGTTTTAGTTTAGACGACAAACGAAACGCTCAACTTTCGGAAGAAGTTTTCGAGCAATGTTTCGCCAACCCCGAAAGTGTACTAGAAGAATTCAAAGGAAAATGCGACATCCCTAACATTTTGTTAGATTGGAAAAAGTTTACCAGCGGTGTCACCCTGAGCGCAGTCGAAGGGCAAGACCGCACCCAAAAATCCTTTCTTATCCCAAAAGCCGATATTGTTGCCAACGATTACGACCTAAGTATCAACCGATACAAAGAAATCATTTACGATGAAGTAATTTACGAAAAACCACAAACGCTAATTGCAGACATTAAAGCAATAGACAAAAAACGTTTAGAGGCAATGTTAGATTTAGAAAAAATGTTAGGATAATGGAGCAAATTTATTTAACAAATATATGTAGGCCTAAACAATGGAAAACAATTTCTACAGCAGATTTATATGAAACAGGTTATCCTGTTTATGGAGCAAATGGAAAAATAGGATTTTATGATAAATATACTCACGAATTTCCTACAGTTTTAATAACTTGTCGTGGTGCTACTTGCGGAACTATAAATATTAGTGACCCAAAATCTTATGTAAATGGTAATGCAATGGCATTAGATAATTTAAGCGAAAAATATTCTCTAAAATATTTATATTATGTTTTAATTGCGAGGGGATTAAATGATGTTGTTTCTGGTTCTGCTCAACCACAAATTACTAGAGAAAATTTATCAAAAGTAAAAATTCCAAATCCTTCCCTCCAAACCCAACAAAAAATTGCCGCCATACTCGACAAAGCCGATGAACTCCGCCAATACAACAAGCAACTTATTGCCAAATACGATGCCTTAACGCAAAGTTTGTTTTTGGATATGTTTGGGGACATTAAGTCTAATTCTAAAAAATGGAATTTAAAACCATTTGAATACTTTGTCAAATTTGATACTCGTATGACTTCTGATTTCGTTAAATATGCAAATCATCCTCATATTGGGATAGCAAATATTGAAAAAGAAACAGGAAAATTAGTTAACTACAAATTGATTTCAGAAGAAAATTTATCCAGTGGAAAATATATTTTTGATGAAAGCCATATTATCTACAGTAAAATAAGACCAAACCTAAACAAAGTTGCATTACCAAATTTTTCAGGTCTTTGTAGCGCAGATTCGTATCCTTTGAAAGTCATAAAAGAAAATTCAAACAGAATCTTTTTTGCATATGTTTTAAGATCTGATTCTTTCGTAGATTTTATTTTAACACATAGTACAAGAACCAATATTCCAAAAGCTAATAAAGAGCAAATGAAAAAATATACTAGCATTGCTCCACCACTCTACCTACAAAACCAATTTGCAGAACGAATACAAATTATAGAAACCCAAAAACAAGAAGCTCAAGAAGCCTTGGCAAAAAGCGAAGATTTGTTTCAGGGGCTGTTACAACAGGCGTTTAAGGGGGAGTTAAATTAAAAACAAAAGCACAAATATGGAAACACAATCTATAAAAAGCATTAAAGACTATAGAGATAAGATTAAAGATAAATTAGCCACTATTAATTCGGCACAATTTAATAATTTAACTTACGGCAACGAAAATGAATACAATGGTAAAAGTATTTATTTAGGGCTTGATGATATACTGTTTGATGTTTCCTATTTTGTTAAATCGCATAACATTTTTATTCAGGCTTCAACCTATGAAGAAAGAAATGAGATAATAAACGACCTTAATTATATATTTACTTATTTAGATATACCTCAAAGTTTATTTATTTATATTGACAGTTTAAAAGTCAAATTAAGAAAGTATAATGTTCGTAATAGTATTGAAAGATGGGAATTGTTTCAAGACATTAATAAACAACTTTTGGAACAAGGTAATGAATTCAAGGAAGCTTTAAAATTTATAAATGAAATCAAGGAGGAGGCTAACAAATCAAGTTCATCAGTTTCTGAAAAATTAGAAGCCATATCTAAAAAATTCGAAGAGCTTGAAGAGAAAATTCAAGAAGTTGAAGAGACTAATAATGAAACCTTAAAAAATTCTGACGAACTTAAATCAATAAACGAAAATTTATTCAAAGTTAACGAAATAGCTGAAACTAACTTAACGGAAATTAAGGAAAGCTTATCTGAAGTAAAAAACAATGAAAAGTTAATAAGTGCATTTGCCCTAAAAGTTCAAGAAAGAGACAATCGTTTAGGCGAATTACAGCAATTAACTGAAGAAAATAAAAAGAAACTATTAGATTATGAACAAGAAAGAAGTAAAATTCTTGATGAGGCAAACCAATTAATTGAAAGTGCAAAAACTGCATTAAATTACAAAACGGCCGAAGGAATAAGTGCTTCTTTTCAAGAACAACATACTAATGCTAAAGATTGGCATTTAAAAGGCTGGTGGATTATTGGAGCCTTACTATTTATAGGAATTGCGATTTCATTAGGGGTATGGATTTTAATTGGACAAACTGATGAAATTCATATTATTATAGGTCGAATTGCATTAATTCCTTTACCAATTATTGGCGCTATTTTCTGCGCTAATCAATACGTAAAGCAAAAAAATATTATTGAGGATTACGCCTATAAAATGGTGTTAGCGAAATCAATTGTTGGTTTTTCTGAGCAACTCAAAAAAGACCCTTCTGAGGATAAGGGTGAATATGTGCATTATATGAAAGTAGCTTTAGAAGAAATTCATAAAGACCCTTTGAGAAAAAGAGATCAAAAACCAGCTGAAAACAAAATTGAAAATTTTTCAATAAAAGAGATTCTTGAAGTTGCTGAAAGAATGGTAAAAATTGGAAAGTCTTAATAGATAACCCAACTATTTTTAAAATTAAAATTCTAAATTTGGAAATCGATTAAAAAATTACAGCCGTTTTTCAATAATTTAATAAACATGGCATTACCAATAAACATAACCGATTTAGTCAATGGACAAGCCATAGAATGGGAACGTCTTGAATTCAAACAAGGTTGGAACCCGGAAGAAATTGTGCATACCATGTGTGCGTTTGCTAACGACATAAACAACTGGGGCGGTGGCTATATTATTGTAGGCATTGCCGAAAACGAAGGAAGACCTATCCTTCCGCCTGCTGGTTTAACTCCCGAAAGTTTAGATAGAATGCAAGGCGAAGTTTTAACACTTGCCTATCAATTACTTCCCAATTATTTTCCGTTAATTCAACCTTATGTCCTGCAAGGACAACACATTTTAGTGTTATGGTGTCCTGCCGGTGATAACCGCCCTTATACCGCGCCAATAACACAAGGAAAAGGAGCTTTACGCCAACCTTACATTCGATATGGTTCACGCAGTATCATTGCCAAAGAAGACAATTTAAGAAGACTGCAAGAACTCACGGCACGCATTCCTTTTGACGACAGGATAAACGGCAAAGCAACCATTGACGATTTAGATTTGGGATTAATAC
>CANGIF010000077.1 GCA_947453885.1 Flavobacteriaceae bacterium
AATACCAATCCCTTCATCTTTGATTGAAAGTAAAATTGAATCCACACGTTTAAGCAAAGTAACTGTTACCTTCGGATTCTCTTTGCTATACTTAATGGCATTATCGATTAAGTTAGAAATGACATTAGATGTATGCATACGATCTGCATAAATATAAACTGGATGTATGTCTATATCTTCAATGAGTTGTCCATTAACACTTTGCATTCTAAATCGTGCGTGTTTACATAAATCCGAAACAATTTCTGTCAAATTTAACAACTCAACTTTTGTTGGAACATCCCCTTTATCAATCGTAGCACTTTGCAGTATACGCTCAACCAATACCTCTAACCTTTTATTTTCATCTTGAATCATTTGAACAAAAGGAGTCGTTTTTTCTACAATTTCACCCATCATATCTTTGTCTTTCATCGCTTGACACGCTAGGGAAATAGTAGAAATAGGCGTTTTAAATTCATGCGTCATATTGGAAATGAAATCATTTTTTAACTCACTTAACTTATTTTGAGTCAATATTGTATGAAACATATAGGAAATAACCACCGCAATGAGGATAACCAAAAGCAAACTTATTGTAAGTGGAACTCCCATTTCCTTAAACAAAAAGGAACGTTTTGAAGGAAATTTTAAATACAAGTATAGACTTTCATCTAAAATATTGGATGGAAATAACACCGTTTTTGCTGCATTAACCGTATCTAATTTTAGTTGATAACGATGGGTAGGATATTGAAATTTAACGGCTTCATTATTTTCTTTACGGACTACAAACTCAAAATTGCGCGGTAATTTATCGTGGGATGTTTCATGGCAAATGATAGAATCTAAAAATGCCAAATCGATGCGTTTTTCAGGCGTAACATAACTATTGTCGTGAAAAGCAACAAAGAGCATCTCGTTAATCAACTTCGATTTCTTGAAAATCTGACGCATCACACGTTGATCTAATTGTGCTGACACTTCTTGATTTTCACTTTTAGTTAACTTAACCTCTTTATTTAAAAGTTGATTGATTTGCTTTACATCGCGTGCAAGCACTTCGTGATTGGTTTTCAAACCTGATATAGAATCATATGACGCACCTTGAATCAACAAATATTTTTGTGCCTTCCCATTTTCGATGATGGATGTATCACGAATGGAAATACTCTCCTTAGCAGTCAATAAGTTTTGAAACTCCTTTTTGAGGATGTCTTTATATTCTGGACTAAAATCTTTATGAACTACGTGCATGTATTTCTTTAGTTCAACTGCTTTTTCATGTCGAATAGCAATGCGCTCTATCAATGTGGAAACCTTTGCTTTAAACTCCGTTGATTTTCGATCATACAACTGGGAAACTTGATAAAATTGAATCAACAACAAAGCAATCATTGCTATTGCAACGATTCCAATGATAATGTCCATCCTAATTTTCTTCATACGTAAGTCCTTGTATTTGTCGAAATTAAAACTTTATCCTTTGACACATGTTGGATTAACGAAATTTAACAGCAATTCCTAAGGATTCAAATCTAAGTTGTATTCTAAGAAAATTGATGAAATACAAACTTTCTCTTAGTACATGTTAATAGTTTGTTTGTCAGTTTTAATGTAACGTGAATTTGAAAAGGTAATTGAGATTTTGGTTTGATTATAAATCAGTAGAAAATTCGCATTTTATTGAAATTTAACACGAATAAATCGATTTAAATATTTGTATATTAATATTTTAAATTTGAATTTCTAAAATTATAGAATTTCATAATAGATTTACACAATAGAAAATTCTCTTTATTTCTTTCATTATCAGAAAATAATTCTGCCACATTCCAATATGGATTATTTGGAGCGTATTCAATTCTTTCTAATAATGGCTGTAAACTTGAATTTTTTCTTAATGAATCAAAAAAATGTTCAATAGTACCATAATGTTCATTTGATATATCTAAAAAAGAATTATTAAAATAATCAACTAATTTCATCCCTTTACTATTATGAATTAAACCTGTTATATATGGACTTTGATGAAAATATACTTGATTCTCCTTACTTATTATAAAAAACGGAAATGATGAAGAAATATTTGGGTATAAAAAATTAGGAATAAGGGAGTTATTGCAATAAATCTTATTAATATTTGAATATTCGGTTAAATCATTTATGTTTTTAAATTTTGAGTTTTTCATCAAGTTTATTTCAACCTTAGGCTCATTTAGATCAACGGTATCATTCGCAATATCTATATAGTAACTTCCAAGTTGAATTGCTGTTTGATAAACGATACCTGCTCTTTGGCCCCAAACAGGTTTAAAAATTCCTCCTGAATTTAAAAATTCTAACAAAAAATTCCATTCAAGTGTAGTAATCAATTTAAATCGGATATAATTATAAGCTATATGAGTTATTGGAAAACAGTCACCTATTGGATAATGAGTACTAATTGGACGATTTTTTTCTGAAAAGTACTTTTGTATTAAATTACATATTAGTTGATTCTGTGGTAATTTGTTTTCTTTCAATCGATTTACTTCATTATCAATCGATGTACGTAGATTCAATAAATTAACTTTTATTAAATCTAAATTAGTTTCTACTAGTTTCTTCGATAATTGAATTTGTTTTTCATCAATATCTTTAATAAGGATATTTTTCTCAATAAATTCTGTAAACATAGATCAATAAATTTAATACATTTTCCAACCTCTTGATTTTAGTACAGAAATAGTTGTTACTAACTCTTCTTGTGTTTGTATTTGTTGGTAAACATTCAAAATCTTTAAATTATCCCCATCTAACTGGTAATTATGTAAATACGGAAATTTAAAACTAGTTGAATCAGATTTGCTTTCCAATTGATGCAAATACCACCGCAACAGATTCATAGTCTCATTGTCCGTCCAAGGAAAATCTGTTGATTGCACAGAAGTGAAAAAATGGATTCCTAAGCGAGCACGTGTAAATAAAACATTCAAGCGTTTATAGCCATTCAAGCGATTGAGAGGCCCCATACGTAAATGAAAATGATTGCGTTCATTTTTAGCGTAACCCATCGCCACAAATAACACATCACACTCTTCACCTTGCACATGCTCCAAGGTCTTAAAGAAGCCTTTTCCGCTTTCAATCATCGAAAGTAGTTTGGATTGAACTTCTTCTGAGCAATTCTTCCAAATAGCATCTAACTGCTCCTTAGAAAATGCAACAACGCCAATTGAATCGTATTTAGGTAATATCGTCTGCAATGCATTAGCTACTGCTTGCGCCTCTTCTACATTCACGCGGTTGATAAAACGACCTTGTTCAACAAAATGATGATACAATGGAAAAGAACGATGAGCAGCAGAAGGATATGCTAATAATTCATTCTTATAAAAATGCTTGTTTGAAAACGCAATCAAAGCTGGATGTTGACTTCTGTAATGATG
>CANGIF010000078.1 GCA_947453885.1 Flavobacteriaceae bacterium
GCAAGCGGTTTTAACACGTTTCACTAACTTAACCGGGTTATGGATTCCGATGACGGCTTTTGTTATTGGAACTATTTTAGCCCCAAAATTTCAAGCCGTTCGAACCAAAGACGGAGAGAAATTATTTATGAAATGGCTTTTTGTAAAAGGTGTGAAGGAGATTAAAAGGTAATCTTAATTTCTACCATTTATGGGGTATTTTGTCATTCCGACGAAGGAGGAATCGCATAATTGTATAACTTGTAATGCGATTTCTCCTTGTTGAAACAACTAATTTTTCAATACCAGAAACATCTTTAATTAAGTCTTAATCCACAATACAATTAAGGATGTGTTGTGTGTGATGTTATTTATTCTTTGGTAAATAAGAATTCTTTTCCACCTTGTTTTAATGTCATTTCATTTTTTAAACTATTAAACTCAAGAACAATTCCTGCTGGCTCAAATTTAAAACTATTTACTGTATTTGCTTCTAAAGGAAAAGCCAATTGTCCTGTTGCTTGAGCAAATAATTTATTTTCTTGTTTTGTAATTGTGATTTTTAGTGGAATTTGTGAACTTGCATATTGTCCGACATAAGAATTTAATATTTCAGAATTTATTTCTATATTCTCAAAAGTAGGCATTTCAAATGGCTTGTTAAAATAAGAACTTTCCGCACATAGTAGAATACTTCGATTTGGATATATTGTTCCGTTTGATGTTATTGCAATTGCTAGTTTTTCTTCTGGAAAATAATTTACAACAGATTGGAAACCATCAATTCCGCCTGTATGTCCGTAACCTTTTTTGTCAAGATAGGTAAATTCAAACACTCCTAAACCAAATTTTTCATTCATTGTTCTCATTAAAGTTAGTGATTTTTCTGAAATAATTTTCCCTGTAAAAAGTTGTTCAATAAAAATTGTTAAATCTGATGGATTTGAAACTATTGATCCTGCACCCATAGGTATAGACATATCGGTTTCTGTTTCTTTAATCCATTTTTTTTCAAAACTATATGAATAACTCTCGTTGTTTATAAGATTGGATTTACCTCCAAAATATGTGTTTTTTAATCCTAATGGGTTAATTATTTTTTTAATTAAAATTAAACTATAATTTTTTTTGTAAATTTTCTCAAGAATATAACTCAACAAAACAAAATTAGAATTACTGTAATCGGCTTTGCTATTTGGTTCAAAATCACTTTTACCTTTTGTTATAATTTCAATCATTTCTTTTTGAGATTTAAATGCCGTATTATAACTTAAATAAGTTGAATCATTAGTGAAATTATGGATGCCACTTCTGTGATTCAATAAATTTTCAATAGTTATTTTTTTTGAATTTTCAATTTGAGGAAAATATTTATCAAGCGTTTGATTTAATGATAATTTGTTTTCTTCAATTGATTTTAAAATTAAAGTAGCGGTAAACATTTTAGATATAGAACCAATTCTGTATTTGGTTATGGTAGTTGCTTTTTTAGAACTTTCAACATCACAATAACCAATTGCATTCGAGTATAATAATTCGCCATTTTTAGAAATAGCTATACTTCCCATAAACTTTTCTTTTTTTTCTAAAACTTGAAACAAGCTATCTAAACGTTGTTTATTAAATGTTTGAGAGAGACAAGTTGTTGTAATGAAAGTAGCAAGACTGATAATTACGATTTTTTTCATAATGATTTATTTTTGATTGATTGATTTTTTAAATTTTAATAATATGGTAATAAGAATATAAAAGAAAACTATTGAAATTAGCATAACGGGGATAAACCAATTTCCTAAAAGTTCAGTAACCCCATTTTTATTTGTATTATCTACTATTCCTAAAACCATAAAAGAAGCATCTTTGTAAAATAAACCCACTTCTGATCGATTAGTAATTTTTGCAAAAATTAGAAATACAAATCCAAATAGTAAAAGGTATAAAAAGAAGAATATAATGTATGTAATACCATTTGTGAAATTTAAAACCAATGCTTTAAAAACGTGAATTGGATTAAATGTTTTAGTCGCTTGTTCTAGTTTTTTATCTGCTACTAGTGGTTTTAAAACTTCTTCTGGAACTCCTAAGTTTTCAAGAATATCTAATAGTAAGTCAATTTCATTGATGCCATTTTTTTGTTGAATAGCTTCAAATATATGGCTGTTAAATTCCATATAAATGTCATCTTGGTTTTGCTTAGAAAGTGAACTTGTCGCTTTTTTTACTCGCTTCATATAATCGTTATACACTCTTTTTGAAGCTTCTTGACTGAATTTTATGTTTTCTATTTTCATTTGATTATTTTTTGAATTGAGTTTTCTAAATTTTTCCAATAGTCATTCATTGGAATGAGCGTTTTTATTCCCATTTCAGTCAAACAATAATATTTTCTAGGAATACCTGTTTCTTGTTCTACCCATTTTGAATCAACTAAATTTTCAGTTTTTAGTCTGTTTAACAAAGGATAAAGTGTGCCTTCGGCAATTTCTATTTCGGTATGTTTTTTTATTTGCTCAATAAGCTCATAGCCGTAATACTCATTTTCTTTGAGTATATTCAGGATAATATAAGTAAGTGTTCCTTTTTTAACCTGCGATTTCCAATTTGTTACAAAAGTTTCATTCATTTGACAAATGTATAACAAAATACATAGCATAACAAAGTATGTTATCGAAAAAAGCTAAAAATAAATTTGAATTTCTTATTTTTAGTGGTTTACATGTAATATTGTATTAATCATTTATTAAGTAGATTAAAAAATAAATACTTTTGTTTATATCCCCCTCAACCCATCAATTAATGCATCAATATCTTCTTTGGTGTTGTAATGGCTAAAAGAGATTCGCAAACTCGGTTTTTTCAAATCTTCCTCTGCTAGAATTTCTGCTAATACGTGGGATGGTTTTACACTGCCGCTTTGGCAAGCACTTCCGCGAGAAACCGCAATGCCTTTCATATCCAAATTAAATAAAATCATAGCAGTTTTTTCTTCCGAAAAAGGCAACAAAACATTTAAAATATTATAAAAAGTGTCTACTCCATTGGTTTTTATTTCTGGAAAACTAGTTTGCAATAAATTAGTACAATAATTTTTCAAATCAGCAATATACTTTCTTTCCGCATCCAAATGTCCGTATGAGAGTTCCAAAGCCTTTGCCATTCCTGCTACTTGGTGTACTGCTTCGGTCCCGGCACGAAGTCCTTTTTCTTGTTCTCCTCCAAATAAAAATGGCTGTAATAGCATTCCTTTTTTTACATAAGCAAATCCAACGCCTTTCGGTCCGTGGAATTTATGGGCGCTAGCCACAATAAAATCGACTGGCAATTCGTGTAAATTGAATTCATTTTTTCCAATAGATTGAACTGTGTCGCAATGAAAAAGAGCATGATGCTGGTGGCAAATTCTTCCTGTTTTTTCTATGTCTAAAA
>CANGIF010000079.1 GCA_947453885.1 Flavobacteriaceae bacterium
ACACCTTTGTAAGGAAGTATAGGGAGAAATTTTCGAACGTCTTCTTCTAAATTAATTTTTCCTTGATCTACCAAACGCATTGTAGCCATTGCTGTTGCCACTTTACTAATAGATGCTAAATGAATAGGGGTATTAGGTGCTAATTTTTTATCTTCTTGGTAATCTAAAAATCCATTCACCTTTTCAAAAATAATTTTTCCATTTTTAGCAACCAAAAACATTCCATTGAAACGTTTATTTCCCAAAATTTCATTGTAAAATGGATAAATTTCTTTTCTCTTTTTAGAAATAAAAGTTTTATCGATTTCATTAAACTCTGGTGTAAAATCAGGCGTTTTCTCTTTGTTAGAAGTTTTAACTTTTCCCGTTTTTTCACCACAAGAAGTACTTACATAAAATGCAATACTGATGAATGTTATATGTAATAGGAAACGCTTCATAATTGAAGCCGTAAAATTAATTAAAAAACGATAAGTATTAAAAACAAAAAACCCGAGATGTTTGAAGTCTCGGGTTTTAAGATAAATTCTATTTTCTAATTATTTTTAATTTAATAGCCGGTTAAATTATCGTTCTGATTGTCCAACCATATTATAATCTAAATCTAATACTAACACAGAATTAATATTTAAATCGTATTTATTGATTTCATTTAACATTTGAGTGCTTAGTTTTTGTCCTTCTTTTTTTGAAATAAAAGCTCTTATTGTTAAAACATTATCAACAACACTAGCATCAACAATTCCATCTATTGATTTACAAGATTCTATTAATGCTTGATTTTTTTCTTCATTGGACATCTGAGTTTCTGTTTCAGTTGTTCCTTCTGAATTTATGTTATTATCATCTTCACTTCCAAACGCAATGAATATAAATAATCCAATTGCTATTACCGAAAATAAATGTTTTTTAGTTGATTTCATATTTAATTGATTTTAAATTTTTTAGAAAAAAGAATGGTATTATAATTGCAATTATTAATAATAGTAAATCTATTTTATCAAAAGTTCCTGGAATTATTTTTAGATATTGTCCTATTTCTGAATATAATCCGATAATTGTATTTATTATAATCCATATGATTGAATGTTTATTTATTTTAAATTTCCAAAATATTAGTATTATAAAATTTAATGATATTAGCCATAGAGCATCAGGTAAACTATAAATTATCCATTCTGGAATTTTTATACTTTTCACTCCATTATTATTTCTAATAATCTTTATTTCATTATAGACACCTAATTTTTTAAACCAATTAAACATTTATAAATTTTCTGTTCTATAAATAGCATAAATTATTCCTCCTAATATTACCGGTATTAAAGCCATCAATATTTTTATGATTTTTTTTACAAAATCCATATCTATTTTTCTATTGTTTTAGACAAATATACTAATTGTATCAAATCCGTTACAAAGTTTTTGTATTAAATCCGTTACAATTGCTGAATGGATAAACAACAGAAATTGATTGAACTTGGTTTGAAAGTTAAGTCAATACGTGTGTCCAAAAGTTTAACACAAACTGAACTAGCAAACAATATTGGAAAAGATCACCCTTCGATTAATCGATTAGAAAAAGGTAAAATCAATCCAAGTTATATTTTCTTGTTAGAAGTAGCAGATGGTTTAGGTGTTTCTATTCTTGATTTTTTCGATTAATCAATATTTTAAATACAAAAAAAACCCGAGACTTCAAAAATCTCGGGTTTTGGTTTTTTAATAAAGTATTTTATTTTTTCTTCAAATTATAATACAAAATAGGGGATAATATTGAAATTATAAATAGTGGTAAAAACCAAGGACTCACATTAATATTACCTATTGTTTGAAAACAAGCATAACCAAAAACAAATACAACAATCGTTTTTAACAAACGCATCATTTTTGTTGCTTTGGTATATTCTACTAATGCATTGTGTTCGGTTATTTCCTCCGTAAAATTCATTTTATGAGGGAATTTGTTTACGATAGTCAACATTGTATATAAAAATGTTGCTACTCCTGGCAAACCAAATATGTAGTATTTTTCACCGCTTCCATTCGGTTTTCCATTTGCGTCAAAATGGGTATTAATAATTTCAGGTAGTGAAGCGTAATTATAAATCACATAAATCCAAATAGTGATCAATGTCAACAGAGCAATTACTTCCAATAGTTTATCTGATGTAGATAATTCTATTGTAATTTCTGGTCTTTCCTTGTTAACTCCCACTAATCCATCATTAAACATTCATAACTAATCATTCACAATTAGTTATTACCACCCTCCATTCATTACCTCAGGAAACACTCCTAATGCAACCGTCAATAATATACAGATTACCAATACTAATTTTACTGTTCCATTCATTGGGATTATCTCTTCGCTTTCTCCTTTGAACAAAGCAACAATCAAACGGAAGTAGTAGAATATACTGATAGCAGAACCCACTAACGCGATTACTACCAATGCAATTCCGTGGTTTTCTAAGTATGAAGTGAACAAGTAATATTTTCCAAAGAATCCTGCAAATGGTGGTATACCCGCTAAGGATAACATTGCAATGATTGTAGCAACAGCCAACAATTTGTTGTTTTTTCCTAAACCATTGAATGCATCAAAATCACTGTTTCCTTTGTGGTTTAATACCAATCCAATAATGGTAAATGCAGCAATTGTTGCAACAGAGTATGCAAGTGTGTAATATACCAATGCATTTCCACCAGCAGCGTTATTTGCTAATATTGCTAACAACAAATATCCAGCGTGAGAAATTCCTGAGTATGCTAACATACGTTTTGCAGAATGTTGGAATACTGCAATTACGTTACCAACCAATACTGTAATTCCAGCAATGTAACTTAATGTACATTCCCAAGAAGCACTTTGAGAAGCAAAACTTACTGTAAACAATTTGTAGAAAGCAGCAATAGCAGCCGTTTTCACAATTGTTGACATCAAACTAGTAACTTGAATTGGTGCTCCATCATATACGTCTGGTGCCCAAAAATGGAAAGGAACAGCTGAGATTTTGAAAGACAATCCAATCACCAACAAGGTAATTCCTGTGTAAACCAATTCTGTATTTTTTGGACTGTTTTCCATATATATTTTGATTTCTGCTAAATCAAAAGAAGCAGATGCACCGTAAATAAATGCGATACCCATCAATAAGAAACCAGTTGCAAACGCACCCATTAAGAAGTACTTCATAGCCGACTCGTTAGATGCTAAATCCCCTTTTTTACTACCAGCCATTACATACATACAGATAGAAAGAATTTCAATACCAATAAATAACATTGTTAAGTTGTGGTAAGAAACCATACATACAGCACC
>CANGIF010000080.1 GCA_947453885.1 Flavobacteriaceae bacterium
AAAAAGATATATTACTCTTGAATCTCACGCAACACATCACTCATTTTTACTTTTTGAGCATCGCAAATTTTCTTGAATAATTTAAGGGAAAGATTGTACTTGCCTTGTTGAATCAAACGAATTGTCTTTTCATCAATATCACAACTTAAAGCAAAATCAAGATTTGACTTATAATTTGAACGGAAATTCTCATGAATGTATCGACACAATTTCTCGGTTAAATCAGGTTTTTCCATGAACCTAAAATTTCAAAAAAAATAATTTACACCCTCGGAATATAATCCGAAATTTAATTACCTTTATGAAGTTATATATCAGGCGCATAAAAAAACATCCGCTTAAATAACAGAGCGGACACCGAAAAGCTAAAAGAGTAGGATATCGTTAAATAAATTAAAAAATGAAAAAACAACTACTTTTTTTGACTGTATTATTTTTTGTGTTTAATACAATCTATAGTCAAACCGCTTGGAAAACTTACAATAACTTTGAATTTGATGTTACTGTTAAAAAAGGAACAACACTTGACATAGATAACAAAGGTAATAAATGGCTTGGAAGTTACAAAGGTGTATTCAAATTTGAAAATAATCACTGGTTAAATTATAACACTTCAAATAGTGGTTTGGTAGATAATAAAATTGAGTGTATATCACATGACGAACAAAATAATCTGTGGTTTGGAACAACCAAAGGGCTATCAAAATATACAGGAACATTATGGTCAACCTTCAATACGTCTAACAGTGGTATATTAGACAATCGTATCAACTGCTTAACTACAGATAAACAAGGGAATATTTGGATTGGAACACCTAATGGACTAAGTAAATTTGACGGCACGTTATGGACATCATATAATACTTCTAACAGTGGAATATCTGGCAACACTATAAGAGCTATCACATTTGATAAAATCGGTAATTTATGGATTGGAACAATGACTGGATTATCAAAATTTGATGGTAACAGTTGGATTACCTATACCACCTCATCGTCTGCTATGATTGATAATCGTGTGAGCTGTATAAAAACTGATGAAATAGGTAATATATGGTTAGGAACAGGCAAGGGGGTGTCAAAATATGACGGAACATATTGGACCTCATTTACAACATCAAATAGCAATATAATTAGTAATAATGTTTGGTGCTTAAATATTGATAAAAATGGAAATAAATGGATTGGAACACAATATGGCATGTCAAAATTTGACGACAAAACTTGGATAAATTTTAACATTACAAATTCAGGAGATCCATTCGATTTAAGTGATTATATATTTGATGTTAAAATTGATTCACTTGATAATAAATGGATTACTAACCTAAGTGGTGTGACTATTTATTACAATTGCCCGAGTCCGAATATAAAAAAAACAGTGTCTATTATCTCAAGTAAACCTTACGCACCATGTTTTAATGACTCAATCTCGTTAACTGCAATTACATCAGGAGTAATGTTCCCAACATATACTTGGAATACAAATTCTCACAATCAATCTATTTACGTTGACGATGATTTGTATAAATACTATGGTACAGCATTTAAATTATCAGTAAACGAAGGAGATAGCACATCTTATTGTGGAACAGTGAATTCCGATTCTATTTTGTTTTACCCAAAACCATTAGCTTTCTTTTACACCAAAGATGGGCATCCATGTTCTAATCAATTAATCGAAGTTCACACTATTTTTGACACCGATAATGTAAAGTGGTTTAAAAATGGATTAGATATAAAAAACACAACAAAAAGTTTGTTTTTATCTGAAGGAGGAACATACTCAGTCCAATTAACATCTGAAAATAATTGTACAAACCATGCCGAAATAAAAATCAATACAATATCAAATATTAAGATAGTTACACAAGGTAGAAATCCATTTTGTAAAGGAGAAAATGTTTTATTAAAAGTTTCTTCAACAAAACCTAGTTTTTCGACTAACTGGATTTTGAAAGGTAAAGATACACTTAAATATTTAGATAGCGTAAAAGTAGATAACAACTCAATTGTAAAAGCCATAGTGTATGATGAAAATAAATGTGCTTCTGTTGATTCCATTAAAATTGTTGTTTTATCACCTTCTAACGATTCTATCTGCATGGTTACAAACTTCAAAAATCACAATTTATTAGATTGGAACAACAAACCAAATACAGGTACCGAAAAGTATAAAATCTACAAACAAAGTAAGGTTTCAAGTAACTATGAATTATTTCATGAGCAAAGCATTTATGATGTAACAGAATTTTTAGATACTCTAAGTTCTCCAGGTACACAAGTTGAGCGTTATAAAATTAGTACGGTTGACAGTTGTGGAAACGAAAGTGTGTTGAGTCCAAATCATACTACCATGTTACTTTCTTCAAACTTAGGCGTTAATGGAACGGTAAATCTTGCTTGGAATGCTTACGAAGGTTTTAATTACGCCAACTTTGAAATTTGGAGAAGTACGGATGGTTCAACTTTTAATATGCTTTCAAGCGTTGCAAACAATACATTCTCATTTATTGATAACAACCCTCCAGTAAATGGTTACTATCAAATCCGTATCACAAACCCAAATGGTTGTACTCCTACAAAAAGAGGTTATTCGTATGTAAATAGTAATACAGTAGATAAAACGGGTAAAACAGTTGTTACGGTTGGTGTCGATGAATTAAACCAAGTAACTTATTCAATTTTCCCTAATCCAGCAACTTCAAAAATTACAATTACATCTTCCAACTCACTAATTGGCAAAACCATCGAACTAACTACAATTACTGGTAATGTAGTAAAATCAATTGTTTCTACGAAAGATGATCATCTAGACTTTGATATTTCTGATTTAAGTAAAGGAGTTTATTTAATCCACATCGACAACAAAGCAACAAAAGTGGTTGTAGAGTAAGTTTTAAAAAAATTCAATCAAATCCCTGTCCATTCATATCGGCAGGGATTTTTTATTTTCCATTTTTTTCATATAAAGAAAATCCATTTTCCTTTACACGTTCTATTTTCATGTAAAGCTTTTTCGATTTTCTTTACACGTTTTATTTTCATGTAAAGATTTCTCGATTTCCTTTACACGTTTTATTTTCATGTAAAGATATTTCATTTTCCTTTACACGTTCTGTTTTCATGTAAAGATTTTCCATTTTTCTTTACACGTTTTATTTTCATGTAAAGATTTTTCGATTTTCTTTACACGTTCTCACCCAAACCTAATCAAACTTTTATAATCCCTACAAGTTTATTACCTTCGCGTACAAACTTTTGAATTATGCTTAAAATTGATATGCACTCG
>CANGIF010000081.1 GCA_947453885.1 Flavobacteriaceae bacterium
AAAGTTAAACTGCATTTTATATCGTGAGATAAAGGTAATTTTATAGTTTTGCATCATTTTTGATAAACGTACAAAAATATTCATATCTATTGCTTAAACAAACGTATTTATATCAACTTATCTTCCTCACGTTGTTAATAAACTTTGTGAGCATTTTCACGTTTGGACAAAAAGATACTATTTACACAATAGATAAAAGCATCAATACTATTGGTAAATTCTACGCAAAAGATTCTATCTTCAATGATTTAAAAGCAAAAAAAACACATCTTTTCGGTGATGCTAAACTTGAATATGAAGACATTAAACTCTCTGCAGCATACATTGTATTTGATATGGACAAAAAAGAAGTTTTCGCTTCTTACATACTAAAACCTGACGGGACACGTATCGGAGAGCCTGTTATGATTCAAAACGGTGAGGAAATTCGCGCTGGAACACTTCGATTCAATCTTGACACAAAAAAAGGATACATTCAAGAAGTTGCTATCAAACAGGAAGAAACCTATTTGCAAATGGAAATAGCGAAAAGACAACCTAACCAAGAAATACATTTTAGAGACGGGAAATTCACTACCTGCGATTTAAAGGATCCGCATTTTCACTTCCATTTATCCAAAGCAATTTTAATACCCGAAAAAAAAATAATTTCAAAACGTATGAATTTATACGTAAGAGATTTATCAACTCCGCTTGGTCTTCCTTTTTTAGTAATCCCGCAATCTAAGAAAAAAGCTAAAATGCAAAAACACGGATTACTTTTCCCTAAAATTTCTCCGACTTCAAGTTTCGGAATGGGGATTTCTGATCTAGGATATTATTATCCATTTAACGACAGCATTCACACTACATTTTTAGGTAACTTTTACACTAGTGGTAGTTGGCTACTTTCCAACCAAACAGCTTACAAAGTTAAATATGCTTATTCAGGAAATTTATACCTATCATATCAAGAAAACAATTCAGGCTTTCCTGATCATACAAAATCAGATAAATTTACAATTACTTGGACCCACAATAAAGACAGCAAAGCAAATCCATATTGGAATTTCAGCTCCAATGTCAACTTTATTTCAGATAATAACGCAAAAAACATTGTCAATCCAATCAACCCGAATTATTTCTCAAACTCATTTAAATCAGACATAAACCTAAGTAGAAACTTCCCTAACAAGCCAATATCTATGGGGATAAAACTATCGACAAATCAAAACACAAGCACTCATACAATGAATATAACTAGTCCGATTTTTACAACAAATATAACTCGTTTCTCCCCAACAAAACTATTAATCAAAAATAGAATTGGAAATGATAAATGGTACGATCAAATTGGTATTACCTACAATGCTGAAATTAAAAACACATCTTCTTTCAACGATAGATTGATAAAACATAAAGACTACGATTCAATAAGGCAAAACTTCATAAACGGAGCAACCCAAAATGCCAGATTGACAACTACATTAAAAATATTCAAGAAAACTTGGTCACTAACTCCTTCCTTAAATTACTCAAACTTTATCAATTTCCAACAAACAAAACTTAGTTACGATACAACTAAACACACATTAATAAAAGAAATTAGTCAAAATACAGGTTCATTCCAAAGTTTTTCCACTTCAATCAGCGTTACGTCACAAATTTACACCTATTACAAATTTATTGGGAAAAATAAACCACTTCTTAGACATATTCTTACTCCTAGTTTTTCCTATAACTACACACCTTCAATTAATAGTAAAATAGAATCATATGTTAATGATAAAAATAAAATAATTCTATACTCACCTTATATTAACAGCGCTTACACCCAAAACAATATTTATGGCTCAAGCTCTATTAGCTTTAGCTTTACTAACACATTAGAATTAAAAAGAAAATCAGATAAAGACACAATAACAGGTTTTAAAAAAACAAAAATTATTGACGCATTAACTTTAAATGGAAACTATGACTTCTTTAAAGACTCTATGAAACTCTCGAACTTAACACTATCACTGAGAATCAACCCTATTAACTCAATTAGTTTCGTAGCAAATTCTACATTTAGCCCATATGCATGGGACCCTACAACAAAAGAAACAATGAAGAATTTTGCAATCGAACAGAATCATTCACTAGGGAGATTTTTAAATACAAACTTCAACACCACACTAACCTTAACATCTGTTGCGGGGAAAAGAAAAATAGAACAAAATAAAGATGCTTTTACTGGAATATGGAACTCAGAGTTTCGATATTTTGCATTACACCCTGAACAATATTTAGATTTTGAAATCCCCTGGAAAGTAAATTTCACCCACGTACTTTCTTTTGATACAAAAACAAATAGAATTAATACAACAGACCCATTCTATAACATCAGCCATACAATCTATGCAAACGGTGATGTTAACATTACAAAACTTTGGAAAATATCTAACACAACAAACTTTGATTTCAAAACAAATAAAATCACAAACAGCAATATTACACTAACACGAAATTTACATTGTTGGAATTTATCTTTTTGGGTTACGCCTATTGGAACAAACAAAAGTTTCTTAGTTCGTTTTTCTGCAAACGCGCAAATGCTTCAAGATGCAAAACTTGAATTAAGAAAACCTCCAAGTGTATTCTAAATTATTAAAAAAACGAAACGACTAATAAAACAATATATTTTACTATTAACTCGTCGAAAGGCAAATCGATTATATTTATAAAATAAAAAAAGGGTTACCAAAAGGCAACCCTAAATTCTTTTTAGAAAAGAAACGTATTAACGTTTGTGAGAACCCTCACTAGAAACAGTTAATTTTTTTCTTCCTTTACGACGACGTGCAGCTAATACTTTACGACCATTTTTAGTAGCCATACGCTCACGGAATCCGTGTTTGTTTTTTCTTTTTCTTACAGAAGGTTGAAACGTTCTTTTCATGATATATTTTCTTTAAATCGTGTTCTACTTACATTTTCGAGTGTGCAAAGTTAATACATTATTTTGTTTTTACAAGATTTTATTTAAAAAAGTAAAAAAAGAAACAAACTTCATTTCTATGAAGTAAATTTGCACGTAACAAATATACTAAAATGCTCCGTCCGAAAAAAGAAAAAGTTGAACGCGTAAAATTGACCAAAGAGTCTATTCAAAAAGCGAAAAGCATATTCAAATA
>CANGIF010000082.1 GCA_947453885.1 Flavobacteriaceae bacterium
CATGAAGTTTTTTTACTTGATGGTCTACTTTATATTCAATTGATAACTTATTTAGCTCTTCTTTTGGAATATATTCTAAAACTTCTTCTAGTCTCATAAGTCTTTTTGGGACTCAAATATAACAATTTTCAAGGTTTCGAACACTTATGTTTGCAAATCCGCGCTATCGTTACGTGGACATATCCGAGCGGTCGGGCGTTATTTTTAGTTTTTTATTTTCCTGATTTAATTCTGTTGTCGTATTTACAAAGCATTTGACAATTCTCTGCTGTAGTTTTGCCGCCTTCGTGCCAAGGTGTAATATGGTCGGCTTCCATTTCGTTAATTTCAAATTCAACACCGCACTTTACACAAACTCCTTTTTGTCTTTCAAATGCTTCACGTTTTTCGTTGTCATTAAAAGTACGAATGTTTAAATGTTTTTCTTTTCGTGTTAGAACAAATGAGTAAATTCCTTTTTTATTTTCTACGTCTATATCTAACATCAAAGTTGTAACTTCTTCCTCTAATTTTTTTGAGTCAAACTTTTGATTTTTAAATTCGTTGTATAAAATGCCCCAAGATAAACCTTTCATTTCTCTACGATATTTTGGAAAAGTAACTTTTACCCAATTAATTACTGCTTGAAAATAAAGCCAAAGTTCGTTTGCATTTGGTTCGTGTTGGTTTTTACTCATATACGCTTCGATTTGATTTTCTGAAATCCAAGCAATAGCAGTTTCTAAAAATTCTTGTCGGTTAGCTTTTCCAATCATATAATCATCTCCCAATTTTGGCCGGCTGTTTTTAGAAAAGTAACGTTTTGCGTCTGAAACCCAAGAGCCAGAATAAACTGCATTTCGAAGTTCTTGTTTAGTTAATTCTAAACCAGCAATGTTTATAGTTTCAAACCATTCTAATTTTTCACTGTCTTTTCCACTACAAAAATAAACCATCAATTTGTAGTCTAAAATTTGATTTTGTTTGTCGTCAGTTAAGTTTTGAAATGCTAAACCGTTTACAGAAAAGTCTTTGTTAACAAACTGGCAAATTGAAATTGTTCTTTGTTGTCCATCAATTACTTCAAAGTTTCCATCTTCACGTACTGCCCAATACATTACATTTAAAGGAAAATCTTTCTGTAAAGTGTCAATTACTGCTTTACGTTCTTTGTCGCCATAAACAAATTCTCTTTGATATGGTGGTCGAATATCTAATTTGCCGTCGAAACCAACAACGCCATTTTCAGCATCGTCAAAATAGCCTTTAACTAATTCTCTAACAGTTATTTCTTTTAATTCTATAATCATATTCTTTTGTTCTTGATTAAAACTCTTACATAAGTTGGTTTACCATTTATTGCACCTTCCTTATCTTTAATTAGTCCGTGTTCTTTGATAGGAACACTTTCGTTTACTCTTACATCGTTTGAACTGATAATTTCAAATTGTTCAGGGTTGTATTTGTCAATAAAAGTTATTGGAACTCCCATTACTCCTTTAAAATCGATTGGAATGTCAGCAACTTTATTAATGTTTATTGCATCGTAATTGTCAAAAGTTGGGTATTCTGTTTCGTTGCCATAATAAGTTTTGTAAAGTATTATGTCTTCGTGCCTTTTTCGGTTGTCTAAATTTGTAAACCAATAAACGCTACCCATACTGAAATACTTTTGTCCGTTTTCGGTTTTAATTCTTGTTTCAGTTTCTATTTCATAGTGGTCTGGAACTTTAAACCATTTTGTACCACCATTATCTACACCTGTCCAAATTTTGTTTTCTTTTACAAGTTTAAAAATTTCTTTGTATGTCAAATTATTTTGGTTTCCAATAATTAAGAACTTCTTGTCGTATTCAATAAGTTGAGCAACATATTCACGGAATAATGAAAATGGTGGATTTGTTACAACTATGTCAGCTTCTTTTAAAAGTTCAATACTTTCCTGACTTCTAAAATCGCCATCTCCTTTTAATTTTACAATACCAATTTCTTCTGGATTTGGAATGCGGTCACCGTTTTTATCGCCTGTGTATTCTAAATATATTGCACTTTCTGTATCGTGTTTGCTAAATAAATCTTTGTCTTGGTTTTTATAACAAGTTGTAATTAGTTTTTTTAGTTCTAATGCTTCAAAATTGTATGAAAAGTAATGAAAGAAATTGCTAATTCTTGGGTCGTCGCAATTACAAAAAACAGTTTTCCCTTTGAAATGGTTTTTATAATGACGCAATTCTTTTTCTATGTCGGTAAGTTCGGTGTAAAACTCATCGTTTTTACCTGCTTTAGCTTTTTTAAGATTATTATTTAAAGATTTAGCCATTTTATTATTTATTGTTGGAACGCAAAAGTAGTTAATTTTTTATGATTTGAAATATTCAATTTCTCGATAATATTTAAAATAAAAAGTGTTTTGTGAGAGCAAAACACTTTTCTTTTTTTGATTCTATTTTTTCTCTTTTTGTGCAGTTTCTATTGTGCGTTTCGTGTAGCTCGAGTATTGCCTACAACTTGTATATATGCGCTACAAAGTAGCGTGTATACACCATAATTTGGTTGTATATGCGCTATTGTATAGCGTTTTGCTAATTTATACAAAAATCTCAATAAAAAATATTTTTAGTAATTATATCTATTTTAATTGTGGAACTTTACCTAAAATCTAGAACTTTATTAAACCTCTTTTCAATTTAAAATCTAATAAACACCCCCAACAAACACCCCTTGGTTAAAAAAATCTAATAAATAACAAGACACATCCAATTTTGATCCAAATAAATTTAGAACATAACAACTTAAATCTGTATTTATGGTACCAAGAGCCTTATTTATGTCGGCAAGTTCTAGATCGTGATTGCTCCAATCCAGCACCTAATGAATCCAATCTGGAACATAATCACACCAATCTAGCTCAGGTCGACTCCAAGACCAATTTTTTTTTTTTTAATCCAGAATAAAACAATTTAAATCCAAAATAGGATTCTTTCAATAGAGAACCCACCAACATAAATCCAGATTTAAGTTGGCAGGTTCTAGAACAAGATTACATAAATCTAGCACACGATTACTCCAATCTAGCACAGGATTACTCCA
>CANGIF010000083.1 GCA_947453885.1 Flavobacteriaceae bacterium
ACCCCCAAACATCGAAATGTAAGTTTGTAATTTTATTATTTCCAACGGTTTTGTAGTTCAATTTAGAAAAACGTTTGGGTTCGATGACGTTTTTTCTTTTTTCATCAGAAACAAGTTCGATTTGATAAGGGAATAAACCAACGGCCTTTGGTAAACCTTGATTCCAACGACCTTGTTCATCTTTTTCGCGCTCTTCCAATAAACCGGTTGTGTTGGAACCATCACCTGCAGCTACTAAGATGTTGCTAAACACTTCTGATTCACCACCCAATGCTTTGTAGAAAGTATAGGTGCGTTTTTCAACATAACGATTGATGCTGTTGTTGATTGCTTCCAAGGTTAATAGTTGATCATTTTGATCTAAGAAGTGATATGTTTCAATCATATTTCTTCGATCTTCAAAACTCATACTAGGATCTAAAAGGTTGTATATACGTTTGTTAGGGAAAATACCTGTTTTATCTTCTTTTACAGCGTGCGGAGGTAGTAATTTACATAAGATTGTTTCAAAATTTTCAAGTTTACTTTTGAATATTTGCAATTCAATTTCATCATCCATACGTTTAGCACGCAAGATTTTATTTAGTTCCCATAAGGCCATTTTATTAGCCGCTTCTGAAATAAGTCCTTTGGGTGCTTTGGATATTTCACTGGAACGGATGAATAAAAAGCTTGGATTATTGATGATAATTGATTCAATTGAATCGTAGTTTACCTCGCCGCTCGCAAAGGAAATATTGGGTCCTTTATATTCTAAATAGCGACCAATATTTTTCTCTAAAATTGGACTTTTACGTACAATATGAAACAAATAGGCTTTTTCCTCAGGAGAAAATCGCTCTTTTTCTTGCGAGAATACAATTTGAGTACCGAAAACGATAAATATGAGTAGGTTGAAGAATGATTTCATAAATTAAATTAAGAATAACGCACAAAAATAAGGATTTATTGCACATTCATTCTCTTGGTTGATATCGAGTTATTACACCTTGTTTGTGAATGAAGTTAAGAAGCATAAAAAAAGCCACATTGCTGTGGCTTGATTGAAATTTAGAAACTACAAATTAATTTTTTTCAATTTTTTGTATTTCCTTGAATGAATTAGTTTCTATAGAAATAAAATAGATACCATCTTCAATTCCATTCAAATCAATAGATTCTTGTCCTTGAGTTGAAGTTATATTTTTAATCTCTTTACCAGATTGATCTATTATACGAATTATTGCTCTTTCTGTTAAACCACTTATTAAAATTGATTCTTTTGTTGGGTTTGGTGCAATAATAAATGTGTTTGATTTTAGTTGAATAGTTGAAGCTGTTCCTTTTTCAAAACCATAATATTTTGACAGCACTGATTTACTTGGAAATGTAAAGTTATACTGTTGGTTTTTAGCTTTAATTGTAAAAGTAGTATGAACAAAAATTGGAAGATTTGAATTTTTTAAATCATAATATTCATATTGATTTCTAATTACAGTACTATTAACCTCACCTAATGGAAATGGAGTTGTAACGTTTACAGTTGCATTAATAGAATCAAAAATATGATAACGAGTAATATCTTTAAATTCAGTGCTTTTGCCAATCTTTAAATTACCAAATCCATCTACTTCTGATGTTGATTTTCCAGCCATTGGAGTGTTGATTGGAATACTTGCAATTGTATAATATAATGTACCTCCAAAGTCATCATTTATTTTATCATTGAGCTTAAAAGTAGGGTATTGTTGAGTGATTTCTTGATTTAAATTGTAAATAGCTTTAACATCACCATAATCTTTTGTTGGTAAATAATATCCTAATGAGGTTCTTTGATTAGCGTCTGATGTAAAATAAGTGGTTAAAAATTTTTCAATAGTTATAGCTGTTTTAGCATTTTTAAAATCAGAAGTATATTTGGTTGTTTTAGGATCAATAACCGAAATTTTATTTTTAATAGTTGAATCTGCAATTGAAATGGTGGAATAATCCCAAGTGACACCATTTCCTTTGATATTAGCTAAATCTACCGTTGCAGTGTCTAGGACATACATAGAAACGTTTGACCCAACTTGTGGTTCATTACTTGTGGTGAATGATTGAGAAAAAGCTTTACTTGAAAGTAATAAAGCAACAAGTAGTATCTGTTTTTTCATAGTGTAAAATTTTAAGTTGCTCTAATATAACGATAAAAATTAATTTAGGTTGCTTTTTGATGTGTGGTTATCTATCTCGAAGTATAAAGTTTTCTTTTTGAATGTTCACTTTTCTAATTTTTGTAAATTTTCTAAAGATGAAATTAAGTGGAAAGATTCTATTTTTAAGACCTTGCAACGTCAGGTTTTTATTGGCTTTCCAAATTTTTAATATTAGATTAACGTAATAAGAAACCATTATTAATGTTAAGTATTTGTTTATTAGTGTTTAAGGGTGGTGTATTGAATTTCTGAAGTTTATAGATTTTTTATCGTTTTGTTTAAAAGTCTTTCATTTTAAAAGTATTTCCTCAGTTTATGTATGGTGGGAATGAATCTAGTTTTTTCATGAAGTTCATTATCTGTTGTCCAATTACTTCATTAAAATTATCAAATTGTTACTTTAAAAACATTTTTTGCTTTATCCCTTGCTTTAACGTACCTTTGCAACTTAATTTAAATACTTTATATGACCTTTAGTGAATTAGGGTTAAGGGAAGAGGTACTTCAGTCGATTACAGATTTGGGGTTTGATGTACCAACACCTATCCAGCAAGAAGCGATTCCGCACTTATTGAAAAGTGAAAGCGACTTCGTTGGTTTGGCTCAAACAGGAACGGGAAAAACGGCAGCGTTCGGCTTGCCATTGGTAAACAACATTGTTTCACAGTATGATTTAACTCAAGGGTTAATCATTTGTCCTACACGTGAATTGTGTTTACAAATTACAAAAGACTTAGAAAATTACGCTAAGCATGATCGTAAAACAGCTATTGTAGCAGTTTATGGTGGAACAGACATTCGTCGTCAAATGACACAAATCAAACAAGGAGCGACAATTGTTGTTGCAACTCCAGGACG